>JAGWVJ010000018.1 GCA_018970945.1 Cyanobacteria bacterium REEB417 | reverse complement strand
CAGCCGCACGTAGCGCAGGCTGGCGTTGTCACGTACCAGGGCCACCACCGGCACCCTGGTAGCGGCCGAGTCCTCCAGACCCGGGCGGTGCCGCTGCAGGCATTCGCGCAGGCGATGCTGAATGGTGATGTCGGCGGCGTCATCGGCCGGCAGCTCCACCATCAACAATTTGAGCTCGTCGATCACCCGGCAGTCGTCGACGATCAGCTGCACACGCTCGTCGCGACGGTCGACCGAGGCCCAGAGCAGCAACCGGGTGTCGGGCAGCAGATGGTCGCTCAGGCGGGCGTAGGTCTTGGGAAAGACCACGGCCTCGCAGCTGCCGCTGAGGTCTTCGAGCTGCAACACCGCCATGCGGTCGCCCTTGCGGGTGGTGACCTGGCGAATCTCGCTCACCATGACCACCGCACTCACCTTGGCCTTGTCGGCCTGTTCCTCCAGGGCGGCTAGGGCCAGGGGTGAGAGCAGCTGCAGGGGGCGGCTGAGCTGCTTGAGCGGGTGGTCCGACAGGTAAAAGCCCACCAACTCCTTCTCGAGCCGCAGTTTTTCGTTGCTGGGGTAGTCGCTTACCGGAGCGGCCTTGGGCGCCGTCGCGGCGGAGCTGGCCGGCGCCAACGCTCCATCGACGCCATCCCCACCCAGCAGGTCGAGCAGGTTGCCCTGACCGCTAGCCCGGTCGCGGGCCCTTGAGCTGGCCCAGTCCAGCACAAGATCGAGGTCGGCCATCAGCTGGGCCCGGTTGGCCCTGGCCTCGAGCGCATCGAGAGCGCCCGAGTGAATCAGGGCCTCCAGCGCGCGGCGGTTGAGTTGCTGGCCTGGGATCCGGTCGCACAGCTCGCCCAGGCAGCTGAACGGACCATCGGCACGGCGGCTCTCGAGCAGCTGGCGAATGGCCCCCTCGCCCAGGTTGCGAATCGCCGAAAGGCCGAACAGGATGCGCCCCTCGACCGGGGTGAAGTCGATGCCAGAGGCGTTGATGTCGGGTGGCATCACCTCAATGCCCATCGCATTGCAGTTGGCGATGTAACGCTGCACCTTGGCGCTGTCGCCGGCATTGACCGTGAGCAGGGCGGCCATGTAGGCCACCGGGTAATGGGCCTTGAGGTAAGCCGTCTGGTAGGTCACCGCGCCGTAGGCGGTCGAGTGGCTCTTGTTGAAGCAGTATTCGGCGAACAGCACCATCTGCTCAAACAGCGATTCGGCGAGCCTGGGGTCGACGCCCCGTTCACTGGCACCGGAGACAAACATGCTCTGGTGCTTCTCCATTTCACTCTTCTTCTTCTTGCCCATCGCCCGCCGCAGCAGGTCGGCCTCGCCGAGGGAATAGCCCGCCAGATCCTGGGCAATCTTCATGATCTGCTCCTGGTAGACCATGATTCCGTAGGTCTCCTTGAGGATCGGCTGCAGCTTCTCGTGGGCGAAATCGATCGCCTCGCGGCCGTGCTTGCGGTTGATGAACTTGGGGATCAGACCGGCATCGAGCGGGCCCGGCCGGTACAGGGCCAGGATCGAGGAGATGTCCTCCAAGGAGGAGGGTTTGAGGTCGCGCACGATCTGGCGCATGCCGCTGGATTCGAGCTGGAAGATGCCCTCCAGATCGCCGCGGGCCAGCAGGCCGTAGGTCTCGGGGTCGTCGAGGGGCAGGGCATCGGGATCCACCGCTTCTCCGGTGCTCTCGGCCACCAGATCGATGGTCTTGTCGATCATCGTCAGGTTCTTGAGGCCGAGGAAGTCCATCTTCAGCAGCCCCATCGATTCCACGTCCTCCATGAAGTACTGGGTGATGACCTGGCCATCGTTGTTGCGCTGCAACGGCACCAGTTCATCGAGTGGGTCGGCGGCGATTACCACACCAGCGGCATGCACACCGAAGGTCTTGTTGGTGCCTTCGATGCGCATGGCCAGATCGACCCAGTGCTTCACCTGGGGGTCATTCTGATACTTGTCACGAAACTCGGGAGCCGGCGATTCGTCGCCGATCATCTCCTTGAGCTTGGCGGGTTTGCCGCGCACCACCGGGATCAGCTTGGCCAGTCGGTCGGCATCGCCATAGGGAATATCGAGCACCCTGGCCACGTCCTTGAGCACCGCCTTCGACGTCATGCGGTTGAAGGTGATGATCTGGGCGACCTTGTCGTCTCCGTAGCGGCGGGTGACGTAGTCGATCACCTCACCGCGGCGGGCGATGCAGAAGTCAGTGTCAATATCAGGCATCGATTTGCGCTCGGGGTTCAGGAAGCGCTCGAACAGCAGGCCGTTGGTGACCGGGTCGATGTTGGTGATGCCCAGGGCATAGGCCACCAGCGACCCGGCGGCCGAGCCCCGGCCAGGACCCACCGGGATGCCGTTGTCACGGGCGAAGCGGATGTAGTCCCACACCACCAGGAAGTAGGTGGGGAAGCCCATCTGCTCCATCACCTCGAGTTCGAAGCCGAGCCGTTCGCCGTAGGTGGCATCAAAGGCTTCACCGTCGGCCAGTGCCAGCCGCCTGCGCAGGCCTTCTTCGCTGACATGGCGCAGGTAGCCCGGGGCCGTGAACCCATCCGGGATCGGAAAGCGCGGCATCTGATAGCGGCCGAGGATGTCGTAGTCCTCGACCTTGTCGGCGACCCGTGCGGTGTTGGCGACTGCCCGTTCGATCACGTCTGCGTCGAGGTGATCGCCGAAGAGCTGCAGCATCTCCGCTTCGCTCTTGATGTATTCGGTGCCGGTGTAGCGGAGCCGTTTCTCGTCGCTGATCAGCTTGCCGGTAAGCACGCACAGCAGGGCATCGTGGGCCTCCACATCACCGACGCTCAGGTAGTGGGCATCGTTGGTGGCGATCAGCTCGATGCCGAGCTCACCGCCGATCCTGGCGATCTCGGTGTTGACGATGCGGTCCTCGATGCCGCCGTGATCCTGGATCTCCAGATAGAAATCGCCGCCGAACACCTCCCGGTACCAGCGGGCCACCTCGCGGGCCACCTCGGGCCTGCCGCGCAGAATCGCCTGGGAGATTTCGCCGCCAAGGCAGGCGGTGGCAATGATCAGCCCCTCGCTGTGGGCCTTGAGGGTGGCCTTGTCGATGCAGGCGCGGGCAAAGATGCCGCGGCCCCGCATCCCCTTGAGATGGCTGATGCTGGTGAGCTTGACCAGGTTGCGGTAACCGGTCGCGTTCTTGGCCAGCACCACCAGGTGGTAACGACGCTCCTTTTTGGGAGGGTTGGGGTCATCGAGGGCGCCGTTGATGACATACATCTCGTTGCCGATGATCGGCTTGATGCCGGCCCTGGTGCAGAGCTTGAGCAGTTCGATGGCGCCATACATGACGCCGTGGTCGGTGAGGGCCAGGGCCGGCATGCCCAGCTCGACCGCCCGTTCCACCATCGCCGGCAGCTGGCTGGCCCCGTCCAGCAGGCTGTAGTCGCTGTGGTTGTGCAGGGGGACAAACACCACAGAGCGGCCTGACGGGGCCCCAGTGTAGGGGCGAGACCCCAGATCTGGTGTGCCCTCCCGTTAGACGGCCAGCTCGGCCTCCGGGCGCCGCGCCATGACCTGGGCGGCCTGCTCATAGTGATGGGCCAGCTGCAGCACCTGTTCCTCGGCCAGCACGTTGCCGATCAGCTGCAGCCCGATCGGCAGCCCTTGGGGGTCGAAGCCGCAGGGCAGGCTGATCGCCGGCAGGCCCGCCAGGTTGGCGGGAATGGTCAGCAGGTCAGCCAGGTACATGGCCAGCGGGTCTTCGCTATGGGCACCAAAGGCAAAGGCCGTGGTGGGTGTGGTCGGGGTCAGCAGCAGATCGACGCTGCCGAAGGCAGCGTCAAAATCGCGGCGGATCAGGGTCCTCACCTGCTGGGCTTTCTTGTAGTAGGCGTCGACGTAGCCGGCCGAAAGGGCGTAGGTGCCGATCAGAATGCGGCGCTTGACCTCGTCGCCGAACCCTTCAGAGCGGCTGCGGGCTGTCATCTCGGCCAGCGAGTCAGCCCCCTCAGCCCGGTAGCCGTATTTGACACCGTCGTATCGAGCCAGGTTGGCGCTCGCCTCCGATGGGGCGATCACGTAGTACGTGGCGATGCCGGTGTTGAAGCGGGGGCAGCTCACCTCCACCAGTTCGCAGCCCAGGGCCTCCAGCTGGGTCGCCGCCGCCAACACCGCGGTTCTGACAGCGGGGTCAAGGCCTTCCTGGTCGAAGCATTCCTTGATCAGGCCGACCCGGAGACCTTTGACGGGGCGCTCCAGGGCGGCCCGGTAGTCGGGTACAGGTGCCTTGAGGCAGGTGCTGTCGCGTGGGTCTTCGCCAGCGATCACCTGCAGGAGTTCGGCACTGTCGGCCACGCTGGTGCTGAACGGGCCCACCTGGTCGAGTGAGCTGGCGAAGGCCACCAGGCCCCAGCGGCTCACGCGGCCATAGGTGGGTTTGAAGCCGACCACGCCGCAGAATGCGGCCGGCTGGCGGATCGAGCCGCCGGTGTCGGATCCCAGGGAGGCGATGCATTCGCCGGCGGCCACGGCGGCGGCGCTGCCGCCTGAGCTGCCGCCCGGCACACGCGCGGGGTTCCAGGGGTTGCGGCTGGGGCCGAAGGCCGAGGTCTCGGTTGAGCTGCCCATGGCGAACTCATCGAGATTCGTTTTGCCGAGGAGCACGGCACCGGCCTGCCACAGGCGCTCGGTCACCGTCGATTCGTAGGGCGGCACAAACGACTCCAGCATGCGGCTGGAGCAGGTGGTGGCAATCCCTTTGGTGCAGAGGTTGTCCTTGATCGCCAGGGGAATGCCGGCCAGGGGCGGCAGGGTCTCGCCGGCGGCCCGGGCGGCATCGATGCGGTCGGCATCGGCCCTGGCCCGCTCGGTCGTCACCTCCAGATAGGCGTGCAGCGTGCCATCAACGGCATCGATGCGAGCCAGGTGATGGTCGGTGAGTTCCCGGGCCGAGATCGCACCAGTACGCAGTTGCTCGCGCCACGCGGCAATGCCCATCGAGCCGGCTTCCAACTGGAATGGACGCTATCAGCCGGGCTTCAGGCCGGTTCGGTGAACGGTTCGCCGCGGCGGGTGCGCAGCAGTTCGTGGTGCATGTCGCCGGGGGCCTCGGAGCTGAGATCGGCCAGAAAGGCCGGCAGCTGGGTTTCGAGGGTGCGACGCCGCACAAACGGGCCAAACCAGTACGTGACGTTGGGTGAGCGGGTCTCGACCCTGGCCCACCAGGCCAGCCCCAAGCCGTTGGCGCAGCTGCGCACGGGCTGCAACAGGGGATTCATCAACGGCATGGCGGGATGTTCACCATTGTGCCGTGATCAAAGACTGATGTCGCTGGCAAAGGCCGGACCGTCGCTCTCCCGGGGGACCTCCGGCTGCTGATCAAGCGACAGATCCAGGGGCTCGGCCCCAAGATCAGCCCCAGGATCAGCTTCGAGCCCAACCTGCCCATCGGGCTCGTGATCCATGGGCGGCACGGTCTGCGGTTCGGCTTCGCCGTGGGGCTCGTTGGCGCTTGACGCTGGTGTCGTCTGATCGTTTGCCTGCGGGCTGGCCGGCAGCTGGGGGCGCCGGATCCGGGGGGCAGGGGCCTGGCCTTGCAGCCCTCCCATCCAGCCGCGGCGTGCGATTTCGTAGAGCAGCAGGGCCGTCGCCACCGACGCGTTGAGACTGGGGGTGCTGCCCCGCAGGGGGATGCGCACCAGCTGGTCGCAGCTGCGACGGGTCAGCATCGACAGGCCATCGCCCTCCGATCCGGTCACCAACACCAGGGGACCATCGAGATCGGCTTCCTCCAGGGTCAGATTGCCCTCGGCGGCCAGGCCGATCACCCGGTATCCCTCCTGCTTGAGGGTGTCGAGGGCGCGGTTGAGGTTCACCACCCGCGCCACGGGAAGGTGCTCCAGGGCTCCGGCCGCCACCTTGGCCACCGAGCCGGTGAGCCCGGCGCAGCGGCGCTGGGGCAGCACCATGCCATGGGCGCCGAGGGCTTCGGCGCTGCGCACGATCGCCCCAAGGTTGTGGGGGTCGGTGAGGCCATCGATCGCCATCAGCAGCGGTGGTTCGCCGATCTGGCGGCAGCCTTCGATCAGGCTCGGAAGATCGAGGGTGTCGGCTGCGGCGCTCTGCAGCACGATGCCCTGATGCACCGCGCCGCTGGTGAGCTGTCCCAGCCGGGCCCAGGTCACCTCCTCGACCAGCACGCCTGACGCCTTGGCTTCGCGCAGCAGCTGCAGAAACCGCGGGGTGTGCCGCAGTTCGGCGGTGCACCAGATGCGGTGGACCGGCCGGCCGCTCTCAAGGGCCGCCTGGGCCGGGTGGCGGCCCCAGATCAGGTCGCTGGGCGGTGGCGTACCCAGGCTTTCGGCCTCGCCCTGGGGCTGGCGCTCCTCGCGGTCGTGGCGGCGCGCATCGCGACGGGGGTCGCGGCCCACCTCACGGCTTGGCTCCCGTCCCAGCTCGCGTCGTGGTTCACGGCGTGGTTCACGGCGTGGTTCAAAACGCCCGAAGGGGTCGCTGCGCTCGTCGCGCCGTTGAAAGGGGCGCCGCTCCCCGCCCGAGTTGCGGTCCCGGTCCTGGCCGCGCCATTGGCCGCTGCGGTCCCCTGGCCTGGGCCGGGGCCGCTCGGGCAGCGAGCGGCGTTCGCCCCGGGCTTCGCCTTCGGCGCCCTGGGGACGCCATTCCGATTTGGCGGCCCCCCAGCGCCGCGCGGCCCCGCCAGCCGGGCGACCACCGGCGCGCTCGCCCGCTGGGCCGGCAAAGCGACCGCCGCTGCGGTCGGCAGAACGGCCGGAGGCCCCGGAGCCGCTCCGGCGTTCCGGGCGGCGTTGAAAACGAGGGCTCATGGCGATGGGGGGTGACTGGTTATGGGACGTTCTCCTTCAAGTGATCTAGCAGTTCGACCAGCCGGGGGGGATCGTGGAGGAACAACCAGCCCAGCAGGGCTTCGAATCCGGTGGCCTGCCCGTAGCTCTGGGCGTCACCGCGTCGTGGTCCCTGGCCCGCCCGGTTGCGGGCACGGCGCACCAGGTCGCGCTCCTGCGACTGCAGCAGGGGCTCGAGGCTCTGCAGCAGCGTCGCCTGGGCTTCGGCCCGCACGGCCGAGACCACGGCGCGGTGCATCACATCCGAGCGGCCGGGTCCCTGGCAGTGGTGCAGGCGTTGGTGAAGCTCCCAGACCGCATCGCCCAGCCAGGCCAGTTGCAGGGGCCCCAGCGGGCTGTCGGGACGGTTGGGCTGCAGCCCCTGCAACCACTGGCCCGACGGAGATGTGGTCGGCGGCGAGGCCTCAGGCTGCAAATTGGTCAAGGGCGCTGTCGAGGTCGCTCTGGAGGTGCAGGAAGTCCTCGAGCCGGACCAGCTTCACGGTCTGGACGACGCGTGCGTTGCCCACCACCACAAAGGGATACTTCTTGGTGTTGCAGTCCTTGGCCACTTGCACCAGGGCACCCAACCCCGACGAGTCGAGAAAGTCGATCCTGCTCAGGTCGATGACCAGGGGTTGGGGCGTGACGCTGCGATGGCCGCTGATGAAGTCGCTGAATTGCTTGTCTGAGTAGGCATCCAGCTGCCCCGTGAACTGAAACAGCTGGCAATGGGCCTGCTGCTCGAATCCACCCCGCAGGGAGACGGTCAATCGCTGCAGCTCGGTGATGGCTCCTGACTCCCAATGTCCGATCGGCCGAAGTGTAGGGAGCAAAACCGGGTTGGTCGCGCTCGCAACAAAAGTGTGGGCGCACGTTGCCGTCAGGGTCGACGTCGGGCGGCCATCAAGGCGGTGAAGCGGGCGAAGTGATGGTCGGCATCATGGGGGCCTGGGCTGGCTTCGGGGTGGTATTGCACCCCGAAGACCGGTTGATCGCGCAGGGCCAGGGCGGCAACGGTGCGGTCGTTCAGGTTCTGATGGGTGATGTCCACCTTTCCTGACGGCAGCGAGTCGGGGTCGATGGCAAAGCCGTGGTTCTGACTGGTGATCTCGACGCTGCCCGGGCTGCCGCATGGATGGTTCAGGCCGCGGTGGCCGTAGCCCAGCTTGAAGGTGCGGCCTCCCAGGGCGAGGCCTAGGATCTGGTGGCCCAGGCAGATGCCGAAGATCGGCAGCTGGCGCTGCTCAAGCAGGCCCCGGGCCAGGGCGATGCCGCCACTGACGGCTGCCGGATCCCCAGGGCCGTTCGATAGAAACACACCCTCCGGTTCCAGGGCCAGCACGTCAGCGAGGCTGGCTGTTGCCGGCAGCACCTGCACCTGGGCGCCATGGGCCACCAGCCGCTCCAGGATGGCGCGCTTGATCCCGAAATCGATCGCCACCACCCGGTAGGGCTGAGCTGGCGAGGGCTGGCTGCGCACATCAAAGCCCGCGCCACAGGTCCGGTTCCAGCTGTAGGGGGTGGTGGTGCTGACCTGGGCGGCCAGGTTCAGGCCCGTCATCGCGGGGGCTGAACGCACGCGCTGCAGCAGTTCGCCCGCCGCGGTGCCGTCGTTGCTGATGGCACCGTTGATGGCGCCGCCCTCGCGCAGGTGGCGCACCAGGGCTCGGGTGTCGACACCACAGATACCCACGACCCCATGGGACTCGAGCCAGGTTTCAAGAGGGCTCTCGGCCCGCCAGCTGCTGCAGGCCGGTGCCAGCTGCCGGGCGATCACGCCGCGGGCATGGGGGCGGTCGGCCTCCTGGTCGTGCTGGTTGACACCGGTGTTGCCCAGTTCGGGGTAGGTGAAGGTGACCAGCTGCCCGGCATAGCTGGGGTCGGTGATCACCTCCTGGTAGCCGGTCATGCCGGTGTTGAACACCACCTCGCCGATGCTGGTACCGGTGGCACCGAACCCCCGACCCCGCAGCACCGTGCCGTCAGCCAGGACCAGCAGGGCCTCGCCTGCTTGATCGGGCGCCATGGTGCTGGGCTGGCTCAAGGGTCTGGGCGAGGGATCAATCCTGATCATCCTTCAGCGCCGCTGCGCAGCCCATCCCGCAGGGCCTCAAGTCGCTGCCAGGGGGTGCCGGCGGCGAGCGCGTCTCGGGCGACGGCGATACCGTCGGCAAAGCGATCACAGCGCCCGGCCACCCACAGCACCAGCGCCGTGTTGAGGGCCACCACGTCACGGTGGGGGTCAGGGGCACGCCCCTGCAGCACCGCTTCAAGAATGGCTCGATTGACCGCCAGATCGCCCCCGGCGATGGCGCTCAGCGGTGCCGGTGTCAAGCCCAGCACGGCGGGATCCAGCCAGGTCTCCTCGATGGTGCCGTTCTGCAGCACCCGCAGTTCGCTCGGGCCCGAGAGGGTGGCTTCGTCGAGCCCGCCGTGCCCATGCACCACCACGGCCCTGGTCATGTCGAGGCGGCGCAGGGCATCAGCCATCGGATCGAGCAGATCGCGGCGGGCCACCCCCAGCACGTGGGCTTCGGGCTGAAGCGGGTTGACCAGCGGACCCAGCAGGTTGAACACGGTGCGAATCCCCAGGGCCTTGCGCAGCGGTGCCACCCCCGCCAGCGATGGATGCCAGCCCGGGGCAAACAGAAAGGTCACCCCGACCTGGCCAAGGGCTTCCAGGGCGGTCGCCGGCTGAGCCGCCAGGTCGATGCCCAGGGCCTCAAGCACATCGGCCGATCCGACCCTTCCGCTGGCGCTGCGGTTACCGTGCTTGGCGACCGTCACACCGCAGGCCGCGGCCGTGAAGGCGACCGCGGTCGAGATGTTGAAGCTCTCCTGACCGCGTTCGACGCTGGCTCCGCCCGTGCCGCAGGTGTCGACCAACGGCAGTGCGGGCCGCGGGGCCGGCAGGCTGCAGGCCTGCCGCAGCACCGTTGCCATGGCCGCCAACTCTTCACCGTTGACCCCCTTGGCCCGCAGGCCGGCCAGCAGGGCGCCGGTCACCACGGGGTCGATCGTGCCCTCCAGCCACCCCTGCATGAGGTCTGCAGCCTCCTGGGCATTGAGGTCCTGCCCCTGCAGCAGCGTCTCCAGCAAGGCAGGTCGGACTGGCGCTGTCGGCATGGCGGATAGGGGCGGTGTGCGGCTGATCGGCCAGAAAAAAGCCCGGGTGCAGGGCACGCCGGGCTGGGTGATGGGGACCCTTCCACTATCACCTGAAAAGGGTGCTCTTGGCGAGGGGGCAGAGGCTGCGGTGCGCCGGACCGCCGTCAAACGTTGTCCTGATCCGTGGTGTCAAACCCCGAACCCACGGCGTCGGCTCCGTCAGGCGCAGGTCTGAACCCGGTGGCCCAGATCGCCCGGGTGCGGCGGTGCAGCTCGTCCCGCGTCAGCTGCCACAACTGCAAAATTTTGGCCAGGTCGTCCTGCAGGTCCCGGGCTCCGGGGAAGCCCTGGTAGCGCATCAGCAGCCGTGCGGCATCGACCAGGTCGGCATCCGTGGGTTGCTGGGCGGCCAGCAGGCGATCCACCGTCTGCCGATCGGCGGCATGAAGTGGATGGGTCTGCTCGCCGCTGCTCATGTTGCCGGCCACCGGTCTTTAGGTTGGCCATGACTCTGCCGCCCCGACGTCGCTGATGGCTGCTCCGCGGCTGGCTCTGATCCTTCGTTACCTACGGCCCCACCGCCGCGTGGTGCTGCTGGGCATGGCAGCGCTGGTGGTGGTCAACCTCCTCAGCGTCACCATCCCCCTGCTGGTCCGCCGGGTGGTGGATGACCTGCAGGACGGCTTCGCCCTGGCCGACGTGCTGCATCAGGCCCTCTTGATCGTGGCGCTGGCCACGCTCATGGGGGGGGTGCGTCTGTACTCCCGCATGTTGGTGTTCGGGGTCGGTCGCCAGGTGGAGGCCGATCTCAAGCAGCGGATCTTCGACCATCTGCTGCGCCAGGAACCAGGCTGGGTGCAGACCACCGGCAGCGGCGAGGTGATCAGCCGCGCCACCAGCGATGTCGAGAACGTGCGCAGGCTGCTGGGCTTCGCCGTGCTCAGCCTCACCAACACGGTGCTGGCCTACGGCCTCACCCTGCCGGCCATGCTGAGCATCGACCCGTGGCTGAGCCTGGCGGCGGTGGCCCTCTACCCGCTGATGCTGATGGTGGTGCGCCTGTTCGGCGGCCGCATGATGCGCCAGCAGCGGCGCCAGCAGGAGGCCCTCGCCGATCTCAGCGATCTGGTGCAGGAAGACCTCAGCGGCATCAGCGCCATCAAGATTTACGGCCAGGAGGTGACCGAACAGGCCGCCTTTGCCGGGCGAAACCGCATCTACCGCAATGCTGCCCTGAATCTGGCGCGCACCCGCAGCACCCTGTTTCCGTTGCTCGAGGGCATTTCATCGCTGAGCCTGCTGTTGCTGCTGGCGCTCGGCAGTGGTCAGCTGGCCAGCGGCCGGCTCTCGATCGGCGACCTGGTGGCGTTGATCCTCTACGTCGAGAGGCTGGTGTTTCCGACGGCGCTGCTGGGCTTCACCCTCAACACGTTTCAGACCGGTCAGGTCAGCCTCGAGCGAGTCGAGGATCTGCTCTCCCGGGTGCCGCGCATCCAGTCGCCTGCCCAGCCTGTCGCGGCGGCGGCCCCGCGCCGTGGGCGGGTCGAGGCCCGTGGTCTCACGGTGCACTATCCAGGGACCAGCCGGCCTGCACTGGCGGGTGTCAGCTTTGTCCTGGAGCCGGGCGAACTGGTGGCTGTGGTGGGTCCGGTCGGGTGTGGCAAAACCACCCTGGCCCGCGCCTTCGGCCGCATGGTCGAGATCGGAGCCGGCCAGTTGTTCATCGATGGGGTCGATGCCACAGCCCTGCGGCTCGAGGACCTGCGCAGCCAGGTGGCGCTGGTGCCCCAGGAGGGCTATCTGTTCACGGCCACCCTGGCCGACAACCTTCGCTACGGCGATCCCGAGGCTTTGCTCGAGCAGGTCGAATCGGTGGCGACCCAGGCCCGGCTCGCGGCCGACATCAAGGGGTTCCCCGATGGCTATCAGACCCTGGTCGGCGAGCGTGGCATCACCCTGAGCGGCGGCCAGCGCCAGCGCACGGCCCTGGGCCGTGCCCTGTTGCTGCAGGCGCCGCTGCTGGTGCTCGACGATGCCCTGGCGAGCGTCGACAACACCACGGCAGCGGGCATCCTGGCTTCGGTACGCAGCCAGCGGGGGCGCACGGTGCTGATGATCAGCCACCAGCTTTCGGCCGCGGCTGCCGCCGATCGGGTGCTGGTGCTCGACAACGGACGGCTTGTGCAGCAGGGACGCCACCAGGACCTGGTGGCTGTTGATGGCACCTACCGCCGTCTGTGGGAGCGCCAGCAGGTCGATCAGCAGCTGCAGGGTGTTGCGGGGGTGGGCTGATCCGCCCCAGGGTTGCTCCCCGCTCTGAACGGAGTGTTGCGCTGGGCGGACAGATGCCGCCGTCATGGCTTATGTGGTGACAGTCCGCTGTCTCCGGTACCAGGCCATGGCCCCGTCAGCCCCCGATGATCAGCAGCTTCGCGGCCAGCCCTATCAGCTGCGCTGCACGCTCACCTTCGGCGACATCTATGCCCAGATTCTGATCTGGATGGCCGTGATCTTCGTGAGCCTGGCGGCGGGCCTGGCTCTGATGGGCGCCAGCCGGCCCCTGTTCGCCCTGGTTGGTGTGGGCCTGATCTTGGTGCTGTCGCTGCCGTTTCTGCTGTTCGCTTTCACCACGACGCTGCTCAACCACATCGCCCTTGTGCCCGCCGAGCGCTGAGTGGACCTACAGCAAGGGCGGCAGTGAAATCGCTTGAGACGACCCCAACCTCACAACCGTCAACAATCCGACATTCGTGATCAAGGGCGGACAAACGGCGCGCAGTTGTTCGTCAGCAAGTTCGTGATTCACAACTTCGCGAGTCACAACTTCGTGAGTCACAACTTCGTGAGTCACAACAAAGACATCAATGTTTTGCAAGTGAGTGCAGCGACTCTTGATGAAGACCTTGATGAAGACAGTGAAAATGACACTCTTTTAGTGCAGCCATTCCCAATCTGGGTGGTCTGGAGCCGTTGCAGTCAGCGCTTGGTCTTGCCTAGCTTCGTGGCCCTCTGACAGATGATGCCGTGTTCGGCTTCGGCTCCAACCGCAACCCCGCAGGCTCTCCGGCTGACGAACAGCGTCATGTGCTGCTGGGGACCCCGATCACGGCGGGCCCGGCGACCGGGCAGGGCGAAGCTCTGTTCGGCTGCGGCTGTTTCTGGGGCGCCGAAAAAGGCTTCTGGCGCCTGCCGGGTGTCGTCACCACGGCGGTCGGCTACGCCGGCGGTCAGACCGCCAACCCCACCTACGAGCAGGTCTGCAGTGGTCGCAGCGGCCATGCCGAGGTGGTGCGCGTGGTCTGGGATGGCAGCCGGATCCATTTCAGTGATCTGCTGAAGCTGTTCTGGGAATGTCATGACCCCACCCAGGGCGATCGCCAGGGCAACGACCGCGGCAGTCAGTACCGCTCCTGCGTGTTTGTGGCGGATCCTGCCCTGTTGGCCCTGGCCCTGGCGAGCCGCGAGCAGTACCAACGCCAGTTGAGTGCGGCAGGGTTTGGTCCCATCACCACCGAAATCGCCCAGGGGGTGACGTTCCATTGGGCCGAGCCGTACCACCAGCAGTACCTGGCCAAGCCCGGCAGCAGGCCTTACTGCTCGGCCCAGCCCAGCGGTGTGCGGCTGGAGCCGTTTTCAGGGTCGGCGTTCCGCCTCGACCCCAGGGTGTGGCAGGCCTTCGACTGGAGCATTCCCCATTGCGTGTTGCGGGGTGACAATGAACCCATCGCTGTGATGTGACCGTCGCCATGGGGGCAGCTCTGGCCATGTGGGCTGGTCTGACGCTGGCCATGGGGTCGCCCTGGTGGGAGGACTACGCCATCAAGGAGACCTACCTCTGTTCGGATCGGGCCCAGGTGGTCGTTGAGCGTAACGATGCCCAGGCTTCGCTGATTGCCGGCCGCTACCGCACCACGCTGTTTCGTTCCCAGCAGAGCACGCCCGGCCAGGAACCGATTCTGGGCTTGGTTTACCGGAATGAGGTGATGACCTTGATCCTCAGGGGAGACCAGTTGATCCTGGAGCAGCTGCCGAACCGCACCAGCTGCATGCGCACCGAGAGCGTCTGATGACTCCCCTGCCCGACCGCGTCGTGTTGATCGCGATTCTGGCCACTGTCGGGATCTGCTTTGCGCTGGCTTTCTGGAGCGTGCGGCTGGCCCCGGGCGAGCCCCCCTTGCAATGGCGCCAGCTTCCCACCCAGCGACAGCCTGTTGCGGTGTTCCCTGCTGATCTGCTGGCCGGATCAGACTCACCTGAGCGCAGTTTGTGAGCCCGACCCGGATGCCGACACTGTCGCCGCCCCCGCCGGAGGATCGACCAAGCGTTCGCGAGCCGAACCGACCCCTGCACCCGTTGCCCCGAGGGCTGGTGGAGCTCTATGGGCTGCTGGCGGTGCTGGTGGTGCTGATCCCTGAATGGATGGCCAGCGGGGCCATGCAGGGGTTGATCAAGGGCACCACGGCCGCCCCCCTGCCGGGCCCCAGCGGTGCCTGGCGACGGCTGCCCGAACTCAAGCTGGCGGCGATGAGCCTGGCTGAGCTGCGGTTGCTGGCCAGCCAGCTGCATGTGCCGGGCTATGGCGCCCTGTCGCGGGATCGTCTTTCAGCCCGGCTCCTCAAGGCGATCCGGCGGCGTCGGGAGGCCGGCAACACGCCCGAGCCCCGCCTGCGCCGCCGCTCCACCGCACGCCGTCTGACGCACGCCGGCGCCCTGCTGCTTTTGGTGTTCAGCTTGGTGCTGGCCCTTGCCGGTGTGCTGGCCCTGTTGTGATAGTTTCGGTCTGCCGGGGCGTAGCGCAGCTTGGTAGCGCACCACTTTGGGGTAGTGGGGGTCGTGGGTTCAAATCCCGCCGCTCCGATTCCATTCAGGGCCTGAAACCTCAGCCATCGAGCCGCTTCCTCCCGGGAGCGGCTTTTTTGTTGGCTCCCCATCGGCGCATCGTTGATCCATGGTTGGACTTGCCCCAATCCAGTCTCAGCATGGTTGCTAGCCCATGGATGGAATCCAGAGGCCCTTGTGAGAACCTGTGATCAGCAGGCGATCCGTAAGGCCAACCTGTTGCGCGCTGCAGGTCCACTGTTGAATTGCCACGAATTAGTTTATTGGATTGATCTTTGATTTAAGAATATAGGCTTTCATTTCACCTTTCCCCTTGATGGCAATCATTCCTCGTTGCTCGAATAGATAATTGGATTTGAGCAGTTGATAGGTCGTCTCTGAGACTTGAATTGATCCGTTTACGGCATGGGATTCCATGCGTGACGCCACGTTGACGGTATCGCCCCAAAGGTCATAGACAAACTTTTTCTTGCCGATCACACCAGCAACGACAGGCCCGGAATTGATGCCGATGCGGATGTCCAAATCAATGTTGAGATCAGCTCCAATGGTTCGGATCACATCTTGCATGCTCAAAGCCATGCTAGCGATGCGCGAAGCGTGATCAGGGCATGCTTCCGGCAGGCCGCTGGCAACCATGTAGCAATCACCAATCGTTTTGATTTTTTCGAGACCATACTTGGCGCTTAAATCGTCGAACTTGCAAAAAATACGATTCAATATTTCAACCAGTTCTGCGGGTTGTACGCGCTGCGATAGGGGCGTAAAGTTCACGATGTCAGCAAATAATATGCTGACGCCTGCAAAGGCGTCGGATATGTTTTTTTCGCCCCCTTCAAGCCTCTCCACAATGGGTTTTGGCAGGATGTTCAAAAGCAGACTGTTTGATTTCTCCTGTTCTATGCTCAACGATTCATTGGCCTGTGAAAGCTCTTGCGTTCGGATTTTGACTTTCTCTTCCAGCTCAACGGAGACCTTCTTGAGTCTGTCGAAAACAATCCAGACTCCGATCCCCGCAAGACCAAAGAGGCCTGAGATCATTGCCACGCCGGAAAGAATGCCTTTCCTGTTTTGTTGAACTAAAAAGTCAATGGATGATGTGATTTCCAAGCCACCTCGAACGTCTCCAACTTTCCAGTCTCGTTTGGTGCTTTGTGGATGTGAATTGTGGCAGGCGACGCAACTCGACTTCATGATTTCGGCTTGTGCGTACCGAAAAACTTTTCTGCCATTCACATTCATGATCTTGGTGTATGGCTGATCCGGATTTTTGACTAGAAATGCCAACGCCTCGCGTTCAAATGGGTCCCGTCGATTGGGGTTTTTTCTTGATGCGAAAGGGTGGTCACTGAAGAGTTTGACAGAGAGGCCGAGGTTTTCTTGGCTGATTCTCTCTGATAATTCGATTAAAAATGTTGCTGGAAATGGAATTGTCTTGGGCTGCCCAAAGTGGTTGTAGTCGATATTAACCGACGCTTCGTTTTTTAGTTTGTCTACGACTGCCTCATTGTAAAGTGTGCGCGCTTGCTGTAGGGCGTCTGCATACAAAAATGAGCTCTGCAATGCTTGTGTATTGATCAGCTCAGACGACAAATGTATCATGTTAATTGCGGCAATACTGATCCCTGCAAAAAACAGTAAGAACAGGGATGCAATCGTTCGCCTTTTGAAGAAATCTACGGCTTTTGTGATGGACTTTCTGTAGAATTTTATGATTGTTGAAGTGATCATCGCGACCGGTTTGATTTCATGCTCGTTGATCGCATCGTGGCGCGATTAAAGTTTCGTTTGTGATGGCCTGATCTGGCTATTTCATTGTTCAATTTTGACGAAAATTTGAACTGCTTGAGCGGGTCTCATGGTGGTTCGCTTGTGTGCTGGCGCGATCCTGGTCACCCCAGCCGTGTGGCAACCCCGTAGCTGCGCAGCCAGCGGTTCACTCGGGGGCGCAGGGGCGCGGGCACTTCGTGCAGCAGCAGTCCGAGCTCTTCGGCGGCCAGCCGGTGCAGGGTGCGCACATCGACGTGCCAGAGGCACTCCGCTTCACGGATCAGCCGGGCCCAGGTGCGTACGGCCTGCCAACGTCGAAGTCGCTGCCGCGGCTCCACCGGCTGCCGGTGGAGCGCTCGTCTGGCCATCGCTACCCCCTTCACCACCTTTCACCTTGGCCACGGATCGCCGAATTGGGAGCAACGCCGGGCCGATCAGGCGGAGGCTGGCAGGTCCTCCACGGCCTGCACCGGAAAGGGCATCGCCCTGGCTTCACGCTGGCTCAGCCGTTTGCTCCAGGCCCCTCGCACCGGATCGTTCCAGCGGAAGCCCGCATCCTTGGCGCGGTGCCGCTCGGCGTAGCTGAGCTGGGCGCGAAACAGGCTGCGCGGTTCCAGGGCCTGCAACAGCAATGTTTCGAGAGCGTCGCAGCGCTCCAGCACCTGGGCCAGATAGGTGCAGTCGGTCAGGGCCCGATGGGCGGCCCAGACCGGAATGCCATAGGCCAGAGCCAGATCCCGCACCGAGGGGTTGGCCTTGAGCTGACGATCGACCGGCCAGCGCATCTCGCTCATCGAACAGATCCAGGGTTTGTTGATCAGCGGCAGGTCGGCCGCCCCCCCAGCAAACCATTGGCGGTCAAAGGCGGCGTTGTGGGCCAGCACCGCATCGCACTGGTTCACCATGGCGGCAAAGCAGCTCAGGGCCGCGGCCCGGGGTTGCTCCAGTCGGGTCACTGCTGCCGGGATCCGGTTGATCGCCTCGGCGGGATTGTCCTGGCACGGCAACAGAAACGACAGCTGGCTGAGCACAGCCCGCTCAGGCACCGCAAACAGGATCGCCCCTACCTCGATGCAGGCCCCGTCGGACGGTGAGAGCGCCGTGGTTTCGGTATCGACGATCAGCAGCGTGCTCGGGACCGATCCCGTTGGTTCCGGTGCTGCCTCGTCGGCCTCAACCCTCTTGCTCTGCCGGTCCTGCTGGGGCGCTCGCTCCTGCGGCTCTGCCCGGCTCGTTTGTGCGGCCAGCAGTCCGAGCAGATCGCTCTGCTGCCAGGGGTTGGTTGGATCGCTCATGCCGCACCGCCGCCGGGCTCGCCCCATCGTCTCAGCCCTGTCTAGGGTGGCGGCCCTGATGGATTGACCATGGCCTTGGCTGTCGGAGATCGGGCCCCTGCGGTGGTCTGCCAGGACCAGCAGGGTATCGAACGTCGCACCGACCAGCTCAGCGGCCAGTGGTTGGTTCTGTTTTTCTATCCCAAGGACGACACCCCGGGCTGCACCGCCGAGGTCTGTGCCTTTCGTGATGGCTGGAGTGCGTTTCAGGCCCTTGGCGCCCAGGTGTGGGGGGTGAGCGGCGACGATGCCGCCAGCCATCTGCGCTTTGTGGCGCGCCATAACCTGCCGTTTCCGCTGCTGGTGGACCGGGGCAATGCCCTGCGCAAGGCCTTCGGTGTGCCCTCGGTGCTGGGCCTGCTGCCCGGAAGGGTCACCTATGTGATCGATCCGGAGGGCGTGGTGCGCCACATCACCAACAACCTGCTCGATGGTGCCCTGCATCGCCGCGAGGCCCTGGCGGCGCTGCAGCGTCTGCAGGCCGGGGCCGGCGGCAACTGAGCCATGCCGCGCTGGATCCGCAGCGGAGAGCTGTGGCAGCTGGCCCCGCCATCCCAGCTGCCCCAGGCCGGCGGGCAGCCGCCGACCCACCGACGCGCGGTGCTCGAGTTCATCGGCGGCAGCTACCTGGCGGCCAGTCCCCAGCTCAGTTACAGGCGCCTGCTCGAGGCCCTGGCCGACCTGGGCTGGTGGATCCACGCCTGGAGTTACGTGCCCGGCTTTGACCATCAACAGCAGGCCAACCAGGCCTGGCGCTGCTTCCGAGCTCTGCGCCAGCAGCAGGATCAGCAGCTCGGCCAGCCTGCGCAGGTGCTGCGGCTGGGCCACAGCCTTGGCTGCAAGCTGCACCTGCTGGCCCCCGACGGCGGCCGTGCCAGCGCCCTGGTGGCCCTCAGCTTCAACAACTTCTCGGCCGAGCGCTCCGTGCCCCTGTTGGCAGAAATGGGGCAGCAATTCGGTTTTCGCAGTGAATTCAGCCCTTCGCCGGCGGCCACCCTGATTCAGGTGCAGCAGGCCTATGTCCAGCCCCGCAACCTGCTGGTGCGCTTTACCGCCGATCGCATCGACCAAGGTGCCCGCCTGCTCGACAGCCTGCGCAGCAGGACTGACGACCGCTCGGAGCTGGTGGAGCTGCCCGGCGATCACCTGAGCCCGGCCAGTGGCGGCCTGCGGCGCCAGCTGCTCGGCAGCTGGGCCGATGATCCGGCGCGCGGCAGGCGGATCACCCACCTCGCCGGTCTGATCAACCGCTGGGCTGGGCGCGATTGATGGGCTCGGCCCGTGTGACCCGTGACGGATCAAAGCTGTAGAACTCGAGCGAGGTGGTCGTGATGCCGCTTCGCTTCACCTGCACCTGGCCCAGGGGCGTGAGCGGGCCGAAGCGCCAGGGCTGGTCACGGCCGCTGCGGGCCAGGGCAGCGATCGGTGTGTAGTCGCCCACCACCGCAAACAGCACGCCCCGGCGCGCCGCCGGATCCAGGCGGTGGCGCCATTGTTCGAACCCGCGGCAGTCGGCTGCGAAGCAGCTGAACCGGGCCTGGCTGTAGCCCTGCAGGGCCAGCGCCAGGAACCCCGGCAGTTCATAACGGTTGGAGCCGATCACCTGGGCCTGGTTCAGCGCCCTCCAGATCGCCGGATGCTGCCTGAGGCTGCGGCGGAGCTGCATGGGATCGAGCAACTGACCCGAGGTGTCCACGGCGGGGGGCACAAGGGCAGCGGCAATGCCCCAGCGCACGTGGGCGGCGGCAACCAGGCTCAGCAGCACCACGGCGGCGGCACTGAGCAGCGCGAGCAGTCGCAGCCACAGCCGTCGCCACACCCCGGGCTGGGCCAGCACAGCCGCGGCCAGGGGCAGCAGCAGCCACCAGGCAGGCACCAACCAGCTCGAGAGCACCTGCATACGGCCCGAAAGCACGAGAAACAGCAGCAGCTGCGGAATCGCCAGCAGCCGCAGCAGCCGGGTGCCTTCAAGGGCCTGGTCTCTGCTGGCCGGGGCCGGCCGTAGCAGGGCCAGCAGCAGCAGCACACCGATGCTGGGAAACAGCAGGGCCAGTTGACTCAGCAGAAACAGCGGCGGCCCCTCCCAGCGGAAACCGGCGGCTGCGTTGGTGCGGCCGCTGTGGAAGGCGAACGACAGCCAACCGTTCTGCAGATTCCACAGCCACAGCGGCCAGCTGGTCGCCAACCAACCTGCCAGCACCAGGGCCGTGTCGCCGACCCGCAGGCGCCGCCGCTGCAGTGTGTCGACCAGGCGGGCTGTCACCAGGGTCAGGATCACCAGCAGCGCGTGGTATTTGCAGAGGCTCAGCAACCCCAGAATCAGGCCGAACAGCAGCGATTCGCGGGGGCTGCGTGCAGCGTTGAGCGGATGGCGTGACAGCCACCACAGCAGCAGGCTGAGCAGCAGCACCAGGGGGCTGTCGGGCAGCAGCAGCAGGCCGCCGCAGGCGAACAGCAGCGGCGCAAGGCTGGCCAGCGCGGCGCTCAGCAGGGCGGCGCGACGGCCGAACCACTGGCGTGTGGCCTCGGCTAGCAGCAGCTGGGCCAGGCAGTAGCTCAGCAGCCCCGGCAGCCGCAGGGCCAGGGCGGGGTGTGCGGGCATGAGCCGTCCGATGGTCCCACCGGCTGCCGCCCACAGACCCACCGCCAGCGGATGGTCGAAGTAGCTCAGGGCCAGGTTCTGGCCATAGAAGAGGTAGTAGCTCTCGTCGTAGCCGGGCGGCAGGATCGCGGCGATGGCCAGGCGCAGCGCCAGGCCCAGGCCCACGATGGTCAGCAGGATCCTGCGATGGCTCCAGGGCATCAGCTCACGCTCACTGGCGAAGGGCGTCGAGCACCGAGCGATCCTCGAGGGTGCTGGTGTCGCCGCTCACGGCCTCGCCGGCCGCCAGGGCCCGCAGGATCCGGCGCATGATCTTGCCGCTGCGGGTCTTGGGCAGGGCGTCGCTGAAGCGGATCTCATCGGGTTTGGCGATCGGCCCGATCTCCTTGCCCACATGCCCGCGCAGGTCGTTGACCAGCGCGTTGTCGCCCGTGCGACCGGTCTCCAGGGTGACGAAGGCGACGATGCCTTCGCCCTTGAGCGCATCGGGGCGGCCCACCACGGCCGCTTCAGCCACGGCAGGATGGCTCACCAGGGCGCTCTCGATCTCCATGGTGCCCAGGCGGTGGCCCGAGACGTTGATGACGTCATCGACCCGGCCCATCACCCAGAAGTAGCCGTCGGCGTCGCGGCGGGCGCCGTCGCCGGCAAAGTACAGGTAGGAGCCATCGGCGGGGCGCACCTCTTCCCAGTAGCTCTTGCGGAAGCGTTCGGGGTCTCCGTGCACCGTGCGCATCATTCCGGGCCAGGGTCGGCGCACGGCCAGGTAGCCGCCCTGGTCAGGTCCCTGGGAGTGACCGGTTTTGTCGACGATGTCGGCGGCGATGCCGGGCAGGGGCAGGGTGCACGACCCCGGCTTGGTGGGGGTTGCCCCCGGCAGCGGGCTGATCATCACCCCGCCCGTCTCGGTCTGCCACCAGGTGTCGACGACCGGGCAGCGGTCGCCTCCGATCACCTCGCGGTACCACATCCAGGCCTCGGGATTGATCGGCTCACCCACGGTGCCCAGGATCCGCAGGCTGCCCATGTCGTACTGGTCGGGCACGCCGCGGCCGCCCTTCATGAAGGCCCGAATTGCCGTTGGTGCCGTGTAGAAGATCGTGCAGCGGTGCTTCTGGATCACCTCCCAGAAGGCCCCCGGTTTGCTGGGCCGCGGCGCCCCCTCGTACATGACCGTGGTGGCACCGTTCGACAACGGTCCGTAGACGATGTAGCTGTGGCCGGTGATCCAGCCCACATCGGCGGTGCACCAGTGGATGTCGTCCTCGCGGATGTCGAAGATCCACTGGAAGGTGAGGTGGGCCCAGAGGTTGTAACCCGCGGTGGTGTGCACCACCCCCTTGGGTTTGCCGGTGGAGCCTGAGGTGTAGAGCACAAACAGGCGGTCTTCGCTGGCCATGGGCTCGGCCGGGCAGTCCGCGCGTTGGCCCTCGACCAGCTCGTGCCACCAGTGGTCGCGGCCGGCGCTCATGGCGCAGCCGTTGTCGATGCGCCGCACCACCAGCACGTGGTCGACGCTGGGGGCACCGCCGTTGCCCGCAAGGGCCTCGTCGACCGCGGGTTTGAGCGCCACCGGCTGGTCCTTGCGGAAGCCGCCGTCGGCGGTGATCACCGCCTTGGCCTGCCCGTCAAGCAACCGGTCCCGCAGGGCGTCTGCTGAGAAGCCGCCGAACACCACCGAGTGGGGTGCGCCGATGCGGGCGCAGGCGAGCATGGCAATCGCCGCCTCAGGGATCATCGGCATGTACAGGGCCACCAGGTCCCCCTTGCCGATGCCCAGGGCCTTGAGCGCGTTGGCGGCCTTGCAGACCTCGGCGTGCAGCTGGCGGTAGCTGAAGGTGCGGGTGTCGCCGGGTTCCCCCTCCCAGATCAGGGCGATCTTGTCGGCCCGGGGGCCGTCCAGGTGCCGGTCGAGGCAGTTGAAGCTCAGGTTGGTGGTGCCGCCCTCGAACCAGCGGGCAAAGGGCGGGTTGCTCCAGTCGAGCACCGTGTCAAACGGCTCAAACCAATGCAGTTCGCTGCGGGCCAGGTCACCCCAGAAGCCGTCGGGGTCGGCCTCGGCCCTGGCGCACAGGGCCCTGTAGGCCTCCAGTGATCCGATGCGGGCGCCGGCCGCCAGCGCAGCGGGGGGGGCAAACAGCCGCTGTTCCTGCAGCACCGATTCGATCGTGGTCTGAGTCACGGAGCCCACCGCTGGCACTGGCAGGCATTCAAGCCAGTGGCGCCGAACCACGGCCTGCCAGTGACACGCATGTTCAACTGTCCGCCCGGTGCGTCCGCTGAGAGGATGGGCCGATGCGTCCCCCCTCCGCCTGCCTGTTTGATCTCGACGGCCTGCTGCTCGACACCGAGCCCCTGCATGCCCGCGCGTGGCAGGCGGCTGCGGCCCACTTCGGCCTTGAGCTGGCGGCGGGCCGGTTGCTGGCGCTGCGTGGCCGGCGGCGGCTCGAGTGCGCCCAGCAGGTGATCGCCTGGATGCGCGAGGCGGGTGTGGTGGCTCCCTCGGTGGCGGCGTTGCTGGCGGTGCGCCAACCGATCGCCGATGCCCTGATGCCCGCGGCACGGCCCATGCCCGGGGCCCGTCAGCTCGTGGAAACCCTGGTGCAGGCTGAGGTGCCCATGGCCCTGGTGACCAGCAGCAGCCGCGCAGCGGTTGCCCTTAAGGCGGCACCCCATCCGTGGCTTGCGGCCATCACCAGCCGCGTCCATGGCGATGATCCCGAGCTGGCGGCAGGCAAGCCCGAGCCCGATCCCTATCTGCTGGCGGCGCGGCGTCTGGGGGTTGCGGCCAGCGATTGCTGGGCCTTTGAAGATTCTCCCGCCGGTGCCCGCTCAGCCAGCGGTGCCGGCTGCCGCGTGCATGTGCTGCTTCCCCAGGACGACCCGATCACCCGGATCGTGCTGCAGCAGTTGCCCGAGGGCTGTGAGCTGCTCCAGAGCCTGGAGGCCGTGACCCTGGGGTGAACGCTCGGTTCTGAGCTCGGGGTTCTGGGGGAACCGCCTCAGACCTCGATTCAGGACTCAGTAGAGCCGGCTGAGCACAAACTCGGGCAGGGCTCTGAGCGCGCGGCTGGCCTCGGAGGCGGGCAGCCAACTGAGTGCTTCGCTGGCTTCTCGCGAAAATCCCTCGGCCAGGGCACGGGACCGCGGGATTGCCTCGCAGCCGCGGACCAGCTCTAGCGCCTGTTCGAGGTCGCCGTCCTGGCTGAACTCACGCTCGATCAGACCCGCCAGGGTGGGTCGCTCTTCCAGGGCATAAAGCGCAGGGGCGGTGAGGTAGCCGGAGGCCAGATCACTGGCCGCCGGCTTGCCCAGCTGTTCGTCGTCGCCGGTGAAGTCAAGAATGTCGTCGACCACCTGGAACGCGAGCCCCAGCTGCCGGCCGAACCGGTAGAGCTCATCAAGCCGCGGGGCTGGTAGTTCTGACAAAACCCCTGCGGCCCTAGCGCTGTTGGCGATCAAGGAGGCAGTTTTGCAGTAGCTCTTCTCGAGATAGGTCTCGAAGGTCTGCCCTGTGTCGTAGCGGAACAGGCCCTGTTTGACCTCGCCGTCGGCGAGGTCCATGATCACGCGGCTGAGCAGCTTGACGACCTCGAGATCGTCGAGATTGGCCAGGTGCCAGCTGGCCTGGGCAAACAGAAAATCACCCGCCAGCACGGCGACCCTGTGGTTGAAGCGGCTGTGCACCGTGGCAACCCCACGGCGGGTGGACGCTTCGTCGACCACGTCATCATGAACGAGCGAGGCCGTGTGGATCATCTCGGTGATCTCGGCCAGGCGGCGGTGACGCTGGCCCAGCTCGCCAGCTGGGCTGATCGCCCGCGACAGCAGCAGCACGATGCCCGGTCGGATGCGTTTGCCCCCCGCCGCGAACAGGTGTTCGGCTGCGGCCTGCAGGATCGGATGGCCCGCACCGATGAGGCTGCGCAGATCAGCCAGCAGTGCATCGAGGTCGGCCTCGACCGGCTGAAGCAGCTCTGCAACCGTGGCCACACACCCTCCGTCGTGGCGTGATCCTAGAAGCCGCAGGCCGACTGCCGAGTGAGGTCGAGCTGCTCAGAAAGCTCGACCTGCTCGACCTGGGGTTCCTCGCCCAGCCAGCGGGTGGCGGCCCGGGCAAAGCTCCTGGCACACCCGGTCACGCAGATGCGACGGAGTGACCCGGGTAATGGGGGCTGTTCATGCTGCCGTTCGCCTTCAGGCAGATCCCCCAGATTCGCCAGCAGGGGGCCCAGGCGGGCCACCGCTGCCAGGGCAGGATCGATCAGTTGCACCCCATCGGGCAGCAACTCCTGCAGCAGCGGCGTCAGCAGGGGGTAGTGGGTGCAACCCAATACGATCGCTTCGACATCGCTCTGAAGCAGGGGTTTCAGGTAGTCCTTGGCGGCGGCGCGCAGGTCGGGATGGTTCAGATCGCCCGCCTCGATCAGGGGCACAAAGGCCGGGCAGCCCACCTCGCTCACCACAGCGGCGGGCCAGCAGGCGTGGATCGCCCGGCGGTAGGCCCCGCTGGCGGCCGTGGCCGGGGTCGCCAGCACGCCGATGCGGTCGGTGCCGAGCGTGGCGGCAACGCTGTCGATCAGCCCCACCACTGGCACTCCGGCCTCGGCCACGGCCACATCGAAGGCCAGGGCGTTGGAGGTGTTGCAGGCCATGACCAGAACACCGATGCCCTGCAGCCGCAGCCAGTGGACGACTTCGGCGGCGATCCGGCGAATGTCGTCGGCACTGCGCTGGCCGTAGGGCACCCGGGCGGTGTCACCCAGGTACAGGGTCGGCGAATGGGGGTGACAGCGGTGCACATGCCGGAGCACGGTCAAGCCCCCCAGGCCACTGTCAAACAGCCCCACGCGCAGGCTCATGCCACCCCCCTGAGGTAGTCGAGGATCCCGGCGGCCAGGGCCAGGGCCATGCGGCGGCGGAAGTCGGGCTGCTGCAGCCTTGAGGCATCGAGACGGCCGGTCACAAAGCCCATTTCCACAAGGCTTGACGGCATCGTGGTGCGCCGGATCACGAAGAAGCGGCCAGGCCGCACCCCCCGGTCGGGGCTGCCCGCGGAGATGGCCACCATCTGCCGTTGCAGCGACTGGGCCAGCTCCAGCGAGCGGCCGGCCTTGGGCCCGCCTGTGAAATAGAAGGTCTCGATGCCGTTGACGTCGGGCCTGTCGATGCTCAGGGCGTTGGCATGGATACTCACGAAGGCGTCGGCTGCGCTGCTGTTGGCCAGGGCGACCCTCGGTGGCAGGTCCACATCGATCTCGGTGGTGCGGGTCAGCAACACCTCCACGCCCCGGGCCTGCAGCAGTCGCGCCACCTGCAGCGTCACATCGAGCACCACGTCGGTTTCCCGCAGCCCGCCGATGCCGATGGCTCCGGGGTCGGGCCCGCCATGGCCAGGATCGAGCACCACCTTGAAGCGGTTGCGCGGCACCACGGGCAGTCCATCGGCCGACAGGGGTTTGCTGGAGCTTGGAAAGAAGCTGCGCGTGGGTGTTGACGCGACCGGGCTGTCGAGATCGCCTTCGCCCAGGCTCAGCAGCGCAGCACCGGGCAGGCCGCGCAGCTCCAGGCGCCAGCGATCGGCAGCCGTGCCCACCAGTTGCAGCTGCGCCGGGTTGAGTTGCACCCCGGGCTGAAACTCCAGCACCAGTCGGGTGGTCTGGTCATCGGGGCGGCCGATGCGCACCTCCCGTACCGGACCGCTGCCGCTGAAGCTGCGGGTGCGGCTCGGTGCCCCCGGCAGATCGATCCAGAGCCGGGGGCCGCGGCCCGACGTGCCGGCTTCAAAGAAGGCCTTGAGCGGGGCGTCGTTGCTGGTGCGCAGCTCCAGCACACCGGTGTTGCTGAGCCGCCAGGCGCCCAGGGCCGAGCCTGCCGCCCGGGCCGCCCCTGCGGGCAGCAACAGCAGCCACAGCGCCGCCAGGCCGCCCATCAGGCTGCGCAGCGGCAGAACCGGATGCTTGCCCACCGATCGGTACTCAGAACAGGGCCGGCCGGCGGTGGCGCAGGCTCGGCATCTGGGCGCGAACCCGCTCACCATGGCCAGGGTCCACGGGGGCCACGGCCAGCCCGGGGGCCACCCCCGCATCGGCCAGCACGGTGCCCCAGGGATCGATCACCAGGGCATGGCCATGGGTCTGGCGGCGGCCGTGGTTGACGCCGGTCTGGGCGGGGGCCACCACGTAGGCGGTGTTTTCGATCGCCCGGGCCTGCAGCAGCACCTGCCAATGGTCCTTGCCGGTGAACGCCGTGAAGGCGGCGGGCACCATCAGCACGTCGGCGCCATGGGCTGCCAGGTGGCGGTACAGCTCAGGAAAACGCACGTCGTAGCAGATCGACAGACCGATGCGCCCCAGCCCGGGCACCGCGACCACCGGCGGCAGGGTGTCGCCCGGCTGCACCGTGGCCGACTCGCGGTAGGTGTTGCCGTCGGGCAGGTCCACATCGAACAAGTGGATTTTGTCGTAGCGAGCCAGCACCTGTCCTTCGTGGCTGACCAGCTCGGCCCGGTTGAAGGTGGCACCTTCGGCAGCCGGCACCGGGAAACCGCCCCCCAGCAGGGTGACCTGGTAACGGCGCGCCATGGTGACCAGAAAGCGGCTGCAGCGCTCGGCCAGGTCGGGCGCCAGCTGCAGCCGCTGCTGGTCATCGCCCATGAAGGCAAAGTTTTCGGGCAGGCCCACCAGTTCGGCGCCCCGGCGGGCCGCCAGCTCGATCTGCTCTTCGGCGGCGGTGAGGTTGGCGTCCAGGTCCGGGGTGCTGGTGAGCTGCACTGCAGCGGCCAGAAAACTGCTCACCACCCCTCCTGTTGGCGTAGGGCCGAACTGTAGAAGACCCGCTCAGCTGCGTCGCAGCACCCCTGGTTCGGCCTGCAGCGGCACCACCTGCAGGCTGTCGACGGCGGCGCAGCAGGCAAAGTCGGCGTCGTGGTCGCCGATGCCGATCAGCCGCTGCCCGTGGCTGGCGGCCCGCAGACAGGTTTCGGCGTCGTGGTGCCACTGTTGCCACAGGGCCAGGGCGGCGAGCATCTCGTCATTGCCAAAGCCCACGCCCACATGGGGCGCCACCGCCAGCTCGATGGCGGCTGAGGCCACCGCCCCCGCAGCCAGGCTGTCTTCGAGCGAGTAGTCGCCCTCCCAGCCGCTGCCCACGATCCAGACCCGCTGGCAGCCCTGCTGCACCAGGCGTCTGGCCACGGCCATGCGGTTGGGCAGGCAGGCGGTGAGCAACAGCGGCACGGCACGCACGGCAGCCAGCGAGCGGGTGCCGTTGGTGGTGCTCATGAAGATGCGTTTGCCGCCCACCATCTCGGGCGTCACTGCCAGGGGCGAGTTGCCCAGGTCGTAGCCCTCCACGCGCTTGCCGCCGCGTTCGCCCGCCCGTAGCCGCTGCCCGGCGGGCCAGGCGGCCGCCGCGGCATCCAGTTCGCCCAGGTCGGCAAACGCTTGAATTGCCTCGGCGCCGTTCTCCAGGGCCCAGGCGATGGTGGTCGTGGCTCGCAGCACATCGATCACCACGGCGGCGTCGGGGCCGCCCTCGGCCACGGGAAGCAAGGGCGGAACCGTCTCAGAGGTATGGAAATAGTGCAGTTGCATGGCGTCGCAGCCGCTGCGGCAGGTGCGTCACAGTAGGCACCGCAAGCCAGGGCCATGGTGTCGACCGATCTGAGCAAGGCATCACGGCGCGATCTGCGCGGTTTTCTGGCATTGCTCGAGGCCCGCGGCCGGTTGCGCCGCATCACGGTGCCGGTCGATGCCGACCTCGAACTGGCGGCGATCGCCGATCGGGTGCTGGCCGCGGGCGGGCCGGCCTTGCTGTTTGAAAATGTGATCGGCAGTCCCATGCCGGTGGCCGTCAACCTGCTGGGCACCCAGGAGCGGGTGCTCTGGAGCCTCGGCATGGAGACCCCCCAGGAGCTCGAGGCTCTGGGCGAGCGGCTGGCGCTGCTGCAGCAGCCCCGGCCACCCAAGGGGGCCCGGGAGGCGGTGCGCTTTGGCTCGGTGCTGCTCGATGTGCTCAAGGCCAGGCCTGATCTGGACCTGATGCCCCCCTGCCACCAGCAGGTGTTCAGGGGCGAGCGGGTCAACCTGGACGCCCTGCCGCTGCTGCGCCCCTGGCCGGGCGATGGGGGTCGCATCATCACCCTGGGGCTGGTGATCACCAAGGACCCCGAGACCGGCACCCCCAACGTGGGGGTGTATCGGCTGCAGCAGCAGTCGGTCAACACCATGACCGTGCACTGGCTGAGCGTGCGCGGGGGGGCGCGGCACCTGCGCAAGGCGGCGGCGCTGGGCAAGAAGCTTGAGATCGCCATTGCCATCGGCGTGCATCCGCTGCTGGTGCTGGCAGCGGCTACCCCGATACCGGTGCAGCTCAGCGAGTGGCTGTTTGCGGGGCTCTATGCGGGTGAGGGGGTGCGGCTGGCCAAATGCAAGACCGTCAACCTCGAGGTGCCCAGCCACAGCGAGGTGGTGCTCGAGGGCACCATCACCCCTGGTGAGGAGCTGGCCGACGGCCCCTTCGGCGACCATATGGGTTTTTACGGAGGGGTCGAGGACTCGCCCCTGGTGCGCTTTCAGTGCGTCACCCAGCGGCGGGATCCCATCTACTTCACGACATTCAGCGGTCGGCCGCCGAAGGAAGACGCGATGCTGGCGATTGCCCTCAACCGCATCTACACGCCGATTTTGCGGCAGCAGATCCCCGAGATCGTCGATTTCTTTTTGCCGATGGAGGGCCTCAGCTACAAGCTGGCCGTGATCGCCATCGACAAGGCCTACCCAGGCCAGGCTCGGCGGGCTGCCATGGCCTTCTGGAGCGCGTTGCCCCAGTTCACCTACACGAAGTTTGTGGTGGTGGTCGACAAGGCGCTCAATATCCGCGACCCGCGTCAGGTGATCTGGGCGATCAGCGCCCAGGTGGACCCCCAGCGCGATCTGTTCGTGCTTGACGACACCCCCTTCGACACCCTTGATTTCGCCAGCGAGCGCCTGGGCCTGGGCGGCCGCCTGGCGATCGATGCCACAACCAAGATCGGCCCCGAAAAGCGTCACCCCTGGGGCGAGCCGCTGCGCCGGCCGGCCGAGCTCGAGGCGCGGCTCGATGGCCGCTGGGCCGAGCTGGGCCTGGCCGACATCGGCACCAGTCCTCCTGATCCGGCCTTGTTCGGTTACACCCTGGAGCACGTGCTTGAGCGGCTGGCGGGTCTGTGCTGAGCCGCCAGGTCCATCACGCCCTCAAGGCCCTGCTGCTGCTGGCGGCTGAGCCGCACTCCTGGCACTCGACTCACCAGTTGGCAACAGCGCAGGACCTGCCGGAACCGATGCTCGAGCAACTGTTGCTGCGGCTGCGGCGGGCCGGGGTACTGGTGGCACGGCGGGGGCGGCTGGGGGGCTACCGGTTGGCGCGCCCGGCGCGCGAACTTTCGGTGGCGGCGGTGCTGGCCGCCCTGGGTGAATCGGCAGAGCCGGCAGCTGTTTCAGGCTTCAAGGCCACGGCTGAAAGCGATGCCATGCCCCTTGCGCCAGCCGATCAGGTGACGCTGGCCCTGGCACGGCGCCTTGAGCGGGCCCGCCAGCAGGCCCTGGCGCAATCGAGCCTTGAGGACCTGCTGTTTGACCTGCGCAGTGCCGAGGCCACCTCCGGCAGTGAGGCGGGGCTGCTGCTGGGGTAGGAGCAGCTGATCAGGCTGAGGCCATGGATGGGTTGGATCAGACGTTTGATGTTGTCGACACCCCAGCCCTGGCACAGCTGGTTACGGACCTGCTCTGCCCATGCCTTCACCAGAGCACGCGGCAGGGAAAGGGGGCCAGCGCAGGGTCGAGGCTCACCAGTTGCAACCCCTCCAGCTCGGCCTGGGCGGCCAGCAGCCTGTCGAACGGATCCCGGTGGGCCTGCACGTAGCCACCGGCGTGGACGCCATGATGCAACTGCACGGCCAGCGGTTTGAACCCCTGTTGTTGCAGCAGGGAGGGCAGATCCTGCAGCAGCTGTTCGGCCCCGGGCAGCTTGCCGAGGCGACTTTTGGTGGCGATCTCCCAGCCGGAGGCAGCGCTCACAAACACCGTGGCTGCCGGGTCGTTGATGGCCGCGTGGGCGAGGGCGGAGAGCTTCTCAGGTTCCACCAACCACCAGAGCAGGGCATGGGTGTCGAGCAGGAGGGAGGGTGCCATCAAGAGGGCAACGGGGCGTCGAGCCCAGCAAGCTCCTCGGGTGGCAGAGGGGTCAGCAGCACATCGATGGGTGGCAGGTGCAGCTGACCGCGCAGAACCCCTGGTTGCCGCCGGGGTCGATCGACTTCGAGCGGCACCAGCCTCGCCCAGGGTTTGCCGTCCTTGGCAACCAGAATCGTTTCGCCGGCATGGGCGGCGTCGATCAGTCTGGAGAACTGGGTTTTGGCCTCGTGAACATTGACGGTGCGCATGGAGGGCGGCCCGCATGAAGCAAGCTTAGTCCGGATGTGGACCCATGGCTGGGGACATGGCTCCCTCGCGACAGCAGGTGCTGGTGAGGATCATGGCCCCATGACTCCAGCCATCGCGCTCACAATCGGCGGCAGCGATTCCGGCGGTGGTGCCGGCATTCAGGCCGACCTCAAGACCTTCATGGCCCTGCAGGTGCATGGCTGCTCGGCGATCACCTGCATCACGGCTCAGAACACCACCGGCGTGAGCCGCGTCGATGCGCTGCCGGCTGCGGCGCTCAGCGCCCAGATCGAAGCGGTCATTAGCGATCTGCCGGTGGCGGCGCTCAAAACCGGCATGCTGCTGAACGCCGAACTGATCGAGGCCACCGCCCAGGCCCTGGCGCCCTTGGCGATTCCCCGGCTGATCGATCCGGTGATGGTGTCGCGCGCCGGAGCGGTGCTGCTCGAGCCCGGGGCGATCGATGCCTACCGGCAGTTGCTGCCGCTGGCCGAGCTGCTCACCCCCAACATCCATGAGGCGCGGCTGCTCAGTGGCATCACCATCGGTGCGGCTGCCGATGTGGAGCGGGCTGCAGAGCGCTTGCTGGACCTGGGCCCTGCAGCTGTGCTGATCAAAGGTGCGGGCTTGCCGCAGTTGCGGGGGCGTGATTACCTGCTGGGGCGCGGGGCGCCCGGCCAGTGGCTGCAACACGCCCCGATCGACACGCCCCACACCCACGGCAGCGGCTGCACCCTGGGGGCGGCGATCACCGCCCAGCGGGCCCGGGGCCTGCCCCTGAATGGGGCGGTGACGGCGGCCAAGCGCTATGTGGAGGCTGGGCTGCGGGGGGCGCTGGCGATCGGCCGCGGTCAGGGTCCGCTCTGCCACTGGCATGTCGCCGTCTCTACGCCGGCATCCAGCGCACCGGGCCGGGATAGCCCGCCAGCTGCTGGTCAGCGGTGATCAGGATCAGACCGTCTGCCTGGGCCCCCGGCAGCGCCTGGGAGAGCAGCCAGGGCAGCAACCAGGCCATCGGCAGAGGGCAGGCTCCATAGGATCGCCCCACCAGCGCCTGCCTGCCGTGGCTGAGTCGAACCCCGACGCCCCTTCCAGCCCCCTGATCCTGAGCGGCGGCTGCAGCCTGCGGGGCGCTGTGCGGGTGCCGGGTGACAAGTCGATCTCGCACCGCGCCCTGCTGTTTGGCGCCATCGCCGAGGGTGAGACCCGCATCGAGGGTTTGCTGCCGGCCGAAGATCCGCTGTCCACCGCTTCCTGCCTGCGGGCCATGGGGGTCACCGTTTCGGAGATTCGAGCCGGCGAGCCGGTCACGGTGCAGGGGGGCGGGTTGGATGGGTTCCAGGAGCCGGGCGATGTGCTCGATTGCGGCAACTCGGGCACCACCATGCGCTTGATGCTGGGCCTGCTGGCCGGGCGGGTGGGCCGGCATTTTGTGCTCACCGGCGATGGCTCGTTGCGGGGCCGTCCCATGCGCCGGGTGGGTGCCCCTTTGTCCGAAATGGGTGCGGTGATTCATGGCCGCAAGGACGGCAACTTTGCGCCGTTGGCGGTGCTGGGTCAGGCGCTGCATGGGGCCACGATCCGCACGCCGGTGGCCTCGGCCCAGGTGAAGAGCGCGATTCTGCTGGCGGCGCTCACGGCCAGCGGCCCCACCACCGTGATCGAGCCGGTGCAGAGCCGCGACCACAGCGAGCGCATGCTGCGTGCCTTTGGCGCCGACCTCAGTGTCGGCGGCCCCGGCAACACCGAGGTGACTGTTTGTCCGGGCCCTGCGTTAAGGGGCCAGACCGTGATCGTGCCCGGCGACATCAGCAGCGCCGCCTTCTGGCTGGTGGCAGGCGCCATCACCCCCGGCGCCGAGCTGACCGTTGAAAACGTGGGGCTCAACCCCAGCCGCACGGGCATCCTCGAAGTGCTCGAGCAGATGGGCGCCCGCATCAGCGTGCTGAACGCCCGCGATGTGGCCGGTGAGCCGGTGGGCGACCTGCAGGTGAGCCACGGTCCCCTGCAGCCCTTTGCGATCGGGGCCGAGATCATGCCCCGCCTGGTCGACGAGATTCCGGTGCTGGCGGTGGCCGCCTGCTGTGCCACTGGCGTCAGCCGCATCACCGGTGCCGAGGAGCTGCGCGTCAAAGAGACCGATCGCCTGGCGGTCATGGCCCGTCAGCTCAGGGCCATGGGGGCCCGCGTCGAAGAATTTGACGACGGCATGGCCATCGAGGGTCCTGTGCAGCTGCAGGGTGCGTCAGTCGACAGTGAGACCGATCACCGGGTGGCCATGAGCCTGGCGGTGGCGTCGCTGGTGGCCACCGGCACCACCACCCTGGCCCGCAGCGAGGCGGCGGCGGTGTCGTACCCCGGCTTCTGGGATGACCTGGCCCGGCTGCGTGTCTGAGCTTCGTGTTCGCACCACCGGCGATGGCAGTTTCAGTCTGTTCAGCGACCGTTTTGGCGAGGGCTTCCACAGCGCTGCCGGGGCCCTGAGCGAAGCGCGCAACATCTTTGTTGGGCCAGCGCAGCTGGAGCGCTTTGCCCCAGGGACCACGCTGGTGGTGCTCGATGTCTGCGTCGGCACCGGCAGCAACACGGCCGCATTGCTCGAGGCCTGTACCGATCGCGGCTTGATGCTGCTCTGGCGCGGCCTGGAGCTGGAGCCGCCGCCGCTGCGGTTGGCGCTGAGCGATCCCGGCTTCTGCACCCAGTGGCGGCCTGAAATCCTCGACCCCCTGAGGCAGGTGGAGGCCCGCGGCTGCTGGACTTCCCCGTTGGGGGAGGGGCAACTGCTGTGGGGTGACGCCCGAGGCCAGCTGCCCAGCCTCATCGGCGAGCTGGCCGGCCAGGTCGATCTGGTGTTGATGGACGCCTTTTCGCCGCGCCGTTGCCCCGAGCTGTGGACGCTCGAGTTTCTCGGTGGCCTGGCGGCGCTTCTTAAGCCCAGCGGCCGACTGCTCACCTACTGCTGCGCGGCGGCAGTGCGGGCGGCATTGCGGCAGTTGGGGTTGGAGCTGGCGGCGATCTGCGGCTGTCAGCAACGCTGGAGCGGCGGCACGGTCGCCAGTCCGGGTCCACTGCTGGCTGTAGACCTGGGCGTGGATTTGTCAGACCCTGACGCCCTACCCGCTGAGGTGAATAACTGGCTCAGGCCCCTGTCGCCCATGGAGCGCGAGCATCTGGCCACTCATGCCGCTGTGCCCTACCGGGATCCCACAGGTCAGGCCCCTGCGGCCTTGATCCTGGATGAGCGGGAATGGCGCCAGCGCGAGCTGCAGCTGGCTGGCCAACTCGAGCCCACCAGCGCCTGGCGGCGCCGCTGGGGGTTGGGTTGAGAGCGCAAATGCTGCCCCGCCTAGATTCCGCCCCAGTTGCCCGCTGTGTTGATGCTCGCCGTTGCCGTGTTGGCCGCCGGAAAGGGCACCCGCATGAAGAGCGACCTGCCCAAGGTGCTCCAGCCTCTGGCCGGCTCGACCCTGGTGCAGCGGGTGCTTGCCAGCTGCGAGGGGCTGGCCCCCCAGCGGCGTCTGTTGATCGTGGGCCACCAGGCCCAGCGGGTGCAGGCGACGTTGGAAGGATCCGGCGCGCAGGGGTTGGAGTTTGTGCTGCAGCAGCCCCAGCTGGGCACCGGCCATGCGGTGCAGCAGCTGCTGCACCCCCTGGCCGGCTTTGAGGGCGACGTGTTGGTTCTCAATGGCGATGTGCCGCTGCTGCGTCCCGAAACCCTGGAGCTGTTGCTCGCCAGGCACCGCAGCAGTGGGGCAGCCGTCACCCTGCTCACCGCCCGACTGGCGGATCCGACCGGTTATGGCCGCGTGGTGGCCAATGGAGCCGCCGAGGTGAGCGCCATCGTCGAGCACCGCGACTGCAACGACGAGCAGCGCCGCATTGATCTGATTAATGCTGGGATCTACTGCTTCAACTGGGCCAAGCTGGCGGCGGTGCTGCCCGGGCTCACCACCGACAACGACCAGGGGGAGCTGTATCTGACCGACACGGTGGCTCTGCTCAGCCCGGCGATGCACGTCGAGGTGGCCGATGCCGATGAACTCAACGGCATCAACGACCGCCTCCAGCTGGCCCAGTGCGAAGCGGTGCTGCAGCAGCGGCTGCGCGAGCACTGGATGCGCGAAGGCGTCACCTTTGTCGACCCGTCCAGTTGCACCCTGAGCGAGGGCACCCGCTTCGGCCGCGACGTGGTGGTCGAGCCCCAGTGCCATTTCAGGGGTCATGCCGTGATCGGCGATGGCTGCCGCATCGGCCCCGGTTGCCTGATCGACAACGCCACACTTGGTGATCAGGTCGAGGCTGTCTACTCGGTGGTGCGCGATGCCCGCGTCGACGCCAACTGTGCCATCGGTCCCTATGCCCAGCTGCGTCCCGGTGCCGAGCTCAGCGAGGGATGCAGGGTCGGCAACTTCGTCGAGATCAAGAACAGTACCCTGGCCTCAGGCGTCAAGGTCAATCACCTCAGCTACATCGGCGATGCCGACCTGGGGGCCAATGTCAATGTGGGCGCCGGCACCATCACCGCCAACTACGACGGTGTGCGCAAGCACCGCACCGTGATCGGTGCCGGCAGCAAGACCGGCGCCAACAGCGTGTTGGTCGCGCCGATCACCCTGGGTTCAGGCGTGACCGTGGGAGCAGGGTCCACCCTCACCCGCGATGTCCCCAGCGGCGCCCTGGCCTTGGGCCGTGCCCGCCAGTTGGTGCGCGAGAACTGGCAGGGGCCCAGCTGATCAGGGCTCCACGTCAGCGGTGCAGGCCCATCACGGCCCGGTACAACCAGAAGCTCTCGTACCGAAAAAAGCGACAGAATGCTTCACCAGGACTGAATCCTGCCGTTTGTTTCACTTCGCGGGCCATGTGAGCTTGGTCGCTGAAACCAGCACCCGCAGCCAGGTCGGCCTGGTTAAGTGCATTGTCTGGATGGACGTGCCCCTTGGTGATCATCACGCCAAGCTCTTCCAGGCGGATGAAGCGCCCCAGTTGCCGAACCGTCGTGCCTGTTGCTTGCTTGATTAGGCGTTGCAAGCTGCGCAACGAGCTTGTTGAGGTTTGCTGTTGTAGCCATCGCAACCAGTGTGAGGTGCGCATTGGGGCCGTTTCGGCAGTGGCATGAGGCTGGTTGTTGAGGGTGTTGAGGCGCTGTATCAGCCCTTCATAGAGCAAGGGCAAGGCCTTGTCGCTGTTGCGAGCTGCCAGGATCTGCTGCGCCCATTCAATCCATGACACATCGATGCCGCTGTCCTGAAGTGGCTCGATGCGATCCATCCAGTCCGACGGCTCGATTCCAAACAGCTCGCGCATGGCGCTAGGCCGGAACGCTGCGATCAGAGCATGGCGAGACGCACCGGCGTACTGGATCCATGGTTGGGTTGTGCTGCCGCTGATCAAGATCGGGCCTTGAAAAATGTCGCGAGGCGCCTGGTGATTGTCGGGGCACCAGTGCTGCAAGCGCTCCATCTGACCATGCCACATCCAGATCAGGGTCATGTTGGGCGAGGCTGACCCATAGGTGAAGGCCTGCAATGGATGCAGCTCGCAGCCGCGGGTGTCGCGCTCGATCACGAAGATCAGGTGTCGCCTCAGCGCTGGGGGTGGCACAAAGGACCTGGTGATGGTGCCTGAATGGCGCCCCCAAGGGGGAGATCCAGCTGTGCCTTTTCTCTCCTCGGCTGCGATCGGCTGCGGCACTGTCTCGAGCATCCTTTGCTTTTTAGGTCATTGTCGCCAGGTGTGACTGCTCACTGTGGGCACTGTCAGCACAGTCCTGCGCTGTCGTTTCGGTTTAAGACGGTAGGCGACTGATGTGATATTGGGTCGGCGCTGTCGTTTCGGTTCAAGATTGTTGATCAATAGAAGTGCGTCAATTGATTATTGACTTTCTTTTGATGCTCGATGAAATCAATTGATGCGGGTCGATTCGCAGTTGGTTGGCAAGGTTTATCGAGGGAGCTTGGGGGCCTTTCAAACTTGCCGAATCGTCGTGATTTGGTTTTTCTCCGATTTGAAAGGCCGCCAACAAAGAGGATACCGGTCTCGAAGATCAAGAATTGGTTGCCTTGTTTCTTGGCCATGGCGCTGACGCCAGCTCCGGCCATGGCAGATCAAGTGGTGGGCAACCTGTCGTCTTTCGTTCAGGGTGCTCCAAGTTTTGGTGATCAATACCTTGGTGTGGTCATTGATGCACCTTCCTCGACCAGTTTGAAGTCGTTTCAGTGGCTTAACCTGGAGAGTGGCTGGTACTCATCTCAATACAACTCAACTCCTAGTATTAACTTCGGCGCCAGCTTGTACCGCTGGGATCCGGTTGCTAACCAGACTGTGGGGTCAGCAATATGGGCGCAGAGCGGATTGACATTGTCTCTTCCGCCTGGGCCAAGTGATTTATACCCAG
>JAGWVJ010000017.1 GCA_018970945.1 Cyanobacteria bacterium REEB417 | reverse complement strand
CAACAGACCGAACAACGGCAACGGGGGGCACTCGAAGCACAGCAGGCCGAACTACAGGAGCGTTTCGGCCAGCAGCGGCGGGCACGCGATGCCGCCGAAGCCCGCCTGGCCGAGCTGCGCCAGGCCCTGCAACAGCAGCAATGGGAGTTGCAGCGGCTGGGCGAAGAGCTCACCGCCCTGGCCGAGCAGCAGCGCAGCGAGACCACGCGCGTCGAACAGCTGGAGCGGGAGCTGCCCGACCCGCTGCCCGAGGTTCCCGAAGAGGTGCGCCGCGGCGGGCTCGAGGCCCTGCAGGGCGAATTGCGCAGCCTGCAGGCCCGCATGGAGGCGCTCGAGCCGGTCAACATGCTGGCCCTCGAGGAACTCGCCGAACTCGAACTGCGCCTGGCCGACCTCGAGGAGCGGCTCGACGTGCTCAACAAGGAGCGTGAGGAGCTGCTGCTCCGCATCGAGACCGTGGCCACGCTGCGCCAGGAGGCCTTCATGGAAGCCTTCACCGCGGTGGATCGCCACTTCAGAACGATCTTCGCCGGGCTCTCCGACGGCGAAGGCCATCTGCAACTCGAAAACCCCGAGGCCCCCCTCGAGGGGGGGCTCACACTTGTGGCCCATCCCAAGGGCAAGGCGGTGCGGCGCCTGGCAGCGATGAGCGGTGGCGAAAAGTCGCTCACGGCCCTGAGCTTTCTGTTTGCACTGCAGCGCTTCAGGCCATCGCCCTTCTATGCCCTCGACGAGGTCGACAGCTTTCTTGATGGTGTCAACGTCGAACGGTTGGCCGCCCTGATCGCCAGCCAGGCCGACGAGGCGCAGTTTCTGGTGGTGAGCCACCGGCGCCCGATGATCGCTGCTTCGAGCCGCACGATCGGCGTCACCCAGGCCCGGGGGACCCACACCCAGGTGGTTGGGTTACCCCCCGCAGCCTGAACAGCGGGCGTGGGTCACAATGACGCGAAGGCCATCTGCAGGAATTGAGCTCCTCCATTCCCCCGTCAACAGATCCGGGCAGCGCCACTCCCAGCGATCGGCTGTGGCTGCGTTCGGAGCTGATGGGCACCCAGGTGATCACCCGCGACACGGGCCGGCGCCTGGGCGTGGTGGGCGAGGTGGTGGTCGACATCGACCGGCGCGAAGTGGTGGCTCTTGGCCTTCGTGACAACCCCCTGACCCGCTTTCTACCGGGGCTGCCCCGCTGGATGCCGCTGGAGCGGATCCGCCAGGTGGGGGATGTGATTCTGGTGGATTCGGCCGATTCCCTGGCCGAAGGGTTCAACCCCGATCGCTTCAGCAGGGTGATCAACTGCCAGGTGATCACCGAAGCCGGCGAGACCCTGGGTCGGGTGCTGGGTTACAGCTTCGACATCGAAACGGGCGAGCTCGCCACCCTGGTGCTCGGCGCGGTGGGCGTGCCGCTGCTGGGCGAAGGCGTGCTCAGCACCTGGGAACTGACTGTCGAAGAGATCGTCAGCAGCGGCCCCGACCGGATCATCGTTTACGAGGGCGCCGAAGAGAAGCTCAAGCAGCTCGGCACCGGCCTGCTTGAGAAGCTGGGCATCGGCGGTTCCAGCTGGGAGCGCGACGAACGTGAGCGCTACCGGGTCGGCGTGGTCCCCGTGGAGAACCAGTTGGCCCCGGGCCTGCCCAGTGCCGCTGAGCAGCGCCGCATTCAGCCCGCCAGCACCCAGGCCTTTGTGCCCGAAGAGGAGCTCGATTACGTCGAGCTGGAGGAGCGCCGTGAACGCGAACCGCTGCGCCAGCGCCGCTATCTCGATGACAGCGACGACCGTTACCGCAGCGAGCGCCGCAATGGCCGCGATGACAGTCTCCGTGATGTCGACTCACGCGACCTGAACCAGCGCTACGACAATCAGACTGACGACGTGCCACGCTACCGGCGGCACCCCGAGCGCGCCGCCGAACCGCGGGCACCCCTGCCGCGGCGCGAGCCCCTCGATGACCAACGCGAACCACTCGATGTCGAACCCGAGGTGATCGACGACCCCTGGTGAGGTCAAAGCGCTGGGGGTCAGCGCTCCTTGAAGTCGAGCGACAGCGAATTGACGCAGTAGCGCTGACCGGTGGGAGCTGGACCGTCGCTGAACACGTGTCCGAGGTGGGCATCGCAGCCGCTGCATCGGATTTCGGTGCGCACCATGCCGTGGCTGCGGTCTTCAATGGTGGTGATTGCACCGGCGGCGACCCCATCCCAGAAGCTGGGCCAGCCGGTCCCCGAGTCAAATTTGGTGGCCGAGCTGAACAGCTCGGCGCCGCAGCAGACGCAGTGGTACATCCCGGTCGCCTTGTGGTTCCAGTAGGCACCGGTGAAGGCCCGCTCGGTGCCACCCTGCCGGGCCACCGCAAACTGCTCGGGAGTCAGCCGCTCGCGCCACATCGCCTGATCGCCGTCAAGGCTGCGGGGCAGCCCGCTGGGCAGGCCGCAGGCCGAGGCATCAGCAGAGTTGGCCATGGTTCGAAGGCAGGGAGCCGAACCTTAGTCAGCGCAGGGGGTCGTCAGCGCGGGAGGCCGGCAGCAGCTCCTGCACCAGGCCGGCCATGGCAGACACCGCACCAGGCTGCCCGCGCAGGCTGCGCAGATCGTCGCGCACGCCCGCCAGACGCTCGGGGCGGGCCAGCCAGTCGGCCGCCTCGGCGGCGATCTGCGTCGGCGTGATCGCACCCACCCGCTCGGGCACCACACCCCGGCCCGCCGCAATGTTGGGCCAGGCCAGAAACCCCCGGCGGCGCATGCGCCAGGCGGTCAGCGCCAGCCCCAGCAGCCAGCGCAGCAGCGGCAGCCGCGCCACGACACCCAGGGCCCCGTCCCAGGCCTGCATCACCTGCAGATGCTGGGTGGGTACCAACACGATCATGGGCACGCCGAGCGCTCCCAGCTCAGCGGTGTTGGCCCCCACGGTGGTGAGCGCCAGGGCGCACTGGCTCAGCGGCCCATGGGCCGGTTGGTCAAGCACCAGGGCAATGGTGGTCCCCGCCGGCGTCACCAGCCGCGGCACCCCATCGAGCTGCAGCTGGGGTTCACCACTGCTGTAGTGCTGCGCCAACGGGTTGGTCGCGCCGGCATAGGCCCGAAGTTCGGCCGGGCTGGTGGTGGGAGCCACCGGCAGCAAAAAGCGACAGCCCGGACGCAGGGCGGCGAGGCGGTCGGCGGTCTCCAGCAGAAACGGCATCCCCACCTGCAGCTTGGCGCGCTTGGAGCCCGGCAGCAGGGCCACCCAGTCGCCTGGTGGCAACGGTGTGGTGCTGCGTGCCCGATCAGAAAGATCGGCCATCAGATCGCCGACCACCGTGCAGCGCCGCTGCAGGCGGGGCGGCAGGCTGGAAGCCGCCGCAGGACCCATGGCCGCAATGCGGTCATTCCACTGGGGCCAGCGCGCCACCCACTCGGCGTAGGTGAGGTGGCGATAGCCCAGCCGGGCCGAGAGCAGCACGGTCCAGAACTGATCGCCCCCCAGGAACACCACCAGGCCCTGCCGCGGCCACGCTGCGTAGCGCCAGGGCCGCAGCAGCAGGCTCCAGAACCGGCGCGCCGGCACGATGCGCTCGAACAGGTCCCAGCTGGCCGCGACCTGGTGCTCGACACCGGTGGCATTGGGGCAGGGAACCAGCACCAGCCGCAGGGGCCATGGCGAGCTGTCGTGGAGATGCTGGGCCAGGGGCCTCACCCAAGTGCTCAGCTCACCGGGCCCGTTGCTCACCAGCACGATCACGGCTGGGGCGGAAGCGGTGACCATCAAGAAAAAAGTGCGGATGGCGAGACTTGAACTCGCAAGGCCGAAGCCACACGCCCCTCAAACGTGCGTGTCTACCAATTCCACCACATCCGCGTGGGTGTCAGAAGCGGTGCGCCGCTCCAGCCGAGCAATATACCCACAGGTTGACCGGATGAGCGCTGATACAGTCCGCTGCGGCCATGCCCGCTGCACCCAGCCCTTCGCGGATGCCCATCGGCAAACTGCTGATCGCCAACCGTGGCGAAATCGCTCTTCGGATCCTGCGCAGCTGCCGCGAATTGGGCATTGCCACCGTGGCGATCTACAGCACCGTCGACCGCAATGCCCTGCATGTGCAGCTGGCCGACGAAGCCGTCTGCGTAGGTGAGGCCCCAAGCAGCAAAAGTTACCTGAACATTCCCAACATCCTTGCGGCGGCGATCTCCCGCGGGGCTGATGCGATCCATCCGGGCTATGGCTTTCTGGCCGAGAACGACCGCTTTGCCGAGATCTGCCAGGACCATGGGCTCATCTTTGTGGGCCCCTCCCCTGAGGCCATCCGGGCCATGGGCGACAAGTCGACAGCCAAGGCCACCATGCAGGCGGTGGGGGTGCCCACGATTCCTGGCAGCGAGGGCCTGCTGGCCGACCACCGCCAGGCCGCGGTCCTGGCCGAGCGCATGGGGTATCCGGTGATGATCAAGGCCACCGCCGGTGGCGGCGGGCGTGGCATGCGCCTGGTGCCAGGGCCCGACCAGCTCGAGAGCCTGTTCAAGGCAGCCCAGGGCGAAGCCGAAGCGGCCTTTGGCAACCCGGGACTGTACATGGAGAAATTCGTCGACCGGCCCCGTCATGTCGAGGTGCAGGTGCTGGCCGACCGCTACGGCAACGTGGTGCACCTGGGCGAACGCGACTGCTCGATCCAGCGGCGGCATCAGAAGCTGCTCGAAGAAGCCCCCAGCACGGCGGTGACGCCCGATCTCCGCCGCCAGATGGGCGAGGCCGCCGTGGCGGCCGCCCGCAGCATTGGCTACGAGGGTGCCGGCACCGTCGAATTTCTGGTGGACCGCACCGGTCACTTCTATTTCATGGAGATGAACACCCGCATCCAGGTGGAACACCCGGTCACCGAGGTGGTCACGGGCGTCGACCTGATCGCCGAACAGCTGCGCATCGCCGGCGGCGAGCCGATCAGCTTGCAGCAGAGCGAGATTCAGCTGCGGGGCCATGCCATCGAAGTGCGCATCAACGCCGAAGACCCGCGCCAGAACTTCAGACCCGCGCCCGGCAGGATCACCGGCTGGCTGCCGCCCGGCGGCCCCGGTGTGCGGGTCGACAGCCACGTCTACACCGGTTATGAGATCCCGCCCTTCTACGACTCGCTGATCGGCAAGCTGATCGTTTGGGGCGTCGACCGTGACCATGCCCTCAAACGGCTGCGTCGGGCCCTGTCGGAATGCGCCGTGACCGGGATTCCGACCACCATTGACTTTCACCTGGCACTGCTCGATCGGCCCGAGTTTCAGCGGGGCGACGTGCACACCAAGTTTGTGGAGCAGGAGATGCTGCCCCAGCCCTGAACCCCGTCAGGCGACCGGTAGCGACCGCTGCATCAATTGAGTGATCAGACCCTGCTGCCCCACCAGCAGTTCCCGCAGCAGGCTGATCAAGCCCACCCAGACCACAGGGGTGACATCGACACCGCCGATCGGCTGAATCAACCGTCGGGTCGGCGCCAGCAACGGCTCGGTCGGCGCGCCGACCAGTCGCATCACCCCTTTGTTTAGGTCGATCTGGGGGTACCAGGTCAAGACGATGCGAAACAGAAACAGCAGCGTCCAGCCGGCCAGCAGCAGACCCAGGGCCAGGTGAAGCAGGGACAGGGCCGTCACAAAGCTCTAAGCAGCACGCGCTCAAGCCTAGGAAGCGACGATCACTGCCTAGGATCCGTGCCATCGCGCAGCGGCCCAGGCCATGACCCCTTCCCTCGCCAACTTCCTCAGCAGCCTCGTCTGGGGCGCGGTGATCGTGGTGGTGCCAATCACGGTGGCCCTGGTGCTGATCAGCCAGAACGACCGGGTCGACCGCAAGCTCTGATCGAGGAGCCCTCCTGACAGGGTCCCTAAACTGAGTGAACCAATTCCCTTGCCCGTGCGGGCTGGGTTCACCAGGGTGACACCGCGTGGTCAACGCCAGCCTCAACTGGGCCAGCATCGTCGGCATCGTGCTCGCCGTGGGTGGTGCACTGCTGTATTTCATGCGCAGCTTCAAGCCGGCCCTGGCCCGTGATTACGACGTCTTCTTCGCCGCCGTAGGCCTGCTCTGCGGCGGCATCCTCTTCTTTCAGGGCTGGCGCCTCGACCCGATCCTGCAGTTCGGGCAGTTTTTGCTCGCCGGCACCACCGTCTTCTTTGCCTACGAGAGCGTGCGCCTGCGGGGAGTGACCACCGAGCAGGCCCGCCGCTCGTCCTACTTCGAGGACGACGAGCCGCCAGCCCCCTACAGGCCGCAGATGGGCGGGCGCAGCTGGGATTCCGGCGTGGACCGCTTTGACGAACCCGAGCCGATCCGGCGGCGCATCCCCAGTCGCGACGACGACGAAGCCGACGATTTCTACCGGCCGCGCCGTCCCAGCAGCCGTGCCGCCATTCCGGAGCGGGCCGCCAGCCGACGCGGTGCCGCAGAGGGTTGGGAGCGCGAAGCGCCCGAACCCCGGCGTCCCTCGCGCTGGAGTGCCGGCGGCTCCGGCAGCACCGAAGCACCCGAATTCGGCGCCCGTCGCCGTGAGCGCGACAACCGCCCCGAACCCCGACGCGGCAGCCGTCCCGCGGCAAGCGACGACGCCATGCCCCGCTCGAGCCGACGCGGACCGGGTCCGGCAACACCAACTGCCGCATCCCAGACAGCGGCGGTGAGAGCACCATTGGGTGAACCGCTGCGCAGCAACCGGGCGACCCAGGCGGGTATTAGCGATGCCGACTTTCGCCCCGTTGAAGGTGGCGTGTCGAATGCCTCGCCGAGCACCCCACCGAACACACGGCCGGCTCCCGAGAGCCCCGCTGCACGCGAGCCAAGGCCGCGCGACAACTCCTCGCGGTTTGACGACTGATTGGCTGGTCGTCGGATCCCTCGAATCGCCGTGATGCTCAGCACCGCCGCCACCGTGGGCCTGGCGGGGTGCAACGGCGACAGCATGGACCTTGGACTGTTCAACAGACGCCAGGCTCCCCCTGCCGCGCTGGGGAGCGCCCAGCAACGCCGCGATCCCGCCCTGAGCGGTGACGGCCGCCTGTTGGCGAGCATCGTCGAAGCCAGCGGACGCAGCAGGGTGCTGCTGCAGGAGCAACCCGGCGGGCGCGTGCTGCCCCTGCGACACCTGCGCGGCCATCTGCCCCACCGCTCGCCGGCCCTGAGCTGGAACGGCCGCTACCTGGCCGTGCTTCTGCAGCAGGGCCACCAGACCATGGCGGCTATCGAAGATCGGCTGACAGGGCGCCTGCTGCGTCTGCCGCCACCGCCCGGCGCCAGGGTCGAGCAGCTGAGCCTGGCACCCGACGGCCAGACCCTGGCCCTGCAACTGGTGCAGGGCGGCCAGCAGCGGGTCCAGCTGTTTGACCTCTCGACCCTGCTGGAACCCGACCGCGCTGCAGGGCTGCGCAGCAGCAATGCACTGCCATGAGAGCAGTGTGATGAGAGCGCCGCGCCTAACCTCGGGTTTGCTGCTGAGCGCCCTGCTGCCGGCCCTGATCAGCGGCTGCATGGGAGCGATGCCGGTGCCGCTGAACGGTCTCAACCGCCAGCTCGAACAGGCCGGCGGCCATCGCAGTCCTGCCATGGGTGAACGCTGGCTGGCGGTGATCGAACAACGGGGCGGCCGCGAGCAGGTGCAGTTGATCGATCTGCAACAGCAGCAGCCGGTGCCCCTGCCCGGACTCAACCGGGCCGACGCTCTGCCGATCAGCGTCAGCGTCGATGCCCGGGGCGAGCGTCTGGCCCTGGTGCGGCAGCTCGAGGGCCGCAGTGAGGTGGTGGTCTATCGCCGCTCGCTGCAGAGCCTGCAACCGATTGCAATGGGACCAGGGGCCATTGCCACGGCAATCGGCCTACGCGCCGATGGACGGCAACTGGCGGTTCAGGTGAGCCGCGACGGGCTCTGGCAGATCGATCTGGTGGCGCTGCCCTGACCAGCCGTCAGGGCACCAGGCCCGCCCAGTGCAGAAAGGTGTCATGGCTAACGAGCTCAACAAGAAGCACAGCCACGAACCCAACCATGGCAAAGCGACCGTTCACCCGTTCGGCATAGGCACTCCAGCCAAAGGCCGGCACCTCGGAGGTGGTGGCACTGGTCTCAGGGGTGGTCATCGGATCAGCCATGGCGGGTGAGGTCGTAACCGGCAGCGGGAAGCAAGCGCCAGCTTCCCGTACCCTCGAGCTCGAGAACAGTGTCGTGGAAGGACGTCAGGGTAGGGCGGTGACCAACACTGACAAACGCCATCTCCCGCTGGCTCAGCAGACCGTAGAGGTAGGACTCGGTCGCCACATCGAGGGCGCTGGTGGCCTCGTCAAGCACCACGAAACAGGGGGAATTGAGCAGCAGTCGGGCAAAGGCCAGGCGCTGCTGCTCACCCAGCGAGAGCAACCGGGGCCAATCCTGTTTGATTTCAAGGTCGGGGTAGCGCTTCACCAGCTCAGCCAGACGCACCTGCTCGAGAACATGGCGCAGCTGCTCGTCACTGAAGCGATCGGGCGCCTGGGGGTAGCTGAGCTGTTCGCGCAGGCTGCCCAGCACCATGTAGGGCTTCTGGGGAATGAACAGCAGATCACCCACCGGAGGACGCTCCACCCGGCCAGCGGCGGCCGGCCAGAGACCGCTCACCAGCCGCAGAAACGACGTCTTGCCACAACCTGAGGGACCCACCACCAGCAACCGCTGCTGCCGATCCACGGTGAGGCTCAGATCGCGGATCAGGTAGCGGTTCGAGCGGGGCGGCAGCAGGTCCACATGGCTCAACAGGATCGAACCCTGCCGTTGGGGCATCGGCTCGGATGCCTCCGGACCATCGTGTTCAAGCCGCTGAGCAGCTTCTCGACTGAGCTCCTCAACCTTGCCCTGAAAGCCCTCAAGGCGGCTGATGGATGCTGAAAACGCCGACAAACGTTCGATGTTATTGACAATGTAACTAACCGAAGAAAAAACCATTGAAAAGGCGAAGCCGGCCTGACCGAAGACACCGAAATCAACACCCTTGGCGAAATAGATCGGCGCGATGACTAGCCAGGGCAGAAAACGCGAAAAGTAGTCGTAGGAGCGCTGAATGACATTGATGAGCGCCTCCCAGATAATCAGGCGGTCATAATTACGGATTGCCCCACTGAGCCTGCGGCTCGTTTCTTTGCCCTCCTGGTTTTCACCTCGGTAGAAGGCGATCGATTCAGCGTTATCGCGGATGTGAACCAATCCATAACGAAAATCGGCCTCGAGCTTGAGCTGCTGATAATTCAGTGCCACAAGCTTGCGGCTGGCAAACACAACAAGTGTCGTTCCAGCCACTGAATAGGCCAGCAAAACAAGGGCAAGCCGAACATTGATGCTCCACAGCACGATGATGAAGCTCACAAAAGTGAGCAAGGCCGAGAGAATTTCAACCGTCACATTTAGACTGGTGCCAGTGAAACTGGCGGCATCCTGTGAAATGCGCTGATCAGGGTTATCGATCTCCTCGTTCGACTCGTCATTGGGATTGAGATTGTAATAAACGCGATTCTGCAGATAGCGCGACAACAGCCGCCCACTGAGCCATTCGCGCCACAGCAAACCCAGCTTGGGGATCAGATAACTCTGCAGCGCCCTGATCGGCAGCGCCAGCACCAGACAGAAGGCATAGATGGCGACGGTCTTCCAGAAGCCATCGCGGTCGTAGGCGACCAGAGCGTTGTCGACATTGCGGGCAATAAAACTGATGCCCACATTGATGCCGTTGATCACCAGGATCAGCAAGGTGATCACCCCCATCAGCAACCAGGGAACCCAGCGCCCCTGGCGCAGGCGGGTGCGAAACGCTGCAAAGCAGATCATCCCGGCAGCCATCAACGCCATGACCACCACACCGATGGGGCCCTGCCACACAGCAGCCACCCGCTGGGGCACACCGGGCAGGAAGCGGTCGCGCAGCTCGGGCACCATGCTGCCCGCGAGGGTCACGGCACCGGTGAGCAGCAACAGCGTGACACCCACCACAATGGCAAGCAGGGCCAGCACAAGCAGTAGAAACTGACCGGCACTGCTGCTGCTGTTGCCGGTCTCCAGCGGCAGAAAGTAGGGCTGGGCCAGGCGTTGCAGCTTGCCAAGCTGGGCCCGCAGGGCCTGTAAGAGATTCATGGGGATCGCATGCTCGGCCCATTGTGGCGGTGGGCCAGGCGAGGCGCTTCAGCCGGGCGGCCAGGCCAGGGGCCGCCCGCCGATCACATGCACATGCAGATGGAACACGGTCTGGCCGGCCTCGGCCCCGCTGTTGATCACCGTGCGCCAGCTCTGCAGGCCTTCCAGCTTGGCGACCCGGGCGGCAACCAGCAACAGATGGCCAAGAAGCTGCTGATGGGCATCAGTGGCATCGGCCAGCTGAGGGATGGGTTCGCGCGGGATCACCAGCAGGTGCACCGGCGCCTGGGGCTGCCCATCGCGGAAGGCGATGCACAGATCATCGCCATACACCTGATCGCAGGGGATCTCGCCCCGCAGAATCTTGCCGAAGACGGTGTCGCCGTCAGAAGCCATGGCCGATGTGACAGGGGGTGGCACTGATCAGACAGAAGCCTGATCACCGCATGCTGGCACGTTGCACCACGGCAACCCTGCAGGGACTCGAAGCCATCCCGGTTGATGTGGAGGTGGATCTGGGCCCAGGCCTCCCGGCCCTGCAGATGGTGGGCCTGGCCGACACCGCCATCCACGAGTCCCGCGAGCGGCTGCGCTCGGCGCTGCGCAACAGCGGTCTGCGGGTCCCCTTGACCCGCATCGTGGTGAACCTGGCCCCTGCGGCGCTGCGCAAGGAGGGAACGGGCTTTGACCTGCCGATCGCCCTGGCCCTGCTGGTGGCCAGTGGACAGCTGCCGCCTGAGCGACTCGCGGGGCTCTGGTGCGCTGCCGAGCTGGGACTGGATGGCCAGCTGCGGCCGATCCGGGGTGTGCTGGCCCTGGCGATCGCCGCCCGCCGGGCGGGTGCCCGTGCCCTGCTGGTGGCCGAAGCCAACGGCGCCGAGGCAGCTCTCGTCGATGGTCTTGGCATCTGGGGGGCTGCTTCGCTGCGTCAGGCCCTGGAGCTGCTGAGCCCTGATGGCCCATCGCGGCAAGACCAGCCACAACCCCGGTTGCTGCCGCCGCGCCCCCCCGCCGCCGCTGCGGTTGATCTGGCCGATGTTCAGGGCCAGAGCCACGGCCGCAGGGCGCTGGAGATCGCTGCCGCCGGCGAGCACCACCTGCTGCTGGTGGGCCCGCCGGGCAGCGGCAAGACAATGCTGGCCCGCCGGCTGCCCGGCCTGCTGCCTCCGTTGAGCGAAGCCGAAGCCCTGGCCATCACCCAGATCCATTCGGTGGCAGGACTGCTGCAGCACGGCCCCGGGCTGATCAGCGAACGGCCGTTTCGCAGCCCGCACCACAGCTGCTCGGCCACGGCCCTGATCGGCGGCGGCGGCAACCCCCGACCGGGCGAGCTCAGCCTCGCCCATCACGGGGTGCTGTTTCTCGATGAACTGGCCGAATTCCCCAGGGATGTGCTCGATCAACTGCGGCAACCGCTCGAATCGGGCGAGATCTGGATCCACCGGTCCCGGCTGCAGGCCTGTTTCCCCTGCCGCACCACCCTGGTCGCCGCGACCAACCCCTGCCCCTGCGGTTGGCATGGCCACGACAGTGCGCGTTGCCAATGCCTGCCGTCACGCCGTGCCCGGTACTGGGCACGGCTGTCGGGACCGCTGCTCGACCGGCTTGATCTGCAGGTGGTGGTGCAGCCTGTAACGGCCGAACAGATGGGCCAGTGCTACCGCCCCCGCCCCGTGGCCCCGGAACCTGCAGGCAGCGAGAACACGGCAGGGGTGGCGGCACGTGTGCGGGAGGCTCGAGAGCGCATGCAGCGTCGCAACCGCGACAGGCTGAGCAATGGGAGCCTCAGCGCCCCAGCATTTCGCCGGTGTGTGCAGATCGATGACACGGCACTCACCCTATGGCAACAGGCGATAAGGGCACGCCGCCTGAGCAGCAGATCAGCAGATCGCGTGCTGCGGGTCGCACAGACGATCGCTGATCTCAATGGCGCCCGCAAGATCGGCGTGAGTGAGCTTGGCGAGGCCTTGAGCTACAGGTCGTTCGACCAGATCAGCTGAAGAAGATTTCAGACGGGGTGCTCAGCTTCACAAGCAAGGAACGTCACAGGCTTGTCAGCTGATGAGCAACGGGCAAACGAACAAGGCTGCAGCCGCAATCAACGGCGGCGGCGGCGCTGCTGGGCCTTGCGCTTGTACTTCTCGGTTGGGGTCTCGTGGTGGCGCAGACGCTTGAGGTCGGCAAAGATCCCGGCTTTGGAGACCTGGCGCTTGAAACGGCGCAGGGCCGATTCAATGCCCTCGTTTTCGCCCACGGTGACCTGGGTCATGAAGCCGGTGATCGCAATGTCAGAAGGCCAACTCTAGCAAGCGGCCGACATCGACCCTGCCCCCTCAACGCAGCGGTGGCACGGGCGGCACCTGGGCTGACGCCTGGGAGTCACGGCTCGAGGTGGCCGTTGGGGCCCCAGGGCTGGGCGCGGTGCCTGTCTGGGCATCGCCCGGCCAACCCTCGCGATACAGATAGACATGACCCAGGCCCCGGCCGCCATAGGCACGGCGCATCACCCGCCAGCCGGGTTCCAATGTGAAGGCCAGAAAGGCCGTGGGCCCGGCGGTGCCGTAGGTGCGGCCCACCAGCATCTCGGGCTTGCCCCCTGCCCCGCCCGCCGGCGCGGCCAGCAGCAGGTTGTCAGTGCCGACCTTGCGGACCACGAAGCGGTAGCCACTGCCCAGGTCTTCGCTGCCCACCCTGACCGAGTAGCCCTGGGAGTCGATGTAGCGACGACAGATCCCGGTGAAGTCGAAGGTGCCCAGCAACGGCGCCACGGCGACCGGGTTGCTGCCGCTGGTCTCAAAACAGGCTCGCCGGCGGGAATCGATCTGCTCATAGATCTGCAGCTGGGCCTTGGTGCCGCTGCTGCCGACCGGTACGGCCACAACCACGAAGCGCGCCTGATCCACCTCGACCGCGTCAAACAGCTGACGGGCTTGAACGCCAGCCGTCAGGCAAGCTGCCTGGAGGGCGGTGGCGGCCATCAGCGAAGCCGTCACAGCTGGGCTTGAGCACAGTGCAGACCAGCGCATCGGTGAATCCGGTATCGGGACAAATCGTATGGCCGCTGGCGCGCTGGGGCCAGGGGCTCAGGCCGGTTTGTTGATGCGGATCGCCAGCACCAGGGCCACAACGGCGCCGGGGAGGCTACCGCCCAGAATCAGTCGGGTGGCCTGCAATCCGAGTTCGGGATCGCCATAGGCCAACTCAAAGATCGAACCGGTGGCTGCGATCCCAAGCACACACGCTAGGGCCAGAAACAGGCCCGCCAGTGGTTTCATCGTCATCGGGGCGCTCAGGGGATCGAATTCAAGGGTTCGAATTCAGCGGATCGAGTGCACGTCGGCCCGGTCGAAGCCCTTCTGCTGCAGACCTTCGTTAAGGCTGAGCTCGTCGGTGACCCGGTCGACAAAGAGCACTCCGTTGAGATGGTCCATTTCGTGCTGGATACAGCGCGACAGCAGCCCGTCGGCCTTGAGGCGCTGGGGCCGGCCTTGCTCATCGCGGTAGGTGACCTCGACCACCGATGGACGCACCACGTTGAGGTAGACACCGGGGATGCTGAGGCAACCCTCTTCGTAGGTCTCGATCGCCGAGCCGAACGAGCGGATCTCCGGATTGATCAGCACCATCGGGGGCGTGGCGGCATTCTCAGGATCGAGATCGATCACCAGCAACTGCTTGTGAATGCCGACCTGGGGTGCCGCCAGACCAATGCCGCTGCTGCTGTACATGCTGCGCAACATGTCACGGGCCAGATCGCGCACCGACTCATCGACCTTGCTGATGCGCCGGGCGCTCTGTCGCAGCTCCTGGGACCCCAGGGTGCAGATCGTCATCGGGGGCTCGTCGAGGGCGACCTTGGGGACCTGGACCGTGCGGCTGCTCTGCTCAGCGGAGCGAGCCATCTGGGCAAAGCTGCGCGCCACAGGTCCCAACCAATACGTTGAGTGAATTCTAAAGCGGTCCCCCTGGGGTGCTGATGCCGTACCTCCTCAGCGCCCGCGACACGGTGGGCACGACGCCAGCGATCAAGGAGCCGCGCCTGGTTGGCGACCAGCTCTACTGGCTCGAGCAGCGGCCCCACGAGCGCGGACGCACCACCCTGCTGCGGCGCCCTGCCACCGATCCGCAGGCCAAGCCGCTGGAGCTGACCCCCGCCCCCTGGAACGTGCGCAGCCGCCTCCACGAATACGGAGGCGGCGCCGCGGCCATCGCCGGGCGTGATCTGGTGTTTGTGCACGACGGCGACCGCTGCCTGTGGCACCTCGATCTGGCGGAGCTGACCGCCGCCCCCGACGAGACGGCGTTCACACGCCTCACCGAACCGGCCCCCGCCGACCAGGCGCGGGCCTTCGGCGGCGGGGTGATCGACCTGCGACTGCGGCGCTGGCTTGGGGTGATGGAAGCCGCTGGACGGGACCAGCTGGTGGCGGTACCGCTGGCAGGTGGCGCACCGGAGCTGCTCCACACCTGCGCCGACTTCTGCGGCGACGCGGTGCTCAGCCCCAGCGGCCGCCAACTGGCCTGGCTCGCATGGCAGCACCCGGTGATGCCCTGGGAGTGCAACACCCTATGGCTGGCCGATGTCGCCGCCGATGGCAGCCTCGGCCCCCCCCGCGCTCTGGCCGGGGTCGCGGCGGGCCAACCCCGGACGGCCCTGTTCCAGCCCATCTGGATCCAGAGCCCCGGTCAGGCCGAGCAGCTGGTGGTGGCCAGCGATGCCCACGGCCGCTGGAACCTGCAACGGCTTGCAGCCGATGGCCACAGCTGGCAGCCCCTGCTGCCCATGCAGGCCGAGTTCGGCATGCCGCAGTGGGTCTATGGCATGCGCACGGCTGCCTGGGACGGCCAACGGCTGGTTGCGCTCTGCTGCCGCGATGGGGCCTGGGAGCTGGGCGAAGTGGATCTGGGTAAGAACAGGTCGCCGGCCGGTTGGCAACCCCTGCCGCTGCCGTTCAACGATCTGGCCGGCATCGACGCCGCCGCGGGCCAGATGGTGGCGGTGGCCAGTGGACCAGACAGCGCTTCGGGCCTGCTGGAACTCGACCTGGCCAGCCGGCAATGGCACCACACCCCTGCCGGAACCCTGCCCTGCCCGCTGGCCGCCGAGCAGATCAGCCGACCCGAACCGCTCTGGTTTGAGGGCCACGGCGACCAGCCCACCCACGCCTGGTACTACCCACCGAGCGGCGGCCCCCATGGCGAGGCGCCGCTGCTGGTCAAGAGCCACAGCGGCCCCACCGCCATGGCCCGCACCGGACTGAGCCTGGGCATTCAGTTCTGGACCAGCCGCGGCTGGGGCGTGGTCGATGTCAACTACGGCGGGTCCAGCGGCTTTGGCCGGGCCTACCGCGAACGGCTCAATGGCCAGTGGGGGGTGGTCGATGTGGCCGACTGCGCCGCCGCCGCCCGCTTCCTGATCGCGGCCGGCAAGGCCCATCCCGGGCGCATTGCCATCGAAGGCGGCAGCGCCGGCGGCTTCACCACGCTGGCCGCCCTCTGCTTCACCAATGTGTTCCGGGTGGGGGCCAGCCGCTATGGGGTGGCCGACCTGAGCGCCTTGGCCCGCGAGACCCACCGCTTTGAAGCGGGCTATCTCGAGAGCCTGGTGGGCCCCTGGCCCGCCGCCCAGGGCACGTACGACGCCCGCTCGCCGCTGCAGCATGCCGATCGCATCCGCTGCCCGGTGATCTTCTTTCAGGGGCTCGACGACAGGGTTGTGCCGCCCGAGCAGACCGAGCGCATGGCGTCTGCCCTGGCGGCCAACGGCATCGCCGTCGAGGTGCACCGCTTCGCGGGCGAAGGGCACGGCTTTCGCAACAGCGAGAACCAGATCACGGTGCTCGAAGCCACGGAAGCCTTTTTTCGCCGGCATCTACAGCTGCCATGACCCTCGCCCTCGCCCTGGTTCTTCTGGTGGCCCTGCTGGCGGTAGGCACCGTTGTGGGCCGCGCCCTGGGAGTGCACCAATGGGGCATCCCCGAGGCCCTGCTGGCCGGCAGTCTGGGCCTGCTGATCGCCCCTGGCGGAGGCCTGATCAGCCTGATTCCGGGCGGGGTGATCGCCATCTGGAACCAGCTGCCGCTGATCCTGCTGACGCTCGTGTTCGGCACCCTGCTGCTGGGCAAACCGCTGCCCAAGATCAACGGTCTGCTGCGACCCCTGGGGGCCCAGGTGCTGCTGGCCCTCACCCTGGCCTTCGGTCAGTTTGTGGTGGCGGGGCTGGCCGTGCTGCTGGTGCTGGGACCGCTCCTGCACGTGAGCCCGGTGATGGCCTGCCTGATCGAAGTGGCCTACGAAGGCGGCCACGGCTCGGCGGCGGCCATGGGTCCCACTTATGAACGGCTTGGCGTCGAAGGCGGCCAGGCCCTGGGGCTGGCCATGGCCACCGTGGGGCTGCTCACCTCAACCCTGGTGGGCGGGTTGGTGGTGGTGCTCGGCCGCGCGCAAGGCTGGCTGATGCCCCCTGCAGCGGCTGGCGAACTGGCCAACCCCGGGCAGGCAGGCTCAGATGAAATCAGTCCAGAAGCGCCTTCCCGAGAGCCAAGACCGACGTGGTCAGCCCAGCTGAGCAGCTGGCTGATCAACCTGGCCCTGGTCGGCATCGCCGTGGCCATCGGGTGCGGGTTGATGGCGTTGCTGCAGCTGGCCGCAGGCCGCATCGGTGGTGGCTTCGCCGTGGTGATCGAGGCGCTGCCGGTGTTTCCGCTGGCGCTGATCGGCTCGTTGCTGGTGCGGCTGGTGCTGGAGCGCTGCGGCGCCGGTGGACTCACCTCACAACCGGTGCAGAGCCGCATCGGCACGCTGTCGGCCGACCTGCTGATCGTGGCTGCCACGGCCTGCCTCGATCTGAGCCTGCTGGCCCGCGACTGGCTGCCGTTGACGGTGCTGGCCGTGGTGGGGCTGGTCTGGAACCTGGCGGTGGTGCTGCTGCTGGCGAGCCGCAGTCTGCCGGCACCGTGGTTTGAGCGGGGCATCCTTGAGTTTGGCCAGGCCACCGGTGTTGCCGCCAGCGGCCTGCTGCTGCTGGCGATGGCCGACCCGGGTGACCGCAGCGATGCCCTCACGCCGTTTTCGATCAAGCAACTGCTGCTGCAGCCCTTGCTGGCCGGCGGGGTGATCACCGTCATGGCCCCCCTGGCGATCGCCGGCTGGGGCCTGCCGGTGTGGACCGGCCTTTGCCTGGGACTCACGCTGCTCTGGATCGTGCTGGCGCTGCTGCTGGCACGGGCAGGTACCCCTCAGGTCGAACCGTAGAGCAGGGTCGCGAACTGGTGCTGCACCGCCGCCATCTGCCCACGGCTGAGAAGCGGCGGCTCACCCAGGGCGAGGGCCTGCAGGTACATGCGCGCCAGGGTCTCGACTTCGATCGCCAGGCGCAGGGCCTGCTGCAGGCTGGCGCCCACGCACACCTGGCCGTGGTGGGCCAGCAGGGCGGCCTGGCGGCCCTGCAGCGCTGCCAGCGCCCCATCCGAAAAGGCCTGGGTACCAAACAGGTCATACGGGGCACAACGCAGATCGCTGCCGCCGGCGATGGCGACCATGTAGTGAAACGGCGGAATGCCGCGGCCATGGCAGGCCAGGGCGGTGGCGCTGGTGGAGTGGCAATGGACCACCGCCATCGCCTCGGGCCGGCTGCGCAGGATGTCGGCGTGCAGGCGCCATTCCGATGAGGGGCGGCGCTGATCGTCGACCAGGGGCTGCCCCTGCAGATCCAGTGCCACCAGATCACCTGGCCCCATCTGCTCATAGGGGAGCGAGGTGGGCGTGATCAGCAGGCCACCGTCGATGCGGGCTGAGACATTGCCCGAGGTGCCCTGGTTGATGCCGCTGGCATTGAGGGCGCGGGCAGCCTCAACGACCTGTTGGCGCAGGGCCTGTTCGTCCACGGGAGATCATGCTCCTGCCAGATCCGAGCCTAGAAGCCATGCGCGCCGTCGGCCTGCGCCACCACCTGCCGATCAGCGATCTGGAGGCGCTGCTCGATCTGGAGCTGCCCATCCCTGAGCTGCGGCCCCACGACCTGTTGGTGCGGGTCGAGGCGATCGGGGTCAACCCGGTCGACACCAAGCTGCGGGCCGGCAAGGGACCTGCTGACGACCGGCTGCATGAACCGCCGCTCGTGCTGGGCTTCGACTGCTGCGGCGTGGTGGAAGCCATGGGGCCGCTCGCCACAGCCAGTGGCACCTGGCGGGTGGGTGATCGGGTTATTGCCGCCGGCGATGTGACGCGACAGGGCTGCAACGCCGAGCTGGTGGCCCTCGACCACCGCTTGAGCGGCCGGCCACCCCAAAGCCTGGGTGCCGCCGAGGCCGCCGCCCTGCCCCTCACCGGTCTCACCGCCTGGGAGGGGCTGTTTGAGCGGCTGGGGCTGAGCCCCGAACCGACAGCAGCGCAGCAGGACCAAACCCTGCTGCTGATTGGCGGCGCTGGCGGTGTGGGCTCCATGGCGATCCAGCTGGCCAAGCGGGCCAGCCTGCGGGTGATCGCCACCGCTTCACGGCCCGAAAGCCAGGCCTGGTGCCACGAGCTGGGCGCTGATGCGGTGATCGACCACAGCCAGCCACTCGCACCCCAGCTGGTCGCACTGCTGGGGAAACCGGACCCAGGGAGCACACCCTCGATCCCGTGGATCGCAAATGTTGCCGACACCGATGGCTACTGGGACCAGATGGCCGAACTGGTGGCGCCCCAGGGGGCGATCCTGGCGATTGTGGGCAACCGCGGCCCCCTGGATCAGACCCTGCTCAAAGCCAAGAGCGCACGGCTGTGCTGGGAGTTCATGTTCACCCGCGCCCAGTACGGCACCCCCGATCTGGAGCAGCAGGGCCGCATCCTCAGCCGCATCGCCGAGCTGGTCGATACAGGGGAGCTGCGCAGCACCGCCCACACCAACCTGGGACCGATCAACGCCGCCAACCTGCGCAAGGCCCATGCCCAGCTGGAGGGCGGCTGCACCGTTGGCAAGGTGGTGCTGAGCGGGTGGGGGCTTTGAGCGGGAGAGGCACCAACGGCAAAACCACACGGGCCCGCCAGCTGTTCCGGTGGACTCGCCGAACCATTTCGATCTTGAGGATCCGATCTCCCTGGCCCATTTCGAGGCACCTCTGACAGCCTCGACGGGCCAGGCCCTCAACGATCTGGAACTGGATCGCCTGCTGGTGATCACCCCCGGCCAGCACAGCTACCGACGGAACGCCCGCACCGAGGTGACGCCCCTGGCTGAGGCCCTGCGCGTGACGCCCTGAAACGTCGCAAACGGTCAAGCGCCGTTGTACAACCCCTGGAGCCCCGCCTCACTGGCTTCGCAGACGCCCCGCTCGGTGATCAGGGCGCTCACCAGCCGCGCCGGCGTCACATCAAAGGCAGGGTTGAAGCCGGCTGAGCCATTGGGTGAGAGCTGCACGGTGGCCATGGAGCCGAGCATGGCTTGAGCAACTGGACGATCCAACTCCACCAAAGCCCCCTGGATCTGCGTGACTTCTGAAGCGCTGCGGGCCTCGATCGGGATCTCGGCCACCCCATCGGCCACGCTCCAGTCGATCGTCGAGGCTGGCAGCGCCACATAAAAGGGCACGCCGTTGTCGTGGGCGGCCAGGGCCTTGAGGTAAGTACCGATCTTGTTGCACACGTCACCCGTGCGGGTGGTGCGGTCGGTGCCGACGATCACCGCATCGACCTGGCCGTGCTGCATCAGATGGCCGCCGGCATTGTCGACAATCACCGTGTGGGGCACCCCCTCGCGGCCCAGCTCAAAGGCGGTGAGTGAAGCGCCCTGGTTGCGCGGGCGGGTTTCATCGACCCACACATGAATGTTGAGCCCGGCGCGGTGAGCCTTGTAAACGGGCGCCAGGGCCGTGCCCCAGTCGACTGTGGCCAGCCAACCGGCATTGCAGTGGGTCAGCACATGGAACGGCTGCTCCTGGCGCGCGGCCGGGCGCGCCGCCGCCAGCTGCTGAAAGAGCGTCAAGCCGTGGTCGCCGATGGCTTCGCACATGGCGACGTCGTCGTCAGCGATGAGCGCTGCCTCGCGCTTGGCCGCCTCGGCCCGTTGCGCAGGGGGCAGGGGGGCCACCCGATCGCGCACACGCTCAAGTGCCCAGCGCAGGTTGATCGCCGTGGGCCGGGTGGCATCGAGCTGCTCAAACGCTGCGGCCAGCGCCCCATCACCAGGATCGGCCTGCAGGGCCAGCATGAGCCCATAGGCCCCGGTGACACCGATCAGGGGGGCGCCCCGCACCACCATGGTGCGAATGGCATCGGCCGCCTGCCCACAGCTGCTGAGCGTGCGGGTGGTGAAGCGGTGGGGCAGCTGGGTCTGATCAATGACTCCCACAGAGCGCCCGTCAGGCTCGAGCCAGATGGTGCGCCAGGCCTGGCCGTCGATGTTCATGGTGTTGCTGTTGCCCGCGTGATGAGGTGATCATCGGTGGGCATCAGATCGGCCGGTAGCCGAACCAGTCGGGCACCTGAGGCTGACTCAGTCCCTCGGGGTGGGGCTCCAGCTGTACATGCCAGCGGTCGCCGCCCAGCAGCTCCAGCTGCTCAAGGGCCAGGCAGTCGTCAACGTCCACCAGATCGTCCTTGTGTTGCTGCATGGCACCGGCCAGCCACCGGCGCTTCGCCGCCGCCTTGGCCGCCTGGGACGACCGAGCCACGACCAGGCCGAAGTGATGCAATTCAGCGAGAGCAACGGGGTTGTAGGCACCCAGGTTCACGAACCACAGCCGCTCAGGCCGCTTGACGAGCGGTTCACGAACCAGGTGCACCGCCCAGCCGTCGATGGCGCGCACCGCCATGTAGCTGTCGAGGTGCAGCCCTTCACGCCATCCGAACCACTGCCGCCGCAGCTCGCCCAGCGTGTCGTCGATCGTGAGGCCCACCACGAATCGCACGTCGTGCAGTTCGATGGTGCTGCTGCTGGTGCGTCCACCCAGCACCACCAGAAACAAGGTTGCTTTCGTGGCTGCGCTTGCCAAGGTGAGTCAATCCGAAGCCATCGACGAGCCCATGGTGACCACAGTCGATGCCGTCGTGGTAGGTGCAGGCCTCTCGGGCCTGGTGGCCGCGCGGCGCCTGCAGCGCGCGGGCCTGCGGGTGCGGGTGCTCGAGGCGCGCACCCGCGTGGGAGGACGCATGGTCAGCACCTCCACTCCGCACGGGGCCGTGGTCGATCTGGGCGGGCAATGGGGCGGCGTGAGCCACCACCGCTTTGCGGCCCTGCTGGATGAGCTAGCCCTGGAGACCGTTGCCAGCCACTACGACGGTCAGGGGGTGTTCCACTGGCAGGGGCGGCGGGTCGTAGCCCCCCTGGCCGATCGCTTTGACCAGAGCCTGCTGTTCTTTGAGCCGGAGGCTCTCGGCCTGCCCGGCGCCGAGCTGGCAGCCACCCGGCAGCTGCAACGGGCCTTTGCCGATCTGGTGGCCCAGATTGACCCCATGCGTCCCTGGATCACCGCCGGGGCCCAGCAGCTGGACCGGCTCACGGTGGCCCAGTGGGTTAGCCAACACAGCACCGTTCCCCTGGCAAGGCTGCCGTTCGATTGGCTGTGCCGGGTGGGCGGCTCGGGCGGCTTTGAACCCTGGGAGACGTCGATCCTGCATCTGGCCTGGACCCAGGCGGTGGCACCCCAGGCCGAGAGCCCCGAGGCCTGGCTGGTACGCGGCGGTGCCGGCCAGGTGCCGCCCCTGCTGGTCGACGCCCTGGAGGCCGGAGATCCCGGCTGCGTGCAGCTGGGGCAGGCGGTTGTGGCAATCAACCAGAGCGCCGAAGGGGTCAGCGTGGCCACGGCCGACGGCCAGTGGCATCAGGCCAGCTCAGCGATCGTGGCCGTGCCTCCCCAGCTGCGGCTAGGCATCAGCTTTGACCCACCGCTGCCCGCTGCCCACCGGGCCCTGCTGCAGCGCTCGCCGATGGGAGGCATGACCAAGATCCTGGCTGTCTATGCGCGGCCCTTCTGGCGCGGGCAGGGCCTCAACGGCCTGGGCATCGGCGACCTGGCTGCGCTCGAACTGACCGCCGACAGCGGCCCACCCGAAGGCACCCCGGCCGTGCTGGCCAGTTTTATGGCGGGCGAGCGGGCCCTCACCCTGGGCGCCCTGCCCGCCGCAGAGCGCCGGCAGTTGATCCTCTCCGACCTGATGACCTACTGGGGCCCTGAAGCCGGCCAACCGCTGGATCTGATCGAACAACCCTGGAACGCCGAGCCCTGGAGTGGTGGCGCCTTCACCGGCTTCGTGGGCCCGGGCACCTGGACCAGCCACGCCCGCCTGGCTGCCGGGGAGCAGGGCGGCCCCGCCCCTGCCGCCCACGGCCGGGTGCTGTGGGCCGGTACCGAGGTCTCGCCGCGCTGGCCGGGCTACTTCGAGGGGGCGATCGACGCGGGCGAGCAGGCCGCTGCCGCCTTGCTGGAGCGATGACCTACATCCACGGCACCAGCACGCGCGAGCAGCAGCGGCTGATCGACCAGGCCGGGCGGCTCGACGGGCTGCTGGCGTCCAACCTGGAGCTGCATCCCGGCGAGCGGCTGCTCGAGATCGGCTGTGGCGTGGGGGCCGTGCTGGCCCACATCGCCCGGTCCCATCCCGAAGCCCGGCTGTGCGGCATCGACATCAGCCGCGAGCAGATCGCCGGCGCGCAGCGGCACCTGGCGGCCCAGGGGCTGGCAGACATCGAACTGGTGGTGGGCGACGGCGCCGCCCTGCCCTGGCCGGATGGGTCGTTTGAACGGGTACGCCTGGTATGGGTGATCGAGCACCTGGCCGACCCCCAGGCGGTGCTGGCCGAAGCGCTGCGGGTGCTGCGCCCCGGCGGCAGCATTCACCTCACCGAAACCGACTACGGCAGCCTGCGGGTCTCGCCGCCCGATGCGACCATCGCAGCGCTGCTGAGCGCGTTTGTGGCCCACTTCAACCGCCACGGCAACGCCCATGCCGGCCCGGCCCTCGGACCGCTGTTGGCCCAGGCCGGTTTTGCCGAGGTGGCCGTGACCATGGTAGGCATCCACCACTGGTGCCCCGACCAACGCCAGCAGGTGCACGACTTCAGCAGCTACCTGCTGGCGTTCATCACACCCGAACTGCCGGCCCTTGAGCAGGCCGCCGCCACAGCAGCCGAAGCCGCACTGATCCGGCTCGGCCATGGGCGCTTTGCCGGGTTGGCCACACGCAGCGACAGCGCGATCAGCATCAGCGGTTACCAGGGACGCGGGGTGAAGCCGGCTGCTGACGGAACACGGCCATGACCACCACGGCGCCGCGGCCGCTCTAACTGATCTCGAGCTCGAGCACCGACTCACCCCCCTGACGGCGCAACCAACCGCTGACCCTTCCAGCATCTTCGGTTTCGACCAGCAGCACCCTGCAGCTGCAACCGCTGGAGGCTCGGGGCGAGCAGAATCGGGACATCAGGTGTGATCACAACCGTTGAACCGGCCCTGATTGTCGCCAGGCTGGAAGCACTGCACCTGGCTCCTGTGAACGCTGCTGAGTCGACGCCAACGCTCTCCCTGAGGGGCGGTGCCCCGATGCCGGCCCTGGGGCTGGGCACCTGGAAGTCAAGCCCCGGCACGGTGGGCACCGCGGTGCGCACGGCCATTGAACTGGGCTACCGCCACATCGACTGCGCTGCGATCTACGGCAACGAAGCCGAGATCGGCGCGGCCCTGGCCAGCGCCCAGCGCGACGGCGTGGTGCGGCGGGAGGAATTGTGGATCACATCCAAACTCTGGAACGACTGCCACAGCCCTGAACAGGTGCGGCCCGCCCTGGCCCAGACCCTGGCCGACCTCGAGCTGGACCAGCTGGATCTGTACCTGATCCACTGGCCTGTGGTGCACCGGCACGGGGTCGTGATGCCCAGCGTGGCCGCCGACCAGATCGCGCTGGAGCAGCTGCCCCTCCGGGAGACCTGGAGCGCCATGGAAGCCCTGGTCGATGCGGGCCTGGTGCGCCACATCGGCGTGTCGAACTGCAGCGCCGTCAAGCTGAATGGCCTGCTGCCCCATTGCCGCATCCGACCGGCGATGAACCAGATCGAGCGCCATCCCTGGTTGCAGCAGAACGCCCTGCTGAGCTTCTGCCAGCAGCAGGGCATCGCCGTGACGGCCTATTCGCCCCTGGGGTCCCCGGCGGCCGGGGGTCCCCTGCCACTGCTGAGCGAGCCGGTGATCAGCGCCATCGCGACAGCCCATGACGCCAGCCCCGCCCAGGTGCTGCTGGCCTGGGGACTGGCCTGCGGCACGGCGGTGATCCCCAAATCGGTGCAGGACGCACGGCTGGCTGCCAACCTGGCAGCGGCCCAGCTGAAACTCAACCCCGCCGAGCTGGAGCAGATCGCCGCCCTGGATCGCCACCATCGCTTTGTCGACGGCAGCTTCTGGGAGTTGCCACAGGGCCCTTACACCCAGGCCAACCTGTGGGACGAGCCGGGCTGAAGCACCAGGCACACGCCTTGGAGCTGCGGGGGCTCAATCCGTCGTTGAACGCCCATGGCTGAGCGGTCAAGACCCACGGGCGAGAACTGCAACTACGACATCGATTCATTGTGAGTGCATTGTTGATGCATCGTCGAGACAGCGTCAAAGACCCTGTCCACAACGGCGAGACAACGGGACTGCAACGTCAAGACAAGGTTTGCTCTCCTGACCTCTCATCGCCTGGGCAAGATGGTGCGATGGACTTCTTTGAGCGGCAATGGACCTCGTACCGGGCCATTGTTGAGCACGATCTGATGGAGCACCGGGCTGTGGCCGAGGCCACGGCCACGGCGATTCAGGCGTGGTTTGACGCCCGACCCACCACGGCACCACCGCCCCATCTGCTTGATCTGGGCTGCGGCGATCTGGCCCTGCTGGCGCCGTTGCTGCAACGTCTACCGCTGGCCAGCTACACGGGTCTCGACCTGACGCCTGCCGTGCTGCCGCTGGCGCAGCAAGCCCTTGGGAACGTGCCCTTCCCCAGCCACTGGGTCGAGGGCGATCTGCTGGCATGGGCAACCCAGGGAACCGCGGCTGAGGGCCATGCCGTCGTCGCACAGCCGGTCGACATCCTGCACTCGGCCTTTGCGATCCATCACCTCGCCGATGCCGACAAGGCAACGTTCCTGCAGGCCGCACGCCAGCGCATGGCCCCGGGTGGGCTGTTCGTCTGGATTGATGTGTTTCGCCAAGCCGGCGAAAACCTTGAGGCCTATGTGGCGCGTTACACCCGGCGCATCACCGCCCTCTGGCCCCAGCTCACTACCGAACAGCAGGAGCATGTGATCAGCCACCTGAGCCGCTGCGACATCCCCGCAGACCGGCAGGCGATCGCCGCGGCCTCGGAGGCAGCCGGCTGGCAATGGCACTGGGGCTGGCAGGGGGCCCACCAGGCCGAAGCCCTGGCGGTGCTCACGCCGGCCTGAACTCAGCTGTGCTCGCGCAAGAAGGCGATCGTGCCTTCGAGCTCGTCGGCAAAGCGATCGATCTCCTCAAGCGTGGTAGTGAAGCTGAGGCTGGCCCTGGCCGTGCCGCTGAGCCCGTAATGGCGGTGCAGGGGCTGGGTGCAGTGGTGACCGCTGCGAATGCAGATGCCTGCCGAATCGAGCAGGGCAGCGAGGTCATTGGCATGCAGACCCTCCACATGGAACGCCGCCAGGGCGCCGCGGTCAGCCTGCTGCTCGGGGGTGGGGCCAAGAATGTGCACCCCCGCGATCGCCTCCAGGCGCGCAAACAGGTGGCAGGTGAGCTGCTGCTCCCAGGCATGGATGCGCTCGAGACCGATGGCATTCAGGTAGTCGAGCGCCGCCCCCATGCCGATCGCTTCACCGATTGCCGGCGTGCCGGCTTCGAACTTGTGTGGCAGATCGGCCCAGCTGCTGTGATCCAGGAACACGTCCTGGATCATTTCGCCACCGCCGAGGAACGGCGGCATGGCGTCAAGCAGGGATTCGCGCGCCCACAAAAAGCCCATGCCAGTGGGGCCACAGAGCTTGTGGGAGCTGCCCACCAGAAAGTCGCAGTCGAGCCCCTTCACATCCACCGGCAGATGGGGCAGGCTCTGGCAGCCATCAACCAGCACCAAGGCCCCGGCGCTGTGGGCCAGTGCGCAGACCTCGGCGATCGGATTGAGGCAACCGAGGGTGTTGCTCACCTGCACCAGGCTCACCAGCCGGGTGCGGTCCGTGAGCTTGGCGCGCAGGTCGTCGAGATCGAGCTCACCGGTTGCGGTGAGACCCACATGACGCAGCACACAGCCGGTGCGGGCCGCCAACAGCTGCCAAGGCACCAGGTTGCTGTGGTGCTCCATGACGGTAAGGAGCACCTCATCGTCAGGCCGCAAAAACGCCTCACCCCAGCTACGGGCCACCAGGTTGATGGCCTCGCTGGCGTTGCGGGTGAACACGATCTCGCGGGGGTTAGCCGAGCCGACGAAGCGGGCCGTCTTCTCGCGCGCCATTTCAAAACCTTCGGTGGCACGGGCGCTCAGCTGGTGGGCACCGCGGTGCACGTTGGCGTTGTCGTGGTCGTAGTAATGACGCAGGGCATCGAGCACCTGACGTGGCTTCTGGCTGGTGGCGGCGTGATCGAGGTAGATCAGGGGCTGCCCAAGGCAGGCGGTCTGCGCCAGAAGGGGAAAGTCAGGCCGGGTCAGGGCCGCCAGATCGACGACGTCATGGCCAGCGGCTTTGTCATGGCCCTCCATCGCAGTCCAGGGGGTCATCGGCTCAAGGCTCCCTGAATGGCGGCGCGATCGGCAACCAGCCCGCCGCAACGGTAGGCAGCTCCCGCAGCACATCCTGGCAATATCCTGCCAGCAGCAGACGGGCCGCCTGATCGGCAGCGATGCCACGGCTCTGCAGATAGAAGAGCTCGTCCTGCTGCAGGCGGCTCACCGTGGCTCCATGGGCGCATTTGACGTCGTCAGCAACGATCTCGAGCTCGGGTTTGGTGTCCACCCGGGCGCGGTCGCTCAGCAGCAGGCTGCGGCTGAGCTGGGACGCATCGGTGCGCTGGGCCGCCCGGGGCACCTGGACGGCGCCATTGAACACACTGCGGCCGGCACCCGCGGCCACGGTCTTGTGCAGCTGGTCGAGCTGCCCGTCGGGCCCATCAAACCGCACCAGGCTGTGGGTGTCGGCGAGCTGGTTGTCGTCGACCCACTGCAACCCCCGCAGACGGGTGCGGGCCGCACCCCGGCCCTGCTGCACCCGCGGCTCCAGGCGACTGCAACCCCAACCACTGCACACGGTCACCAGCTCAAGGCTGCTGCCGGGCTCCTGGGTCACCGCCAGATGTCCCAGCAGCGCTGCAGAGCTGTGACCATGAGCCACCAGCCCCCAGTGGAGCTGGGCATCGGCCGCGAGCCGGGCCTCACAAACCAGGCTGCAGACCGCTGCGCCAGAGGCAAGTACGCGCTGCGACACCGCCAGCGAGGCGCCCGGTTCGAGCAGCAGCACCAGATGCAGGGCCAAAAGCTCACCGGCGCCGCCGGCATCGAGCGCGAGCTGCAGCGGGTCGGCTCCGGCCTCGACCCGAAGCCCGAGCCGCACAGGCCTGGCGCCGGCGTTGAGCCGCACGGGCCAATGGTCGCTGCAGCCGGCGTGGGCCAGGCTCTGGCCGGCCACGGCCGCCAGCTCGGCCTCGGGCAGGCGGGTGACCCCGGCAGGCAGCTGCAGCGAAGCCAACGGATCGCCACTGCTCCAGGGGCGAGGCTCCATGGCTGTCAGCACAGCCAGATCGGTGAAGCGCCAGTGCTCCATCCGACGGGAGGGAAACGCAGCACCAGCCAGATCCTGCCAGGCGTGGGCCAGGGTCGTCGCCGCCATCAGCCCACCTCGGACAGGGCGAGTTCCTGATCGACCCAGTCGTAACCGGTGCGCTCCAGCTCATGGGCCAGCTCCGGGCCGCCGCTGCGCAGGATGCGGCCCGCCGCCATGACATGCACGTGGTCGGGGGTGATGAGATCGAGCAGACGCTGGTAATGGGTGATCAAGAGAGTGGCGTTGCCGGGGCTGGCCAGCTGGTTGACACCGCCGGCCACGATGCGCAACGCATCGATGTCGAGACCGGAATCGGTCTCATCAAGGATCGCGACCACCGGCTCCAACAGAGCCATCTGAAGGATCTCATTGCGCTTCTTCTCGCCGCCGCTGAAGCCCTCATTCACCGAACGCTCGAGGAAGGCAGGATCCATCTGCACCACCGCGAGCCGGGCAGTGACGAGGTCTTCGAACGCAAAGGTGTCGAGCTCCGTTTCGCCGCGCTCCTGACGCCTGGCATTGGTGGCGACCCGGAGAAACTCGAGGTTGCTGACCCCGGGAATCTCGACCGGATACTGGAAGCCGAGAAACAGTCCGAGGCGTGCCCGTTGCTCAGGGACGAGCTCGAGTAGGTTCTGCCCCTGATACATGACCGTTCCTCCTGTCACCGTGTAGGCGGGATGACCGGCAAGCACTTTCGAAAGGGTGCTCTTGCCGCTGCCGTTGCGACCCATGACTGCGTGGATCTCACCAGCACGGATCGTGAGATTCACACCATGCAAGATCGGCTGATCGTCAACGGAGGCGCGCAGATCACGAACCTCAAGCAGGACTGGTGCGTCAGAACGGATCACAGAACTTCAGAACAACAAATTAAGAACAAATGGGCGGCTGCAGTGCACACTGGGTGAAGACATCGCAACGGCATCGAAAAAAATCGAAGAAGCACGCATGGAGGAGCAGAGAGGGGAGCACCTATCCGACCGATCCCTCCAGCTTGAGGGCAAGAAGCTTATCCGCCTCAGCCGCAAATTCCATCGGCAGCTGGTTGAACACATCACGGCAGAAACCGCTCACCATCATCGAGACCGCCTCCTCAAAGCCGATGCCTCGGCTCTGCAGGTAGAAGAGTTGATCGGCCGAGAGCCGGCAGGTGCTGGCCTCGTGCTCAACCACCGCATCGCTCTGCTGAGAACGGATATAGGGATAGGTGTTGGCCCCCGCCTGGTCACCGATCAGCATCGAATCACACTGGCTGTAGTTCTTGGACCCGACCGCCTTCGGGCCAATCTGCACCAGACCGCGGTAACTGTTGACGGAATGTCCAGCGCTGATGCCCTTGCTCACGATCGTGGAGCGGGTGCGGGGCCCCACATGAATCATTTTGGTGCCGGTGTCGGCCTGCTGGCGGTTGTTGGTGAGAGCAACTGAATAGAACTCACCCACCGAGTCGGCCCCCTGGAGGACGCAGCTGGGGTATTTCCAGGTGATGGCAGAACCCGTTTCGACCTGGGTCCAGCTGATCTTGCTGCGAGCACCACGGCATTGCCCTCGCTTGGTCACGAAGTTGTAAATACCACCAACACCGTGTTCATCACCTGCATACCAGTTCTGCACCGTCGAATACTTGATCGAAGCATCATCAAGCGCTACGAGCTCCACCACCGCGGCATGCAACTGATTGGTATCAAACATCGGAGCGGTGCATCCCTCGAGGTAGCTCACTGAAGCACCTTCCTCAGCAACGATGAGCGTGCGTTCAAATTGACCGGTGTCACCCGAGTTGATGCGAAAGTAAGTGGAGAGCTCCATCGGACACGCCACTCCTTTGGGGATGAACACAAAGGAGCCGTCACTGAAGACCGCTGCATTAAGCGCCGCAAAATAATTATCGTTGCTAGCAACAACAGTTCCTAGATAACGCTCGATCAGCGCAGGATGCTCCTTGACCGCTTCACTGATCGAGCAGAAGATCACGCCATGCTCTGCCAACTGCTCTTTGAAGGTGGTAGCAATCGAAACGCTATCAAACACGGCATCGACAGCCACGTTTGAGAGACGCTTCTGCTCGCTCAAAGGAATACCAAGCTTGTCGAAGGTCTCCAGCAGTTTGGGATCAACCTCATCAAGACTAGCTTTCTTACTCTGCTGCTTAGGCGCTGCATAGTAAATTATGTCTTGATAGTCAATCGGAGGATAGCCAAGAGCAGCCCAATCAGGCTCCCGCATCTGAAGCCACTGGCGGTAAGCCCTAAGGCGAAAATCAAGCAAGAAAGTCGGTTCTTTCTTTTTTGCCGAAATCAGGCGAACAACGTCTTCACTCAGCCCCTTGGCGATCTTTTCAGTTTCAATCTCAGTCACGAAGCCGTATTTGTACGGCTGGGCAACCAGATCACCAACGACAGTGGAGGTCATGGGAAGAACTCAGCCTGAAATACTACTTTTGATCTCATCCATCGAGATCGTTTGTTTGTCACAACGGAACGGATTCTCTTCGGTAAGAAACAGCATGCAGTGGCACTCATGCCGCTCGCGCATGGGTACGCAGGGGCAGTTCCAGAAAGCCTGTGCCACCTCCGCCTCCTTGTCTTCGTAGTGCCTGCAAGGGCAGAGCGCTGCACCAAGCTGATCCTTATGACGGGCCAGTCCTTCCAGAACAACCGCCGTGACCCCGGTGTCACTGCAAAAATAAGTGCCGGTGCGCTGGGCATAGGTCTCAGCGAATTTGCGGATCACCTCGAGGCTTTCGGAGCTCGGCGCAGAAGCAGCGGGGTCAGCCATGGCAAAGATGGGTAGGCGTCAGGACCTCGCCAGGGGCGAGGAATGGTGCGGTGTGAGCGGGCCCGAACGCGTTCGCGATTCGAAACCTTTGGGTTTCCAAACCCAACGTAGGCCACCGAGGCAGTGGCTGGCGGCTGGCGCCATTGTGCCCGTTGGAAGCCGCACCCTGACGCCAACCCCCAATTGACCGACGCACGTGGCATCGTTGGAGTGCGATCGGTCTGCAATGCGCGCCACTGCCCTGGCCCAAGCCCAACCGACCACACGCAAGGGCATCCTGGCCATTCTGCTGCGTCTGGGCGAGGCAACAGCCCATGACATCGCGACGCGCCTCGCGATTTCGGTGCAGGCGACCAGGCGCCACCTGCGTGGTCTCGAGGATGAGGGCCTGATCGAAGGCACATCTTGCGCCGAGGGCCCCGGGCGACCCAGTTTCCGCTGGCACCTGACCAGCCAGGGCCAGGCCCAGTTTGCCGATGGCAGCGAGGGCTTCGCCGTGAGCCTGCTCGAGTCGCTCACCAAACAGCTGCCTGATGAAGCCCTGCGGTCCCTGCTCGGCAGCCAGGCCATCCAACAGGCAGCCCAGTATCGCGAGCGGCTCGGCGACGGCCCCCTCGAGCAACGGGTGGCGCGCCTGGTGGAACTTCGCAAAGCAGAGGGATACGTGGCCGAGTGCGACCTGGAGTCCGATGGTTGGGTGATCCGAGAATTTCATTGCTCAGTGATGCGCATCGCCGAACAGTTCCCCTGCGTGTGCGATCAGGAACTGCAGTTGATCCGTCACACCTTTCCCGATTGCACGGTCGACCGGGTGCACTGGCGGCTCGAATCGGGCCATTCCTGCGGCTTCCGGCTCACACCCCGCCCTTGAGCGCCCCCACCCCCCTGAGCACCGCAGAGATCGAGCGGCTCGATGCCACCCTGCTACCGGCGTTCGAGCGGCACCACCTGCGCCTGCTGGCCCATGCCCTGCGCACCCTGCAGCAGGTGCAGCGGCACATCAATAGCCCGTACCTGCCCGAGCCAGCCGCCATCACCCAGTGGTTGCTCGAGCAACCCGGCCTGATCCAGGACCCCGACTTCTGTGAGCGGCTTGCCCTGCAACTGCATGGTGCCGGCCGCCAGCTCGAGGCGCTGGCCACCCAACACGGGGTCACACCCCTAGAGCTGGAGCTGGAGGCCCTGATCAACTGGGCCCGTGACCAGGCCGACCGGCGGCTGGCTACTGAAGCACCAACCACACCCCCAGAGCCGCCAGCAGCGCCGCCAGCAGGCCGTTGAACCCAGGCCGATCACGATCGAGGGGGGCCAGCACCACGGCCATGGCTGGAGCCGTGGCCATCAGGGTCATGGCCTGCCCCAGAGGCAGGTGGGCCAGAGCCGATTGCTGCAGCGCGATGCCCAGTGTGGTGCCCAGCAGCGTGGCCAGCAGCACCCAGGGCCAGCGGCGGCGGGCGGGGCGAGGGCCCACCCGTCCGCTGGCGGCGGACAGCAGGGCAGGAGCCAGCGGCAGCTGGACCAGGGTGGCGGCCCCCAGGCGGATGGAGGCCGCCTGCCACGGGGAGATCAGCTGGGCAGCCAGCACCCGCCGGGCCAGCAGCGCACCTCCGCTGGCGCAGAGCACCGCCAGCAGGGCAAGAAGCACACCCTGGCTAGAGACCGCCTGCGGGGCAAGGACAGACCCTGCGCCCCGCTGGCGCCGTGCCGCCAGCAGCACGGCTGCACTCACCAACGCCAGGCCCAGCAGCTGGGATCGCGAGGGCCATTCGGCCAGCAGGGCCAGGCCTGCCAGGGTGGTGACCACCGGCGCCGCCGCCTCGATCGTGAGGGTGCGACGGGTGCCCAGGCGACGCAGGGCGGCAAAGAAGAGGCTGTCGCCGGCTGCGATCCCGAGCACTCCACTGGCGCCCATCAGCAGCCAGGCCCCTGCAGGCAGCGCCTGCCAGTGCAGCAGCTGCAGCGGCAGCAGCAACGCCAGCCCCAGGGCGTTCTTGAGCAGGTTGAGCTCGGAGGCACCCAGCGAACTGGGCAGGCGCCGCCAGCAGAAGCTGGCCAGGGTCCAGCACAGGGCCGCCGCCAGTGCCGCCAAAGCTCCGCTGAGCAGCACCTCAGCCCCCGGCCCTGCGATCATCCACCCAACCTTCAGTGTTCAAGCGGCCATGCGCATCGACGATGCGATCAGCTTCTTTCAGCTCAGCTGCGGCCGCTGGCACTCGCAACGCAGCAGCCACCACCTGCTGCATCGCCGGGCCGAAGCGGGGGGGTCGTTGATCGTGGTCGAAGCCCTGGAGGTTCGCGACCCCAGGCTTGCCGCGATCGCCCAGCTGCACCAGCAGGATCCAGCGGGTCTGGTGGGTGGTTGCCGGGTGCGCTGGAGTGGCTCGATGGCCTGGGACAAGGCCGGCGAGACCCACGAAGGCGAGAGCGTCTTCGGCCTGATTCCGACCGACGAGCGGGGCCGCGCCGGCCTGCTGCTGCGCGATCGGGGCTATGCCGAGACGGCGCCGGTGGCCGGCGAATTCTGGATGGATGAACGCGACGGACTGCTGCTCACCACCAGCTACGAAACGATGAACAGCCTGGAGCGCTTCAGCTTCGCGGGTCCCGACGTGCGGCTGCGCACCAGCACGGTCGAAGGCCTCTCCAACACCGCCTCTTTCTGCGTGGAGACCCGCCTCAAGGAGACCGACATCACAGGCAGCGATCCCGCCTGGGCCCCAGCCCGGACCTGCGCAGAGGCCGCGCAGATTCTGTCGCCCCTGGGCTGGTGAACTGCGGCCTGGAACGTTACGGACTGTGAGTCCTGCCCAGCGGGGCCGAACCCAGGCCCTGACGCACTTCTACGATCCCCAGCGACGACTGCCAGAGTTCGCGTGGCCCTGCCGCTCCTCAAGTACGCACCCACCACCCAGAACTCGCGTGTGAACGCGCTACGGGTTGGTTCCGATGAGGACCCCAAAGCCGTATCCATGGACAAGGCCATGGATCGCGAAAACCAGAACTTCGTGATCGAGGCCGCCTACCGGCAGATCTTCTTCCACGCCTTCAAGGTGGATCGCGACCGCACGCTGGAGTCCCAGCTGCGCGATGGCCAGATCACCGTGCGCGACTTCATCCGCTCGCTGTGCCTGTCGGATACTTTCAACAGGAGCTTCTACAACCTCAATAGCAACTACAAGGTGGCCCGCCACCTGGTCGAGAAGCTGCTGGGCCGCCAGACCCATGGCAAGAGCGAGGAGATCGCCTGGTCTGCCGTGCTGATGACCCGCGGCGTCAGGGGCATGGTCGACGATATTCTCTCCAGCCAGGAGTATCTCGACGCCTTCGGCTACGACACCGTGCCCTTCCACCGCAACCGCGTGGTGGGTTCGCGTGACCTGGGTGAGACCCCTTTCAACATCACAAGCCCCCGTTACGACGCCTATTACAGGGGCATCCTGGGCTTCCCCCAGGTGGTGTACACCGGCACAGCCCGGGCGTTTCCCGAGCGCAGCCGCCAGCGCCGCGGCGGCTTTGTGGAGGATTACCTTCCCTGGGTGCGCACTCTGCCTGCGATGCGCACCAGCGCCGGAACCCCCGGCAACACCGGCATGGACTACATGGCCAAGGTGCCTTACCGCAGCATCGGCCGCTGATCAGCAGCCGGCAAGCCCTGCGACCCATCAAACCCAAGGCGCCTGGAGGCGCCTTTTTTGTTGGCCTGAACCGTGCCCGTTGCGACCGGACGCAGTCAGTGGTTCCTGACGGCAGACCCCACTCCGAAGCGATCAATGGGAAAGTCTTCACACTGATCCCAAACGAAATCAGAAGCCGTGACCCAGTCCCTCTCCTCCCTGGCGATGATGACCTTGCGGCAACTGCGCCAGGTCGCCAGTGATCTGGGGGTGAGTCTTTACAGCCGCAAATCCAAGGAGGAGTTGCTCGACGCGATCAGTTCCCGATCGACGAACGAACGCAACGCCAGCAGCATCGAAGCCGAGCTGGCACCGGCTCCACGACCCGCGGCCGAAACCCATGTGGTCTTTCTCCCCAGGGATCCCCAATGGGCCTACGTGTTCTGGGACATCTCACTCGCTGACCGCGAGAGCGCCCAGAGTGCTGGCGCCACCCAGTTGTGCCTGCGGGTTGCCGATGTGACGGGCCTGGCTCCGGGCTCCAGCCACCCCCACACCATGCAGGAAGTGGTGGTCGACAGCCATGCAACCGAGTGGTATTTGCCGGTTCCGTTGAGTGATCGTGATTATCGGGTCGAACTTGGCTACCGCAAGGCCGGCTCCGGCGGCTGGATCTCCCTGGCCTATTCCTCGGTGGCCCGGGTGCCTGCCCTGCACCCCAGCGAGCAGATTCTCGATCAATTCGTGCCATTTTCGCTTGAGGCCTCGCCCGCTGAAGCGGCCACCAGCCTGATGGAAACGGCCGACAGCGGTCTGCACGAGCGCCTCTACCAGAGCGCCACTTCGCGCTGGCGCCGCCTGGGTCGCGGCTCGGAGGCCTTCCACGAAATGGAGGAGAGCCTGCTTGGCGAGTCCGGACTCCATGCCTCGGGTGCAGGCCTGTGGGCCAGCGGCCGCAACGAATCCGGCGCCGGTCTGATGGCCCGCCAGCGTTCCTTCTGGCTTGTGGCCGATGCCGAGCTGATCGTCTACGGCGCCACCGACCCTTCTGCCCGCCTGACCATCGGCGGCGAAGAGGTGCCCCTCTCGGCCGATGGCACCTTCCGCATTCAGGTGCCCTTCCGCGATGGTGAGCAGCTCTATCCGATCGAGGCCGTGGCTGCCGACGGCGAGCAGAAGCGCCACATCACCCTGGCCTTCAACCGCACGACCCCCGAAGACAACAGCAACCCGGCCGATCAGGCCAAGCTCGAATGGTTCTGAAGCGCACCCTCGTCGCCCTGACCCCGTTAGCGGGAGCCCTCCTGCTGCCCCTGGTGCTCCCCTTGGTCATGACCAGGGTCAGCCTGGGCGCGAGCCTGTTGACCGCCGTGCTGCTGGCCACAGGTTGGTTTGTGGCGATGCTGCGCACTGCCGAAATGCCAGGCCATCACTGAGTTGCCAGCGGGTGGGAATCCTCGCTGCAGCAACCCTGCAGCCCCATGCTTCGCCCCTGCCGTCCACAGTCCTGGCTCGCGTTGGCCTCAGCCCTGCTGATTAGCGGTTGCCACGCCAAGGCCGGCATCGAAGGCCGCGCCCCGGCATCCCTGCCGCTACCTGCAGGGATTGAGGTGGCCTTCAATCACCGGGCCACCGCGCGCTATCGCAGCCCGATCAACGGCCAGTGGCGCCAGGGCGATGACCTGGAGGCCCTGGTGCTGCTGAACATCGAACGGGCCCAACGGCAGATTCTGGTGGCGGTGCAGGAGCTGTCGCTGCCGCGGGTGGCCGAGGCCCTGGTGCGCCGGCACCGCCAGGGCCTCGATGTGCGGGTGGTGCTGGAAAACACCTACAGCACCCCCTGGAGCCAGCAGCACGACAGCGACCTCAACCCCCACCTGCGTCGCCGCAACCAGCAGCTGCGGCAACTGGGCTGGGGTGATGCGGTGCTGCTGCTGCAGCGGGGCGGCGTGCCGATGCTCGACGACACCGCCGATGGCAGCGCAGGCAGCGGCCTCATGCACCACAAGTTCATGGTGGTCGATGGCACCACAGTGGTCACGGGCTCGGCCAATTTCACGCCATCGTGCATTCATGGCGATCCAGACGACAGCAGCAGCCGCGGCAATGTGAACCATCTGCTGCGTCTGCACAGCCCCCAGCTGGCGGCGTTGTTCATGGCCGAATTCGACCGCCTGTGGGGCGACGGTCCTGGTGGCGCGCCCGACAGCCGCTTCGGCGTGGCCAAGCAAAACCCAGGCCCGCAGGAGGCGCTGGTGGGCAGCACGTCGGTGCAGGTGCTGTTTGCACCCCATAGCCAAGGCGATCCAAAGCATGGCCTGCACTGGATCGACACGCTGCTGTCAGAAGCCAGCGAGCAGGTCGACCTGAGCCTGTTCGTGTTTTCAGCCCAGAATCTGGCCGATGCGCTGCGCAGGCTGCACGAGCAGGGCGTACGCATCAGGCTGCTGGCCGATCCGGGATTCGCCAGCCGCAGCTTCAGCGAAACCCTCGATCTACTGGGCATCAGCCTTCCCGACAACGACTGCCGCCTCGAGGCCGGCAACAGCCCCTGGCAGCAGAACCTGCCAAGCGTGGGAACCCCACGCCTGCGCGCTGGCGACAAACTGCACCACAAGTTTGCGGTGATCGACAACCGCATGGTGATCACTGGTTCGTTCAACTGGAGCCCCAGTGCCGCTCACCAGAACGACGAAACCCTGCTGGCATTGGAATCACCCGCACTGGCAGCCCACTTCACCCGCGAGATGAACGACCTCTGGCGCGGTGCAGCGCTGGGGATCAACGAGCGGCTGGCACGCAAGCTGGCGGCGAACCGCAGGCGCTGCGGCAGTGGGGTGCGGAGGGAGGTCGCAGGGGGCTGAGAGGGGCTCAGCGGGGCGGAGTGGCTTGGGGTCTGGCTAGGACTGCACGGAAGGGAACGCGGAAGCCAGGATCTAGACGCCGGAAGCCAACTATGCAGGGTATGCATAGAGCAAGGGCGAACTTAGAGCAGGTGCATCGAGAGAATCCGCAGCCTTGCTTTAGGCAGTGAACCCCCAGAACACTTGCAGCAGAGCGGTTTCCAGCCATGGAGCCTGAAACAGGCGGCATAAGCACAAATACTCTTCCCAATTCTGGTCGCATGCGTTTTAAGCTTTTGCACTGAATTGCCGCAGAGCTCCTATTGGGCTTAGTGGCTATACTTCAAGGCAAGTTCCCATGGCTCCAGTCACCAACAATCAGAAGCTGTATCTTGAACTAGACGGACAGAACTGGAGAGACGCCGAGGCAAA
>JAGWVJ010000003.1 GCA_018970945.1 Cyanobacteria bacterium REEB417 | reverse complement strand
CCGTGGTCGTGGTGATAACTGCCGTGGTGCCCCTGCCCAGGGGCGGCTAGGGTGGCGAGTCCGCGGCTGCTGTCGATCACCCTCAAGCGGGAATTGCCGGCCGCCTCAAGCAGGCGGGGCAGAAAGGCCTCCATTCCCAAACCGTTCTTCACCAGCACGCGGGCCTGTCGCAGGGCTGCCAGATCGGCCGGCCGGGCCTGCACGTCGTGGGGTCCCTGCCCAGGCGGAACCAGTGCCGTGACCGTGGCGCAGTCCCCCGCCACAGCCCTGGTGAACAGGGTGATCGGAAAAAACGTGGTGACCACCTGAATCCCCTGGTCTGCAGGGGGACGCGACGGCGCGCAACCTGCCAGCACAGCCAGCAGGGCCAGCAGCGATCCCGCAGCACCGACACGAGCCACGCCTTCAGCCGTTGCGGCAGCCACAAACAATCATGAAAACGATTCTCAGAATACCCCGATCTCCGACCCGTAAATCGCCGCGGTTCCCCTAGGGTCACAGGGCAGTCGTCAAGTCCCCACCGGTGAGCACGGCCTGGGCGCTGTTTCAGGGACTGTTGATCGAGGCCCTGCCGTTTCTGCTGATCGGCGTGCTGATTTCGTCGCTGGCCCGCTGGCTTGCACCCGGTGGCCGCTGGCTGCGCCGGCTTCCAGGCCATCCGGTGCTGGGGCCGCTTAGCGGTGCGGCCCTGGGCTTTGCCCTGCCGGCCTGTGAGTGCGGCAATGTTCCGGTGGCGCGGCGCCTGTTGGTGGCAGGGGCGCCGCTGGGTACGGCACTGGGTTTTCTGTTTGCAGCCCCGGTGCTCAATCCGATCGTGATCGCCAGCACCTGGGCCGCCTTTCCGGATCAGCCCTGGCTGTTGCTGGCCAGGCCATTGGGAGCCGTGCTGGTGTCCCTGGCCCTGTGCCTGCTGTTGCGCATGATCCCCGAGGCGGAGCTGCTTCAGGCTGACGTGCTCGCCGAACGGCGGCTCAACCAACCGCTCTCGGCGGTGACCCTGCTGCAACGGCGAAGCGGGATGGTTGGCATCCGCGCTGCCATGGCAACCGATCCCGATCCCGATCACGATCACAAAGCAACGCCAGACCCAGCGCCGCGGCCACCCCTGCAGGAGGTGCTGCAGCACGGCGGGCGGGAGTTTCTGCAGCTGGCGGTGCTGCTGGTTGCCGGCTGCATGCTGGCGGCGCTGGTGCAGACGCTGCTGCCGCGCCAATGGCTGCTCAATCTGGGCGGCAGCCCCACCGGTTCGGTTGTGGCGCTGATGGTCCTGAGCCTGGTGATCTCGGTGTGCTCGAGCGTCGATGCCTTTCTGGCCCTCAGCTTTGCCGCCCAGGTGACACCGGGGGCCCTGCTCGCCTTTCTGTTGCTGGGACCGGTCATCGATCTCAAACTGGCGGGCCTGCTGAGTCTGCTGCTGCGTCCCAGAGGCTTGCTGCTGGCCATGGCCGGGGCGGCCCTGGCCGTGCTGCTCATCGCCCAGTGGATCAATCTATGGCTGTTGTGAAAGCCCACCATCTGCAGGCCACCGGGCTGGCCCTGTGGGGGCTGGTGCTGTTGCGCGCCAGCAGCGACGGTCGGCTCGATCTGCTGCTGCGCGAGATGTTTCACCCGCTGGTGGGCCTCGCGGGGCTGATTCTGATGGGCTGGGCCGCAGCGCTGGCACTGCCGGGCCGCTCCCATGCGATGGGGGTCCCCGCCACGCCAGGGCAATGGCGCCTGGGCGCCGCCACAGCGGCGATCGCCCTGCTGCTGATCGGCCTGCCCCCCAACCCCTCGTTTGCCGATCTGGCGCAGCAGCGTGCCAGCGACGACAGCGGCGAGGCCGAACTGGCCTTTGTGATGCCCCCGGCCCAGCGCAGCCTCACCGACTGGGTGCGGCTACTCCGCACCCAGAGCGATCCGCGCCTGTATGTGGGGGATCCTGTGCGCATCAGCGGTTTCGTGCTGCCCCGCCGCGACGGTCCACCGGTGCTGGCGCGGCTGATGGTGCGCTGCTGCCTGGCCGATGCCACCCCGGTGGGGCTGTCGGTGCGCTGGCCCACCAATCAACCCCTGCCCAGGGCCGATCAATGGCTGCAGATCGACGGTGATATGGCCGTTCAACAGGGACCGCAGGGTGAAGAACTGGTGGTGATGCCGCAGCGGATCACACCAATCCGGCGGCCGGCCAGGCCGCTGGAGCCATGAAACCCATCGCCCTGGCCCTGGGGCTACCGCTGGCGCTGGCGCTAGCCCAGCAGCAGCTGCTCCTGCGCCTGCCGCCGCGCCTGCAGCGGCTGCAGCAGAGCGAGGCCAGCAGCGGACCAGCCGCACTGGAACTGGATTTCAGCCGGCCAATGGACCGCGCCAGCCTGGCGGCAAGCAGCCGCCTGGAACCCGCCTTCAAGGTGCGCTGGCACGGCAGCGGCAACCGCCTCAAGCTCAGTCTCGACGCCGGCAGTCGCATCAGCGGACCGATCCGCGTGCTGGTGGCCGGACGCGACCGACGCGGTCAGGCGCTGCAACCCAGCAGCTGGCTGTGGGATCCACGCGCGCGTCCGCTGGCTGTGGTGCCCGTGGACGGCGGCCAGCAACTGCAGCTCCAACAGAGCGATGGACGCTGGGCGTCGATCTCACCGGTCTGGGCTCAGATCCTGGCTGTCGAGCCGCTCGGCGATGGCTCTGGCGTGGCGCTGGTGAGCCGCTCAAGGGGCGGGCTGCAGATCTGGCGGATCCCGCTTGAGCAGCGCAACCTGGCCCCGGCGACCCAAGGTCTTGCACCCGTGCGGGCCCACGCCCCGGTGGCCCTGGGGGATGGCCGCGCCGTGTTTGCCCACCTCAGCAGCAACCGCCGCGGTGATCTGCTGATTCAGAGCGGTGGCCCAGAGCCCATGAGCGCCCAGACACGGCTGTGGCCCCGAGGCGAGCGGCCCAGACGGCTGGGCATTGACGCCAGCGGGCCGATGCGACTGCTGCCCCAGGGCGGGGGGGTGGTGGTGCCCGTCAACGACGGGCTCACCCTGATGGATCTGCCGCCACGGCCTACGCGGCAGCAGACCCTGCCTGGCAGCCGCGATCTGAGCAGCTTCTGCCCCCGGTCAGGGCGCGCCCTGCTGCTGCGCCACTGGCCCGACTTTCGCCGCTCCATCGAGCTCGTGGAACCGGGGCAAGCCCCGCGCCAGCTCTGGCTTGGCACCCAGGCGCTGGTGGCCAGCAGCTGCCTGGGGGGCGGCGAACGCCTCTGGCTGGCTCAGATCGATGGCCTGCAACGACCTGAGCTCACCGTTCTGGAACTGACTCGCCTGGGCCAGGTTGTGGCCCGTCGCCAGCTGCACGGCTGGGAGCTGGAACCGGGCACACCCCTGAGCCTGGACCCCAGCCGCCATGCCCTGATTCTGGTGCTCAAGCCCCAGGCTCAGACCGACGCCGCGGGGGAACCCTCCACCGCGCCACCGGCGCCGCAAGCGATGGTGATGGACACCACCACGCTGACCTTGAGGCCCCTGGGCAAACGTGCACGGCTCGCCCTGTGGCTGCCACCTTGAGCCTCCGGTGACCAGCAGCGATGCGGGGTCGGTTAAAACAGCAACGACGCCGTTCAGCCGTGCCGCTCACCGCCAAACAGGAGCAGCTGCTCAAGGAACTCAAACGCAGCAAAGGTGAGCTGTCAGGCCAGGACCTGCATGCCCGGTTGCGCAAGGGCACCAGCCCCATGGGCCTGGCGACGGTGTACCGCCACCTGCGCCAATTGCAACAGCAGGGGCAGGTTCGCTGCCGCCACCTGCCCAGTGGAGAGGCCCTCTATGCCCCGGCAGAACGGGACGAGCACCATCTGACCTGCGTGGACTGCGGCCGCACCAGCACCCTCTTGAGTTGCCCAGTGCACGACGTTCATCTCGACACCCAGCAGCTGGGAGGCTTCAGGCCCCTGTTTCACACCCTGGAGTTTTTTGGCCTCTGCGACGCGTGCCAGGAGCGCCAACAGGGCTCCCAGACCACATCGGCAGGGGCAATAATGGGCTCAGACGTGCCATAGCCTCAGCCGCCGACTGCGGCAGCGCCGCCCGACACCTGGAATAGATCGCGAGAACGATTATCATTGGTAAGATGATCCCATCGCTGATCGATCTTGGTCGTCACCCCATGAAGCCTGTCTTGCGCCTGCTGACGGCCCCTGTGGCGCTGGGTCTGGTGTCACCCGTCGGCAGCCAGGCAGGCGAGCTGGACCTGGCGGCGGTCAACCGCTATGCCGCTGCTGAACAGATCACCGGCATCACCCAGTTTTCTGATGTCAAACCGACCGACTGGACTTACCAGGCGCTCACGGGCCTGACCGAGCGCTACGGCTGCGTGGCGGGTTATCCCAACGGCACCTTCAAGGGCGGCCAGGCGATGACCCGCTTTGAGGCCGCTGCCCTGCTCAACGCCTGCCTCGATCGCATCTCGGAGGTGACCGACGAGCTCAACAAGCTGATGGCTGAGTTCGAGAAGGAACTCGCCGTGCTCAAGGGCCGTGTCGATGGGCTCGAGGCCAAGGTGGGGGTGCTCGCAGCGCAGCACTTCTCAACGACCACCAAACTGCACGTCGAGGCCAACATGGTCATCGGCGGCAACAGTTTTCTGGGAAGCGACAACGACAAGGTGATCGACAGCAGAAGCAGATTTGGCGCTGTCACCTTCAATTACGACCTGCGCATCAATCTCGACACCAGCTTCACCGGCAACGATCTGCTGCGCACGCGCCTGCGCACTGGCAACTTTGATCGCTCAAGCAACAGCTTCTATGGCGCCGGGCCGACTCGCCTATCGCAGCTGGAGGCATCCTTCGAGGAAGAGGGCGGCCCCAATGTCGTGGGAATCGATCGGCTCTATTACCAATTTCCGCTGGGCGATTTCACCCTCACCCTGGGGGCCAGGGTTGAGCAGGACGACATGCTGGCGATGTACCCCAGCGTGTACCCCAACTCGTCGGTGCTCGACATGTTCACCATGGCGGGCACACCCGTGACCTATGACCTCAACGTCGGCCAGGGTGCCGGCATCTGGTGGAAAAAGGATGCTTGGAGCGTGAGCGTCCAATACATCGCCCAGGAGGCCAGCAATGGCAACCCCGCCAAGGGCGGCATCGGCACCCAGTCGTCCATCGCCTCCACCACCGTTCAACTGGGCTACCAAAAGGCACAGTGGGCCCTTGCACTGGCCTATTCGGCCATTCAGGGGAAGGTGTCGCCCTACTCGACCAACTTCATGGGGCAATGGTTCGACCAGCCTGGTCTGACCAACACCATCGGGCTCAGCGGCTACTGGCAACCGGTCACCAGTGGCTGGGTGCCGTCGATCAGCGCCGGCTGGGAACTCAGCCAGCTGACCTACAACCAACCCCTGAACGCGACGGGCGATCCAGCGCGCCACGCCGCGGCCTGGTCGGTGGGCCTGCAATGGCTCGACGTGCTGGCCCTGGGCAACAGCGCCGGCCTGGCCTTCGGCCAGGCGCCGTTTGCCACCAGCCTGGTGAGCGGCGCCGGGGTCAACGACGCCAACTGGATGTGGGAATGGTGGTACAAGATCCAGATCAGTGATGCGATCACGATCACCCCTGGCCTTTTTTACCTGTCACGGCCGATGGGGCAGGACACCCCTGCTGGGCAGAGCTTCAACCAACTGGGGGCCCTGGTCAAGACCCAGTTCCGGTTCTGACTCTGGGGTCACCCTGGTGTCGCTGGGGTGGCCAACCGGCTTCTAGGGTCAGACCAGCGCACTGTCGACCTGTTCAACGGATCCGATGAACACCCCTACCGCTCAACCGGATGCCCGGTCGGCGACCCTGCCGGTCACGATCCTGACCGGCTTTCTCGGGGCCGGCAAGACCACGCTGCTCAACCACATTCTCAGCAATCAACAGGGCCTCAAGACCGCCGTTCTGGTCAATGAGTTCGGCGAGATCGGCATCGACAACGATCTGGTGGTCGCCACCGGTGACGACATGGTCGAGCTCAGCAACGGCTGCATCTGCTGCTCGATCAACGGTGAATTGCTGGAGGCGGTCTACCGGATTCTGGATCGCCCCGAACCGGTTGATTACCTGGTGGTGGAAACCACCGGCCTGGCCGATCCGCTGCCGGTAGCGATGACATTTCTGGGCAGTGATCTGCGCGATTCGACACGTCTGGATTCGATCATCACCCTGGTCGACGCCGAAAACTTCAGTGACGAGCTGCTTGAAGGTGAGGTGGCCCGCGCCCAGATCGTCTACAGCGACATGCTGCTGCTCAACAAGTGCGACCTGGTTGACGAAGCGCGGCTCTCGGCCCTGGAAAGCCGCCTCAAGGAGATCAAAAGCGATGCCCGCATCCTGCGCTCGGTCAACGGTGAGGTGCCGCTGCCGCTGCTGCTGAGCGTCGGCCTGTTCGAGAGCGACAAGGTGGTGGCCCAACAGGATCACAGCCACTGCGACCACGACCACGGCCACTGCGAACACGAGCACGGGCACCACGAGCACAAGCACGAGCACCACGACCACAGCCCTGGCCACGATCACAGCCCTGGTCAGAATCACAGCCATGGCCAGAATCACAGCCATGCCGATCACCCGGATCATGCGGCGATCGAAGGGTTCACCTCGCTGTCCTTTGCAGCCGAGGGCCCCTTTGCCCTGCGCAAATTTCAGAACTTCCTTGATAATCAGCTGCCTGCGGGGGTGTTCCGGGCAAAAGGCATCCTCTGGTTCAACGAAAGTGAGCGACGCCACGTGTTCCACCTGGCGGGCAAGCGCTTTTCGATCGATGACTCCGACTGGCCCACAGCGGAGCGCAAGAACCAGATCGTGCTGATCGGCAAGAACCTTGACCACGGCAGGCTGCGTCAGCAGCTCCAGGCCTGCGTGGCCGCCCATGCCGGCAAAGGGTTCGGCTGAGCGGGCGGCTAACCGCCATCGTTGCTACGGCACAGCTGACCCAGCACGACTAGCGTTGCTCCAATCGCGTCCAGTCCATGGCCGAAGCCGCTTTGCTCACCACGGTGCTGGCTCTGGTCGCCCTGGCCTTCTGGCTCACCACCGATTCCGACGATGACAATGGCGGTGGTGGCCTGATGCAGCCTTCGCTTGTGCCGGTACCGGTGCGGCGTCAAGGCTGAAAACGCGGGTAGCAATTGTTACGCCGAAACCGCGCAATCGTCACGGGAACCAGGCTGTCACTCTTTTTAGGCTGCAGGAACTGACACCGATGTTGATGGCAACGGTGTTCATCCAAAGCACGTTTTGCAGCCTCGACGATGACGATCTGGCATCGCGGAATCATCCGTGACCTCACCAGGGCGACCCTGGGAGCAACCGCCCTCTTGGTATCAGCGGACTGGACGTCCATGGTTCTGGCCCAGAGCCGAATCCAGGAGGTCAACGTCTATTCCGGGCGTCACTACAACACCGACAAAGCGCTCTACGCCGAATTCACCCGGCGAACCGGCATCAGGGTCAACCTGCTGGAAGGCAAGGACGACGAGCTGATTCAGCGGCTCAAGAGTGAAGGCTCCAACAGCAGAGCCGACCTGCTGGTGTTGGTGGATGCCGCCAGACTGGTCCGGGCCCAGCAGGACAACCTCTTCAGGCCGATCAGCTCAAGGGAGCTCAACAAGGATGTTCCCGCCAACCTCAGGGATCCCGGCGGCCGCTGGTATGCCCTGACGCGCCGGGCCCGGCCGGTCATGGTCAATGCGGCGCTGGTCAATCCCCGCCTGATCCGGACCTATGCCGATCTGGCACGGCCCGAGCTCAAGGGCAAGCTGTGCATGCGCAACCGGGCCAGCGTCTACAGCCAGTCGCTGGTGGCCGATGAGCTGGTACGACGCGGCAGACCCGCCACCCAGAACTGGCTCGAGGGAGTGGTGGCCAACCAGCAGCAGCCCGTGTTCAGCTCCGACACCACCATGGTGCGCGCGGTGGGTCAGGGCCAATGCGGCGCCGCCATCGCCAACCAGTACTACCTGGCGCGGCTGCTCAGTGGCGACAATGACGCCGACAGGGCCATCGCCAAGAAGGTGCGTGTGGTGTGGCCCGACCCCACCCACGTCAACGTGACGGCAGGCGGGGTCACCCGCACAGCCCGCAATGCCGATGCGGGCCGACGCCTGCTCGAGTTTCTGGCCTCCCCCACCTCCGGCGAGGGCTATGCCGAGGCCAACAACGAATACCCCCTGCGTGGCTGGGGCAACAACCCGACCCTCAAAGCCTTCGGCACCTTCAAGGTCTCACCGGTGCCGATGGAGCAGCTGGGCCGCCGCAACCGCGAGGCCGTACAGCTGATGACGCAGGCTGGCTGGAACTGAAGCACCGACAAGCCTGTTGACCCAGTCCGCCAAGCCAGCCACCGGCACCACCGCGCCGCCGCCGACCAACAGCCGGACGGGGCTGGCGGTGGCAGTGGTGGTGATCAGCCTGCTGGCGCTGCTGCCGCTGCTCAATCTGTTCAGAGCAGCCCTGTTCAGCGGCGGCGGCAGCCCTTTGGCGCTGGGCTTCGACGGCGGCGATCAGATTCGCGGCACCCTGCTGCTGGTGCTGGGCGAGGGCATCGCAGGGGCCGTGCTGGGCACCGCCATCGGCTGGCTCACCGCGATGTGTCACTTCCCCGGGCGCCGCTGGCTGCGCATCGCCCAGCTGCTACCGATGGCCGTGCCCGCCTACCTGTCGGCGGCCAGCCTGATCGACTGGGGCAGCCACCACGGTCTGCGCATCCACGGCATCGGCTGGACGATCGCCCTGATGACCCTGGCCAACTACAGCTATGTGGTGCTGCTGAGCACCGAGAGTTTTGGCATCAGTGGTCGCCGCCTGCTCGAGGCCAGCCGGAGCCTGGGCGTGGGGCCCTGGCGCAGCTTCTTTCGCGTGGCGGTGCCGATCGCACTGCCTGCGGTGGGCGCCGGTGTGGCGCTCAGCGCGATGGAGGTGGTGAACGAACTCGGGGCCGTTCGCCTGCTGGGGGTGCCGAGTCTCTCCGCCGGAATCCTCGACCGCTGGCAGATCGATGGCGATCCCAAGGGTGCGGCCCTGCTCTCCCTGGCGGCCCTGGCCATCGTGGCTGTGCTGGTGGCGGCCGAGCGGCGGCTGCGCCAGCGCAGCCGCCGTTGGAGCCTGGCCGGCAGCAGCCATCAGCAGCCGTTGTGGGTACTGCAGGGGTGGCGCGCCTGGCTGGCCCTGCTGGTGTGCGTTCTGCCGCCGCTTGTCGCACTGCTGATTCCCGGTCTCTGGGTGCTAGAGGGCTGGCAGAACCTCTCGGTGGTCGCATTCCGGGAGCTGTTGCCACTGGCTGCACGGAGCCTGGGGTTGGCCCTCGCCGCCACCGGCATCACCCTGGTGGCAGCGCTGCTGCTGGCTGTGGTGCGGCGCTGGTGCCCCGGACCTGCGCTTCAGCAGCTGAGCTTCGTGGCCGGCCTGGGCTATGCGGTGCCCGGCAGTGTGCTGGCCCTGGGGCTCATCGTTCTGGGAGGACCGCTGGCCCTCGGTCCCCTGCTGCTGCTGCTGTGGGGCTACGGCGATCGCTTTCTGGCCGTCGGCAAACAAGGTCTCGACGCCGCCTTCGAACGGCTGCCGCCCAGCGTCGATGAAGCGGCGGTCAGCCTTGGCCAGTCGTGGCAGGGGGTGCTGCGGCGCGTTCACCTGCCCCTGCTGCGAGGCCCCCTGCTGGTGGGTGCACTGCTGGTGTTTGTTGACGTCGTCAAGGAACTGCCCCTGACCTTGTCCCTCAGGCCCTTCGATTTCGACACCCTGGCGGTGCGGGTGTTCCAGTACGCCAGCGACGAGCGCGTAGGTGCCGCCATGGCCCCGTCCCTGCTGATCATGCTGTTCGGCCTGATCGCCGCCGCCGCCCTGATCCCGAGCCTGGAGCGACGCTGAACGGCAGCCTCAGACCGGCAGGGGCTCGTCGGAGAGCGGCAGCAACGGTCGCGGCGGATCGGTCAGGCCCATGAGCACCAGGGCGATGGCCGCCCGGGTGCGGTTGTGCACGTGGAGTTTCTGATACACCTGCTTGAGGTGGTGTTTGACGGTATCGGTGGCCAGGTGCAGGGCATTGCCGATTTCACGGTCGTTGAGACCCATCACCACGTGCTGCATGACATCAAGCTCACGGCGCGTGAGGCCCGGATCGTGGCTGGGATGGCTGCCATGCAACTGCCGGGCGACGCGGGGCTCCAGGTACATGCCCCCACTGCTGACGATGCGCAGGGCCTTGATCACATGACCCGAGCCCATCTCCGATTCGAGCAGGATGCCGTCGCTGTGGGTCTTGATTGCCTCCTCCAGCAGGGCCTGATGGTTGTGCTGCAGGAACAGCAGGGTGCGCAGCTCGGGCAGCAGGCGCTTGGCCTCGACCACCAGGTCCAGGCCTGAACCGCGTTCGAGCAGCTGGGTGGTAACCAACAGGGTCGGGCTCGCCTTGGCAAGGATGGCAAGGGCCTCGCCCTGGGTGGTGCAGGACCCCACCAGCCGGTCAGGCATCTCGCCATCGGAGCCCGGCAGCGAGCGGCCCCGCTCCGAGCGGACCCACACCGTGGCCAGCAGTCGGCTCTGACAGCAGAACAAGATGCGCTCCCGCTCGAGCAGCTGATCCAGCTCTCCCCTGGGCGCCGCGTGGGTCAGATAGGTGCGGACCGCGTCCATCTCTGCTGCGCAGCAGGGCCACCGCCGCATGGCCTGCCGCGACTTTAGGTGCGATCCCAGGAACCGCCACCACCCCGGGGAAGGCCTGACCCCGTCAGCCTGCCTCGCAGACCAGGTTGTGGTGCGCTGAGGCCACCACCGCAAGATCGCGCCGATTGCGATTCAGGCGCTTGCCCATGGCCTGCTTGCTGATCCCACACTGCCGTGCCAGGTGGCTGACACTCTCCCCGTTGACGACCACCCGATAGAGGGGATTCAGATCAATCCCACTGGTTTCGAGGCTGGCCATGGCCATCTCCAGGTCGAGGCTCTCGAGGGCACGATCCGCGCGGGGATCGGCAATGGCATCGATCACCCAGGGACTGTCTGAATCGGTGCGATGGGCATCGAGGCTCAGGGGTGCCAGCAGCAGGCGGGCCCGCTGCAGCTGATCCTGCTCAGCGGGCTCAAGCTCGGCCGGCGGGGCAGCCGAATACCGGGCCAGCTTTCGACTCAGCCGATGGGGCAACCGGGCAGCACCGGCATGGCACTCCAGGGCATAGCTGATGGTCTGGCGGACCCAGAGAAAGGCATAGGTTGAAAACCGATAGCCCGCGGCGGGGTCAAACTTCTCGGCGGCGCGATCGAGACCGAGGCAGCCCTCCTGCAAAAGGTCCTCAAACTGCAGGCACGTGGTGCGGAGCCGATGGCCAAAGGTCCTGGCAATGGACACCACCAACCGCAGGTTGGCCGTGATCATCCGCTGTTTCGCACGCCGGGCCGCGCGCAGATCGGCCGTGCCGGCATCCGGACGGCGCCCGCGCTGGATGAGTCGCCCCAGATGCAGCTCTTCAGCCGGGGTCAGCAAGGGGATGGCGCCAGCCTGCCGCAGCCAGCTGTCGACCACGGAAGACAGTGAAGACCTGACAGTGAACGCCATGGATGCCCGCAGCCGATGCCTCTGATCCCGTGAGCATCGTCTCGGGCCCAGGCCGGGCAAATCCCCCAAACGGGTAAGACCTGGCTCAGTCGCGGCCGCAGCGGCACTTGCCTCCCTTCCAGTGGGAGCACTTCTTCTGTTTGCAGCCTTTTTTCTTGGCCTGGATGCAACGGCCGTCGCGGGCCGGGGCGTCAGCTGCGTTGACCTGGGGACCGAGCGGAGCGGCCATGAACCGTGGGGCCGAACCCCTGCTGAAGTGACGCCATCGTATTGCGATCGATTCTCCTTTGCGCCGCGTCTCCGTGCTCGTCACAATGCTTCGCGGGCCTGGCAACGCGCCCCGTCACGGGCGCAGAAGGCTTGCCGTGGCTAGTTTTATGGCAGTCGCCGTGGTTGTGGGATGGTTCACACAGGTCTGCAGAGTGCCGCCGGCCTGGCCCTCGGCCCCTCTGGCCGGGCCATGGCCCAGCCGATGGAGCCCGACCTGCTCACAGCCCTGCAACACCACCTGGGCATGGAACGCCAGGCCCACATCGCCTATGTGGCCATGGCCCTGTGGAGCAACGAGCGTGAACTGCGCGGCTTCGCCCGGTTCTTCAAACAGGAGGCTGCCGACGAACTGAACCATGCGGCCCTGTTTGCCGACTACCTGGTCGCCCGCGGACAGCGTGTGATGCTCGAAGCCCTGCCCGCGCCACAGCAGCAGTGGCCCGGCATCGAGGACCTGCTGGCCGAGGTGTTTCAGATGGAGGCCGACGTCACCACCTCACTGCAGCAGCTGTATGCCCTGGCCGAAGCGGCCGGCGACATCCGCACCACGGTGTTTCTCGATCCGATCATCCAAGGACAGGTCGCCGCCGAGCACCAGAGCGCCCACCTGTTGGGGCGGGTGCGCCTGGCCCAGGGCAGTGGAGCGGCCCTGCTGATGATCGACGGCGAAATCAGCGCCGGCGAGACCTTGCCGACCACGCTGGCCTGATCAGGCTCACCGCCTCAGATCGGCAGCAACGGCCTGCGGCACAGCTCGGCCAGCAACGCCAACGGCAGCGAATCGCCGCGCTGCTCTGGGGCCTGCAGCTCGCTGCACAGTTGGCCCAGCTGCTGCCTCCGCTGCAGCAGGCCCTCCAACTCGCAGCGGAGGCGCTGCTGCAAACCGCGATGCCGGCAACGGCTCAGGGCTGCCTGCACCTGGGAGGCACGCCGACGCAGACGCCAACTCTCGCGGCTGAGGTCAGCGACCAGGCTGCCGGCAGCGGTCGCTCCGCAGGGGAGGGGCAACAGGGCCACGTCAGGCCACCGAGAGGGGAGCGCTCTCGATCAGTTCAGGGGCCAGGCGCATGCCCAGCTCGCCGCTGGACACCGCCATCAGGCTGGCCTGACGGAGGCGCGAGATCAACCGGGTGGTGGTGACCCGGGTGGTGCCGATGAGTTCACCGATGCGCTCGTGGGTCAGCCGGAACGGCAGATCGCACCAGTTGCCGCAACGGCGCCCCAGACGGTTGACCAGCAGCGCCAGCAGGGCATGCAGCCGCTGCTCAGCCTGGCCAAGATGGCGGATGCGCAGCAACTGCAGGGTCCACTCGTTGACCGCATCAAAACCGGCGCCGCTGCTGGGGTCGACACCGGCGCAGAAGGCCAGAGGGGTCAACGCTTCAACGCAGATGCCCTCGCTGCAGAGCCGGTCGGTGCGCAATTGATCGCCGGCCTGCAGAAACGCCAGGGTCATCCCTTCGGTCTCCTCGCAGGGGCAGTAGACCCTGGCGATGCCCTCCAGCACCTCAAGGCAACTGTCTGCAGGCCTGAGCCCGGGATCGAGCAGCACGGAGCGCCCGATCGGCAGCCGGATGGTCGAAACCGCGGCAGGGCTGCAGCGCTGTTGCAGGGAAGCGACCATGGCGCGACCGATGACTATTGCGAATGGATCGCAACATAGCCACCCCACCCTGCTTTTTGCAAGCGATTCTCAAAAACAACAGCAGTGGCGTTCCGGCCTTGGCGGCCAGCTGGCTACTTGCTGATCAGGACATCGACCCCGCTGGTGCGGCGCCGCACCAGCACGCCCACGTCATGCTCACCGCGATGCAGCTGCAGGTCGATCTCTTCATCGCCCAGCCGCAGACCACTGATCTCGAGCGTGTTGATCAAACGGGGCAAGACCGGGTGGCGCAGCTGCACCTGAACGCGGCCGGTGCCCTGATCGCGGCCGATGGCCATGCCTGTCACCGCTTCGAGCAGGGCAAACACGGCGCCACTGGCCCAAGCCTGAGGGCTGCAGGCCACCGGGTACAGGGTGGGCCCTTCATCCTCGCGGCGGGGAAATCCGCAGAACAACTCGGGCAGGCGCAGCATCGGCATGGCCCTGGCGGTGTCAAACAGGCCGGTCAGGATGCGCATTGCCTCCCGGCGGTAGCCGTAGCGCGCCAGACCCAACGCCACCAGAGCGTTGTCGTGGGGCCAGACCGAACCGTTGTGATAACTCATCGGGTTGTAGCGCGCCTCCCGTTCGTCGAGGGTGCGCATGCCCCAACCGTTGAAGCAGGTGGGGGCCAGCAACCCCCGGGCGATGGATGCCGCCGCTGACGGGGTGGCAATGCCGGTCCAAAGGCAATGGCCGGCGTTGGATGAACGCACCGCACAGGGCTCGCCCGCGCCGTCGATGGCCATGGCATAGGTGCCGATCGACTCGCACCAGAACGCCGCGTGAAAGCGCTGACGCAGCCGGTCGGCCTGGGCCAGCAGCGGATCGGCCTGGTCGTGTCGGCCAAAGCGTCGCAGCAGCGCCGCCATCGCCCGGTGCGCCCCATAGCTGTAGGCCTGCACTTCACACAGGGCGATGGACCCTTCAGCCAGGCGCCCGTCGCTGTGGTGCACCGCATCATCGGAATCCTTCCAGCCCTGATTGCGCAGTCCTCCCTGGGCGGCGCACTGGTAGCGCAGAAATCCATCCACACTGGTCGCCTCTGCCTGCTGGATCCAGGCCATGGCGGCATTGAGAGCCGGCAATAGGGAGTCGACGAAGGCCAGCTCTCCGGTGCGTGCCAGGTAATCGGCCGCCAGAATCACAAACAGCGGCGTGGCATCGACGCTGCCGTAATAGCGAGCGAAGGGCACCTCAGCCAAGGCAACCATCTCGCCGCTGCGGGCCTCGTGCAGGATCTTGCCGGGTTCAGCGTCGCTGGCACTGTCCGCCCAGCGGGCCTGGTGCTGTGCCAGAAAGCCCAGCACACCACGGGCCAGACGCGGCTCGACCATGAGCAGCTGGCGCGCCGTGATCAGCCCGTCGCGACCGAAGGGACAACTGAACCAGGGGACTCCGGCGTAGGGATACAGCCCATGGTCCAGCTCGCTGGAGAGCAGATGGACATCGGAATAGGAGCGCGCCAGCCAGGCGTTGAAGGCCGGGTTGTCACTGCTGATCAGAGCTGAACGGCGACGGGCCTCGCGAAAACGGGTCACCGTGCCCGCCATCGCCTGGGCAAACGCCTCATCGGGGCTCGGCAGCTGCAGGGGTTGGCGCTGCTCGAACGCCAGTTCCAGCACCAGACGCAAAGGCTGACGGGGCTCCAGCAACAGAGTCAGGCTCAGGTGGTCATCGCCGACTTCGCTGACGCCCGCGCCCAGGCGCAGCAACGTCACCCGTTGACAACCATCGAGCCCGTCATAGCGCCATTCGAGGGTATCGCTGCTGCAACTGAGCACGGTCTGCCCCCGCCGGGGCCGCTGGATGCCGCGCACCTCGAAGATGTCGCGAAAATCAGCATCACAGCAGAAACACAGCGGAAGCTGCAGGACAGCGTTGCTGTAGTTGGTGAAGTTGAGCTCCTGCAGGCAGGAACTGGGTGTCAGAACGGTGCTGCGCTCCAGATGCACCACCCCCCGGCGGGGGCCAGCGGCTGTTGAGTCGTTGGTGAGATGGCTGACGTGCACACCCATCTCACCACGCTCGGTTGCACTCAGCACCGCCGCAGGCTCACCCCACAGCAGCAGCTGCAAGCGGCTCACATGGCGGGTTCCGCAATGAAAGATGCCCGAATCGGGATGGGTGTCGGGGCAGATCTCACCCCGTCCATCCAACATGGCGAAGGTCTCCCCGTCCTTGAGCACGAAGGGGGGCAACTGATCATGCGGCATGAAGCCTCGGCACGACCGCCTGAACCTGGCTGTGGCGAGCCTGAATCAGATGGCGGTAGAGATGTTCATAGTCTTCGGCCTGGCGGGCGGCACTGAAGCGCACCTCGAAATTGGCTCGGATGCGCTCCCGATCCAACCCTTCGATGCGACGCACCGCCTTGATCGCCTCGTCGATCGAGGCGACCAGCGTTCCGTTGACACCCTCCTTGATCACCTCGGGTGTCGAGCCGTTGCGCCACGCCACGACGGGGGTGCCACAGGCATTGGCTTCGATCATCACCAGACCGAATGGCTCGGGCCAATCGATCGGGAACAGCAACGCCAGAGCATGGCCGAGCAGCTCCTGCTTGCCGGCATCGTCGACCTCACCAATGAATTCCACCAGGGGATTGCCCTGCAGCATCGGCTCGATCACCTCTCGGAAGTAAGCGTTATCGGCGCGGTCGATCTTGGCCGCCACCTTCAGAGGCAGTCCCACGGCGGTGGCGATCTCGATGGCCCGGTCAAGTCGCTTTTCGGGTGAAACCCGGCCGATGAACGCCAGATAGGGCAGCGGCGACGGCTCAAACCGGTAGAGATCGAGGGGCAGTCCGTGGGGCACCGTGCCAAGCCAGTGGGCATCAGGCACAGGCCGGCGCTGGGCCTCCGAGATCGACACCAGCGGCACGGACTGGAAACGGCCATAGAGATCTCCGTGCTCGGGTGCCGTCAGCGGTCCGTGCAGCGTGTTCAGAACGGGAACCGGCAGACGGCTGGCCAGGGGAAAGTGCAAATGGCCGGTGTGGAAATGGAGAATTTCAAAGCGATCGAGCTCGGCCACCACCTGGTCGAGCTGAATCACCTCGTACACCGTGGGGTCGCCGGTGTAACCGGCCAGACGGAGGGCCTCCGGCACGCAGGGGTAGAGCTCGGCGCTGGTGGTCGAATCACCGCTCGCGAACAACACCACCTCATGACCCCGCCTGACCAGTTCCTCGGTCAGGTAATGCACCACCCGTTCGGTGCCGCCATAGCGCCGCGGGGGCACACTTTCGTGGAGCGGTGAAATCTGGGCGATGCGCATGGTCAGCTCGTCAACACAGCACGAACGCCGCAGACGCACCGGCCAGTCACCGATCACGACGACAGTCCGCAGACGCCAGGGTGTGTTGGGCGGAGTATGAAGACGTTTTTCTGGATCAGAGAGCTCTCAGAGTCAGAGAGCTTTGAGAGTCAGAGAGCAGCGCACTCGGCGATCGCTGACAGGGCGTGTTCCCCGCTGCAGCGACGGCAGAGGGCCCTCACGTTGAGCACGCATTCGAGCAGGCGAAAGCCATGGTGGGTGGCCGCCAGTTCACCGGCCTCGAGCACGGCTGCGCTCTCGAACTCCTCGGTGTGGCCGCAGCGCACACACACCAGATGGTGGTGGTCGCGGTGGGCGTCACTGGCCAGCTCGAAACGGCGCCCTCCTTCGGAGAGTTCCAGCTCCTGCAGCAAACCCATGGAGCTCAGCAGGCGCAGGGTGCGGTAGACCGTGGCCAATGAAACGCGATCATCGCTGCCCAGCAAGCGCTGATGCACCTCCTCAGCACTCAGGTGGGAGCCTTCGCCGATGCGCTCAAACAGGGCCAGCACGCGCTGGCGCTGGGGCGTGAGCCGCTGACCGCGGTCGTGCAGCGTCGACCGCAGCGCATCACTGGGGGGCGAAGCGGGCAACGGCCGATCTCTGCTGTTCTCAACAATAGGTTCAATTGCGAAGCTGGGCCAGCCCCCGGCCCGACGCATCGGCCTCCGCCGTCAGCGCGGCCACGGCATCGGCCAGGCTCACCACCAGGCGGTACGCGATCGCCAGCGCCAACAGGGGCGGTTCGGGCAGGGCCGAACCCAGCCTGAGCAGCAGCACCACCTCGAAGACCCCCAGACCCGCCGGCGCCCCGGGAACCACCAGCCCGGCGGTCCAGGCCAGGGCAAAACCCGACAGCCAGCCGCCCCAACCCAGCAACGGTTGCAGGTCGAGAGCCTGCACACAGCAGGCAAACCCAGCGAAGCGCAGCATCACAAAGACCGCGCCGGCCAGCAGCGCCGGCCACGGATAGGTGGCCGGCAACGGCGGCGCATCGCAGGCCTCCAGATTCAGATCCCCATGGCCCAGGCCCAGGGCGGCGGCCTTACGCCGCTCGAGCCAGCCGAGCAGCGGCGCCAGCCAACGGGGCAGCAGCACCAGCAGGGGCAACAGCACCACCAGGGCCAGTCCGCCCTGAAGCCCACCCACGGCCACCAGGGCCAGGGCCGCCACGGCGGCCACCAGCGGGTCGAGCAGCACCGCCACCAGGGCCATCGACAGCGGCAGAGGGCTGGGGTTCTGCAGCAGCCCAACGGCACCGGCAGGGGGCTGATCACGCAGCATCCGCAGGCGGGCAGCAAGGTGCCAGACCCCTCCGGGCAGGTACTTGCGCACGTTGCTGCTCAGATAGCGCAGCACCAGGGGCTGCCAACGGGGCGGGCAACCCAGCCACTGCAGCACCATGCCCCAGAGCAGGGCACTGCCCACCAGGCTCGCCAGAGTGACGCCCACGCCCAGCAGCAACCACAGCCAGCCCTGGGGATCGGGCGCCAGGGCCAGCACCTGGCGGCCATGGCTCAGCAATGCCGCCAGCAGAAAGCCGAAGCTCAGCAACGCGACCCAGCGGGGCGCGCCGGCCGGCAACCAGCTTGCCAGTCGTTGCAGGCTGGAGCGCCAGATCTGAACCAGACCCTCAGCCATGGGGACGTTGCGCTGCGTCAGGGTGGGTCTCGCTCAGCAGGGGCTCGAGCCTGGCCCGCACCTGGGCCAGCGACAACCCATGGCGTGCAGCGAGTGCCTGCAGGTCATCGTGTTCGACCTTGCCGCGCCAACACCCGTCGGGCAGCCGCACCCACTTGAGGCGCACCGATCCGAGGGGCGTCTCCAGGGTGCTGCTCTGGCGCTGCAGGGCCCAGCGCTGCTGGCTGCTCTCGCGCAGCCCGATGCTGGTGCCGTGCTGCCACCAAACCTGGCGCAGCGGCCCGGCCAGATCGGGGCTGGTGAGGGCGGTCAACAGCACGCCCTGGCGCCCCTTCTTCATGGCGATGGCCTGGCTGAACACATCGAGAGCCCCCTCCTGGCGCAGGGTCTCGGCGAGATGGGCCAGGTCCTCGGCCGTGGCGTCGTCGATCTGGGCCTGCTGCACGACCACGGTCTGGAGCTCCGCTGCAGGCGTTGTGGCCACTCCAGCCCCGGCCTCGGCCAGCACCAGACGCAGCAGGTTGGGCCGGTCGAGGTCGCGGGTGCCCAGGCCGATCCCCACACGGCTGGGCACCAGGCTGGGCATGGGGCCGAAGCGGCTGACCCAGCAGGCCACCAGGGCCAGGCCGGTGGGCGTGGTCAGTTCGGCCGGCGGAAAGGTCTCGCTGCTGGCCAGGGGCACGGAGCAGCGGCGGGCGATCTCGAGCACGGCAGGGGCCGGCAATGGCAACAGCCCATGGGCGCTGCGCACCTGACCGTGGCCCGCCGGTGGCGGCGTGCAGATCACCTGTTCAACCCCCAGGTGCAACAACCCAGCGCAGACCCCGACCACATCGACCAGGGAATCGATCGCCCCGACTTCATGGAAGTGAACCTGCTCGGCCGCCATGCCATGCACGGCTGCTTCGGCCTGGGCCAGCAGCTCAAACACCTGCAGCGTGCGCTGGCGCAACGGTTCTGCCAGCGGAGCCTGCTCGAGCAGGGACCTGAGCACGTGCCAGTGCCGGTGGATTGGCTGCTGCTCAAGGGGTTCCACCTCGAGGTGCAGCCCGCGCAGGCCGGCGCTGTGTCGCTCCTCGCAGATCAGGCGGTAGCGGCCAGCCAGGCCCAGGGCCGCCAGCGGCTCCTCGATCACGGTCTGGGGCAAGCCCAGATCGAGCAGGGCCGCCAGCAGCATGTTGCCCGCCAGACCCGTGGGGCAGTCGAGCACCGCCAGCATGGTCAGACCCCGGCCGGCGCCTGCCGGCCCAGTCGGGGCGCCGCCTGAAGCAGCGCTTCTGCCTGCTGCAGCAACGCCTGCTGACCCTCGCCGAGCAGCCGTTTGACTTCGCGGCGGGCCTGCCGCTGCTCACGCTGAGCCGTTGCCACGTCGTAACCCGAGAGCGCCCACAACCGGCCCAGCAGCGCCCGATCATCGGTGCCGCCGATGGCAACCCCATACTGCATCTCTTCGGCCACCATCCCGGCCTGCAGCACGCGGCTCCAGCGCCTCAGCTCCTCCAGAGGCAGCTTGGCGCTGACAGGCGGATCGAGCAGCGTGCTGCCTGCGCTGCTGAGACCCGCGCGCAGGCAGGCAAGGCTGCCCACCAGGACCTGGCGCACAGGCATCGACTCGTGGCTGGCGATCTGCAGATGGCCGGCCTCATGCACGGCGATGCGCCGCAGACGCCGGAGCCCCCCCGGCAACGCCTCGGCGAGCAGATGGCCACCACGGCCGCCGAACCGCGCCGCATCGACCGTGAGGCTGCCCAGCGCCACAGCAGCAGCGAGGGTGATCCACCAGGGTGAGAGACCCAGGGCGGGCCCCACGACCGCCAGCAGGCTCACCATGAGCACGGCCAGACCTGCGGCGAGCGGCTCAGCCATGGCTGATCAACGGGCGGGCCGGCTGACGGCCCCGCGACGGCCCGGTGCCGACGGACGTCCGCCCTCACGCCCGCCCTCACGGCGACCCTTGCCTCCACGGTTGCCGCGGGTGGTCACCGGAGCCAGCACCTCGAGCTGCTCGAGCTGAAGATCCTGGCCCTGACGGCGCAGGTCAAGGGCCACAAAATGCCGAAGGTGCTCAAGCGGGACGGTGCCCTTGAGCTGCAGCTTGAACGGAACTGGACGGCTGCCGTCGGCCCGGGGCTGTTGACGCACCTTCACCACCAGATCACCCGTCTCAGGGCGGGTGTAGATCAGCTCGCCACGCACCGAAAAGTAGTCATCGCCCTCAGGCAGGGCATCGCTACCGAGGTCAGCCGAAGGAGGTTCTTCCATGCTGGATTCGTCCGAACTCTGTGGGTCTGTCGCCGGTACCTCTGCAGCCAGGGTGGACGGCTCCCAGATGCCCACCATCTGCAGATGCAGGCCCTGCGGTTCCCGTGATCGCGGGTAGACGACCCAGAGGTGGGGCACTGCCAGGTCAAGATGGCGCCGCATCAGGGTCAGCAGTCGCCCCAGAACCACTGCCTCCAGGGCCTCGCCGTCGGCCGTCTGGATGACGCCGCGATTGGGCTGGTCAGGTTCGGTCGGGGCAAAGATGCCACGCACCACGCCGATGGCCCGGTACTGCAGTGGCTCGGTGACCGGGGGGATGGGGTGCGATCTCATGCCCGCGAATTTAACTGGGGCAGACTGCAGGTTCCCCGAACGGTCCTGGCCTGCAGCCATGTCCACCCGCTCAGGCCTCTGGTTGCTCTTCGGTGCGTTGCTGCTGGGCTCACTGGGTGTGGCTGGTGGCCTCTGGCTGGGCCGCAGCCAGCCGAGCGGCAACCGGCTCGAAACCCAGCTGCGAAGCCTGCAGGACCAGGTCGCCACGGGCCAGACCAGCCCGGCCCAGCAGCAGCAACAGCTGGAACTGCTGCTGGCACTGGGCCGGCGCGCCGAGGCCAGTGCGCTGGTGCAGCAACTGGCCGACCGTGCCCCTGAGCGCTGGGAACTGCGCCTGCTGCTCGCTGAGCTGCGCCGTGACCTGGGCGATCGCAGCGGTGCGATCGCCGCACTGCGGCGGCTGCTCACCCAGCAGCCCGACCAGATCGAGGCGCTGCAACTGATGGCGCTGCTGCTGCAGGAGCAGGGCCAGGGTGCGGCTGCCCGGCAGCAGCTTCAGAGCAGCCTGGAACGGCTCAGCAAACCGAAGCCCAGAGCTGAAGCCATCGGCGTGGGCCTGCTGTTGGCCCACCTGCTCGACCGGCAGGGATCACCCGGGCAGGCCGAGGCCGTGCTGATCCAACTGACCACAGCTTTCCCCGGTGACCAGCGACCGCTGCTGGCGAAGGCCCTGCTGCTGCAACAACGGGGCCAGCTTGCAAAGGCCCAGGCCGCGCTGGCCCAGGCACGCACCCTGCAGCCGGGACAGAACCGGGACCTGCTCGATCGGGTGGCTTCGGCCTGGGGCCTGGACGCCCTCAAGGGCCCTTCACCCCGGTCGACGGCGAGGCCCCGGACCTTCCCGACTGAACCGAATAGTCCTTGAGGGCCTGATCGATCGCCGACGAGGGGGGCGTGGCATCGTCGAGCGCCTGACTGCGGCGGAGGCGGTTCATCAGATCGATCGGATTGGTGGCATCGAGAATCGAGCCACTTTTCCCGACGCCGGGGCCCAGGGAGGAAGCACCGCCGCTGCTGGAATCCTGGATGGTCTGCCCATAGCCCTGCTGCTGACTGCGGACGGGGCGCTCCAGCAATGCGGCTGACAGACCAGCGGCTGTCAGACCAACGGCTGTCAGACCAGCGGCTGCCCTCAGGCGGAGGGTGGCCGTGGCCAGGCCAAGGGAAAGACGACGCGCAGGGGGTGCCATGGGTGGCCGGGCAGCGTAGTCAGATCATGCTAATGACCTCAACGCAGGGTTCTGACTGATGCGCATCGCCACCTGGAACGTCAATTCGGTGCGCACCCGTCTGGACCAGGTCACGGGGTGGCTGGCCCGCGAACGACCCGAGGTGCTGTGCCTGCAGGAAACCAAGGTGGCCGACGCGCTGTTTCCTCGCAAGGCCTTCGAAGACCTGGGGTACGGGGTGGCGATCAGCGGCCAGAAGGGCTACAACGGCGTCGCCATCGCCAGCCTGCTGCCGCTCGACGAGGTGCAGATCGGCTTTGACGCGCTGTTGGGCCCCGATGCGGCCGAGCTCAGCGAGCAGAAGCGGGTGATCAGCGCCCTGGTCGACGGCATCCGGGTGCTCAACCTGTATGTGCCCAATGGCAGCGCGGTCAATAGCGACAAATACACCTACAAACTGGCCTGGCTGGACTGCCTGGGGCGTTACCTGGCGGTGCAGGCCGAGCTGGGCGATCCGCTTTGCATGGTGGGCGACTTCAACATCGGGCCAGAAGCCCGCGACCTCCACGACCCCGAGCGGCTGAGCGGCGGCATCATGGCCAGCGCGCCTGAACGCGACGCCCTGCGCGGCCTGCTGGGTGAGCGCCTGCGCGATGCCTTCCGGTTGTTCGAGGGCGGCAGCGGCCACTGGAGCTGGTGGGACTACAGAACCGGCGCCTGGGAGACGGGCCGGGGCTGGCGGATCGACCACATCTATCTGTGCGAGCAGCTGCAGGCCTGCGCCACAGGCTGTGTGATCCACAAAGAGCAGCGCGGCAACCCGCAGCCCAGCGACCACGCACCGGTGCTGGTCAACCTGGCCTGGCCGCCCAACGACGACGACGACCAGGACGGATGAGGCCACCATGGAACCCCAGAAACTGGAGCGGCTGAACGCCCGGTTCGAGCGCGACGCGCGCCTCGACGGGGTGTTTGAGGTGCATACCCTGGATCATGCCGCTGCGGGTTGTCGGTGGAGCGCTCCACCAGCGAGCTGGTCCTGCCCCGATGACGGTGGTCCCGCAACTCAGAACACCAGCGCCTCGGCCGGCAGGCTGACCCCTTCGAGCTGCAGGACCTGGACCCGGCGAGCCGATTCGGCACAGCCGCGCGGCGTTGGGAACAGCTTGCCGGGATTGGCCAGGCCCCGCGGATCAAAGGCCTGCCTCACCAGCAGCATGGAAGCCAGATCGTCGCCGCTGTACATCCAGTCCATGTAGCAGCGCTTGTCACTGCCGATGCCGTGCTCGCCGCTGATGCTGCCGCCCACGTCGAGGCACAACCCCAGGATGGCCGCCCCCAGCTCCTTGACCCGCTGGATGATGCCGGGCTCCCTGGGGTCGTACAGCACCAGCGGGTGCAGGTTGCCGTCGCCGGCGTGAAACACGTTGGCCACCGGCAAACCGTGCGCGGCACTGAGCCGCTCAATGGCCGCCAGCACCCGCGGCAGCTGGCTGCGCGGCACAACGCCGTCCTGCAGGTAGTAGCTGGGGTAACGGCGGCCCAGGGCCGTGATCGCGTTCTTGCGGCCCTTCCAGAAACGGGCGCACTGCTCGCTCGCTCGCGCCACACGCACCTGGCGGGCCCCGGCCTGGCTGCAGAGCCGGCTCGCCAGGGCGATCGCGGCGTTGACCTCGCGCTGCTGGCCATCGAGCTCGATCAGCAGCACCGCCGCGGCATCACGGGGGTACTCCTCCAGACCCAGTGAATCGTTGACCGCCTCGAGGCAGAGGCGATCCATCATTTCCATGCCGGCCGGCTGCACCGCCGCCGCGGTGACCAGGCGCACCGCCTCGCCGGCGGCCTCCATGCTGCTGAAATCGGCCAGCAGCACCGCCACGCTCTGGGGCGCCCGCAGCAGCCGCAGGGTCACGGCGCTGGCGATGCCCAGGGTGCCCTCGCTGCCGATGAACACCCCGCGCAGGTCGAGCTCGCTGCTTTCGGCCAGCCCGTTGCCCAGCTGGGTGATGCTGCCGTCGGGCAGCACCACCTCAAGGCCCAGCACGTGATTGTTGGTGACGCCGTACTTGAGGCAATGCACCCCGCCTGAGTTTTCGGCGATGTTGCCGCCGATGCTGCAGGCCACCTGGCTGGAAGGATCCGGAGCGTAATAAAAGCCATCGCCCGCCACGGCCCGGGTGACCCAACTGTTGATCACGCCCGGCTGCACGGTGATCGTGTGGTTCTCGAGATCGATGGCCAGGATGCGGCGCATGCGGCTGGTGGCGATCACGAGCGCGGGTTGCTCCGCCACCGCCCCCCCCGAGAGGCCGGTGCCACTGCCGCGGGCCACAAAAGGCACCCCCTGCTGGTGCGTGAGCCGCACTGCCGCAGCCAGCTGCTCGGTGCTCTCGGGCAACACCACCAGGGGCGGGCGGTGACGCTGCAGGGTCAGGCCGTCGCAGTCGTAGGCCAGCAGCTCCTGGGGCGCAGCGACCACGGCCTGCGCCGGCAACACGCGCCTGAGACCCTGCTCCAGCAGCCGCCAGTCGATCGCTCCAGACAAGCCCGCAGAGCCCGCTCAAGGGACCCTGAACTTACCGGCAGGCAACGGTTTCGGCATCAACATGAGCGCTGGGGGCCTGGTCTGGGTCAAGATGGCCGCCGGTTTCGTTGCAGCTGGCTGCTTTGACCTCGGCACCCGTCTCGGCTCCGGCCCTGAACACCACCTGTTCCCAGGAGCTGTTTGCAGCAGCCCAGACCCTGATGCCGGGGGGTGTCAGTTCGCCCGTGCGCGCCTTCAAATCGGTGGGCGGCAACCCGGTGGTCTTTGACCGCGTCAAGGGGGCCTATGCCTGGGACGTCGACGGCAACCGCTACATCGACTACATCGGCAGCTGGGGCCCGGCGATCTGCGGCCACGCCCACCCCGAAGTGATCGCCGCCCTGCACGAAGCACTCGACAAGGGCACCAGCTTTGGCGCCCCCTGCGCCCTCGAGAACCGTCTGGCCGAGATGGTGATCGAGGCGGTGCCCAGCGTCGAGATGGTGCGCTTCGTCAACAGCGGCACCGAGGCCTGCATGTCGGTGCTGCGGCTGATGCGCGCCTTCACCGGCCGCGAAAAGATCATCAAATTCGAGGGCTGCTACCACGGCCACGCCGACATGTTCTTGGTGAAGGCGGGCTCGGGTGTGGCCACCCTGGGGTTGCCCGATTCACCGGGCGTGCCGCGCACCACCGCCGCCAGCACCCTGACGGCCCCCTACAACGACCTGGAAGCGGTCAAAAAGCTGTTTGCCGAGAACCCGGGCGAGATCGCCGGCGTGATCCTGGAGCCGGTGGTGGGTAACGCCGGCTTCATTCAGCCGGTGCCCGGCTTCCTGGAGGGCATCCGCGAGCTCACCAAGGAGCACGATGCGCTGCTGGTGTTTGACGAGGTGATGACGGGCTTTCGGATCAGCTACGGCGGTGCCCAGGCCAAGTTCGGCATCACTCCCGACCTGACCACCATGGGCAAGGTGATCGGCGGCGGCCTGCCCGTGGGCGCCTATGGCGGCCGCGCCGACATCATGGGCATGGTCGCCCCGGCCGGCCCCATGTACCAGGCGGGCACCCTGAGCGGCAACCCACTGGCCATGACCGCCGGCATCAAGACGCTGGAGCTGCTCAAGCAGCCCGGCAGCTATGAGCGTCTTGAGGCGCTCACCCAACGGCTGATCGAGGGGATTCTCAAGGCCGGCAAGGATGCGGGCCTGCCGATCACCGGCGGCTCGATCAGCGCCATGTTCGGCTTTTTTCTGTGCGAAGGGCCGGTGCGCAACTTCGAAGAAGCCAAGGCGGCCGACACCGCCCGCTTCGGCAGGCTGCACCGCGCCATGCTCGAGCGCGGCGTCTACCTGGCCCCCAGCGCCTTTGAGGCTGGTTTCACCTCGCTGGCCCACAGCGATGACGACATCGACGCCACGATCGCGGCCTTCCGCGACTGCTTTGCGGCGGTGGCTTGAGGGTCAGATCGACGTCTGATTCACGGAGGAACCAAAGAACAGCCTGTTAGCGGCTTGAGCGGTCCTCGAACGCTGAATAGGCAGGTCCGATCCGACGACCCCCACCTGCTCTTGTCAGCCTGTCCATCGCGGGCATGCGAGACCTCATCTCGCAACCCACCGCCAGGCCTGAGCTCTTTGGTTAGAGCCCCAAGGCAGCGGGATTTATGCGGATCCGCTATCCACCTGTTCGCTACGCCACAGAAGTCACAGCAGGTCAGCAGGGCTGGCCACGCCCAGGGGGCCGCGATTGAGCACGTGCGAACAGATCATGGTGGTCTTGAGATCGGTGTGCCCCAGAAGCTCCTGGATCGTGCGAATGTCCTGGCTCCGCTCCAACAGGTGGGTGGCAAAAGAATGGCGCAGGCTGTGGCAGGTGGCTGGCCAGCAGTGTGCGGCGGTCCTTGCCGCCCTTGCCATCGCGCACGGTGAGTTCACGCCGGCTGAAATCCAGATCGTGCACACGCAGGCGCAAGGCCTCCATCAGCCGTAGCCCGCTGCCATAGAGCAAGCCCGCTACAAGCCCCTCTGAACCATCCAGCCACTGCAGCACTTCGCGAACCTCCTGCTGTGTCAGCACCACCGGCAGGCCGCGCCGGGTGCGGGCCCGCACCACACCCCCAGCTCCAGGTCGCGTTCAAGCAACTCCCGATACAGAAACAGCAGGGCCGAGAGGGCCTGGTTCAGGGTCGACGGACTCACGTTCAGATCCACCGCCAGGAGACTCAGAAAGGCATTCACTTCGGCACTGCCCATCTCGCGCTGATGACGCAGTTCCTGAAATCGAAGGAACCGCCGCAGCCACTGCACGTAGGTTTGAAACGTGCGGCGGGCGTAATGGCGCACCTGCAGCTCTTCGCGGTAGCGCTGGATCAGCCCGGGTGGGCGAGAAGAATCGGCCATGGCCAGCGGTTGGGGTTTTTGTTCAAAAGGATTCCCATCCCCGCACCGGCCAGAACCAGGCCTCTAACTCACACCACCACGCACCGCAGCGGTTGACAGTGGATGTACCAACGCCCAGCATCCGCACCAATGCCCTGCCGATGACGCCCACACCCCCGCCATCGACGGTTGTGCGCCAGCGCGGCGCCCTGCGGCTGGCCGCGCTGCTGGCAGCTGGCATCGGCGCCCTGGCCTGGCTGGGGCGCAGCAGTGATCCGGCGGCCCAGCCGCTGACGGCGGGGCCCCTGACCCTGGGGGCTGCGATTGCCTTCACGGGCAACGCCAACCTCTATGGCCAGGACCAGCGCATGGGGCTGGCGGTGGCCGAGCGCTGGGCGCAGCAGGCTGGCCCACCCGCGCGGCCGGTGCGGGTGCTGCTCGAAGACGGCGCCTCGGATGAGGCCAGCGCCATTGCAGCCTTCAACCTGCTGATCCGTCAGGGGGTGATCGCCCTGATCGGGCCCACCCTGTCGCAGCAGGCCTTTGCCGCTGATCCGATCGCCCAGCGCCTGGGGGTGCCCGTGGTGGCGCCGTCGAACACCGCCAAGGGCATCCCCGAGATCGGCCACTTCATCAGCCGGGTGTCGGCCCAGAGCTCGGTGATCGCGCCGCTGTCGCTGGATGAGGCCCTGCGACGCGATCCCGGCATTCGCCGCGTTGCAGTGTTTTACGCACAGGACGACGCCTACAGCACCGCCGAGGTGGCCATTTTTGAGAAGGCCCTGGCCGCCCGCCGCCTGACGCCGGTGACGGTGCAGCGCACCCAGCTGGCCGACAACGACTTTCAAACCCCGATCACCGCGGCCCTTCAACTGCGGCCCCAGCTGTTGGTGCTGTCGGTGCAGGCGGTGGCCGGCGGCAACCTGATTCGCCAACTGCGCGAACTGGGCTACCGCGGCCAGATCGTGGTGGGCAACGGCCTCAACACGCCGAACATCTACCCGATCTGCCAACGCTGGTGCGACGGCATCTTGATCGCCCAGGCCTACAGCCCCGAGCTCAACACCCCCATCAACCGCCGCTTCCAGCAGCTGTTTCGCCAGGCCCACGGCGACCGCCCCCCGCCGCAGATCACCGCCCAGGCGTTCACCTCCTACCAGGTGCTGTTTGAGGCCATTCAGCGGCTGCAGCGCAAGGGCGGCCTGACGGGCGTAACCCTTGGCCAGGCCCGCACCAGGCTGATGGCCGAGCTTCTGCGTGGCCGCTACGACACGCCGCTCGGGCCGATCGGCTTCACTCCAAAAGGCGAGGTGTTGCAGGATCGCTTCTATGTGGCCGAGGTGCGCATGGCCCCCGGCGGCCGCGATGGGCGCTTTGCCCTCGTGCGCGAACGCACGCTGCAGGAGGCCAAGCCGTGATCGACGTCCTGCTGCAAACGCTGCTGAACGCAGCTGCCAGCGGCGGCGTGTATGCCCTGGTGGCATTGGGCTACACGCTGGTGTTCTCGGTGCTGGGGGTGATCAACTTTGCCCAGGGGGCGCTGTTTTCGATCGGCGGTTACCTCACCTACCTCTTGATGGGCGGCAGGATCGGCGTGAATGGCGCCCTGCCGGGCTGGGGCCTGCCGGCGGGGCTGCCGTTCTGGCTGGCGCTGCTGCTGGCAGCGGCAGGATCAGGCCTGGTGGGGTTGCTGGTGGAGCGCGTGGCCTTTGCGCCCCTGCGTCGCCGCGGTGCCGAACCGCTGCTGGCGCTGATCACCAGCCTGGGTGCGGGCGTGGTGCTGGTGAACCTGCTGCAGCTGCTGATGGGTGCCGAGGGCTACGCCTTTCCAGAGGCGGCACTGGCCGGCCTGCCCAATGCCTTGGTGATCGGCGGCGCCCGCATCCGCAGCGTGCAGGTGCTGCTGCTGGCCGTGTGCGCCTTTGCTGTGCTGGTTCTGACCCTGTGGCTCGAGCGCAGCAAGGGCGGCCGGGCCCTGCGGGCCGTGGCCGAAGATGCCACCACCGCGCAGCTGCTGGGCATCAACAGCGAAGCGATGGTGCGGCTGGCCTTTGTTGTCAGCGGCGCCCTGGCAGGCCTCGGCGGTGGCCTGGTGGGGGTGAGCGTCAGCCTGGCGGGCCCCTACATGGGCATCAGCTACGGCCTCAAGGGGCTGGCGGTGCTGGTGCTGGGGGGGCTGGGCAGCGTGAGCGGCGCCATCGCCGGCGGCCTGCTGATGGGCCTGGCCGAAGCCCTGGTGCCCAGCGACGCCTCGGGCTGGCGTGACGCGGTGGCCTTCGCGATTCTGTTTGCCGTGCTGCTGCTGCGCCCCAGTGGCCTGCTGGGCCGGCGCCCGGTCGACAGGGTGTGAGGGGGGCGGCTCTGTGATCGACAACGGCCTGCTGGTGCAGATGCTGATCGGCGCACTGCTGGGCCTGTCGGTGTACCTGCCGCTGGCGGCGGGGCAGCTGTCGCTGGCCACACCCGCCTTTTATGCGGTGGGCGGCACCCTGGCCGCCCTGCTGTCGACCCGCTGGAGCGCCCTGGGCGCCACAGCCGCCGGCACCCTGCCGCTGGGTTCGTTGGTGCTGGAGCTGCTGCTGGGCGGCCTGCTGGCCGGGTTGCTGGCCCTGCTGGTGGGGCGACTGGTGCTGCGGCTGCAGGGCATCTACCTGGCGATCGCCACCATCGCCCTGGTGGAGATCCTGCGGGTTGCGATCCTCAACCTGCCGTTCACCGGCGGGGCGGTGGGCATTTTTGGCATTCCGCAGCCGTTTGCGACGGCGGCCGGCTATGTGCTGCCTGCCCTGGCGCTGCTGGCCCTGGCGGGCTGGTGGTGCCAGCGGCTGGAGGGCATGCCCCTGGGCCGGGCGATGGCCGCCATCCGCGATGACGAACTGGCCGCCCGCTGCATGGGCATCGACACCACCAACGTCAAGCTCAGCGCCTTTGTGCTGAGCGCCGTGCTGGCCGGCAGCACCGGCGCCCTGGCGGCTCACTTTCTCAACACCTGGAACGCCCGCCAGGGCAGCTTTGACGTCAGCATCACCACCCTGGCTTTCGTGGTGCTGGGCGGCTCACGCAGCTGGCTGGGGCCGGTGGTGGGCGGCCTGCTGCTCACCGCCCTGCCCGAGCTGCTGCGGCCCGTGGGCGATGTGCGGCTGGTGCTGTTTGGCCTGGTGATTCTGCTGGGGCCGGTGCTGGCCCCGCAGGGACTGATCACCCCGGCCCTGCTGGCGCGGCTGGGGCGCTGGGGCGAGGAGAAAGAGCGATGAGCAAGCCGCTGCTCGAGGTGCGTGAGCTGAGCCGTCGCTTCGGCGGGCTGCTGGCGGTGGATCGGGTCAGCTTTGCCGTGCAACCGGGGGAGATCTTTGGCCTGATCGGCCCCAACGGCGCCGGCAAGACCACCCTGTTCAACCTGATCTCGGGCACTACGGCCCCCAGCGGCGGCGCGGTGCTGTGGCAGGGCACGCCGATCACCGGCCAGGCGCCCGACCGGCTCAACCGCCTGGGCCTGGCCCGCACCTTCCAGAACCTGCGCCTGTTCGAGGGCCTCTCGGTGCTCGAGAACCTGCTGGTGGCGCTGCAGCGCCACCCCCGCAGCAGCGCCCTCGATGGCCTGCTGGGCACGGCCCGCCACCGCCGCGCCGAGCGCCAGCGGCTCGACACCGCCTGGCAGCTGCTGCAGGAGCTGGGGTTGGCCGCCCTGGCCGAGCGCCGGGCCGGCACCCTGGCCTATGGCGATCGCCGCCGGCTCGAGATGGCCCGCGCCCTGGCCACGCGCCCGCAGCTGCTGCTGCTGGACGAACCCGCGGCCGGCCTCAACCCCGCCGAAAAAGACCAGCTGGGCGAGCTGATCAGCGCGCTGCGCCAGCGCCACCAGCTCAGCGTGCTGATCATTGAGCACCATGTGCCGCTGCTGATGCGGCTGTGCGACCGGCTGGCCGTGCTCGACTTTGGCGTGCGCATCGCCCTGGGCAGCCCCGAGCAGGTGCGCCGGGACCCCAAGGTGATCGAGGCCTACCTGGGATCGGGCAGCAACGCTGGGGGTAGGGCACCATGAGCATCCCACTGCTGCAGCTGCAGGGGTTGGGCGTGCGCTACGGCAGCGTTCAGGCCCTGCGCGACATCGACCTGGTGGTCCGCCAGGGCGAACTGGTGGCCCTGCTGGGCGCCAACGGCGCCGGCAAGAGCTCCACCCTGCGGGCCATCTCTGCCCTGGTGCCCGCAGCGGCGGGGCAGATCCTGTGGCGCGGCGGCAGCCTGGCGGGGGTGCCCGCCCATCGGCTGCTCAGGCTGGGCATCGGCCACTGCCCCGAGGGGCGGCGGGTGCTGGCCCGCCAGAGCGTGGCCGACAACCTGGTGCTGGGCGCCTGGCTGCGGCGCGACACCGCCGGCATGCACAGCGACCTGGAACGCTGCTACGACCTGTTCCCACGGCTGGCGGAGCGACGCACCCAACTGGCCGGGGCCCTCTCGGGCGGCGAGCAGCAGATGCTGGCGATCGCCCGGGCGCTCATGGGCCGGCCCACCCTGCTGATGCTCGATGAGCCCAGCCTGGGGCTGGCGCCCAAGCTGGTGGCCGAGGTCATGCAGGCGCTGCAGGCCCTGCACCAGGACGGGCTGACGCTGCTGCTGGTGGAACAGAACGCCAACGCCGCCCTGGCGATTGCCGATCGGGCCTACGTGCTGGTCTCGGGCAGCATCGAGCAACAGGGGAGTGCCGCCGCGCTGCGCGGCAATGAGCAGATCAAAGCGGCCTATCTGGGGAGCTGAGGCCAGGCCTTTGCTCTGATGCTCAAGCCTTGTCGACCGCCTCTTCGCTGCTGCCAAAGGCGTGAAGCAAGGCATCGCCCCAGCTGTTGATCGACGACAGTTGATGGTCCTCGGCCGTGGCCATAGCCTTGCCCTGCTCGCGCAGCAGCACGGTCTTGTCAAGGCTGTGGCCGTGGTCCGCGGCAATGGTCAGAACATCGTCGACACCGGTGGCGGCATGGAGCTTGTCGCGCAGCTGCCCGTCAGCTGACACCGAGGCAGCAAAGGAACGCAGAGCAGAGAGCGACATAGCTGGGAGCGCAACGCTCCTGTCCTAGCAGCAACGGTTGCAGGCGCTAGCGTTGCTTCAATGGAACCGTTCCCAGCGGCCCTCGCCCAGCGGTACCGCAACCTGACATCCCGGCAGCGGCGTCGGCTGGGGGTTGCCATCACGGTTGGCGTCGTGCTCGGCGGCGTCACTCTGGTGCACCGCCATCTGCAGGACCAGCAGCGCCAACGGGTCAGGCAGGCGGCCATGACCGCGCCGATCACCACGGTCACCGCCCTGGGCCGGCTCGAACCTGAGGGCGAAGTGATCAGCGTGGCACCACCCGCCGGCGCGATGGCCGGGGCTCAGGTCAGGATCAAGCGGCTGCTGGTTGACGAAGGGGACACGGTCCGCCCTGGCCAGCTGTTGGCCGAGATGGACTCCCTCAACCGGCTGAACCGCGGGGTCGACGAAGCCGCCGCCCAGGTGGCCATTGCCCAGACCCAGCTGCAGGTGGCAGCAGCCACCCAGCGCACCGAGCTGCAGAGTCAGAGGGCCCGTCTGCTGCGGGCCCAGGCCAACCTGCGCACGGCCGCCGCCGAGGAACGCCGCTACCGCGATCTGTACCGCAGCGGAGCGGCCTCGGCCTCGCTGTACGAAAGCCGATCCCTGAGCCTGGAGACCGCCCGCGCCGAGGTGGACGAGGCGCGCAGCCGCCTGCAGCGGCTCGAAGCCCGGGTGAGCACCCCCGATGGCGCCATCAGCCTCGACGAGGCCAGGGCCCAGCGCGAGCTGCAGGCCGCGCGCTCGCACCTGCTGCGCACCAGGGCCGAACGCGACGATGCCCTGGTGCGTGCGCCGATCGGCGGGCGGGTGTTGAGCGTTCTGGCCCGCCCCGGCGAGGTGCCCGGCGCCGGCGGCATCCTGGAGCTCGGCCGCACCGACCGCATGCAGCTGGTGGCCGAGGTCTACCAGAGCGATCGCAGCCGCCTGCACCTCGGCCAACCGGTGCGCATCACCAGCACCGGGCTGACGGCTCCCCTGCAAGGCACGGTGAGCCGCATCGGCGCGATCGTGCGGCGCCAGTCGTTGATCAACACCGACCCCAGTGCCAACACCGACACCCGTGTGATCGAAGTGCGGGCCCGCCTCGATCCAGCCAGCAGCGCCCGGGCTGCCGACCTGTCGAACCTGCAGGTCACGGCCGTGTTCGGGCGATGACCACTGCGGCCCGGCTTTGGCAGCAGCTGCGCCAGCGCACACCCCTGGGTTGGCTGCAGCTGCGCCATGACCGGGGGCGGCTGCTGGTGGCCCTGGCCGGCATCACCTTTGCCGATGTGCTGATGTTCACGCAACTGGGGTTTCAGGCCTCGATTTATGACGCCAACACCCGCTTTCACCGGGCCCTGAACACCGACATCGTTCTGCTCAGTCCCAAGGCCCAGAATTTGCAGAATCTGTCGACGTTTCCGCGCAGACGCCTGCTGCAGGCCCTGGACGTGCCCGGCGTGCAAGACGGCCATGGGTTGTATGTGAGCACCCTCACCTGGAAAAACCCCGACACCCGCAGGGATGCCACGGTGCAACTGTTCGGGTTCGACCCCGATGCCCGCCTGTTCAACATCCCCGAGGTGATCGCCCAGCAGACCACCCTCAAGCAACCCGACACCGTGCTGTTCGACCGCGGCGCCCGGGGGCCCTACCAGGCGACCATTGCGGCACTGCAGCGGGGCATCACGGTCAGCACCGAAGCCGAGCGGCGCACCCTGCAGATCAAGGGACTGTTTCCCCTAGGGGCCAGCTTTGGCTCTGACGGCACCCTGATGGCCAGTGACCTGACCTTTTTGCGGCAGGTTCCGCGCCGCAACGTCGGCAGCCTGAGCCTGGGGCTGATCCAACTGCAACCGGGCGCTGATGCCGACCTGGTCGCCGAGCGCATGCGCCGCCATCTGGACGCCGACGTCAAGGTGCTGACCAAGTCCGGTTACGTGGCCTTTGAGCAGGCCTACTGGCGAAGGGCCTCACCGGTGGGGGTGATCTTCGGCATGGGCACGGTGATGGCCTTCGTCGTTGGCGTCGTGATCGTCTACCAGGTGCTGTCCACCGATGTGGCGTCCCATCTGGGCGAATACGCCACCTTCCGGGCGATGGGCTACCGCAACCGCTACCTGTTGGGGGTGGTGTTCGAGCAGGCCCTGGTGCTGGCCAGCCTGGGATTTGTGCCCGGGTTCGTGCTGCCGATCGGCATCTACGCCCTGGCTTCGAAAGCGACGTTTCTGCCGATCGCCATGACCGCCGAGCGGGCGATCAAGGTGTTTCTGCTGACCGTGCTGATGTGCGGTGCCTCGGGGGCGATCGCCACCCGCCGTCTTCAGGCGGCAGACCCGGCCGAACTGTTCTGAAACCCATGTCGACGCTGAAGCCCATGCCAATCCCGGCGGCGGTCAGAATCAGTGGGCTACAGCACCATTTCGGACGCGGAAGCCTGCGCCGCCAGGTGCTGCACGACATCACACTCGCGATCTGGCCCGGCGAGATCGTGCTGCTGACCGGTCCCTCGGGATCGGGCAAGACCACCCTGTTGACGCTGATCGGCGGACTGCGCCACGGCCAGTGCGGCAGCGTGATGGTGCTGGGGCGGCAGCTGATCGGTTGCAATGACCGACAGCTCAGCCAGGCCCGGCGCGAGCACGGTTACATCTTTCAGGCCCACAACCTGCACCGCAGCCTTACGGCCCTGCAGAACGTGCGCATGGCCCTGGAGGTGCGCGGTGATCACGATCGCACCACCATGGATCGCCGCGCGGCCCAGATGCTGGAGCAGGTGGACCTGGCTCCCCAGATCCACAGCTACCCCGATCAATTGTCGGGGGGGCAGAAGCAACGGGTTGCCGTGGCGCGCGCCCTGGTGCACAACCCGCCGCTGGTGCTGGCCGATGAACCCACGGCAGCCCTCGACACCCGCTCCGGCCGCGAAGTGGTCAGCCGCATGCAACAGCTCGCCCGCGAGCAGCACAGCACCATCCTGTTGGTCACCCACGACAACCGCATTCTCGACATCGCCGATCGCGTGCTGATCATGGAGGATGGGCACCTGCGGGAGGAAGTGCGCAGCGCAGACACGTCCGTCAGGTCAACCACGCCATAGCCAGCTGCGGCGATTGGCAATAGGGTTTGCGCGTCAGTTGATCGACCATGGCGCCGGAGCGGTTTTTTCTGGAACTTGAGCCGCCGGCAGCCACCCAGGCGAGCTGGCCCCATGTGGTGATCGTGGGTGGGGGCTTCGCCGGCCTGCGCGCCACCCACAGGCTGATCGGCAAGCCGGTGCGGGTCACCCTGATCGACAAGCGCAACTTCAACCTCTTTCAACCGCTGCTGTACCAGGTGGCCACGGGCCTGGTCGGCCAGGCCGATGTGGCCTCGCCCCTGCGGCAGATGATCGGCAACGCGCCAAACGTGCAGGTGCTGCTGGGCGAGGTCGACGAGATCAATGTCAACGACAAGGAAATCGTCTTCAACGAACAGCGCTATGCCTACGACCACCTGATCCTGGCGACGGGCTCGGGCAGCAGCTTCTTCGGCCACGAGGAATGGCGGCCCATGGCACCGCCGATGAAGATCCTCGAGCACGCCAACGAGATCCGGCGGCGGGTGCTCTCGGCGCTCGAGGAGGCCGAACAAACCCCGGATCCCGAGAGGAGAAAGCTGCTGCAGAGCGTTGCGGTGATCGGCGCTGGCCCCACCGGCTGTGAACTGGCCGGTTCCCTGATCGACCTGATGCGGCACGCCATCGAGCGCGACTTCAAACAACTGCGCCCCCAGGACTGCCGGGTGTTGCTCGTCGACCCGGGCGATCGGGTGCTGCGGGCCATGCACCCGTCGTTGTCGGAGGCCGCCGGGTGCTACCTGCAACGCAGCGGTGTCGAGCTCGTGCTGGGCGGTCGGGTGCAGCAGATCAGCGCCACCGAAGTGATCCTCACCCTGAAGAGCACGGGGGAAGAGCAACGGCTCCAGGCGGCCACCATCTGCTGGACCGCGGGCGTCAGGGCCTCCCATCTGGGCAAGGTTCTGGCAGCAGGCAGCGGTTGCCAGGTCGACAAGGGCGGCCGCGTGGTCGTGGAGCCCGACTTCTCGATTCCAGGCCACCCCGAGGTGCGGGTTGTGGGGGATCTCTGCTCCTACAGCCACACCGCCGATGGCAAGCCGCTACCGGGCATGGCCGGTCCGGCTGTGCAGATGGGCGGCTGGGTCGCCGCCGATATCCTGGCCAGAATTCAGGGCACGCCCAGGCGTCCCTTCCGCTTCACCGACTTCGGCTCGATGGCAGTGGTCGGACCGCTCTACGCGGTTGCCGACCTGCGGGGCATTCGGCTCAGCGGCCTGATCGGCTGGTTGGTGTGGGGCCTGGCCCACCTGGCCTTCATGCCCGAAATGGAAAACCGACTGAGTTTGCTGCTCAAGTGGATGTGGGTGATCGGCACCCGCGAGCGGGATTCGATGCTGATCATCGGCAACCGCAACCAGCACATGGGGGTCGAGGTCGGGCTCGAGCAACGCGAAGCTGCCCCAGTGGAGACCACCGCCCCGGTGGCCAGCGCCTGAACGTGTCCCACGGCTGAACCGCTGGGCTCAGGGGGAAGGCCGGTCGTCGCTGGCCTCCTCCTCCTCCTCCTGGGTCTGCACGGTGAAGCGACTGATCAGCAACCCCATCACGACCGCCAGATACAGCGGTCCGACCACGCTCAGCGACACGCTTGTCATCATTGCCATTCGCCGCACCGGCACGATGTCGCCGTAGCCGACGGTGGTGAGACTCACGAAGGCGAAGTAGTTGATCCGCGAGAAGTCGATGTCCCAGGCGGGTCCGAGCGGTTGGGCATTGAAGGGCCCGGGTTGGACGTGAAACGGCTTGTGGGAGACCACATCGATGAAGCTGCCCGGCTGCACCGTCTCCAGCACGCTGAGGGCCAGACCCCCGCTGAAGCCCAGCATCAGATAGCCAGCCACCGCCCCGGCCAGCACCGGCCGGCCCACATCCTGTTCTTCACGCAGCAACTGCAGCAACCGCAGCAGGCTCCAGAACACGAACAGCACGATCAAAAGCACCAGCAGCAGCCCGTGCCAGTTCACGGTGGACGGGACCAGCAACCAGCTCGTCAAAGCCACCACCCCGGCAAGGCCGAGGAGGCGATACAGCCGATTGCTCCAGCCACCGGTACGCAGGCCGGCAGGCAACAACTGGCCAAGCTCAGACAACAGAAACAGCAGCATCACCGCTGTCATCGCCATGCCCAGCCGGTGCAGTTTCCAGGGCAGGGCCGTGAATACCACCTGCACCAGCATGAGCAGGAGAAGCCTGCGGTACAGGCGATGGCGCCTGGGCGTCTGGCGTGCCGCAGCCGACCGTGTCTCCAAGAGTCCGCTCACCGGGGACGCCTGTGAAAACGGCCGAGAATCATGGCGATCAGAATCGCCACATACAACTGGCCGGCGACGGTGATCACCGTCACCGCAACCTCTCCGAGCACATCAGCCGGGGAGACCACCGCGCTGCCGACGGTGGTCAGGATGTTAAACGCCGCCGCCATCAACAGGGGGGCGGCGTTCACGGCGGCCAGCGAATGGGATCCGCCGTTGGCCAGCCCTGCGACGGTCTGGTGGGCGACCGTGAAGCTCCCGGGACTGAGGGCTGCGATGGCCACCAGCATCACCCCGCCCGAGATGCCCACCAGAAGGTAGCCGGAGGCTGCACCCATCACGACCGAGGTGGTGACGTAGGGCTCACTGATCAACGTTCTGACCTTGCGCAGAAGCGCCAGCGCCAGAAACACCAACCAGGCGATCACGTGGGGAATGGTCAACCATCGCCCCAGGGCTGGATCAAAGCGCAGCCCGAGATGCCAGAGGATCTCCATGAACACCGCCAGTGCGCCCAGGGCATAGATCACGGCACGGGTACGGCGCAGGGCCGAGTAGCGACTGACGTACCCGATCACAACCCCGCACAGCGCGATCATCAACACCGAGAGCAACCAGCCGACGTGCTGGGCCAGAGGCAGCGACAGCAGCAGAATGATCTCGGTGGTCAGAACGATCAGATAACCGCGGTGGCGACGCTTCAGCCTGAGCACAACCTCACGACTGACCGGCACCGTCGGCTCCCTCCTGGCAGCTGCATAATGCCACCGTTTGCCGTGCCGGCCAGGTTGCTGCAACGCGTTCGGAGCTGGCTGTGGCGCCGGTTCGGCCCGCTGCTGCTGGTGCCCGCGGCGATGGCCCCGATTGCCGCGGCCGAGCCTGTCAGTTCCCAGCCCGTCGCTAACCAGCCAGCATCGCCCCAACCCCTGTGGCCTTCGCTGCGGAGTCGGCTGGATCTGCCGGACTGGGTCGACCTGGATCTGGAACTAACGGCAGACCCGCTCATGGGGGAGGCCCCAACCCTGGGCATCACGGGCGCCTGGATGCAGCAACTGGTGCTGAACACCACGTTCAGTTCAGGCTTGAGCCGCGACAAATCGCAGTGGCGCGAATTCGACCGCTGGGCCGTCAATCTGCAGCTGAGCGCCTTCAGTGGCAACGCCAACCTGGGACAGACCCTTGGCACGGCGTTCCCCTTGCAGACCACGGCCCATCCGGTGGGTCTGTGGCTGACCGAAGCGTCCATCGAGCGCAAGGCCGCCGGCGGCGAAGTCTTTCTTAAGGCAGGGGTCTTGCCCCTGAATCCGGGTTTCGTGCAGGCACCGGTGCTCAACAGCTACATCCATTCGGCGTTGAACAACACACTCAACCTCGAGACGTACGGACTGCCGATCAACCCCTTTGCGGCTCCAGGTGCGACGGCCCACCTGCGACTGGGAGCGAGCAGCGAACTGCGACTGGGGCAATTCTGGCTCCAACCGGTCATCGGCATTGCCTCCCTGTTCGGCGTCAATCCCCAGCAGCCCAGCGTGGCCGGCAGTCTGCAGATTGTGCAGTGGAACCTGCACGATCTGCCGGGAACGGCCGCGGTGCGGCGGCCGTTGCTGCGAAACCAGCGGCCGATCGCGCGGCAGTTGCCGCCGCCACTGCTGCAGATCGGTGCGTACAACAGCACCAATCCCGATTCGAACCAGGTGGTCTATGGGCTGTTGACGCTGGCCGCACCCTTGCCAATGGGTCTTGACCATCGACTCTGGTTTGGCCTCAACCAGGGGTTCGATCCGCAGAACAACCCCAACCCCAGTTTTCTAGCGGGCGGGTGGCTGGCCCAGGGGCTGGTGCCCGGCCGACCTCTCGATGTGTTGGCCGTCGGCTATGGCAGCACCAGCTTCAGCCAGGTGTTGACACCTGGCCTGCGGCCAGAGGGAGTGCTGGAACTGAACTACACCATTCCGATCAGCAGCCAGCTATCGATTCAGCCTGTGCTGCAATGGATTCTGCAACCCGGCGGCAGCAACAGAGCCGCCGTCGTGGCCGCAGGCATGCAGCTCAGCCTCAGCTTCTGAACTGCCTCAACATCTGAACCACCACAGCAAAAAACAAGGCGGCGCTCAGCCAGTGGTCATCAGATTGAGGACAGCCGAGATCACGGTGGAATAGAAAAGAAAGCTGATGATTGAATGCAACAGCACCATGCGACGCATGCGTGAATCCTCAAGATTCACATCGCTCATCGCATACGTCAGGCCTACGGCGAAGGCCACATACAAAAAATCTGTGAACACTGGCTCATCACCACCCGTGAACACAAAACCCTGCGGATCCGGCCCATCGGCAGCAGGGGTGGGATTGAGCGAGAAGTAATGCTTGGCGTAGTAAATGGCAAAACCAATGTGCAGCTGCATCCAGGTCGTGAACAGGGCTGCAAAATAGACAAGAATGCGAATCCCTGTCGGCAGAATGCCGGTGGAGCTATGCACGTCATGAACCGACAGGCTCAGCAAACCGGTGCTCATGAATGCCAGCAGCACCGTGCGCTCCACCAACAGGGCTCGATTGGCGCGCCACCCGGCAAACACCTGCCTGGTTTCATCAGCCGTCATGCCCTGGGATGTGCGGGCAATCATCAGAAGATCGATCGCCATGCCACTGAGAAACCCGAGCGAAAAGGCCTCGTCGAGATGCAGGCTCCGCAGCAATGCCACCGTGACCGCCGTGCCGATCAACAGGGCGCGCAAGCCGCGAAAGGCATCATTGAACACCCGGGGATGGTGTGGGGCCGCACCGTCCATGCCGTGTGCTCCGAATCACAGAAACACCCTGCATGATGATCAACCGACCTGCAGCCGTCCAGTCGCTGTGAACACCGCCGGACCGTGGCACCATGTCGCGTGTGGCGATCGCAACTTGTTCCCATGGCTGATCCGACCAGCTTTAGCGGCCTTGTGCAAGCCGAACGCCTGCTGCGGGAACTCAGGAGCGGTCATGACCGTTTCCTGAGCGGAAGCTCTGCCCATCCCCATGCCTCCTACGAACGGCTGGAACAGCTGGTGGCCGGTCAGCATCCGACGGCGGCCATCCTGAGCTGCGCCGATTCGCGCGTTCCGGTGGAGCTGCTGTTCGATGCCGGCTTCGGTGATCTGTATGTGGTGCGCAACGCCGGCAACGCCTGCACCAATGCCACGATCGGGTCCCTCGAATACGGCATCGATGGTCTGGGAATCTCACTGCTGGTGGTCATGGGCCATGAAGGCTGCGGCGCCGTGACCGCCGCGTATGCCCCGCACACTGCGCTGACGCCCCAGCTTCACGATCTGGTGCACACGATCCGCGCAGGACTCGACGAAGTCGACCCGCCAGTGCAGGGCGATCTGCGCGTGGCCTTTCGCCAGAATCCCGTGCAGGCTGCGCGGCATCTGGTGCAGGGCAGCGCGCTGCTGCGCGAACGGTTGGCGGCAGGTCAGCTGCTGCTTGAGGCCGCCTATTACACCCTGCGCCGCGGCGAAATCGAATGGCTGGGTCAACTCGACGCCGATGGCGCGTTGCAGCCCTCCTGCCTGGTGGACTGAGACTGGGACCGAGACTGAGGCTGAGGCTGAACCGAAGTCTGCAGCGGTACCAGGTGGTGGCGGTGCAGGCTTGCATTCCAGTCGACCCGCCGTCCGAACCGCAGGCCAAGCGTGGATCCCAGGTCGCGACCGACCTCACTGCCGCCGGTGAGCCGCGACCCGAGACGGGACGCGAGGCTCTGGCTCAGGGTCTCGGCCGATGTGTCGCGCACCATGCCGACGAACCATCGCCCCTGACCGATGCTCCTGCGGGCTGAAGCGGGGCCCGTGAGGTCGCTGGCGAGCTGACCGCCCACCATCGAGCCCACCGCCAGGCCGGCCAGAGCCCCGGCCGGACCGGCAAGTGCGGCCCCCAGGGCCATGCCCGTGCTGGATCCAGCCTCCTCGCCCATCCGGGTGCTGAGCTTGCGCCAGGTGAGCTGCCCCAGCGTGTCGGGCAGTGTCCTGGCCTGCCCGTCGGCGACGGCCGAACCGGCGATCGAGCCGAGCACGGCGCCCACCACGGCACCAAGACCGCCAAACAGCAACGCCGCCGGCGGACCCGCCAAGGCAGCTGCCGCGGTGGCGGCACCGCCACCCACCAGCACCTGCCCCAAGGCCGCGCCGATCATGCTGCCGCCCAGCTGGCGGCTGAGGTGAGTCCAGGGGTCAGCGGCCTGAGCCCGATGCGGCTGGGCCGACGTGCGTGGATCGTCAAGTTGCCAACCCAGCGCGGCCATCGCCAGCTGCCATCGCAGCAACGGACATCCCGGCTGCAGCAGCAGCACCAACGAACGGGATCCGTCCCGTCGTTGCCAAGCCCGCAGCCAGGACTGGCAGGCCAGCTGGGCTTCGAGATGGTCAAGCGCGGCGCCATCGAGGGCATCGGCCCAGCGCAACCGCACCCGCTGCGGCAGCACATGGACGACCTCGAGCGATCCTGCCATCGATGCAGCAGACAGATGCCTACAGAGACGATAGGTTGTGTAGGAGCGTGTCATCCGTTGCTCCGATCCCATGTTTGAGCTCGAAGCCCTCATCGCCATGGGCGTCGGTGCCGCCCTTGTTGCGGTTGCACCTTTGGTCGCCTCGGTCACCGGCCGTGAACACCGCATCACCAATGCGATCAGTGGCGCGGGCCGCTCCCTGACCAAGCAGGGCCTCAAGGTCGGCATCTGCATCGCCGATCGTTCGTCAGGGCTCGTGCGCCGCGTCGGCCAGGGGCTTTCGGAGGCCGGTGAAAGCTTCACCGACCTGCTGGCTGAAGCCAAGGCCGACCTCGAGCAGGCCAAGGCGACCAAAAACGGCTGAGCCCTTGCAGACCTCACGGCTGCGGGTGCGGCATCAGCTGCCCCACAGGTTACGCATCGACTTCGGCGAACGGCTGAGCCCTGAACAGATGCGAAGCGTGCTGTGGCTGCTTGAGCACCAGCATCCCGAAGCGGTCGTGCGCGAGGCCGCCTCGGGCCATGGCCTGGTGATCACCAGCCGCTCGCCCGACCAACCCCTAGAGGATCCACTGCCCAAGCTGGCAGCAGTGCTGGATCAGCCGATCGCCCACCTGCCCGAACCGCCGCCATCGGGATGGCAGAAGCTGGTGCGTCAGTCGCATCAGCGAACGATCAAGCTGCTGATGGCACTGGCGATCGCCGGTTGGGCACTGCCGATCCTGCCCGGAACACCCTTCTTCCTGCTGGCGTGGTGGATGGGCTGGCGGCCCGAACCCAAGGGCACCGGGAGCGAGCGTCGAGAGTGCGAAACGCCGGATCATTCGAAGTCAATCGCGAGCCAGGGGGAGTCGATCCGGGCCGATCGACACGCCAGCTGAGACCAACCGGGGGGCATCGGCACCGCCAGGCGCAACCCCGCACTGCGGATCTGCAGGATCTGCCCGATCCGCTGCACCTGGAGGCCTTCCCGCTGCAATCCAGGCAGATGCACCCGGCAGCGTCGGAGCCCCTCGCACTCTTGCCAGAGCAGGGTCTGCTGCGGCAGTGGCTGGCGCAACCAGGCCTGCGAATCCAGACCCTGCCGCTGCTGGTTACCGATCAACACGGGAATCGCGAGCTGCCGCTGCACCTGGGCAGCCAGCGCATCCGGCAGATCCGCATCGAGCCAGAGCCGTAGCCGCGGCAGCCCGCACAGGGGCAGTGCCGCGATACGGGCACCGAGATCACCGAGATCTGCGGCATCGGCTGCAACAGCCAGCAGCACCTCTGCCGTTGCGGCCGCCGGGCTGAGCCGCTGGGCCAGGCGGTCAAGGCAGCCATACCAGCGCTCCGAAAGCTCCAGGCTCTCGGCCGAAGGCAGCCGCAACCGCAACACCAGCTCGAACTGGGCCAGCCGTTCCCGGGTCTGGCTCCACCACTGCAGCAGGGGTCGCCAGAGTCCCTCGAGCAGGTCAGGGCCTCGGCAGGCCAGCTGCAGCATCGGCAGTGCCTGCTCCAAAGGAGGCAGGATGACCAGCGTGTGGGGGAGCTGAGACGCCTTCTGAGACGTGTCCTGATCAGTGCACAGACCCGCGCACTGATCAGCCAGAAACAGGCAGCGCAGTACCGCATCAAGCCCTGGAATCTCCTGACGACCCGGACGCTCGGCGACCGCAGCCGCACCATCGAGCAGCTCCCACCAGGGCTGCAGCACCGGCAGCAGCTGCCGCCAGATCTGATCGGCCCAGGGCTCGCCGGCATAGGCACGCCAGTCCAGCCCGGGGGCGCGGTCGGCGGCCGGCGCGGCTCCACCGCTCAGATCGATCGCCAGGATGGAACGGCCAGCATCCTGGTGAGCCAAGTCAGCCAGGGCCAGGTTGACCAGCCAACGGCGCTGAGGTCCTGTCTCAGCACAGACCAGCAGCAGTCGCGCCGCAGCGGGCTCGGTGATCAAGGCGCAACCATGAAGCTGATCTGCAGGCAATCTGCCGTAAAGTTGAGTTTCCAGCCCACGACCTGATCCGGTGTTTGAACTCGAAACCGTTCTGGCCTTTGGTGTGGGTGCGGGTCTGGTGGCGCTGGCACCCATGGTGCGGCGCCTGGGCAACCCCCAACTTGGCGATTCCATGAGCAACGTGGGTCGAACGATGGCCAAGGGAGGCATCAAGGTGGGCGTCACCGTGGCCGGTGCAGCCGGCACGGCCGCCCGCTCGGTGGCCCGCCATGCCGCTGAAGCCGTCGAGTCCTTCGGCGATCTGGTGGCCGAAGCCCGGACCGAACTCGATGACGCCGATCAGCCACAGGCGTCACCTGCCAAGAAGAGCACTGGGGCTCGCACCTCCAAGAAGACCGTGACAGTGACCGACATCACGGTCGAATGAGCGCGAGGCGTTCGTCCTCCTTCGATCACGCTCCAGCCCCGTCGATTCCCTCGCCTGCTCCCGCTCGTGCTTGCTGAAGAGTTGCCTTCCAGGGCCCGCCCCTTCCGCCGCAGCGGCGGTCCCCGGCCCCGGTTGGTTCCCTTGAATGCAGCAGCCAACGGAGCCGACAACGCAGTCGAGGCCGTGGTGCATCGCAGTGGCCTGCGGCTGCGGCTGCGGCTCGATCCGCGAGAAGCTGTTCAGCAAGAACTGCAGCGCCATCTGGCGGGTCTTCCCCAGGTTCGGGAGGTGCGTCTCAACCCCCTGGCATGCAGCTGCGTGGTCCAGTTCACCGGTCCTGAGCAGGTTCCCTGCGATGAGGCTGCTCTCCAGCGCTGGATTCAGGAGCTACCCGCCAGTTCCGTTCTGCTGCGTTCAGCCAGCACGGAAGGCGGAACCAGAGCAGTCGCTGATGAGGATGGCGACGATGACAGCTTCGTGCCGTCGCGGATCATCCTGCCGGTCAGTTCGTTGGCCCTGGCCCTGCTGGCCGGTCCGCTGGCCCTGCCGCCCCTGGCTGTGGCCGGCTTCATTCTGGTGTCGGCGCACCTGAGCTTCAAACGCGCCTGGGCCGGCCTGCGGGAGGAGCGCAAGATCAATGTCGACTTCCTTGATGCTCTGGCGGTCACCCTCCACAGCCTCGAGGGGTTCCTGGTCGGCCCCGCGCTGATGATCAGCATGATCGAAGGTGGCGAAGCCGTGCGCGACGCCACCCAGCGCATCGCCCATTCGTCCAACATCGATCTGCTGGCGAGCCTTCAGGCCGATGTCAGACGTCTGCGCCCGGACGGCTCCGAGGAAGTCGTGCCCAGCTCCGAGCTGATCGCCGGTGACCGGGTGCTGTTCTTCCCCGGTGACAGCATTCCGGTTGACGGGGTGATCGAGAGCGGCGAAGGCAGCTTCGATGTGGTCAAACTGACCGGTGAATCGGTGCCTCGCCATGCCGGCAGCGGCGATGAAGTCCTGGCCGGGTTCATTCTGCTCGAAGGGTCCCTGACTGTTCTGATCAAGGCCGTGGGCGATGGGACCCGCATCGGTCAGATCACAGCCATGATCGAAGCCGCGCCGGTCTACGACACCCGGGTGGGCAATTTCGCCGCCCGGATCGCCAACCGGTTCGTGATGCCGACACTGATGCTGGCGGGAGTCTCCCTGCTGCTGAGCGCCGGCAACATCGCCCAGGCCGCCTCACTGCTGATGTTCGACCTGGGCACCGGTCTGCGCGTCTCGGTCCCCACAGCGATCATGGCGGCGCTCACCCGGGCCGGATCCCAAGGTCTGTTGATCCGCAGCGGCAGGGCACTCGAGCAGCTTGTCGACATCGATGTGGTGGTCTTTGACAAGACCGGCACCCTGACCCAGGGCCATCCCTCGGTGGTGCATGTTGATGTGCTGCACCCAACCCTGGACCAACGTCGACTGACCTGGTTGGCCACCAGTGCTGAGCAGGGTCTCAACCACCCGATCGCCACCGCGATCGTGACCCATGCCGAAGGCCTGGGGCTTGAGCCCGGGCCCTGCGAAGCCTGGGACTACCGCATCGGCAAGGGGGTCTGCGCCGTGATCGACGGCCATTCGGTGCTGATCGGCAACGCCAAAATTCTGCGCGAGGAGGGACTGACGGTCCCTGAGCTGCAACCCGATCAGGCGTTGCAGGCCTCAACCCCCATCTACCTGGCGGTCGACGGAACCGTGGCGGCCGTGTTCTATGCCGCCGATCAGCTGCGGCCTGACAGCCGCGCCCTGGTCGCCGAGCTACACCGCCGTGGCATCCAGGCCCACATGCTGACCGGGGATGTGGCCAGCGTCGCGCACGCCGTTGCCACCCAGATCGGTCTTGAACCCCATGAGGTGCACGCTGAGGCACTTCCCGATCAGAAGGCCGAGCTGGTGAAACAGCTGGCCGAGCAAGGTCACAAGGTCGCCTTCGTCGGCGATGGCATCAACGACTCGGCTGCCCTCGCCTATGCCGATGTGTCGGTGTCCTTCGCCTCCGGCAGCGATCTGGCCCGCGAAACGGCCGACATCGTGCTCACCAACGACAAGGTCTCAGGCCTGTTGGTGGCCCAGGATCTGGCCCGCCGCACCTTCGCACTGGTGCGACAAAACATCGGCATCGTCGGCGTTCCCAACCTGTCGGCACTGGTGATCGGGACGTTCGTTCCGGTCAGTCCGATCGCTGCTGTACTGCTCAACAACGGCTCCTGTCTGGTGGCTGCGGGCAATGCGATGCGCACCCTGGCCTTCACCCCCTCGCCCTTGCCGTCGGTCGACGCTGATTCACAACCCGGCTTGAATGAGGTTACGGCCCTCAGTGACACGGCCAACCGCGTCACACCCACCGCAGGCCTGAGTGCCAAAGCCCTGGCAAGCCGACTGGGCACGACACACCAGACAGTCACGGCGCGCCGTCGTCGCGGCGACCTGGGCGACTGGAGCCGCAGCCTCGATCCCGATGGGCTGTCCTGGAGCCATGTCTCCGGCAATGGCACCTACGTGGCTGGTTCGGCCTGACCCCATGGCCAGCCCGCTTGGCTGTCTTGAGCTGGTGCACCAGGGACCGACGCGGCAACGTTACCGGCTCAGGTCGGCCACGCCGTTGTCGTGGACGTTGCTGCAAGAACAGCTGCAACGCCATCTGGGGGGCCTGCCCCTGCGCTGGCGGCTCAACCGCAGCGCCGCCTCCGTGGTGCTCTGGTACCAGGCGCCAGACGACGGCCACCGCGATGGCCGGCAGACAGCCACGACCACCCTTCGCCAGGGCGTTCAGGCCCTGCTCGCAGCCCTGGGCGGCTGCGGTGCCGAGCCCCCTGAACCTGCCCCGGTTCAGATCCAGACCCAGGGACAACGCAGCACCCTGCTGGCTCCACTGCACTGTCTGCTCAGTGGCCTCAGTGGCGGCGTCAGCCTGATGCTGGTGGCATTGGCCAGCGCTCTGCTGCTGCTGGGCCTCGCCGGCATGATGTTGCCGCTCTCGCCGGGGGGCATTGTGCTGGCGTTGGCCTACTCCCTGGTGGAATTGGCCCTGTGGCTCCGGCGTCCGTTCATGGACGGAGCCTTCACCATGGGTTGAGCCTGTGCGCGCCATGGCCCTCACCAGCCTCACACCGCAGCCCGACAGTGCCGTCGCGAACTGGCAGATCGCCAGTGATCTGCCCGGTCGCCTGCGGGTGCGTCAAGCAGAGCTGATCGCCTCGCCCCTGCTGCGCCACCACTGCCGCCTGATCCTGACCAGCTGCCACTGGCTGTTGCGGTTTCGGATCAACGCCCTGGCGGGTTCGCTCTGCATTGACTACCCCCACCACCGACGCGACGAGGTCCTCAACCTTCTGGAACTGGCTCTGCAACTGAAGCCACTGGACGAATCGCTGTTGACGGTTCCCAATTCCCCCTTGTCGGGGCGGAAGGTGCAGACGACCCTGGTGCATGGCGGGGTCTGTGCGACCCTTCTGGCGCTTGAAGGCCTGGTGACACTCCCTAGCCTGGTGATGACCGGCGCGACGCTGTTGCTGCTGTGGCCCCTGACCCGGGAGGTGATCCACCAGCTCAGAGAGCGCAGGCTCACCGTCGAAACGCTTGAGCTGAGTTTTTCGGGCGTGCTGGTGGGTCGGGGCCTGGCAGCCGAGGCCCTGGTGGATCTGGCAATCGGTGATGCGGTCGAAGCGACCCAGAACGCCGTGGACCACGATGAGCTGCTACTGGACAGCGACCATCTGCTCGACCGTCTCGGAGACGCCGTCACCCTCGAATGCCTGGGCCCCGACGGGACGGTGCGGATGCTGCCACTGCATGAGGCGTCGGTTGGCATGACCATCACCCTGCGGCGGCGCCAGCACTGCTTTCTGTCGGCCAGGCTGATCAGCGGCGAGCTGGTGGTCATCACCCGCCTTGTCGATGGCGACTGGCGTCCTCGCACAGTTGCAGCCGGCGATGCACTGCAGCCAGGCTCCCTGGTGATCAGCGGCGAAGCCACCGCAAGCATCGAGCGCTGCATCCGCTCCGACCAGGCCTATGACCTGCTTCGCGAGCACCACCAGCGGCCTGAACCCGAGCCCAGCTCCGCCGAACGCTGGATTCGTGCCTACCGACGGGTGATGCCCCCAGTGCTCATGGGCTTGGGCGGCGTGTTTCTAGCCCAGGGTGCCGTGGAGCGCTCCCTTGCCGCCTTCCAGTTCAATCCGGTCAGTGACTGGGAAAGCCACAGGCTGGCTGCACAGATCACCGCCATCGCCGATCTGAATCTGCACAAGCTGCGGGTCCGTCATCCCCAGGCGATCGAAAGCCTCGGCACGATCCGCCATCTGGTGATCAGCCGCAGCTGTCTGGATCGCATCGGCGGCATCCAGGTGTGCGAACGGATCGACGCCAGCAGCTCGGCTCGGTCGGGTTCCCTGGTGCAACTGCTGGCCGGAACACAGCGTTGGCTCTGCGGCAAGGATGGCGCCGTGATCTGGTCGCAACAGCTCCAGCAGGTCGCCGACCCCATCGCGGTCAGCCAGGTCATCATCAACGATCTGTTTGAGGGCTGGCGCATCGACGCCGAGGACGGCCGCAGCTGGACCCTGCGCCAGTCCAGAAGCGATGCCCCAGCACCGAAGCACCCTCACTTTCTGCCCCTGGAGGTCTGGCAGGAAGGCGAGTTGCTCGGCCGTGTCGAGCTGATCCGCGAGCCTGACGGCCACTGGCGCGAGACCTGCGCCCTGCTCCACAGCATGGGAATCACCCTCCACCTGATTGCCAGCGAGCCGGTTGAGAATCTCAGGGACATTGCCACCGAACTGGCGATCAGCCCCGACCATCAACACGGCTCATGCACGGCAAGCGAGCGGCTTGAACTGGTTCAGCAGCTGCAGCAGCAAGGAGCCGTCGGTTTCGTCGGCTACGTCTTGCATGATCTGCCCGCCCTGGCCCAGGCCGATGTGTCGATTGGTCTGGATGTCGATGACGACAGCCGCTATCTCTCTTCGATCTGCGATCTATCACTCGGCACCGATGCCCTGTGGCTGCCGCGACTGATTCGGATCAGCCGCAGCATGACCCATGCCTGCAACCAGAACCTGGGGCTGCTGGGAGCCAGCCATCTGGTCTCATCGCTGGCGACGGCAGCTGGCTGGATAGCCCCCCTTCAGACGGTCTTGCTGGCTGACATCCCCCTGTTGCTTGCCGAGCTCAACAACCTGATCGCAATGCGCACGCCTAGGTCGACTGGCTCGAAGCAGTCTCTTCCAGCTTTTCCAGCGAAGGATCTCTGAGTTCCTCCACCAACCACTTGTGCAGGGAGGGAAGAATCAGGCTCTTGAGCAACATGGAAATCACAACGGCGAAACAGACAGCATCAATGACAAAGGCTTCAGACACAGGGTTGATGACCCGCTCATAGGGGATACCGCTCTTTTCAATCAGATCGGGAATGGTGATCGCCAGGGCCATGGAAATGGCGCCCTTGGGAGCCCAGATCGAGAGAAATCTCTGCTCACCCGAGTTAAGAAAACTCGATCCTCGAAAAAACAGGGAGACAGCGATTGGTCTGAGAACCCAGACCACTGAAACGAGCACGATGCCTGCAATCAGCGAAGGCAGGAAACCCTGACTCAGGTCAACCGACAAACCAGCCATGAAGAAAATCAGCGATTCGCAGGCGATGTTGATTGACTCCAACTGAACGGAAAGCATTTCCTTCTCATCCTTGCTTTCTTCATTGGAGAGCATGACGCTCACCACCAGTCCCATGACCAGACTGCAGACCAATCCCCCCTGGCCAATCCAGGAATTGAAGCCGTAGCCAATCATCACAAATCCGATGGCCAGATCGATCGATTGGGAACGGTCAACGGCAAAGCGCTTGATGGCCAACGAGAGGAGATAGCCCAGCACCCCACCAATGACGATCCCCTCGGAGATGCTGCCGACAAAGATGTTGACCGCACGTGAGAGCAGGGTGCTTGCACCCTGGTTCGTGAAGAACTCAAACAGGGCATCTCCGATGATCAGAGTCATCGCTGCACTCATAGCGGTCTCGAACTCCAGCACGCCGGAGACGTGGTCACTAAAACGATGGACACGCTTGACCAAAAAACTGAATGAACCCCAATCCAACGGGGCGATGCAATAGGCCATGGCCATCGCGATCAACATGGGCTGAGCGCTGGTGTTGAAACGCGCTTCGATCGATCCGAGGGCGACATACATCACCCCGGCGCCGATCACAATCACCATCAGCACACCCAGCACCGACAACAGCAGCGATGGGATCAGATAGTCCTGTCGTCTGAAATAGCGGCGGCACAGCTTGACACCGCTATAGAAGAGCAACAGACACAGCGCAATCACATGCAGGCTTTCAAAGTCCTTGTGATCAAACGTCGCCTCCGACATCGGCTGGATCGCCACCCCGGCCCCGAACAGCGCCAACGCCCCAGGCACGCCGATGCGCAGGGCGAAGCGATCAACAACGATGCTGATCACCAGCACCAGACCGATCGCAGCGAGCTGCACCGGAAAGCTGGCCAGTTGCAGAGGCTCGGGCGACTGCACAACAGAGTCAAGTGCAGCTTCACCCTGCTCGGCGGCCTGTGCCAGCAAAGCCGGAATCACCGCCAGGACTGACCGATCAAAACAACTGGTGATCACGGCAATCTCCAGGCTCAAAAACCATTGGCCGGATCGTAATCAGCAGCAACGATGGTGCCACTGATACAGCCAGCCTTTGTCATGATTCAGCGTCGGCCGTAACTTTCCAGCTCAGACGTTGTCCCGGCCTGCTGCGGCGCCAGAACCGCAGGCCCAGGCGATCAAAGAAAGCGGCATCCCCCTGCTGTTCGACTGCCGGAAGCCGTTTGAGCTGCAGCAGATCGGCAAGCTCCCGACCATCGATCTCAATACCCGTACGAACCAGGCGCTCGAGAATCTCCAGACGCTCGCGAAACAGCCGCAGGTCGGCGTAGAGATCAGCCTTGAACCATTGCGGCTCGATCGGAACCGGCAGCTGACTGACGGGATTCTCCTCGAGCACCAACTCGGCCGCCACGGATTCGGTTCCCTCTCCCGAGAAGCGGCTCGCCAGCACGGCGGCATCCTTTGTGCTCAGGAACGTGCGCATGCCCCGACGCATCGGTTCGAGGCCGAGACGACGGATCAACAGCAGCAGATCAACCCGACTGGTGCCGAGCTCGGCTTCAAGACGGGAGAGGGGGACGAACTCGTCGATGGCCATGGCGATCAAAGCCCAGGGCTGCTCTGCATGATGCCGCCATCGGCAAAGATCGTGGTCGCCGTGATGTAACTGGCCACATCACTGGCAAGGAAGCCCACCACCCGGGCGATCTCCTCGGGCTGGGCCATGCGACCCAGCGGTATGGCGGCATTCAGTTTGGCCAGCAACTCAGGATTGTTCATGGTCGAGTCGTTGATCGGGGTGGCCACAGCTCCCGGTCCCACGTTGACCACAGTGATGCCGTGGGGGGCCAGCTCCAGAGCCGCTGTTCGGGTCATCATCCGAACCCCACCCTTGGCACAGCAATAGGGGGTGTTGTTCGGCATGGGCCAGTCCTCGTGTACTGAGGAGATGTTGATGATGCGGCCACCCCCTCCCTGAGCGATCATCTGCTTGGCGGCGAATTGAGTCGCAAAGAACACACCACGCAGGTTGACGTCCAACACCTTGTCGTAGTCATCAGGTGTGGTGTCCAGGATTGAGGTGCGGGTCTCGATACCGGCGTTGTTGACCATCACATCGAGCCGTCCATAGCGGCTCACCGCCGTGTCGACCAGGCGCTGCAGATCATCCAGCTTCGACACATCGGCCTGCACACCGAAGCTGGTGCCGCCATAGCTGCCGATCTCCTTTTCAAGATCTTCGGTGGCCTCGGGGTGAGAGCGGTAATCGATCACGACCTTGGCGCCCAGCTGCGCCAGACATTCGACGATGGACTTGCCGATGCCGCTGTTACCACCGGTGACGATCGCCACCTTGCCCGCCAGCAGCGTGGACAGGGTCTCCTGGGCGTAGGGATTGGTGGTCATGGATCAGACCGTTGAGATCAAGGGGCACGTCGCAAAACCTAGGAGGATCTGCAACGGCATGCCGCCATCTGCAACACCCCTGGACAGATTGCCGACAGCGCTCCACCAGAGCTCCGTAACAGTGGGTTCACAGCTCCGCGGAGCTCCCTACGGTGAGACCGAGCCAGAGCAATCACCCAGGCCATGACCGTGCCGCTGACCCGCCGAGCCATCCACAGCGACCGTTTCCCCAAGCCGGTGGCCTCCTACAGCCAGGGCTTCCAGGTGGGCGACATGTTGTTCATCACCGGACAGCTGCCGGTGGATCCGGCAACGAACCAGGTGGTCGGTAACGGCGACATCACCCTGGAGTCCCGTCAGGTGATGCGCAACATGATGGCGGTCCTTGAGGAGGCGGGTTTCGATGCAGGCGATGTGGTGAGTGCCACCGTTTACCTAACCGACATCGACACCCTGGACACCTTCGATGCGGTTTGGCAGGAGTATTTCCCCGATCCGAACGCCTACCCATCGCGAGCTGTGGTGGAAGTGTCAGCGCTGGTGCTCGGCATCCAGCTTGAGATCTCAGCCATCGCGATCAAGCGTTGACCATGACCGATCCCTTCAGCCTGGCTCCCCAACCCGAAACCTATTGGCACCTGTGGTGTGGTGAGGACGGCGTCAGTCGCCAGGTTCAGTGCACGATCGACCGGTTCACCCTGGGCCAGCTCGGACCGGGTGACTCTCCCCAGTTCTCGCGACCGTTGTTCGATCAGGGCAATGCCTTCGTCACCTACCTGCCGGTGGGCTGGACCGCCGACTGGCACGAGAACCACATCCCGAAATGGATTTATGTGCTCCGGGGTGCCTGGTCGGTCGAAAGCATGGACGGCAACAAAGTGGTGATCCAGGCCGGTGAATACTCCTTCGGCGGCGATCAAGGCTGCATCACCACGCCTGACGGCCGCTGCGGCCACCTGTCGGCGCAGGTGGGTGATGAACCCTGCGTGCAGCTGATCATCCAGCGCAACGACGAGGCCTGGAGACAGGCACCACCAGGATTCTTCAGCTGAGTGGATCAACCCATGAAGCAACCGTCGGTCTGCACGGAATGTCACGATCCACGCTTTGAACACCTAGTGCTGTTCAACGCCGGGCTTGAGCTGGTGGCCGATGGTTTCCGCTGGGTCGAAGGGCCGGTCTGGTTCGGTGACCACAACTGCCTGCTGTTCAACGACATTCCCAACAACCGCACCCTGCGCTGGAGCGAGCAGCACGGCGTCACGGTATTCCGCGCACCATCGGACTACGGCAATGGCCAGACCCGGGACCGCCAGGGCCGCCTGATCTGCTGTCACCACAGCAGCCGCAGCCTGACACGACTGGAACACGACGGGACGGTCACGAGCCTGGTCAGCCAGGCACGGGGCCATCGTCTCAATGCACCCAACGACGTGATCGTCAAGCGCGACGGTTCAATCTGGTTCAGTGATCCGCTCTATGGCCTGAAGAACGACTACGAAGGCGGTCGTCAGGAGTCGGAGCAACCTCCGGCCCTGTATCGGCTGGATCCCGACAGTGGCGCGGTGGAGGCGGTTGCCTGCGATTTTGATGGACCCAATGGCCTGGCCTTCTCGCCCGATGAGCGGTTCCTCTATGTGGCCGAAACCGGTGCACCCGGCGCCGCCGAGCCGCGCCAGTGGATTCGCCGGTTCCTTGTTGGCGACGACGGCCGCAGCCTCAGCGGCGGGGAGATGTTTCACAGGATCAACCCCGGCTGGGCCGATGGCTTTCGGGTCGATGAGGAGGGCAACCTTTGGTGCAGCGCCGCCGACGGCGTGCACTGCATTGCCCCCGATGGCACCCTGATCGGCAAGGTGCTCGTGCCGATGCGGGTGTCCAATCTCTGTTTTGGCGATCGTCACCACAGTCGGCTGTTCATCTGCGCCTCCCAGGCCATCTACAGCCTCTTCACCAACACCCGCGGCATCGCCGCACCCTGACCCGACCATGGCCAATCCCTCCCTGGAAACATTCCTGAAACAGGTCAAAGCGGATCCGGACCTGCTGCAGCAGATGCAGCGCTGCCCCAACCTGAACGCCATCGCCGAACTCGGCGCAGAACGGGGCTTTGCGTTCACCGGTGTCGATCTGGTGGTCCATCAGGCCGAAGCCACCCTGCGGCTGAGCGAACCTGACCTGCAGGCCGCCGCGGCTGGCGTGAGCCTCGAGGGCCACCTGTGGCTGATGCAGATCGTCTGGCCGGGCTGATGCAAGCCACCCACCTGCTGCAGCTGCACGAGGTGCGGCGCATCATCGACGCTGCCCACAGCGCCGCCCTGACTAACGGCGACGCCATGGGGCCGGCCCGGGTCAGCATTGCCGTGGTGGACCCCGGCGGGCACCTGCTGGGGCTGGATCGGCGCGACGGCGCCAGCCCCGCCAGCGCCGAAACGGCCATCGCCAAGGCCCGCATGGCCGCCCTGAACGGCAAACCCACAGCCCCGCAGGAGCAGGCGATCAACCACGAGCGCCCGGCCCTGGCCCAACTGGCCGGCATCTTCGGCCAGCCGGCCGTGGCGATGGCCGGGGGGATCCCGCTGATCCACAACGGGCACTGCCTGGGGGCGCTCGGAGTCTCGGGCATGACCCCAAGCACCGACCTGGCGATCGCCGAAGCGGCCACCGCCGCCGCCAGTGCCCTGCTGCTGGAACTGGGGCCATGAGCAGCGCGAGGACCGCCAACCCCCAGGTGCTGCAGTTGGGATTCAGCAGCGCAGACCCTGTACGGGCCGCCGACTTCTACTGCCAGGCGCTCGGGTTTGAACCAGGGGAGACCCTGCAGATCACGGGCGGAGGCTACGGGCAACTGCTGGGGTTGCCCCAGGGCCGCTTCAGCCTGACGCGGCTGCAACTGGGTCAGGAGACCCTCGAGATCTTCGCGCTGCTCGAGGCCGAAACAGAGCAGTCGGCAGGGCGCCCGATCCCGGCCGACTCACGCAGTTGTGATCTGTGGTTTCAGCATCTGTGCCTGGTCACCAGCGACCTGGAGGCTGCGCTCCAACGCCTGCAACCGGCGCTTGAGCAGGGCCTGGCCCAGCCGGTGTCGCGGGGACCGCAGACCCTGCCGGACTGGAACCGGGCCGCCGCCGGCATCCGCGCCTTCAAGTTCAGGGATCCCGACGGTCACAACCTGGAGCTGCTGGAATTTCCCGCTGACAAAGGGGAGGTCCGCTGGCACCAGGGGTCAGGACTGCTGGGGATCGACCACAGTGCGATCAGCATCGCCGACACCGCACAGAGCTGCCGTTTCTATGACGACCTGCTGGGGCTGCGCCTTGGCGGGGATGGCGTCAACAGCGGTCCCACCCAGGACGATCTGGACAATCTGGAGCAGACACGGGTGCGCATCACCGGCCATCGCTGCCCCCAGGGCGCCGGCATCGAATGCCTGGAGTACCAGGCTCCCAACCACGGCCGACCGATGCCGGCTGATCTGAGCCCGGCCGACCTGGCCCACTGGCAGATCCGAATGCAGGTCGACGATCTGACCGCCATTGCCGCCCAGATCGAGTCCTTTGGTGGGCGCCTGCTCTGTCCGGGGGTGGTGCAGCTGGCGGATCAGGGCAACGCGCTCGGGTTCAACCGCGGCCTGCAGGTGGCCGACCCCGATGGGCACCGCCTGCAGCTGGTGCAACGCGGATGACCCTGACGGGGCTGCTGCTTCCGCCCCCACGCTGGCGGCCGCTGCTGGCGGCAACAGTGCTGATGCTGTGGCCCGGCGTGGCAGATGGCTTCAGCGGCCTACCTGGTCACCTGCTGGTGTTCGCACTCTGCGGCCTGGGCCTGCTGCCGCTGGCCATCGTGCTCAGCCAGCTCGTGGAGGCGTTGGTGGAGCATCTGGGGCCCAGGTTCGGCGGGCTGGTCAGTGTGATCTTTGGCAACGTTGTCGAGCTCCTGGTCGCGATCAATGCCCTCAACAGCGGGCTTTACCCGCTGGTGGTGATCAGCATTGCCGGCTCGGTGGTGATCAATTGCCTACCGGTTCTGGGGCTGGGCATCGTGGTCGCCACCACCCGCGAACAGGCGCAGGCGATCGACCCCCACAGCAGGGATCTGCACACCCAGCAACTGCTGATGAGCGCGATTTTGCTGGCCCTGCCCTCGGTCTTTTATCAGCGTGGCATCGAGGCGGCGATGCAGGGCAGCAACAGGCCCGATGCCTTCAGCAATTACTCCATTCTGGTGGCCCTGCTGGCCCTGGCCTATTACGCCCTGGCCTTTGCCCTGCCCCGAGCGGAGCAGCAGGCCGCCCAGCCCGCACCGGGTGAACCCCATCCCGGCCATCGCGATGGCTCACCGGCACCGCTGCGGCTCATCGTTGTTGCCCTGGCGGTCATCACCGCCCTGGTGGCCGTGATCTCCGAGCGGTTGGTGGATGCCCTGGAGCAGCTGGTCGCCGCCTCCCACCTCAACGAGTTGTTTGTGGGGTTGTTTCTGCTGCCCCTGTTCGGCTGCCTGCCCGAGGCGCTGGTGGCCCTGAGGGCCGCCTCACGCCGACAGATGCAGCTGTTGATGACCAGCACGGTCGAATCGAGCCTGCAACTGCTGTTGTTTGTGTTACCGCTGCTGGTGTTGATCGGCATCCCGATGGGGCGCTACCTGCATCTGAGCCTGCCGCCGATCGCCCTGGCAGCACTGGCGATCGCCATCGTCATGGTCGAGCGCATGACCGACAACCGCGAAGTCGCCTGGTACGAGGGCATTCAGCTGATCGTGCTGTTTGCGGCGATGGCCGTTGGGGCACTGCTGCTGATCAGCCCCTGATGGCCTGTGATCAGCACCATCAGGGAACGGGGTGCCAGCTGAGCCTGCTGCTGGTCGACCAGTTCTGCCTGATCCCAGGGAACAATGTCCTCGGGTGACGGCTGGGCCGTGTCGATCCAGCGGTGCCAGAGCTGACCGCCAAAATCCGCCTCGGGCAGTGCAAAAGTGAGAGGCTCCCACCAGGCGTTGACCATCAGCGCGCAACGGAAGCGATGGGCGCTGCTGGTCAGGGTCAGGGCCAACGAGCGGGAGGCGTCAGTGCGGTCGGGCTGGCCAGGCTGCACGCCGTTCCAGCTGATGTGATTGCGCTGCAACAGATCCGCCAGGCTCAGGGCCTGCCCATCGACGACCAAGTCGCGCCGCTGTCGATACGCGCACAACTCGCGCACAAAGCGATGGATGTCCCGGTTCTGCTCCAGCAGATCCCAATCCAGCCAGCTGATGGGGTTGTCCTGGCAGTAGGCATTGTTGTTGCCCCCTTGCGAGCGGCAGATCTCATCGCCCATGCCGAGCATCGGGGTGCCAGCTGACAGCAACAACAACGTCAGAAAATTGCGGATCTGCCGCTTGCGCAGCATCTGCACCTGCGGATCGCTGCTCGGCCCCTCGATGCCACAGTTCCAGCTGGCGTTGTCGGCTGAGCCATCGCGGCCCGCTTCGCCATTGGCCTCGTTGTGCTTGTCGTTGTAGCTGACAAGGTCAGCCAGGGTGAAGCCGTCATGGCAGGTGATGAAGTTGATGCTGGCCTCAGCCTCGCGGCGCTTGGGGCCGTAGATGTCGGGACTGCCAATCAGCCGCTGACTGACAGCCGCCACCTGGCCGCCATCACCCTTGATGAACCGCCGCAGATCGTCACGGAAACGACCGTTCCATTCCTGCCAGCGGTCGCCGACGAACGATCCCACCTGGTAAAGGCCTGCCGCATCCCAGGCTTCGGCGATCAGCTTGGTGCCGGCGAGCACCGGATCGGTGTCGAGGTCCCACAAAATCGGAGGCCTCGGCTCGGGGTTGCCGCTTTCATCACGGGCCAGCACCGAGGCCAGGTCAAAGCGAAACCCGTCGATGTGAAAGTGCTGGACCCAGTGGCGCAGGCTGTCGCGAATCAACCGCCGCACCACCGGGTTGTTGCCATTGAAGGTGTTGAAGCAACCGGTGACGTCGAGGTAAGCCGAGGGATCAGCCGGGTCCAGCAGGTAGTAATCGCGGTTGGCTAGGCCGCGGTAGCTGAAGGTGGGGCCATCGGCGCCGGCTTCGGCCGTGTGGTTGAACACCACATCGAGGATCACCTCAATCCCAGCGCGGTGCAGGGCCTTGACCATGTCACGGAACTCGTCGAGAACCGCCAGCGCATCGGCGTTCTGGCGCCAGGCGCTGCTGTAGGCGTGGTGAGGCACCAGAAAGCTGATCGGCTGGTAGCCCCAGTAGTTGGGCAGCCCGGCGGGGGCATCCTGAGGGTCGAACTCAAACACAGGCAACAGCTCGACTGCCGTGATCCCCAGATCCTTGAGGTAAGGAATCTTCTCGATCAGGCCGGCGTAGGTTCCGGCCATCGCCGGGTTCAACCCGCCCGAGGGATGGACCGTGAAGCCCCGGACGTGCAGCTCGTAGATGATCGTCTCTCTGCTGGGGCGGTTCAGCGGGCGATCCCCCTCCCAGTCGTAGGCGTCCAGATCGGCGACGACGCACTTGATCGCATCGGCCCAGCCGCGCGGCCCATCGGCTTGCGCCTGGTTGCGGCAATAGCCAGCAGGCACGGCCAGGGCCTGGCTGTAGGGGTCCAGCAGCAGCTGGCGGGCATCACAGCGGAGGCCGGCTGCGGGGTCTTGCGGTCCATGCACCCGGTAGCCGTAGAGCTGGCCCGGGGCAAGCCCCTGCACCCAGCCATGCCAATAGTGGCCGCTGCGATGGGCCTCGCCCGCCAATGGCAGACAGACCGACGGCTGCTCGGCATCGCAGGTGTCAAACAGGCACAGCTCCACGGCTGTGGCATCACGGGCATAGAGGCTGAAGTTGACGCCATCGCCGCTGACGCTGGCCCCCAGCGGGGCCGCCTGCCCTGGCAACAGCCCAGGGGTGGTTGCCACCGACGTCACCATGGGACCAGCCATCTGCACCGATGATGGCCCAGGTCCTTCGTCATGGCAGCCGATCCCCATGGTTCCTTTGTCAACGCCACCACTGCGCCGGGTGCGCAACGGGGTGGTGCTGATCCTGCAGCTGGCCCTGCTGGGGGTGCTGGTGGGACTCGCCTGCGCGCCGCTGAACCTGGTGGACCACTGGCAGGACCAGCTGCTGAACCGCATGCCGGCGTTCACCGCTGCCGGCTGGACGCCATTGCGCATCGCCCAGGTCTGTTCACCCCTTGTGGTGATGCCCGTGTTGCTGGCCCTGCAGGCCCGGCTATGGCGCCGGGGGGCGGGATCAGGAATTCCCCAGACGATGCTGACGCTGGAGGAACCCAGCCGCAGTCCCGAGCTGCTCGCCGCCGATGCCACCGTGCAGCGGCTGACGCTGTGGTCCATCGCCAGCCTGGCCCTGTTCCCGATGGGCCGCGAAGGACCGGTGGTGCAGGTGGGTGCCGCCGTTGCCCAGGCCCTGCGCAGCCGCTGGCCCAGGCTGCTGGACCGGCTGTCGACCCGTAACCTGGTGGCGATCAGCGCCGGCGCCGGCCTGGCCGGAGGCTTCAACACCCCGCTGATGGGGGTGGTGTTCATGGCCGAGGAGCTGCTCGGCAGCTTCGGCGCCCAGCTGATCTGGCCGGCCCTGGTGGTGTGCGCCCTGGCCGCCGAGATCAGCAACCTCGATGGCCAGCCCCAGTTCACCCTTGGCCTGGTGAGCCTCAACCCGCGCGAGCTCAACCAGCTGCTGCTGGGCGCGGGGCTGGGGCTCTGCGGCGGCCTGCTGGGAGGCCTGTTTGCCCGGCTGCTGCTGGAAAGCACGCGCCGCATCCTGCCCCGGGTGCGCCAGCATCCCTGGAGCGGCGGCCTGGTGCTGGGGGCCCTGATCAGCGGCCTGGCCCTGATCAGCAGGGGAGCCAGCGGGGGTGACGGTGAAGCGCTGATGGCCTGGATCTTGGCGGATCCGGTCAGCCATCACGCCACGTTGGTCGACCTGGTGGCCCGCATCGTCGGCCCCTGCCTCGCCTTGGGGGCAGGCATTCCCGGCGGCCTGATCGATCCGGCCTTCGCAATCGGGGCCGTCATCGGCGACCTGATCACCCAGTCCCTCGACCTGGGGGGCCTGGGGGTGGCGATCGGCATGGCAGGCGGCCTGGCAGGGGCCACCCAGCTGCCGGTGATGAGCCTGGTTTTTGCGCTGCACATGGCCGGCGATCAACAACTCCTCGCCGGGGTGCTGATGGCCTCGGTGATCGGTGCCTATGCGGGCAAATTGTGGATCCACAAACCGATCTATCACGCCCTCTCAGATCTGCTGCAGGAACGGCACTGACTCCTTAAGTTGGTGCCATTGCAAGCCGTGCAGAGCGGCACCCGAGCGATGCCGATCACCATCGTCGAACTGGTTGTGCCCAGCGGGCCCTCACCTCTCGCTGCGTCGGCCTTGCTGCTGCTGCGGGTTTTTCTTGGCGTCTGCTTTATCCGCCACGGCTGGCCCAAGCTGCGCAATCTCAAAACCTGGTCTGAAGGCCTGAAGACGCCGATCTGGCTCTGCTTTCTCTCTGCGTTCTCGATGTGGGGTGCCGGTATCGCCCTGATTCCCGGACTCTTGACGCCCCTGGCTGCGCTGGCCATCGCCATTTCCATGGCCTATGCCATGGTGCTGGAGATTCGCTCGGGCTTTCCCTTCATCGCCCCGGATCCGTATCAGATCCCGGAAGGTGACTATGCCGGCCCGATGGGCGTGGGCGAGCCACCCAGCTGGGAGAAAGCCGCCATGTATGTGGTGATGTGTGCCGTGCTGGCCACCTGTGGAGGGGGCCTGTGGTCCCTCGACAACCTGCTGATCGCTGATCTGCTGCGCTCGATGCTGGCCTGATGGGTCATCCGCCGCTGGTGCTGGTGCACGGCCTGTGGGACACGCCCCGGCTGTTCAACAGGCTTTGCACCGCCCTTGACGGCCGCCGCGATCCGCTGCTGATTCCCCACCTGCACCACGGTCTGGGCCATGTGCCGTTGGTCGATCTGGCAGCCCGGCTTGATCAACACATCACCGAAGCCTTTGGTGGCGACGCTGTGGTCGACCTGCTGGGCTTTTCGATGGGTGGCCTGGTGGGACGCAGCTGGATCCAGGACTTCGGAGGCTATCGACGCACACGCAGGTTTCTTTGCGTGGGCAGCCCCCAACGGGGAACGTTGGCCGCCCAGCTGATGCCACGGGCCTGGCTGGCCGGTATCGCCGACATGAAACTGGACAGCGCCTTTCTCAAGCGGTTGGAGACCAGCCTGCGACGCCACCCGGAGCGGCTGGCCGAGCTCGACTGCCGCAGCTTTTATTGCCGGTTCGATCTGATGGTCGTTCCGAGCTGGCGAGGGGTGCTGCCCGTTGGTCCGGTCCAACCCTTGCCGGCGCGCACCCACCCAGGCCTGGTCAGCGAATCGCGGTCGTTGGGGCGACTGTGCGACGCCCTGCTCGAGCCCTGATCCAACAACACCGGATCGGCGACGCAACCATTGGTTGCAATCGATTAGATCGCGATAGCCAACGTTGGGTTGCATCGACACAATCGGGATATTTCATCCCGCGCAACGATGTGCTTTTCAGCCTCGGCCAGCTTCACCGCCTCGGCTGTTCTGATGCCCCTGGGTCTGTATGCGACCCATATCGCCAGAACAACAGACCAGAAGGATTACGTCCCACTTGCTTTGACACCCTTTTTCTTTGGGGTGCAGCAGTTCACCGAAGGACTGGTCTGGACCGGCATTGACAACGGCCGGGCCGAACCGCTCACCACCCTCGCCTCGCTGGGCTTTCTGTTCTTCGCCTACTGCTTCTGGATGATCTGGATCCCATGGAGCGCCTGGTCGATCGCCCGAAGCACCGAAAGCAAAGCTCTGCTGCATCGCCTCAAATGGGTGGCGATCGTGGCGACCGTGCTGGGCATTGGCTTCTACCTGCCGGTCCTGTTCAACCCCCCTGCGGTGCAACCCTCAGTCCACAGCACGGGCCGCCTCCTGTACGACATCAGCAACCTGCACAGCGCCTGGCACAACTTCGTGAACACCGAGCCCGTCGGTGAACTGGTGTACTGGGGCTTCATCGTGCTGCCGCTGGTCGCCCTGCGCGACAAAGCCGTCAAGCTGTTCGGCATCCTCATCTTCGTTTCGATCTTCCTGACCTGGTTCACCTACAGCAAGACCTTCAACTCGGTGTGGTGCTTCTATTGCGCCGTACTCTCGATCTTCGTGCTCTGGATCATCAACCGTCCCCGTCTTAACGGCACCCGGGCTGCATGATCGAGCAGGCCCTCGACCAGCTGGCCCGATGGCTGATGCAGGCCGATGCCGGACTCGGCCTTGTCGCCCTGGTGGGATTGTCGATGTCGCTGTCCCACCTGTTCGCCCTGGTGGCAAACAGGCTCACACCGCGGCAGGTCGTCAGCCAGCTGATCCTCGATGCGCTGGTGCTGTCGCTGGCGCTGGTGCTGGCCAGCCTGATCAACATGCTGTTGCTTCGCGCTTTCGCGGGCGCCGCCATCGATCCTGGCGAACTGCTGGCCAAGCTTGGACCATCTCTGATCCCCGGGTTGTTCTATTGCTTTGTCGCGGCCCCGTACATCAGTGACCTGATCGCCAGCGTGATCTGGGCCCTGATCCACCTCAACATGATCACCCTGTTGCACGTGCACTTCAACGTGTCCTATGGCCAGGCGCTGGTGCTGGCCACACCGGGATTCGTGGTGGCCCTGCTGTTGGTTGTCGCCGTGTTTCATCAAGGCTGGCAGCGCGCCTACCGGCAACTGGCCAGCACACTGGCGCCCACCGCTGAATCCTGATGGCCCCGCTGCAGGCGATCCGGATTCAGCTGGCGGGTCAGCGACGCCTGGCAGGGGTGTTGGGCTGGCTGGTGTTGCTCAGCGGGCTGAGCTCACTGGTGATCAGCCTGCACGCCGGGCCCCTGTTGCTGTCGGCCCTATCGCCTGCGGATCTGGCCCTGGTGCTGCAGGCTGTTGCCATCCTTGGATTGCTGCTGATCCCGATCAGTGGCGTGATTTCGGTCACGTCGCAGTTCGCCTTCTGGCGCGGCTGGCTGGGGGGACTGCCCCAACCAGCTGACATCTTTCTTGAGCCCGCTGTCGCAACAGCTGACGCCGCATCGACACGCTGCACAATCGTCTACCTGGACGGCATTCACCAGAGTGAGCGTGACCATCCCCCAAAGGTGGCGGCGTTTCTGGCTTTGCTGGAATCCCGCTTGCCCAGCCATGTGCGGCTGTTCAAAGGCCTCGAGACTTACACAGTCACCCCAGCCAGGCTGGCCGATGACGCCGGCGGCAGTTGGTTCTGGCGACGGCTGTTTGCCTTGCAGGAGCACCATCCCAATCCCTGGGTCAGCCTGATCTGTGCCGTTCTGGTGCAGGCCAACAACGTCATCAAAGTGGGCATCTCATCGGACAGGCGCTATGGCCCGATCCTCAATTACGAGCTGGCGCTCAAGGTGGCGCAACGGCTGGCAGAGCAAGGCTTTCAGCCGGGCCAGCCCCCCGGCGGCCGACCCCAGGAGCTGGTGCTCCTGGGCTACAGCGGTGGAGGCGAAATGGCCCTGGGCATGGCCGAGTACCTCCGCCGCATCTGCCGTTGCCCTGTTCGGATCATGACCTTCTGTGGGGTGTTCAGCGGCAACCAGCTGCTCGAGCAGGTCGGCGAGATCGCCATGATCGTCGGTGACCGCGATCCCGTGGCGGCGTTCGGACGAATCGCCTACCCGGGCCGCTCGCCCCTGCTGCCCCTGTCCAACTGGAACAAAGCGCTCAAGCGCGGCCAGGTGCGGCGTCACTGCATCAACGGTCTCTCCCACAACGGACTCAGTGGCCCCTTTTCCGATCGCAACCGCACCGCTGTGATCGCCGCAATCATCGGCGGCCTTTAGGAGCCTGCCGGTTGCAGCTGATGCAACTGCTGAATCACGGCAAAAGGGCTGCGCACTGGCAGCGAAGCCTGCAGCCGCCGCCAGGCATCGCTGACGGTGCTGCCATGGTGCGAAAAATCCAACGGCAGCTCACCCAATGCCCGGCGGTACCTGGCGACGACAGACAACGAGGCTGTTCTCACAACGCCATCCTCGACAAGCTTGCTGCAACGCCGCAACAAGCGCTCACGCCAGAGGCCAGGTAGCACCAAAGGGAACAGATCACAGCGTCCGCACAGGGCCTGCTGCAGCAGGGCAGTGCTGTCGATGCAGAAGCCGAGACTGCCGTAACCACCAAGGCGCAAATGGCTCGCGCTGGCTTCAAGGTTGTGGACAAGGGCGATCAGCTCACACAACGGCATCAGGGCACTCAGCTGGAGGCCTTCAAACGGCTCGCCCAGGTAGCGAACCGTGCCGGTGTACGGGTCGTTCTGCCAGGGGCGCCGCAGATCATTGAGACCATCCCAGCCGCACAGGCCACCGGTTCCCTGATACCACTGCAGGCGCAGCAGCTGTGCACCGCAGCTGAGCTCCAGCTCAAGCGCCGTGTGGGGCAACAGCGAGACCACCTCCTGACCATCGCGATCCAGCAGACCGGTCCGCAATGGCAGGGCCAGGGGAATCTGACGCGGTGGCTCATCGGGCAACGCCAGGGACGCGCCTAGGCCAAAGCTGGCGATGCTGCTGCGCAGCCGTGCCCGCACGCTCCAACCCTGATCAACCAACCACGCCAGCAAGGCTGCCCCATCGTTGCAACCTTCAAAGCTGAAAACCCGAGGCGCGACGGCGTTGGCGGCCAGTCGATTGAACACCTGGGCCAACAGTGCATTGGCACAACGCGCCTGGGCGGTCTGGCTGAAGTGCAGTCCAACATTGGACCAGCACAACCCATGGCTGATGTGCGGCCATCGGGTCACATTGTCAACAACGGCCTGATCAGCGACACCAGAGGCCACCTGCTGCAGCACAGACCACTGCGACGGCAGGGACAGGGCGGAGCCCTGCCAGTCGATCGCCTGGCGCTGCCAGAGCATCTCGGCCGTTGCCGCAGCGGCAGGTGGTGGCCAGAGATGGGCCAGATCGTCGACCAACGCCGCCAGAAATACCGGGCTGATCAGCCCCTCCTGCAGCAAGGCACTGAGACCCTGCAACCGGGCAGGCAGAGAAGCAGGTGCCAAACGCCAACGGCGCGGCAACACCCACACCAGCGGGTGCAGCAGCGGATGGCCCACATCGGCAAGCAGACGGTTAATCAACTGCTCACGACTTAGACCGCTGACCAGCAGACTGCGCTCAAGGGCCTGATCAAGGCTGATCAGGGGAAGCGGATCCTGCCAGTCAGGCCCAAGCGTCAGTGGTTCCAACGGCTCAGCGAACCAGCCGCTCGCGCAGGTGATGGCCAACGCGAATGGCATTGGCAATCGCCGTCAGCGACGGGTTGACGGCACCGATGCTCGGGAAAAAGCTGGTGTCGACAACATAGAGGTTGTCAAGCTCATGGGCCTTGCAATTCACATCCAGCACCGACGTGGATGGATCCGTTCCGAAACGACAGGTGCCCGCCTGGTGACCGACGGCAGCAATACCCATGGCATTTTTGATGTAGACCTGGCGTTCAACCAGATGGTCTTTGAGATACAAACGATCCAGCAAGGTCTGCAAACGGCTCCACAGGTGATCAGCTGCAGATTGGTTGTTCGGAGTGTAGGAAAGATTGATCGCTCCGTCGGCGGTGATTGTCACCCGGTTATCAGGATCAGGAAGATCTTCGGTGGACACCCAAAAATCAAGAGAGTGTTCAGCGATCTTGTCCATCGACCAATTCGGCATCAGAAAAGTCTCGATTGGTGCATAGCCCTTCATGATCGCACCACGGGTCTTACCCGTCATCTGAACATTGCCCATCGGGAAGTCAAAATCAGCATCACCGAAATACCAATCGTTGACTGAGATCGTCTTCTGAAAAACCGTCGGATTCGGCTCGTGCGATAAGGCAACTGCCGCCTTGCTGTTGTGGAACATGTAATTCCGTCCCACCTGATCACTACCATTCGCCAGACCGCGGGGGTGCTTGTCATTGGCCGACATCAACAACAGACGGGCGGTGTTGGCCGCGCCACAACTGACCACAACCAGATCACCACTGACCCGCATTGGCTCGCCATCCCGCTCCAGATGAACAGACTGAACCGTGCGGCCGGAAGGGTCGGTTTCCAGACGCTTGACCTCTGCCCTGGTCAGCAGGGAGACAGTGGCTTGTCCAAGGGCAGGCCTGATGCCTATCACCTCGGCATCACTTTTGGCATGAACAAGACAGGGGAAGCCATCACAGTTGTTGCAGCGCCGACAACGGCTGAAAGCCATGTTGGCCTCATCCAGCATCACCCCGCTCGGGGCATGGAACGGGTTCAGGCCGGCGGCGCGTAGGTCCTCAGCCAGCTTGGCGATGCGTGGCTCGTGTGAGATCGGCGCGTGGGGGTAAGGCTGGCTGGCCGGCGGCTCTGTCGGGTCCTCGCCGCGCAAGCCATGGACGTGATACATCTCCTCTGCCATCTGATACCAGGGCTCAAAGTCGCTGTAGCGCAGGGGCCAGGCTGGGGAAATGCCATCCACATGCACCAGCTCTTCGAAATCGCGAGCGCGCAGGCGGAAATGGTGAGCGCCATACATCTTGGTGGCGCCGCCGACAAAGTAATGACTGCCCGGCTGAAAAGGCTTGCCGTGCTTATCGGTCCAGATGTCCTTCGACAGATAACGACCCTGCTGGAAGACCGCATCGGCATCCCAGTTCTCGGGCTCCTGCGGCAACCAATCACCCCGTTCTAACACCAGGATCTTCAACCCAGTGGGAGCAAGAACGCGGGCAAGGGTTCCGCCGCCGGCACCACTGCCGATGATGACCACATCGAAGTGGTCACCATTGCTCACCGTCAGCTGGTTGGTCTGCGGCAAGGGTGACTGGGACCAGGTGGGCCCGTTGAGGTCCTGCATTGGATTCAAAAAAGGCTCGAAAGAACTGGATTACCCGCTCGGATAGCGGCTGAGCTGGTTGATCATCTTGGCCACTGTGGCCGTCCAACCTGTCTGATGCGAGGCACCGATACCCCGGCCACTGTCACCGTGAAAATACTCATTGAACTGGATCAGATCCCGCCAATGAGGATCCTGCTGAAACAGCTCGACATCACCATTGAAAGGGCGGCGTCCATCGGCATCACGTCGGAAAATGCCAACAAGGCGACGCTCAAGCTCCAGGGAAACCTCCCAGAGGTTCAACCAATTGCCCGATCGGGTCGGGAATTCGACCTTGAAGCTATCGCCATAGAAATGGGCAAACTTCTGCAGAGATTCGATCAGCAGAAAATTGGTCGGCATCCACACGGGGCCTCTCCAATTGGAATTCCCACCAAACATGGCCACCGGACTATCCGCAGGTGAATAGGACAGAACCTCATGGTCACCGCCCTCTGTGAACTGATAGGGGTTATCGCCATAGACCTTCGATAGGGCCCTTAATCCGTAGGGCGAAAGAAATTCATCCTCGTCAAACAGCCGCTCGCAGATGCGCCGCAGCCGGTCCTCCGGAACGAGGGTGAACAGCAAACGGTCATTGCGCCATTGGCCCAGGTTTGCCGCCAACCAGGTTGGCGTGGTGCGTTCATGTACGAACCAACGCATGCTCTTGAGAACATCAAGGACCGGAAGCCTAGAAACCGTCTCAACATCAAAACTGGCTACAGCGAGCAGCGGAATCAAGCCAGTCAATGAACGTGTCCGCAGAAAATCAGTACTGCCGTCAGGCCGCTTGATGACATCGTAATAAAAACCATCCTGCTCATCCCAATTCACATACCCCCTCTGGCCAGGCGTGTTCAGCGTCAACGCCAACTGCACGAAATCGTAAACAAAACGCTCGCAAAGATCGGCATACTCAGACTCTTCAGTCGATAGTTCGACAGCAATGGACAACAGGTTCAGGCTCAACGACGCCATCCAGGCGGTACCATCACACTGCTCAATGCGACTGCCGTCAGCAAGGTGAAAGCGGCGATCAAAGATTGCAATGTTATCAAGCCCTAGAAAACCGCCTTCAAACACATTGTCGCCAGAGCGATCATTACGGTTGGCCCACCAGCCGTATTCAAGCAGCAGTTTTCGCAATGCAGAGCGCAAAAAAGCAAGATCGGCTCGGTCATACTGCTTGCGCTCAATCTGGAAAATGCGCATCGCAGCCCAAGCCCCAATCGGCGGGTTCGGGTCTGACAGCGCCCACTCATAGGCCGGGGTCTGAGCATTGGGTGCCGTGTAGTGCGGCGTGCGCAACAACATCGACTGCTGTTTGGCAGTCTGTGGATCAACGATCGCAAAGGCGACCGCATGAAACATCAGATCCCATTGGCAGAAATAGGGATACTCCCAGCAATCCGGCATCGAGATCACGTCGTGGGCGTGAAGCCGGCTCCAATGGGCAGTTTCCGTCTGCCAACGATTCGGCGGCGGTGGCGGCTGGTTTGGATCGCCTTCAAGCCAACGGGTCACACTCCAGCCGTAATACTTCTTGCCCCAGAACAAACCAGCAATGGCTGAATGATGAATTAGCCGATCATCATCAGAGAGATTGGGAACAGTATGTTCCATAAAGGCCTTCCATTCACACTCCCGCTCCGAAAGAACCCGGTCAAAATCGGGACCAAAAGCTTGCGTTGCAGCATGATCATCAGAGCGTAGACGCAGGCGAACCTGCCACTCTTCCCCGGCAGCCAGGATGCGCTGCAGCAGACGAGCAGCCTTTGTGCCCTGTTGCTGGGGGTTGATGGCCGCTTGCTCACCGTCAATCAGATAACGATGAAAGCCATCTTTCTGATAAGGAGTTAAATTGGGCTGTCCATAGAGACGCTCCTGATTGGTCTCGTTGTCCGTGAACAACCACTCACCCGGCTGTTCACACTCCAGAGTGTAAACACCAAGCGAGGGGATATCAGAAGTTTGGAGCCGGTCACCCTGCAATTGGATAGGCAATTGCCGCTCATCGGGATACCCCCAACTCCAGGTGTTGCGCATCCACAGGGTTGGCAGCAAAGTCAGGGGTGCCGGGTCTGGACCGCGATTGATGACGCGGATGCTGATCAACAGATCGCTGGCTGAGGCTTTCGCATACTCAATGAAAACGTCGAAATAACGGCTTTCATTAAAAATTCCCGTATCGACAAGCTCATATTCGGGCTGGTCACGTCCACGCCTGGCATTCTCATCAACAAGTTGCTGATAAGGAAAAGTTGCCTGCGGATACTTGTACAGCCCACGCATGAAGCTGTGGGTTGGCGTGTTCGCCAAATGAAAGAAATAATCCTTGACATCTTCACCATGATTACCTTCCGGATTGCTCAGGCCATAGGGACGCTCCTTCAGGATCGGGTCCTGTCCATTCCAGAGCGCCAGCGAAAAGCAGAGCCGACACTGTTGATCACAGATGCCGAGCAAACCATCCTCACCCCAGCGATACACCCGTGATCGGGCATGGTCATGGGGAAAGGAACGCCACGCATCCCCATCGGCCGAGTAATCCTCACGAACGGTTCCCCATTGCCGCTCAGGCAGGTAACTCCCCCACAACGACCAGTCGCGATGACCATGGTCCCGTTCGGCCAGACGCCTGAGTTCCGATGGAGCCTCTGACTGGGGCCCCTTCGACAATGAAGCCAGCGTTGGCGCCGTCATTGCAGGGAGCTCGACACAGCATCGGCAATGCGCAGCGCGTTGGCGATCACTGTGAGCCCGAATCCCATCATCGGACAGGACGGAAACACACTGGCATCAGCAATCGTCAGGTTCGTCAGTTCGTGGCTTCTGCCATCAAGATCAACAACGGACGTCGCGGGGTTGTCGCCCATTCGACAAGTCCCGCAGGCAGATCCCATGGCAGACAGTGGAGCCTCACCACGCGGGTGGGTGGGAGCCGCCTTGACGACCTGACACGCGGGATCAGCCTCAACGGCTTTCAGCACATCGATCCAGCGGTAGACGAGGCGATCGTGGGCCTCTCGGTTATTGGGGGTGTAATTAACCTGGATGCGCCCCTGACGCAGGGTGATCCGGTTCTGAGACTGGGGCAGAACAGCACTGCTGGCCCACCAAGTGATCGAACGGGAAGCGAGCTGCTCAAGACTGAAGTTGGGCAACAATTTGGTCACCAATGACAGCACCGGGGGCGACTCAGCAAACAAGGCGTCCTGCAGCACGCCACCCCCATTTTGAATCGCCCCGAGGGGGAAGCTGACGTTCTGGTCGCCCCAGAGAAAATCATTGATGCCAAAGGAGCGACCGTAACGTCCAGAATTGGGCGCTGCAGCAAGCTGCAAGATCGAGGTTTGCTGCAACTTCATCAGGTTGCGGCCGACCTGATCCGAGCCATTGGCCAAGCCATGGGGATGGCGTTCACAACCCGAACGCAACAAGATCGCCGGGGTGTTCAGAGCACCGGCAGCCAAGACCACCTGGTGGGCAGTGAACATCCAGTGCTGACCATCAATCTGAGCTTCGACTCCACGAACTTCAGTGCCAGCAGCATTGACATGAAGCTGGGTGACCGTTGCACCGCCGCGAACCGTCAGAGTGCTGCAGCGTCGTGCAGGGTCGACCCCGAACAACTCGGCATCGCCACTGGGATCTACCGCCGAGTCTGACCAGGTGAGCGGCAGAGGGTAGGGATGCACGCCCTGGCGTTCGAGTCCCTGACGCAGTTCATCGAGAAACGGCTCCACCGGCTTGGGTGCAGAACCATAGGGTGCACTCCGCTTGGGTTCGGAAGGATCGAGACCGGCGGCCCCGTGAACGCAATACATCGCCTCGGCTTTCTCATACCAAGGTTCAAAGGCGTCATAGTTGAATCCCCAGGCCGGTGCCTTCCCCTGCTGGAGATGGAGGCCCTCGAACTCGCGCTCGCGCATGCGCTCGAGTACCCCTCCCCAGATCTTGGTGTTGCCACCAAAGGCATAGATCGCTTGAGGCGAGAAGGGATCACCATCGGTTCCAACCCACTGCTCTGGTGGGTGATAACGATCCTTACGGAACAAATCCACATCAGCGACATTCTGATCAGCGAGTGGCATCACACCACCGCGCTCGAGCAACAGCACCTTGAAACTGCGCTGGCCCAGGCTATTGGCGACAGTGGCACCGGCAGCTCCGCTGCCGATGACGATCACGTCGTAATGGGTGTCATCAATGATCATGGGTCAACTCCGCTGCCAGACGTAGATGAGGAGAAAAAGGATGATCCAGATGACATCGACAAAGTGCCAGAACAGTGACGTGGCCTCAACGCCCTGTTCACCACCGTCGTAATTGCCAGGAATGAATGACTTGATCAGCATCAATGTCATCAAGCCAACCCCAGTAGCGACATGCAGTCCATGGAATCCAGTTAGCAGGTAGAACGTGCCGCCAAAGGTTCCAGAGGTGAAGCCGAACTCGAGACCACTCCACTCCACCGCCTGGCCATAGAGGAAATAGGACCCAAGCGCCATGGTCAGCAGCCAGAAACCGCGAAAGCCCCAGATGCTTCCTCTTGCCTTGGCCCGCTCGGCAAGATAGATGGTTCCGGAGCTGGACACTAATACCACCGAGTTGATCAGTGGCATCTGCCATTCAAGCCCATCGACACCAGCCGGCAACCAATCAAGCGCGCTGGTTTTGAGCAACGCATATCCGCTGAAGAAGGCCAGAAAAATGACACTTTCTGAGCAGAGAAAGATGATGAACCCAGTGAGGTTGTGCTTCTCGTGCTCAGCCGTATGTTCTTTCGGCTCAGTCGGAGTGGGGTAAGCGGTAGTCATCGCGAGGACTCCTGAAGTTCAGCAGCGGTGAGGGCTTGTTCAATCTCAGCTTGGTGTTCCACAAGGGGTTTACCGAGTCCATAGCCGTAGGGCTTGGAGATCACAACCGGCACGTGTTCTCCAAAATTGTCCTCAGCCGGTGGTGAGGGCAACAACCACTCCAGCCCGATGGCATTCCATGGATTGTGCGTGGACTTGGGACCACGAATCCAGGAACTGATCATGTTCAGAAGAAAAGGAATGATCGAAACCCCAAGCAGAAAGGCACCCAGACTGGCCAGCACATTCCAGAATGCGAACTCGGGGTCATAGCTCGACACCCGCCTCGGCATTCCCATCAGCCCCAAAGGGTGCATTGGCAGGAAATTGAGGTTGGCACCGATGAATGTGAGCAGAAAATGAAGCTTACCTAGGCCCTCGTAGGGCATGCGACCGATGAATTTCGGGAACCAGTGATAGATAGCCGCGAAAATTCCCATAACAGCGGCACCGTAGATAACATAATGGAAATGACCCACAACAAAGTAAGTATTGCTGACGTGAATATCAACTGGAACTGTCGCAAGCATTACACCGGTGATGCCAGCAAACACAAAGTTAAACAGACCGCCAAGGCAAAAGAGCATTGGGGTGGTCAAGCGAATCTTGCCTCGCCACAGGGTGCCTAACCAGGCAAAAACTTTGACGCCTGTAGGCACCGAAATCAGCATGGTGTTAACCATGAACAGGTTGCGCATCCATTGGGGAACGCCACTGGTGAAGAAGTGGTGCACCCACACGATCAAGCCAAGGCCTACAATGATGAACGAGGCTAAGGAAACATACACATAGCCGAACAACGGCTTGCGGGCATAAACGGGGAAGAGTTCAGAGAAAATCCCGAAGACCGGCAGGATGATCACATACACCGCAGGGTGGGAATAGAACCAGAAAAAATGCTGATAGAGAACCGGATCTCCACCACCCGAAGGGTCATAGAACGTGGTGCCGGCGACCAAGTCAAACAGCAGCATGATGGCGCCTCCCGTGAGAGCAGGCAAACCAATCAACTGAAGGCTTTGGGCAGCCAGTGCCGTCCAGCAGAACACAGGCATCCGAAACCAGGTCATCCCAGGCGCCCGCATGCGAATGATCGTGGTGACGAAATTGACTGCCCCCATGATCGAAGACACACCGGAGAGGGCGACTGCAGTCAGCCACATGCCCTGACCGTTCACCAGATGGCCCAGAGGGTTCTGAACGCTCACCGGCGGATAGGACCACCAACCTGAATAGGCGGGACCCCCGGGCACAAAGAAACTGGCGATCAGCAGGGTTCCGAAGATCGGCACCAGCCAGAACGCGACAGCATTGAGTCTGGGGAAGGCCATGTCCGGCGCGCCGATCATCGTCGGAATCAACAAATTGTTGAGTCCATTAAGCACTGGAAAAATGAACAGGAACAACATGATTGTTCCGTGCATCGTGTAAATGCCGTTGTACACGGTGCGATCGACCAGATCGGCCTCAGGCGTGATCAGCTCACCGCGAATGATCATGGCCAAAAGGCCACCGATTAAGAAGAAGAAGAACGCCAGCACGATGTACTGAATACCAATCACCTTGGCGTCAGTATTGAAGCTGAAATAGCGGGTCCAACTCGGCTTGGGTTCGCTGGCTGGGAAGGTCGCAAGTGTCATCGGATCTACTCAGGCGTCATGGGGGAGGTTGTTAGAACCAGGCACATTGACCTGAGGGGGTGGAGCAGGCGGCACGGTGGCCCAGCCGGGATTGGCTTTTTTGGCGCGCGCGGCGTATTCATCAACCGCATCACTGATGCCACTCTGAAGCGGAAGTTTTTCTGCCTGCTTCAACCAGGCAGCATGGGCATCGCCGCTTTCGACAACAACATCAGCCTGATTGGCTGCAAACCAAGTACCGCTGAACTGGGAGTCTCGAAGGCGATAGCGACCCTCACGGGTTGGCGTCAGGTTGAAGTTGATTGCCCGCCCAGGGACAACGTCCTGCTTCAGACGGAAGGCGGGAACAAAGAATCCGTGCAGGACATCTTCCGACACCAACCGGAAGGTGACGGGCTCATCCACTGCCAGGTGCAGCTCAGTAGAAGAGACATTGGCAGCTGGATAGCGGAATTCCCACGACCATTGGCGAGCAACCACCTCGATGGCTTCTGCCGGCAAGCGGTCGCCGGGATACCCCCCAATCTCCTCCGCAGGATTGTCTTGATGAATGTGCTCCATCGGACCCAAGACCCCCAGGCTGGTGTTGACCCGGATGGCATACACCGCAATCGCCATCACCAGCACAAATGGAATGGCCGTCCAGATCACTTCAAGCTTGGTATTGCCCTCGATCGGCTCGGCGTCGGTCTCGTCGTATTTCTCGGCCCGGTGCATCAGCACAACCCAGATCATCACCGCCACGACACCGCCAAACACAAAGGTGCCGACAGCGGTTTCAAAACTGAACAGGCCATCCACCAACGGTGCAGCTGTCGATGCCTGCACCGGCAACCAATGGTAAGCCTGCTGGCCCATCCACCAGCTCAGGGCGACCAGCACAAGCACCAAAAGCGCCAGGCCGAGCATCGACAGCAGTGTGAAACGCGGTTTCTGTGGCGACGCACTGGTCATGGCAGAGCCTCCTTGAGATTGGCACCGGAAGCGAGCAGTTGATCGGCAGTCACGTGCACTCCGAACTCACCAGCCAGCTCAGCACCGAGAGTGCCGTGCAGGCCGATCACCAAAAACAAAACGAGGCCCACAAGCAAGTAGAGCCACTGGACCTGTCGCCCCATGTCGCGACGCCAACGAAAACGCTGATAACCACGCCACACAGTCATGGCGATAATCACCAGAAGAATGGCGACGCCGCCAACCCCGTGCCAGAGCATCGTCTGCATGCTCTGCAAACCGATGGTGCTCGTCACACCCGGGATCGGTTGGGCCAGAAGCATTTCGTAGAAACCGGCGGCCACGGTGAAGAAGGTGGCCACGGCACAAGCCAGCAGGTTGTACCAGCCCACATCGTGAAAGCCGGCCCGGGTGATCGGCAGGGCCAGGAAGCGGAACACCCGCTTTTCGATCGGATAGAGGGCACCAGCGATGTCAAAGGCGATCGCAATTACGAACAGACCAATCGTCAGGTGCACCAGATTCGGGTGAATCGGCAGGCTGTAGGGCAAGCCATTGGGCCCTAGTCCAGAGGCCAGCTGTTCGATCGCCGGAGGGTCGGCCACATACGGCTGCTGGCCAGTCGTCAACAACAGATGAGTCACAACATGTTCTCCCAACACTCAGATGCCATCGCTCAGACCAAGCCGGCGCGGGCAGCCTCAACCACCGGCACCGTGTGCAGCCCATAGACCCAGATCAATTGGTTGCCCAGGGTCACCTGCACCACGATCAAGACCGACAGCAGTGCACCGGCCCCAAGAAAACCGATCGGCAGGTGCCCGGGATCGCGGCTGCGAATCACATAGCGCCAACCCGACAGCAGCGACAACACCCCGGCCAGGGACCAGCCGATCGTGCTGTGCAAATTGAGAATGTCGCGGGAGGCACCGTACGGGGCGGCCAGGCCTGCCTCGACCTGGCCAAAGATGATGGCCACGAAAATGGCTGCTGTGGCAAACAGCAGGTTCCAGAAGCTGACCTCGAACAGTTGCACCTTGCGAAAGGCGACACCGATCAGATCAAACACAAAACTAATCAGACCCATCGCAATCACAAAATGGACCACGATCGGATGGATCGTGTCCATCCAGGGCAGGTTGTGATCGTTGAGCGGCGGGAGCAGCTCGAACATCGCTCCTGTGTGCAGGATGTCCACCACATCATGGGCAGCTCGGGTTAAGGCCGCAGAGCTTTGTGATGGATTGCCATCGAAACGACCAGCAAGCAACGACAGCTGCGTCAGAGCCAAGCGCAGCAGCCAAAGCCTCGTATGGTGTTTGCCGTCGTTGTCCCTTGATCTCCCGTGTCGGTTCCGGCTTCACCCACCCTGCGCTGGCTCACCGCCGCCCTGCTGTTTGCAGCCGCTGGTCTCTCGATTGTGGTTCCGTTTGTGTCGGCCACCCTGCTGACGATCGCGATCGGAGCCGTGGCTGTGATCGCAGGCATCAGCCAGGTGCTGCGCCTCACCGGTGAGGGCGACCTCAAGGGCAAGATCTTCAGACTTCTGTCGGGCTTGCTTTATTTTGGTGGCGGCATCTGGGTGCTGGCCTTCCCGGTCGACAGCGAAGTGAGCCTGACCCTGTTCGTCGGCTTCCTGCTGGCCTTTGAAGGAGTGATGGAACTGGCCGCCGCAGCTGCTGGCAATGGTCCGGCCCGTGGCCTGGTGCTGATCGACGGCATCGTCACCACGGTGCTGGGGGGGATGCTGATCGCCGAATGGCCGACCGACAGCCTCTGGGCCATCGGCATGCTGTTCGGCATCGGCCTGGCGTTCTCGGCGATCAACCTGATCACCGCGCCTCAGGCAGGGGCCAACCCGTAACCGCCGCCCCCGGGGGTCTCGATCCGAATTCCATCGCCGGCCTGCAGCGCCAGCTCGCAGCAGCCCGGCAGAACGCGGGTGTTTCCATCGCGATCCAGCAACAGATTGCGACCGCATTGACCGGGCTGACCGCCTGCTAGCCCAGGGGGGGGGACCAACCTGGAGCCACTGATCAGCGACACCTGCACCGGCTCAAGAAAACGGAGCTGACGCACCACACCATCGCCGCCTGACCAGCGGCCAACGCCCCCCGAACCGTGACGGATGGCGAAGTGCTCGAGCCGCACCGGCAGCCTGGCCTCGAGCACTTCTGGGTCGGTGAGCCGGGAGTTGGTCATGTGGGTCTGAACAGCGCCGCAACCCACAAACCCGGGCCCCGCCCCGGCACCACCGCCGATCGTCTCGTAGTACTGATGCCGGTGGTTGCCAAAGGTCAGGTTGTTCATGGTCCCCTGGGATCCCGCCATCGCCCCCAACGCTGCCAACAGGGCGTTGGCCAGGGCCTGGGAGATCTCGACGTTGCCGGCGACCACCGCAGCCGGTGGATTGGGATTGAGCAATGAGCCGGGCGGCACCACAAGGTCGATCGGTTCAAAGCAGCCGGCATTGAGCGGGATCGGCTCGCCCACCAGGGCGCGCAGGACGTAAAGCACCACGGCCCGGGTCACCGCCAGCGGGGCATTGAGGTTGCCGGGATGCTGGGCCGAGGTGCCCGAACAATCGATCCGCAGTCGCTGCCCGGGGCGATCGACCTGAACGGCAACGGCGATGCATCCGCCGTGATCGAGGGCAACTGTGCAGGATCCATCCAGCAGACGGGCAATCAGCCGCCGGACGGCGGCGGCTGCGTTGCTCTGCACATGCCCCATGTAGGCCAGCACCTCATCGAGTCCATGACGTTCGATCTGTTCGGCCAGGGCCAGCACGCCGCGTCGGTTTGCCGCCACCTGGGCCTGCAGGTCGGCCAGCAGCAGATCGGGGTTGCGCACGGGATGGGGACCGGCTGCCAGGCGTTGCCTCCACCAAGGCTCATCAACCACGCCGTGGTCCAGAAAGAACAGGTTGTCGAGCAGCAGCCCTTCGTCGTCAATGCTGCGGCTGTCCGCCGGCATCGACCCCGGGGTGATCCCGCCCACATCAGCATGATGACCGCGGCAGGCCACAAACAGCACGGGCTGCTTGTCAGGACCTGCCCCAGGGGCGAACAGCGGCGTGATCGCCGTGATGTCCGGCAAGTGGGTGCCGCCGTTGTAGGGGTTATTGGCGAGCACCACATCGCCATCGACCAGGGGGCGGCGCGCACCGCTGGCAACCGCCGCCAGCAGGCTGGTCACGCTCTCACCCATCGATCCCAGGTGCACAGGAATGTGAGGTGCATTGGCCACCAGGCGTCCCTTGCCATCAAACAGGGCACAGGAGTAGTCGAGCCGTTCGCGCATGTTGAGCGAGCGGGCGCTCTGCTGCAGTTGCTGGCCCATTTGCACGGCGATCGCCGCAAAACGGTGGTGATACAGCTCCAACAGCACGGGATCCACCGCCTGTATCGCCTGTCGCTGCAGCCAGAGCGCGCCGCCCGCCGGCTGGGGAACCGGCGGGGCCTCGAGCAGCAGGGCGCCATCGGCCAGGGTCTGCAGCTGCCACAGCGGCTCCAGCACCAGGGTGGTGGTGGCATCGAGCACCAGCGCCGGCCCCCGCAGCCGTTGACCACGGTCAAGATCCGGACGCCAGATCAACGGCACGGACTGCCAGGCGCCGCCCGTCCACAGCGGTGTGGTCACAGGCAGCAAGGGCGGTGACGGCTCGACCCACACACCAGCTGCTGGCTGCTCAACCGCCTCCAGCTCGAGCAGCAGCCGCTCGACCACCAACGGTCCGGCAGCCGGCCGGTAGCCATAGCGCTGCTGATGGCACACCGCGTAGGCGTCGCTCAGGGATGCGGTCTGGGACGCGCCCATGGCCTGGCGATCCGCCGCGCGGGGCCATGGCAGCTCGAGGCCCCGTTCCTGGCATGGCTGGCGCAGCTCCAGACGCACCCGCAGCAGCGGTGGCCCGGCCGCGTCGGGCACCACCTGGGCGAGCTGGGCGCTCCCCTCAGCCTGCAATTCACCAATCAGCTCGTCCAGGCGCACCAACGTCTCGGGAGTCAGGGGCAACGCCACCACCCGCTCCAGCAGCAGCGACTGGGGGGAGCGGCCGATGCCATAGGCCGACAGCACGCCCGCCAGGGGGTGCACCAGCACCCGCTGGATGCCCAGTTCGGCCGCCAGACGACAGGCATGCTGGGCCGCCGCCCCACCAAAACTGACCAACAGAGCAGATCGGGGGTCGTGGCCCTGCTCGAGTGAGATGCGGCGAATCGCCGCCGCCATCGTCTCCACCGCGATCCGCAGGGCGCCGTCGGCCAGATCTTCAACACCGACCGCCACCCCCGCCCCTGCCATGGCCGCCTGCAGCTCGGCAAAGCCCTGCTGCACGGCAGCGGTGTCGAGAGGCTGATCGCCCTGCGGACCGAACAGGGGTGGCAGGGCCTGGGCGGGCAGCCGGCCCAGCAGCACATTGGCATCGGTGATCGTCAACGGTCCCCCGCGCCGGTAGGCCGCGGGCCCGGGGTCAGCCCCAGCCGAACCCGGGCCCACCTGCAGCCGCCCCTCGACAAATCGCAGGATCGAACCGCCACCGGCCGCCACCGTATGGATCGGCAACATCGGCGCCTGCAGCTGCAGCCCGGCGATGGCTGTCTCAGGACTGCGCTGCCAGTGCAGACCGCCGTCCCTGCAGCCGGCATGAAAGACATCGGTCGACGTGCCGCCCATGTCAAACCCGACCACCGGCTGCAGCGGCAGGCCGGCGTGCTGCAACGCCTCCTGGGCTACAGCGATCGCCCCCACCATGCCGCCGGCAGGCCCCGACAGCACCGTGTCCTTGGCAAGCAGCCAGGGCCGCGGCACCAGGGCACCGCTGGAGCGCATGATCCGCAGCGGCACCTGATCACCCAGGGCCTGCTCCACCTGATCGAAGTAACGCCGCAGAACCGGTGCCACCGCCGCCTCGACCAGAGCGGTCTGGCCGCGAGGCACCAGCCGCGGCAGGGCACTCAACCGATGGGACAGGGTGATCGTGTCGGGGGCCAGCGGCGCCAGCCAGTCGGCCAGCTGCAGCTCATGGTCGGGGTTGCGGGTGCTGTGCAGGAGCGCAATGGCAACGCTGCTGTAGCCGTCGGCCATGGCATCGCGAATGCTCTGGCGCAGCTGCTGATCGAGAGCCAGGGGTTCGAGCTCGACCCCATCAGCTGCCAACCGGCCGCCCACCTCGACCACCCGCATCGCCAGCGGATCGGGCCGACGCACCGCCAGGGCGAACAGGTCGGGACGATGCAGATCGCCGATCCGCAGCAGATCAGCCAGACCGCGGTTGATCAACAGCAGCACCGGCGTGCCGGCCCCTTCGAGCAGGGCGTTGGTGGCCACGGTGGTGCCCAGGCGCAGATCGGCGATCCGGCCTGACGAACCCAGCAGCTCGGTGATGACCTGCACCGCGGGGTCGGCGGTGCTGCCGGGTTGGACCGACAGCACCTTGCGCACCAGGATCTGACCCTGGGGAGTCAGGGCCACCACATCGGTGAAGGTGCCGCCGCGGTCGATCCAGATGTGCCAGCCAGCCGCCACGGCGGCAGGGGATTCAGCGGAAGTTCTCAAACTGCAGTGGCACCTCGACGTCCTGGGCCTTGAGCAACTGGATCGCGGCCTGCAGATCGTCCTTGCTCTTGCCGGTGACCCGCAGGCTTTCGCCCTGGATGGCCACGGTCACCTTCTTGAGCTGATCGCGCACGGTCTTGCTGAGCTTCTTGGCCAGCTCCTGGCTGAGCCCTTTGCGCAGCTTGACCACTTGCTTGACGCGGTTGCCGCCCACGGGCTCTAGGGTCTGAAAGTCAAAGATCTTGAGCGACAGGTCCCGTTTGGTGGCCTTCTGACGCAAGACGTCCTCAACAGCCTGCAGGGTCATGTCGCTGGCGGTGGTGATCACCAGCGCCGCCTCTTCGAGGTCGATCGTGGTGCCTGAGTCCTTGAGGTCGTAACGCTGGCCGACCTCGCGCCGCACCTGGTCAACGGTGTTGACCAGCTCCTGACGGTCAAAATCACTGACGCAGTCAAAGCTGAACGAGTCGGCCATGGCAATCGAAGCGGTGAGACCAACCTGGCGGCGGCCCGTCTGATTACGGCCAGCGTAGAAAAGGAAGCTGTCCATGCCTCAAGCCATGCCCGACCATCCCGACCCCCTGTTTGCCTGGGCGCTGGTGCTAGCCGCGGCTGTCGTGGTGGCAAGCCTGGTGCCGCTGGGTGCGGCACGCTCTCAGGCCGATTTCAAGCTCACCGACCTCGCCGCACCGCGGGCCATGTTTGAGCGGCTGCCCGCCTGGGGCAAGCGGGCCAACTGGGCCCACCAGAACAGCTTCGAGGCCTTCACGCTGTTTGCACCCGCCTGCCTGCTGGCCCTGGTCAGCGGGGTGCAGGGACCCCTGCCCGGTGCCCTGGCCCTGGCCTGGCCCCTGCTGCGTCTGGCCTACATCGCGGCCTACGTGGCCAACCAGCCTCCCCTGCGCAGCCTCTGCTGGGCTGGGGCGATGGTGTGCACCGGCGTGCTGTACATCGAGGGCCTGCGTGCCGTGCTGGCGAGCTGAGGACTGGGGCGCCCGCAGTGGATGGCTCTCAGTCAAAGAACATCAGAGTGACCACCTTTCCCATGTCTTCGGCGGCGCGGCAACTGGCCAGCAGCGTCTCGCTGTCGTGGAAGGCATAACAGATCAGCTGATCGCAACGGCTGATGATGTCCTGATTGCACAGGCTGCTGGCCATCGGCAAGGGCAACTCATCGTGCTCTGGCTTCTCGACGAGGTGCAGCACCCGTTCGAGCTGCTCACGGGATTCGCCGGGCTGGCGATCAAGGCTCTGGGGCAGCAGCACGGTCAGCCGGCCGGGGTCGATCTCGAGCACGCTGCGGATCACCGCCGCATTGACACCCTGGGCACCGGAGGTGATCAGGTTGTGTCCCTCCTGGGCCAGGGAGCGGGCCACCAGTTCAACCAGATGAATGGCCACAACGGGGACGTGCCGGCTGCCGAGAATGGCGATGCGACGCTTGCCCTTGTCCTGCAACATGGCCAGCTCCTGCGCCAGCGTGTCAACCCGATCCAACGCCGGGAGATCGAGAGACCGGGTCACCTGCACCGCGCAGCCTGCTTCTCGAAACTAGCAGCGGCGTCCAGAGGGCCTGCTTCAGGGCGTGCGCTCCTGCCCGAGGCGGGCCAGCACGGGTGAGAAGTCACAGTTTTCCTCCACCAGCCGGATCGCATAGGTGGCCTTCACACCCTCGTGCAGGCGCACGTGGCCGAAGGCGCGCTCGATCACCTCAACCGTGGCCAGCGTGTCGTGATCGACCCGCAGCAGGGGCACCTCGAGCTCTTCAGCACGGTTGATCAACTGGGGCAGGGGTTCACCCACACCTGTGAGGATCAGACACTGGGTGGAGGCTTCCAGCGCCGCGAGCTGGATGTCGGTGCGATCGGCGCCCGTCACCACGGCCATGTTCCGGCGCCGCCGAAAGAATTCCATGGCGGCATTGACATTCATGGCCCCGATCGAGAGGGTCTCCACCAGCAGATCAAGCCGATCGTGGCAGCACAGCACCCGGGCCTCGAGGCGGTTCACCAGCTCCTCGACGGTGACACTGCGCAGCAGCGGGCTGCGGGGCAGCACGCCACAGACCGGAATGCCCAACCGCCCCAGTGCGGCTCCGATCTCGTCGCGCACCGTGGCTACGGCATCGGGCTGAACCCCGTTGAGCACCACCCCGACCAACAAGTCGCCGAGACGGGCCCTGGCCTCAAGCAGGGGCTCGATGCTGCGCGCATCACTCCAGGGATGGACCAGCAGCACCGGCGCCTCCAGGCCCAAGGCCAGCTGCACCAGGCTGAGACCGTACAGCAACCCCTCGGCCAGGGTGCCAGCGGCCTCAAGCAGCACGGTGGCCCCCGGGTCCAGGGCGGCGAGCTGGGCGCGCACGGCGGCCAGGGCCTGGGCCTCGGCATCGCCAGGGTGGGGTTCAAGCAGCCTGGATCGGGCCGAAGCCGCGTTCAACTGCTGCAGCGAGGGCAACAGGCACCCGGGCTGGAGTCCCAGGATCGAACCGATGAACTGAACATCGTCATCCAACAGGCCGTCGGGGTGCATCGGGTCACCGGGCTGGGCCTCCCCCTCAACACTGGTGGCCAGCGGCTTGCCGTAATGCACAGCGACGCCGGCGGAGAGCAGCTGACGCAGAAGCCCCAAGACCACCGCCGACTTACCGCCGAAGGCCTCGCAGGAGCCGATCAACAGGGTTGAAACACCTGTTGAGGGGAGAGCTGAAACCATGTCAAACGCTCCCGAATCGGCGAGATCTGACCAATTTATGTGGAGGTTTCGTCCCCCAGAATCAGCCACTGCCAGAAGTCATCGGGCAGATCGACGGCCGGTTCGCTGGCCTGGGCGCCCGCAAGCCAGCGCAGCAGACGATGGGCGGGTATCGCAAACGCGTACCGAATGGCCGGGTGTTCGGGAAACGTCAGCGCACAGGGTGTGGGTTCCAGTGGCGCCCGGATGGCGACCCACTCCAACAGGTAGGCCCGCCTCTGCCCCCCATCCAGGCAGCGCTCACCCGCGAAACTCCCCTGCAGCAGCAGGAGCAGTGCCCGCTCAAGCGCAGGCTCAAGGCCTCCCCAGTAGGGGGCAAACAGGGGCAGCAGCACCGCCGCCGACGCTGAAGCGGTGCCCTCACCGGCCGGGTCGCCGCCGTCCTGCATGCCTTCGGGCGTGAACATGGTTGTTCCATGCTGACGCCTGTGGCCGCGTCTGCGCCATACCCGCCCAGCGCATGCCATGACATCAGCTCAGATCACAGTGGCGGTCACGGGGGCGAGCGGCGCCCTGGGCCGGGCCCTGCTGCAGCGCTGGCATCACCGGGGAGCCCGCCTGGTGGCCATCAGCCACAGCTCCGCCCCTCTGCACTTGCATGATCGCGCCGGAGCCCTGATCCCCCTGCAGCAACTGACCTGGCAGGTGGGTCAGGAGCAGGCCCTGCTGACCGAGCTGGGCATGGTCGATCTGCTGGTGCTTAACCACGGCGTCAACCTCCAGCAGCAGCGCAATGCCGAAGCGACGGCCCGGAGCCTCGAGGTGAATGCCCTCAGCAGCTGGCGGCTGCTGGAGGGCTTTGCGGCCCTGGTGGCCAGCCGCAGCGAGGCCGAGCGCGCCGCCCGACCCAGACCCGAGGTCTGGATCAACACCTCGGAAGCCGAGATCGAGCCAGCCTTCAGCCCGCTCTATGAGATCAGCAAACGCCTGCTGGGGCAGCTGCTGAGCCTGCGCAGCCTCGATCTGGCCAGGGCGGTGCGGATCAGGCGGCTGGTGCTGGGACCTTTCCGGTCGGCGCTCAATCCGGTGGGGCTGATGCCGGTGGGCTTCGTAGCAGACCAGGTGCTGCTGCAGGCCTCCCTGGGTTGCAACCTGATCCTGGTGACCCCCAATCCCCTGATTTACGTGATGATGCCGCTCACCACGCTGAGCCGCTGGCTCTACAACACGCTGCTGACTAGGGCCTGAGGGCGGAGCGGGGCCTGAGGGCTGAACGGAACCCGATCTAGAAGTCGCGATCGGTGAGAATTTCGCAGCCATCGCTGGTGACCGCAATGGTGTGCTCCCACTGGGCCGAGAGGCTGCCATCGACGGTGACAACCGTCCAGCGGTCCCTCAGGGTGCGGCAGGCCTTGCTGCCAGCGTTGAGGATCGGCTCGACCGCCAGGGTCATGCCCGGCCGCAGCTTCATGTTGGGTAGCTCACGGGTCCGGTAGTTGAACACCGAGGGCTCTTCGTGCAGGTTGCGACCGACGCCATGGCCGGTGTAGTCCTCGACCACGGCGAAGCCATGGGCCTCGACGTGGTCCTGGACGGCGGCGGCGATGTCCAACAGGGTGTTGCCGGCTTTGATCCGGGCCAGGCCCTGCATCAGCGACTCCTGGGCGACCCGTGCCAGCCGTTGTGCCGCCTCAGGGGTCTCCTGGCCAACGCAGATGGTGATGCAGCTGTCGCCGTGATAACCCTCGAAGTAGGCACCCGTGTCCACCTTGAGCAGGTCGCCGGCCCGGATCACACGTTTGTTGCTGGGGATGCCATGCACCACCTCATTGTTGATCGAGGCGCAGATGCTGGCCGGGAAGCCGTGGTAACCCTTGAAGCTCGGGGTGGCCCCCAACTCACGAATGCGACGCTCGGCATGGGCATCGAGATCGCCGGTGGTCAGGCCCGGTGCGGCCAGGTCCTGCATCTCCCGCAGCACCGTGGCGACGATGCGACTGGCACGGCGCATGATCTCGATCTCACGCGCCGACTTGATCTCAACGCCGCGACGCGATTTCTGGATGCGCGGGCCGGTTTCGACAACGGCACCGGAAGGCGACGCAGCGACCGGGCTGGGTGCAGTTGCTGCCTTGGTGCTGGCGAGCAGATCAGCGAACAGATTCATGCCACCCACCCATGCATCGGTACCCGTAGGCAAGCTAACAACCCCTGCAGCGCCGTGCTGGACTGCGTCCTGGCGCTCCGAGCCCTGCCATGAGCGAGCCTTCCCCCTTGCCCGGATGGCGTGAACTGCACCGCAACCTGGCACCGGTGGTGCTGCTGCCCCTGCTGCTGACGGTGACGACTGGCCTGGGATACCGGCTGCTGCGCGACTGGGGCGGCCTGAACAGGGACCAGGCCCACCTCTTCATGGTTCTGCATGAGGGTGAGTGGCTGCAGCATTGGTTTGGCCGCGGCGGCGAGACCGCCTACGTGCTGCTCAACGCCCTGGGACTGCTATGGATGCTGGTCAGCGGCTGCGGCCTGCTGTGGCAGCGGCTGCGACGCGCTCTTCGGAGAGCCCAACCCTGAGCCGGTACACTGTTTGTTTGGCCAGGACTTGGGGGCAGCCATGGCAGAAGCAACGGGCGGGGCACCCGAAAGAGCGCCGAACCCAGCCAGGGACGCCGACGGCCCAACGAGCACCAACGCGAGCATCAACACTGTGGACAGCACCATCGAGAACGAGACCCCAGACACGAGCGAAACCGTGGAGACACCGGCAACCAGCGAGACCATCACCGCCACGGCCGTGGCCAGCCCCAGGGCCTCCACCGGCAAGCTGAGCGCCCAAGATCTGATCAAGGCCTTTGAAGCCGAGCAGCTCAAGAGCGATCTGCCCGAGATCTATGTGGGTGACACCGTCAAGGTGGGCGTACGCATCCGCGAGGGCAACAAAGAGCGCGTGCAACCCTATGAAGGCGTTGTGATCGCCAAGCGCCATGGTGGTCTCAACGAGACCATCACGGTGCGTCGAATCTTCCAAGGTGTCGGTGTGGAGCGGGTGTTCATGCTTCACAGCCCCCAGGTGGCTTCCGTCAAGGTGGAACGTCGGGGTAAGGTGCGCCGGGCGAAGCTCTTTTATCTGCGTGACCGGGTGGGTAAAGCCACTCGCGTGAAGCAGCGCTTCGATCGCTGAGGCCAACGGTCTCTTTCATTTTTTCCGGGGGCATCGGCCTTGCGCCGTTAGTTCAGTTGGTAGAACGCAGGTCTCCAAAACCTGATGTCGGGGGTTCAAGTCCTCCACGGCGCGTTCGATGCTCCCAACTGCTGTTTCATGGTTCCGGACATGGAGTTGGATCTGCAACCTGGTGATGTGGTGAAGGTGCTCGAATCAGCCGCTCTCGGCTGGGTGCGGGCACGGGTGATCCGGGTCAAATCGGGGGGTCGGGTGGTCGTGCAGAGCGATCAGGGACGTGAGTTCACGGCTCGCGGCAACCAAGTGCGACTGATCGAGCCTGCTGGCTTCAGGCCCTGATTGCCTGCACGATCGGCGGCCTCGCCCAGTGCAACACTTCAGTTGACGGGGGGACCGCCGATCACAGATACTTCTGAGGTCGCTGACCAACCGATCCAGGCCTCTCCGGATCGTGCTCAAGAGCGACACCAGACCAGGCCTACGGCCTTTCTGGGACTGTAGTTCAATCGGTTAGAGCACCGCCCTGTCACGGCGGAAGTTGCGGGTTCGAGCCCCGTCAGTCCCGTTTCAATCTCCGGATTTCACGACCCCATGGCGGCCGTTTCCGTGGCGACTGATCAACCGGTCCGGGTGCGCCTTGCACCGAGCCCGACCGGCACGCTGCACATCGGCACAGCCCGCACAGCCGTCTTCAACTGGCTGTTTGCTCGGCGTCATGGCGGTCAGTTCCTGCTGCGGATCGAAGACACCGACAAAGAACGCAGCAAGAGCGACTACACCGCCAACATTCTGGAGGGGCTGCAGTGGCTGGGGCTCAACTGGGACGGCGAGCCCGTCATCCAGAGCGCGCGCATCGAAGCCCATCGCACCGCCATCACCCAGCTGCTCGCCAGTGGCCACGCCTACCGCTGCTACGCCAGTGACGACGAACTGACCGCCATGCGCGAGGCTCAGGCTGCCTCCAGGCAGGCGCCCCGTTACGACAACCGGCACAGGGATCTGAGCCTCGAGCAGGAGCAGGCCTACATCGCCGAGGGACGGCAGGCGGTGGTGCGCTTCAGGATTGACGACACTGCCGTGATCACGTGGAACGATCTGGTGCGCGGCCCCATGCGCTGGAGCGGCAGTGATCTCGGTGGCGACATGGTGATCGCCCGCCGCGCACCTGCCGATCAGATCGGCGACCCGCTCTACAACCTGGTGGTGGTGGTCGATGACGCGGCCATGGCCATCAGCCATGTGATCCGCGGCGAAGACCACATCGCCAACACCGCCAAGCAGTTGCTGCTCTACGGGGCCCTGGGCCAGACCGCGCCGGTCTTTGCCCACACCCCGCTGATCCTCAACCAGGAGGGCAAGAAGCTCTCCAAGCGCGACGGGGTCACGTCGGTGAGCGACTTCAGGGCCATGGGCTACACGGCCGAGGCCCTGGCCAACTACATGACCCTGCTGGGCTGGTCGCCACCCGAGGGAATGGGCGAGCGCTTCAGCCTCGATCAAGCGGCCGAGGTCTTTGACTTCGATCGAGTCAACAGGGCAGGGGCACGCTTCGACTGGGACAAGCTCAACTGGCTCAACGGCCAGGTACTCCATTCACTGAGCGCCAGCACTCTGCACGCGAAACTGGCTCCCCTGTGGAGCGAACAGGGCTGGGGCGTGAGCGGCCCAGCGGCCGACTCCCTGTGGCAACTGGATCTGGCGACCCTGCTGGGGCCATCACTGACGCTGCTGGCCGACGGGGTGGAGCAGGCGGCCCCGTTCTTCACGGCCCCGGAGCTCAACGAAGCCGCCGCGGCCCAACTCGCGATCGACGGAGCCCGGCCGGCCCTGGCCGCCCTGGCTGCGGCCCTGGAACGGCATGGAGACACACCACTCAGCGCACCAGAGGCCCAGGAGCTGCTCACAGACGCAGTGACCAGAGCAGGCATCAAGAAAGGCGTGCTGATGAAATCCCTGCGAGCAGCACTGCTGGGCAGCCTGCAAGGGCCCGATCTGATGGAGACCTGGCTACTGCTGCACAGGATCGGCGCTGACCTGAGCCGAATCAGTCGCTGCCTCTGAGCCTGCGGCCACCAGGCCCAACCGCGTCGCCAGGGGCCTGGCACTGAGACCCTGCAGTCCCACGGTCATCAGGATCGTCAGAAACACCAGGCCCTGCAGTCGGCCGGCCCCGAGCACCCCCGCCTCCTCGAGGCGGATCGTGAACAGGGAGGCCACTGCCGCCGTGACGATGCCCCGCGGCGCCAGCCATGCCAGCAGAAGCTTCTCCGACCAGGAGAACGGCAGACCCCAGGTGGCCAGGCCGATCGCCAGGGGACGCTGCAACAGCATCAGCACCAGCACGCAAGCCACACCGCCCCACCCCAGGGGACTGAGCTCGGCCCAGCTGACATCGGCTGCCAGCAGTGGGAAGAGCATGGTGATCGCCAGCATCGCCAGCTGGCGGATCAGGTCATCGAGCTCGCTGGCGTCGGTGTCGAGGCGCCGCCCCAACACCACCCCAGCCGCCACCGACGCCGGCAGACCCGATTCGGGCAACACCTGCTCACACAGAGAAAACATCAGGAACAGCACCCCCAGGCTGAGCTGCAGCCGCAGGGGAGCCGCCGAGGCCGCGGGGATGCGCCTCAGGGCTGCCGTCAGCAACCATCCACAGGCAGCACCGACGGCCACCCCACCGAGCAGGCGCTCGAGCAGGCCTAGCAGCAGCTCTCGCCAGCCGTGCAGATTTCCCAGCACCAGCTCGAGCAGCAGCAGCGCCAGCACCGCGCCGATGGGCTCCAACACCAGACCCTCGCCCTCAAGCACCTCACCCAGGGGCGCCCGCAACCGGATCTGCTGCACCAGAGGATTGACCACCGTGGGACCGGTGGCCAGCACGATGGCGCTGAACACAGCTGCCAGGGGCCAGCTCAGACCGGCGAGGGTGTGGGCCGCCAGCAGGCCGCCGGCCACCGCCAGCACCAGCCGCACCAGCACGATGCGCAGCACCGTGAGCTTGAGTGCATCCCCCGGCAGCTTGAGGTTGATGCCCCCATCGAACAGCACCAGGCTGACCAACAGACCGACCACGACTTCGAGACCGATGCCCAGATCCAGGGGCTCAACCAGATGCAGCCCCGAGCGGCCGATCAACAGCCCTGCCAAGAGCAGCAGCACCACACCGGGCAGACCGCTCAACCAGGCCAGGGCCTGGGCGATCGCGCCGGCAAAGACCGTGACCCCCCAGAGCACGCCAAGCCGCTCAGGCGTCATGCATCCAGGGCGTTGAACTGGGGCTCAACGCGGATGGCGATCACCGCACTGGGCCGCAGGACCAGGTACTCACCTTCCATCTCGGAGATCGGCACATTGACGAAGGCTTCAGGAGCCGATGCCGTGAGCACGCTTCCATACCACTGCTGAAACGCCTCGAGGTCGGCAAAGTGCACCACCTCGCTCTGACCACCGCTCAGGTGCAGATGAATGGCATAGCGGCGAGGGGTGCGGCCCATGGCGCATCGGCACGATGTCCACACAATGCCCCATGGCCACAGCTTTGTGCCACCACCAACCGTTGGGGTGGAAGGGCAGCGGCGGCATAGAGCGGATGGCGGGGCTGACCCTGAGCCGTCAGACCCAGGCACAACAGCCTGCTCGCGCGGTGGGGCTCGCCAACCAGGCCCTGCCGCACCATCTCCAGCAGCTGCCGGTCGCGGCCTCGCCAGGCACCCTGGTTCCCCCACCCCAGCCAGATAGCGGCACTGCGGTCCAGGGCCCGCTGCAGCCAGCGATCGTTGTCGGACCCCACCGGATCGGCAGCCCGCCTGAGCAGCGCGGGGCTGGGGCTGATGCGTGCAAACAGGTTGAGCACCGTCACCGAGCCAAACCCCCACTGCCGCGCAAAACCGACGATCCGGCGCAGGGTTGGATCATCCCGCTCGGCATCGGCGCGGGAGGGGTTCAGACCGATGAACACCAGGGGGGGCAACCGCGGCTGCCACTGCCGCCGCAACCACCAGCGGTAGTGCCGGCAGGGGCTCAAGGCGGCGTCAGAGCTGGTTTCTTCGACCACTGGTACTGAGCAGACCTCAGGGCAAGACTGACGCGATGCACAGATCGTTCGCCAACCGCTGGAGCCTGCGATCACGCGTCCACAACCGCAACGATCCCAACCGGCATGAAGCCAAGAGGTGAACATCGATGTAGCCGACACCTTGACCCATCAAGCCTTCGCTGTGGATCAGCATCAGCACCTCGTGGTGGGTGGCGAGCGGGGCGCGCGGCAGATCCTGCAGCAAGGTCAGAACCTCGTCACGATTGCGCAACTGACAGCAAGCCAACTCGCCAATGACCCAGTCGTGCACGGCGACCCTGCCCTTGCCCAAGGTTTCAGAGAGCAAGGAATCACCCTGGCGCAGGTGATCAATCCAGATCGAGGTATCAACCAGCAGCATCAACCTCACGCCGCCTTGGTGGCAGTTCGAGATCAGGTTCACTGCCACCAAGAGCAGCAAGCCGCCTGGCGCTCTCGCGCTCGATCAGGGCCTGGAGTGCGCGCTGCAACAGGGCACTGGGCTGCTTGGTGCCATCGAGCTCCTGGGCACGAGCCATCAGGGCGTCGTCAAGGGTGACGGTCGTACGCATCGTCCCAGCATCAACCAACGCACCATTCTATGCGACTTCTGATGCCAGGCCTGCACTGCTGGCCATGGCCCCCCGCGCTGCACATCTGGCAGGCTGAGGAGCCATTCAGGCGAAGCGCCGTGGCGGCCCAAGCAGCATCCGACAAACCGCTGCTGCTGCTGATCGACGGCCACTCGCTGGCGTTTCGCAGTTTTTACGCCTTCAGCAAGGGGGGCGACGGGGGCCTCAGCACCAAAGCAGGGGTCCCCACAAGCGTCACCTACGGCTTTCTCAAGGCCCTGCTTGACAACTGCAAGGGACTGAGGCCCCAGGGGCTGGTGGTGGCCTTCGACACGGCTGAGCCCACCTTCAGGCATGAGGCCGATGCGGCCTACAAGGCCCACCGCGACGAAGCGCCCGAGCACTTCTTTGCCGACCTCGCCAATCTGCAGCAGATCCTGCAGCAGAGCCTTGACATCCCGTTGGCGATGGCTCCCGGCTACGAGGCCGACGACGTGCTGGGCACCCTGGCCAACCGCGCCGCCAACACGGGCTGGCGGGTCCGCATCCTCTCAGGGGATCGCGACCTGTTTCAACTGGTTGACGACCAGCGCGACATCGCCGTGCTCTACATGGGCGGCGGCCCCTATGCAAAAGCTGGCGGCCCCACCGAAATGCGCCGCGACGGGGTGATCGCCAAGCTCGGGGTGACGCCAGAAGATGTCGTCGATCTGAAGGCCCTCACCGGCGACACCAGCGACAACATTCCGGGGGTCAAAGGCGTCGGTCCCAAGACCGCGATCAGCCTCCTGGCAGCCCACACCAACCTCGACGGCATCTACACCGCCCTCGATCAGCTCCAGGCCGGCGGTCCCAAGGCCAAGGACCCCAAGGGCGCTCTCAAAGGGGCGCTGATCGAGAAGCTCGCCACAGGCAAGGACGACGCCTACCGCTCGCGCCACCTGGCCGAAATTCTGGTCGACATCCCCCTGCCCACAGACCCGCGACTCGAGCTCGGCAGCGTCGACGCCGCATCACTGGCGGCATCGCTCGAGGAGCTGGAGCTGTACTCGCTGGCCAAACAGGTGGGCACCTTCGCCCAGCTGTTCTCGACCACCTCGTCGCAACCGGCACCAGAGCCAGCGCCGCCGAGCGGCGAATCCTCCAACCCCGAAGGCGCCGCTGTCGTCACACTTGCCGGCAAGGACACCCCATCAGCAGCACCACAGCTGCAGCCGCAGCTGATCACCACCCCAGCGGCGCTCGAGCGGGTGGTAGCCCTGCTGCTGGCGGCCACTGACCCGGCCGCCCCGGTGGCGCTCGACACCGAGACCACTAGTCTCAACCCCTTCAAGGCCGAACTGGTGGGCATCGGTGTCGCCTGGGGCGACGAGCCCGATGCCCTGGCCTACATCCCGATCGGACACCAGCCGCCGGCCGCGGACGATCTGCTGAGCGAACCGCCAGCCTCGCCACCGCAGCTTCCGCTTGAAACGGTGCTGGCGGCCCTGGCGCCCTGGCTGGCCAGCCCCGCGCATCCCAAAACGCTGCAGAACGCCAAGTACGACCGGCTGATCCTGCTGCGCCATGGCCTGCCCCTTGGCGGGGTGGTGCTCGACACGTTGCTGGCCGATTACCTGCGCGATGCCAATGCCAAACACGGGCTGGAGGTGCTGGCCGAGCGCAACTTCGGCTTCGTGCCCACCAGCTACAGCGAACTGGTGCCCAAAGGGGGAACGTTTGCCGTGGTGCCGATTGATGCCGCATCCCGGTACTGCGGCATGGACGTGCACCTCACCCGACGGCTGGCACCGCTGCTGCGCCAGCAGCTCGAGGACCTGGGTCCCGCACTGCTGCCCCTGCTCGAGCAGGTGGAACAACCGCTCGAGCCGGTGCTCGCGCTCATGGAAGCGACCGGCATCCGCATCGACATCGACTACCTCAAGGAGCTGTCTGAAGAGCTTTCGACAACTCTGGTGCGCCTCGAAGCTGACGCCAGGGCCGCCGCCGGGGTCGACTTCAACCTGGCCTCGCCGAAGCAGCTGGGCGAGCTGCTGTTCGAGACCCTGGGGCTGGACCGCAAGAAATCGCGCAAGACCAAGACCGGCTGGAGCACCGATGCGGCTGTGCTCGAGAAGCTCGAGGCCGACCACCCGGTGGTACCGCTGGTGCTCGAGCACCGCACCCTCAGCAAGCTCAAGAGCACCTATGTCGATGCCCTGCCGCTGCTGGTCGAACCGGAGACCGGTCGGGTCCACACCGATTTCAACCAGGCCGTCACCGCCACCGGGCGCCTAAGCAGCAGCAACCCCAACCTGCAGAACATTCCGGTGCGCACCGAGTTCTCGCGGCGGATCCGCAAGGCGTTTCTGCCCCAGGAGGGCTGGCAGCTGCTGAGCGCCGACTACTCGCAGATCGAGCTGCGCATCCTGGCGCACCTCTCGGGCGAAGAGGTCCTGGTCAACGCCTACCGGCAGGGCGACGATGTGCACCGGCTTACCGCCCGGCTGCTGCTCGACAAGGCCGAGGCTGAGCCGGTCAGCAGCGATGAACGGCGCCTGGGCAAAACGATCAACTTCGGGGTGATCTATGGCATGGGGGCCCAGCGCTTTGCCCGCGAAACCGGCGTGAGCCAGGCCCAGGCCAAGGAGTTTCTGCAGCGCTACAAACAGCGCTATCCCAAGGTGTTTGCCTTTCTTGAGCTGCAGGAGCGGCTGGCCCTGAGTCGCGGTTATGTCGAAACGCTGCTGGGGCGACGGCGGCCCTTTGCCTTTGACCCTGCCGGCCTGGGCCGGCTGCTGGGCTCCGATCCGTTGACGCTCGATCTCGAGTCAGCCCGTCGCGCCGGCATGGAGGCCCAGCAGCTGCGGGCGGCCGCCAATGCGCCGATCCAGGGCTCATCGGCCGACATCATCAAGCTGGCCATGGTGCAGCTTCACGCCGCGCTGGCCACCTCCGGGCTACCGGCCCGGCTGCTGCTGCAGGTGCACGACGAACTGGTGCTCGAAGCCGAGCCGGCCGCCATCCCCGAGGTGCGCGAGCTGGTGCAGTGCACCATGGAGCAAGCCGTCACCCTGACGGTGCCGCTGCTGGTCGAGACCGGCGTCGGCCCCAACTGGATGGAGGCCAAGTAGCCGCCCGCCGGAAGCTTCAGCGGCTCAGCACCTCAAGGCGGCGAACGCCATGCCGCCTGATCAGCGCGGCCAGCTGATTCAACTGAGCCCGATCGGGCAGGCAGATGCAGCCGACCCCCGGGAAACAGTTGTGGATCCCCAGGGCGCTGCGGGTGGTCCGAAACAGGGGCTGCAGATCGATCCAGAGATCGCGGCCCCAGGGCTCCGGTCGTCCCACCGAATAGACCCCGATGGGCAAGGGCGCACCGTTGCCCGGGCTCCAGCGCCGATCGGCGGTCTGCTGTTGCTTCAGGCCGGATGCGGCGGCCCATCGGCCCAGCTGCCGCTGACCCTGCCGCAGCTCGAGCCACCAGATCGGGTCGCCGCTGGCAAAGCGTTCGCCGCCGGGCCGCAGCACCAGCTGGGGGCTCGTCGCCTGGCCCGCGGCCGAAGGCAGCGGGCCATCCATAACCGAGGCGAGCAGCGCCAGCGGCGCAACCAGGATCGGGCGTAGTCGGACCATGACAGGGCCCCAGAACGGCGGCTTCATGCTGCCCTCTACGGTGGCTCTTTCATGCTGGCATCGGCCCTGTGACCCTGCGGTTCACCAACACCCTGACCCGGCGCGTTGAACCCTTTGAGCCCCTGGTGGCCGGTCGCGTTGGGATCTACTGCTGCGGAGTCACGGTCTATGACCTGTGCCACCTGGGGCATGCCCGCAGCTACATCAACTGGGATGTGCTGCGCCGCTATTTGGTCTGGAGGGGCTATGCGGTGACGTTCGTGCAGAACTTCACCGACATCGACGACAAGATCCTGAATCGCGCCGCCGCCGAAGGCAGCAGCATGGAGGCGGTGAGCGAACGCAACATCGAGGCGTTCCACACCGACATGGATGCGCTCAACATTCTGCGGGCCGACCGCATGCCCAGGGCCACCCGCTGCCTCGACGGCATCCGCACCCTGATTCAGGAGCTCGAAGCCAAGGGTGCGGCCTACTGCGCCGATGGCGACGTCTATTTCGCCGTCATGAAGCAGCAGGGCTACGGCAAGCTGAGCGGCCGCGATCTGGCCGAGCAGCAACAGGGCGCCAGCGGCCGCACCGCCACCGCCGAAGAAGCCCGGAAGCGGCACCCCTTCGACTTTGCCCTCTGGAAACGTGCAAAGCCAGGCGAGCCCAGCTTTGACTCGCCCTGGGGAGCGGGACGGCCGGGCTGGCACATCGAGTGCTCGGCGATGGTGCGCCAGGAGCTGGGCGACACCATCGACATTCACCTGGGTGGCGCCGATCTGATCTTTCCCCACCACGAGAATGAAATCGCCCAGTCAGAAGCCGCCACCGGCCAACCGCTGGCGCGCACCTGGCTGCACAACGGCATGGTGAACGTCGATGGCGAAAAAATGAGCAAATCGCTCGGCAACTTCACCACCATCCGCGACCTGCTGGCCAGCGGCGTCAGCCCCATGACCCTGCGGCTGTTCGTGCTGCAGGCCCACTACCGCAAACCACTCGATTTCACCACCGAGGCCCTGGACGCAGCCGCCACCGGCTGGCAGGGGCTCAACAGCGCCCTGGAGCTGATCGCAGGCAGCGGCAGCGCGCCTTCGACCCGTGCAGCGATCACGCCCCAGCCCCAGGGCGCACCGGCACTGCCCGCCGAGCTCAGCACCGCACGCGAGCGCTTCATCGCCGCCATGGACGACGACCTCAACACTGCGGCCGCCACAGCGGTGCTGTTTGAGCTGGCCAGACCGCTGCGGGCGCTGGCCAATCGCATCGAGCGGGGAGACGGGGCCGCTGCCGAGCAGAGGCAGACGCCCGCCATGGCGCGGCGGGCCGCCCTGCTGCAAGAGCTGGCTGGCGTCCTGGGACTCAAGGGCGAAGCCAACGCGCCGGCCGCGCGCACAGCTGCCGCAGCCGAAGGTTTCTCCGAAACCGAGATCAACGCCCTGATCGACCAGCGCCGCGCCGCCAAGGCGGCCAAAGATTTTGCAAACGCCGATCAGATCCGCGCCCGGCTGCTGGCGGCCGGCATCGAGCTGATCGACAAACCCGGTGGGCTCACCGACTGGCTGAGGCGCTGAGCTCGCATCAGCCCTGCTCGGGGGGCTGGCGCATCAGCTTCTCAATCCTGCGGATGCGCACCAGCGTGGTGGTCCAGACCTCGAGCTCGAAAGCGCGGCCCTGATCGCCCGCCTCGACGGCGGCACGGCACTGCTCCACCTGTTGCTCGATCGACTCGCCCCGCTCGAAGGCATCCCAGAGCGTGCGCTCGTGGCGGGCCCGCTCAATGAAGTTCCAGCGTTGCAGCCAGCCGGGCAGGGCAGACACAGGTGTCGGTGCAACTGGGGTCAGTTAAGCCCACCTGGGCCGCAGACGCTGAGACCACGCTTGACGGAGCCCAGCCTGGCGCAGGGCTGGATGCCGCCCGCGCCCAGACACCCATGCCCAGCAAACCGGCAGTCGCGGCGACAGCCAGAGCAGCCACCGAGGTCGACACCCGCACCGGCGGCGTCTGAACCCTCGAGGGCAACACGGTGGTGATCGACTGGATCAGCGGCTGGCGCACCACCATGAGCCTCACCCGGCCACACCGCTGCAGTTGCGCCACTGGGCGCCGGGAGCCCACCGCAAGGGTCGAGTAACCGGTGGCGCACGCCAGGGCCAGTGGGTCGAGTGAGCTGATCCTGCGGTTGGATCACCCCCCCCGACCACTGATGACATGCAATCAATGCCAAGGCATGGCAACAATCATGCCTCCATCCTTGGGTCAATCTTTGGGTCGTTATTGGGTCGTTATTGGGTCAGTCAGCCCCCGGCCCAGCTGCGGGCCAGATCGACCAGTGAAATCACCAGACCGATGCTGATGGCACAGGGAGACACCCAGCGCAGCAACCACAGCAGACTGCCTACCAGCGCCGGTGGCGTCCCCGAGGCCTGCAGGTCCTGACGCAGACGTCCCGGGGATCCCCAGCCCAGCAACAACGCCAGCAGGAGACCACCGACAATCAGCAACACTCCGCCAAACACAGCATCCATGCGCTCGAGCACCCCCGTGTCGAGCGCTGCGGGCAGCCCTAGCACCGTGATGACTGCCACGCCCAGCCAGACAGCCCGTGGGCGGCGCCAACCCAGGCGGTCGATCAGCGAGGCGACCGGCACCTCGAGCAGGGACACCGACGAGGTGATCGCGGCGATGTAGGCCAGCCCGAAGAACGCCACCGCCACGACCCGCCCCGCGCCCCCCAGCGAGGCCATGCCGGTGGGCAGGGCGATGAACAGGGTGCCCACGGTGCTGCTGCTCACGACATCACCCAGGGCAAAGCTGGCCACCAGCGGAAAGGTGACACAACCGGCCATCAGCCCCACGGCTGTGTCCATGGTCACCACGGCCGCCGCCTCGGTGGGGATGGCACTGCGTCGGTCCAGATAGGCCGCATAGGCCAGGATCGCGCCAATGCCCGCACCGATCGAAAAGAACGCCTGGGTGAAGGCGTTGCGGATCGTGGTCGCATCGTGCAGCTTGCTGGCATCCCACTTGAGCAAGAAGGTGTGGTAACCCTCCATGGCTCCAGGCAGACCCGCAGCCCAGATCAGCAGGACCAGCAGCAGCACAAACAGCAGGGGAATGCCCCAGCGGCTGAGCCGTTCGATCCCGGCGCGCACCCCTGCGGCCACGACGATGCCGGTCAGCGCCATGCTCAGCACATGGCCCAGCAGCGCAGAACCGCCAGAGCTGATTGAAGCAAAAAACGCCTTGGAAGCCTCCATGTCAGCAGGTAGGCCCACCAGCAGGGCATGCAGCAGGGTGCGGCCGGTCCAGCCCATCAGCACGGCGTAGTAGCTGAGGATGCCCACCGCTGCCGCCATGAACAACCACCCCAGGGGTGCCCAACGGCGACCACCGGCGGTGATCGGCGCCAGCAGCGGCGCATGGCCGGTGCTACGGCCCAGCACCATCTCGGCAATCAGCACCGGCAGGCACACCAGCAGCACGATCGCCACATAGAGCACCACAAAGGCCAGCCCGCCCCCCTGGGAGGCGCGGTAGGCAAAGCCCCAGAGGTTGCCCAGACCCACGGCACTGCCGGCGGCTGCCAACACGAACCCCAGACTCGAGCTCCAGCTCTCGGTCGGATGGCCCTGGTTCTGACCTGGCCCAGCAGGCTGCTCAGAGATGGGGCTGGGCATCAGAGTGATTCGGGATTGGTGGCGCCCAGTGTCCCGCGCCTGATCCATGTCCTCAAGCCATGGGACCCTTCAGCAATGGCCGGCGCTGGCTGGGTACCGACCCAAACCAACCGCTGCGCCCGCATGCCGATCCGACCAGCCCAAGTTCAATGAGTGACAAACTGGGCGGCGACCTGTGAAGCCAGTCCGTGAAAGCCCTCTCCGTGCTTGGCTCCACCGGGTCGATCGGCACCCAGACGCTCGAGCTGGCCGAGGAGTTCCCCGATCGCTTCAAGGTGGTGGCGCTCACCGCCGGCAACAACCTGGACCTGTTGGTCCGGCAGATCCAGCGCCACGCCCCTGAGGTGGTGGCGCTCGCCGACCCCGACCGCGTCGGCGAGCTGCGCGAGCGGCTCGACGGTCTTGACCCTGCTGAGCGCCCCACCCGCCTGCCCGCGTTGCTGGGTGGCAACGACGGCCTCTGTGCCGCGGCCGCCTGGACCACGGCTGATCTGGTGGTGACGGGCATCGTCGGATGCGCCGGCCTGTTGCCCACCCTGGCCGCCATCCGCGCCGGCAAGGACCTGGCCCTGGCCAACAAGGAAACCCTGATCGCCGCGGGGCCGGTGGTGCTGCCCGAGCTGGCCAAAAGTGGCTCGCGGCTGCTGCCGGCCGACTCGGAGCACTCGGCAATCTTTCAATGCCTGCAGGGCACGCCCTACGCCGAAACGGCGCGCCTCAGCACCGGCACCCCCACCCCTGGCCTGCGCCGCATCCAGCTGACCGCCAGCGGCGGCGCGTTCAGGGACTGGGCCCCTGAAGACCTGATCAAAGCGACCGTGGCCGATGCCACCAGCCATCCCAACTGGAGCATGGGGCGCAAGATCACCGTCGACAGCGCCTCCCTGATGAACAAGGGCCTCGAAGTCATCGAGGCCCACTACCTGTTCGGCCTGGACTACGACCAGATCGAGATCGTGATCCACCCCCAGTCGATCATCCACTCGATGGTCGAGCTGGCCGACAGCTCGGTGCTGGGCCAACTGGGCTGGCCCGACATGAAGCTGCCGATCCTCTATTGCCTCAGCTGGCCCAAGCGTCTGGAGACCCCATGGCGGAGGCTGGATCTCACCGAAGTGGGCTCCCTCACCTTCCGCAAACCTGACCCCGCGCGCTACCCCTGCATGGCGCTGGCCTATGCCGCAGGGCGCGCCGGCGGCACCATGCCGGCGGTGATGAACGCCGCCAACGAACAGGCCGTGGCGCTGTTTCTGGACGAACAGATCCATTTCCTCGACATTCCCGAACTGATCGACGGGGTGTGTGATCGCCACCGGGTCGATCTGATGACCTCCCCCTCTCTGGACGACGTGCTGGCGGTCGACGCCTGGGCCCGTCAGGCGGTGCGCGAGGCTGCAGCCCTGGTGGCGGCTTGAGCCCCGTCTCCCATCACCTGCTGCTGTGCGCCACCCCGACCAAGGCGCTCTGCAACCCCGATCCCCAGGTCGGCGTCGCCAGCTGGGACACCCTGAAACGCCTGGTGCGTGAGCGGGGCCTGGAGGACCCGGCCCGGCCCGGAGGCATCGTGCTGCGCAGCAAGGCCGACTGCCTGCGCATCTGCTGCCAGGGACCGGTGCTGCTGATCTGGCCCGACGGCATCGTCTACGGCGGCGTCACCCCCGAACGGCTCCAGCGCATCGTCGATGACCATCTGATCGGCGGCTCTCCGATCGAGGCCTGGATTGTGCAGCGCTACAACCTGGCCACGGCTGGCTGAGCGGCGCGATCAACCGCCCAGCTGCTGGGCGATCCAGCTGGCGGTGAGCCGATCGCTCCAACTGGCCGCCGCACCAGCCTGGGCATGATCACCGGTGCCATGAAACCCGTTATGACCGCCCCGGGGGGGCAACACGACCAGCATGGACGGGCATCGAGACCAGGCCTCGGCCAGGGCCACCGCCGGAGCGGCGGGCACCCAGGGGTCATCGGCGGCCTGCAGCACCAGGCAGGGCGGCAGGGCGGTCACGACCTTGTGCAGCTGCGGCAGGGGACTGGCAGCGGCGTAGTAGTGCTCCACGGCGTCGTAGCCCCAGCGCGGTGCGGTGATGGCCGCGTCAAAACCTTCCAGGCTCCAGCCCGGTGCGGCGTCCAGGGCACGGCGCTCTGACGCGGTCAGGCCGGCTGGGTCAGCTGAGACCTGGCGCCGCAGGCGCTGCACCACCACCCACAGGTAGGGCCGATTGCGGCGTCGCTGCATATGACGGCAGCTGGCGGCCAGGTCCAGCGGGGCACTCAGGGCCACCACCCCGTCGAGACCGGCAGGGTTGGCGAGCACGGCGTTGAGCAGCACGGTGCCGCCCAACGAAAACCCCACACCAACCAGGGGCAGTCCCCGGGCCAGCTGACGGGCCTGGGCCAGCACCGGCAGCAGATCGCTGTTGCATCGGGCCGCATAACTGCCCGAAGCCAAATCGCGCCCCACCCCTGCGCCGCGCAGGTTGAGCCGCAGCACCGCCAGGCCGCGCTGCAGGAGCAGGGCCGCCAGGCGGCGCACCCCCACGCTCTCGCTGTTGCCGCCAAGACCATGCACCAGAAGCACCACAGCCTGGGGCGGCCGCTGGGGCAGGGCCCACCACGCCAGCAGCTCACCCCCCGCGACCGGGATCAGACAGCGCTGCTGCGCCCGGGGCAGCAACACAGGCTGGGGGCGCAGGCTGTCGCGCAGGGTCTGCAGGTCAGGGCTGAGCCAGGGAAACCGGGGACGAAAGGGAGGCAGACCCAACGGCCCCATCGCTTCAGACCGCCGCGGGCTTCTTGCCCACCCCCAGCTCCCGCAGCTCACTCACCAGGCCGGCCAGCACCGCCTTGGCATCGCCGAAGACCATGGCCGTCTGGGGCAGCTCGAACAGGGCGTTCTTGATGCCCGCATACCCCGCGCCCAGGCTGCGCTTGACCACGAACACCTGACGCGCCTGGTCGACCTCCAGCACCGGCATGCCGAACAGGGGGCTGGTGGGATCGCTCTTGGCGTCGGGGTTCACGACGTCGTTGGCCCCCAGCACGATCACCACATCGGTGCGCGGAAACTCGGGGTTGATGGCGTCCATCTCGATGAGCTGCTCGTAGGGCACATCGGCCTCGGCCAGCAGCACGTTCATATGACCGGGCATGCGGCCCGCCACCGGGTGGATGGCGTAGCTCACCTCGGCACCGTTGGCCTCGAGCAGCTTCGAGAGCTCCCGCAGGGTGTGCTGGGCCTGGGCCACCGCCAGGCCATAACCAGGCACAAACACCACCCGCTCGGCGGTTTCGAGGGCCATGGCGCACTCCTCGGCGCTGCAACTGGTAATGCGGGTGTAGCCGGCTTCGTCACCACCCCCACCCACATGCCCGGCTGCGCTGGCTCCCAGGGCACCGCCGAACAGCACGCTCACCAGCGAGCGGTTCATGGCGGTGCACATCACCTGGGTCAGGATCAGGCCCGCCGCACCAACCATGGCACCGGCCACGATCAGCAGCTGGCTGCCCACCACGAAGCCGGCAGCGGCGGCGGCAACGCCCGAGTAGCTGTTGAGCAACGAGATCACGACGGGCATGTCGGCACCGCCGATCGGCAGGGTCACCCCGATGCCCAGCACGGTGGAGGCAGCCACCAACAGCCACAGAACTGGACCGGCTGGATCGGCCGGAAGCGCCACAGCTCCGACCAGAGCCGCCACGGCCAAGGTGATGTTGACCCCGTGGCGCACCGGGCTCTGGGTCCAGCCCGGGGTGGAGATCCACCCCTGCAGCTTGCCCATCGCCACGATCGAGCCACTGAAGGTGATCGCACCGACGAACACCGAAATCACGATCGACAGGCGCTCGACCAGCACAGCGGTGTCGCTGAGGGTCCCCGTTGTGCTCTGAAACAACGCCACCGCCACAGCCACCAGCAACGACGCCATGCCGCCGCAGCCGTTGAACAGGGCGACGGTCTCGGGCATGGCGGTCATGGGCACCCGTTGGGCCAGCAGCCATCCCGCCAGGCCGCCGATGGCGGTGCCCCCGGCGATCCATAGCCAGGCCTCAAGGCTGAGCTGTTGCTGCATCAGCAGGCCCAACACCGCCAGGCCCATGGCCAGGGCCGCCAGCCCATTGGCCGAGCGGGCCGAGCGCACCTTGGAGAGCCCCTTGAGCCCCAGGGCCAACAGCAACACCGCCACCAGATCGATGGCGTAGCTCAAGACAACAGTGGGGTTCATGACTTGGCGCTCGAGGGCTTGGAACTGGACGCGTTGCGCCCGGCTGATTTGGGCCCGGAGGATTTGGGCCCGAACATCGCCAGCATGCGATCGGTGACCACAAAGCCACCGATCACGTTGAACAGGGCGAACGCCAGCGACCCCGCCCCCAGTAGCAGCAGGGCAGGGTTTCCGTCGGCCTGGGCAATCAGGCTCAGGGAGGCCAGCACGGTGATGCCGCTGATGGCGTTGGCCCCGCTCATCAGGGGCGTGTGCAGGGTGGGGGGCACCTTGCCGATCAGTTCAAAGCCCAGCAGGCTGCCGAGCAGCAGCACCCAGAGGGCTTGTGACAACGAGCTCATGGTCAGACCGGTGCAAGGGAGGGTGAGGACTGCTCGCTAGCCGGAAGCAGATCGGGTCGCAGGCAGCGGCCCCCATGGCTGATCAGGCAGCCCGCCAGGATCGGATCCTCTGGATCGATGCCGAGGCTGGGGACGCTGGCCTCGGCCCCCTGGGCAGCCGCCAGCAGGTGCTGCAGCAGGGCCAACAGATTGCGGGAGTAGAGGGCGCTGGCGTGGTTGGCGACGCTGCTGGGTAGGCCATCGGCACCGATCAGCTGAACGCCGTGACGGACGACCATTTCGCCGGGAACGCTGCCCTCGCAGTTGCCCCCCTGGGCCACCGCCAGGTCGACGACAACCGAGCCGGGTTTCATGCCGGCGAGCATGGCGTCACTGATCAGGCGGGGCGCCGGTTTGCCCGGCACCTGGGCGGTGCAGATCACCAGATCGGCCAGGGCCAGCTGTTCGGCCAGCTGCTGCCGCTGAGCCGCCAGGAAGGCCTCCGACGCAGCCAGGGCATAGCCGCCGGCCTCGGCGGGCCGCTCCTGCTCGACCGGCGGCTCGATGAAGCGGCCGCCCAGCGACTCGACCTGTTCCTTGGCGGCAGGCCGCACATCGCTCACGTAGACCACGGCCCCCAGACGCCGCGCCGTGGCGACCGCCTGCAGGCCTGCCACCCCCGCACCCAGCACCAGCGCCCGTGCCGGCTGAATCGTACCGGCGGCCGTCATCAGCATCGGTACGTAGCGGTTGAGCGCGGCCGCCGCCAGCAGCACCGCCTTGTAGCCGGCGATGTTGGCCTGCGATGAGAGCACATCCATGCTCTGCGCGCGGCTGATGCGGGGCAGCAGCTCCATGGCCACCGCCGAAAGGCGGCGGTCGGTGAGCAGCTGCAGCAGGGCTGAGGCCCCATAGGGCTCCAGCAGACCCACCAGCAGGGCACCGGGCTTGAGCTGCTGCAGCTGCTCAGGCTGGGGTGGGGCAACGCAGAGCACCACATCAGCTGCCGACCAGTCGGCCGACCCGGCATCGATCAAGCGGGCACCGGCAGCCGCGTAGGCCGCATCGGTGTAGCCAGCCGTCTCGCCCGCCCCGGACTCGAGCAACGGCGTCAGGCCAGCAGCCACAAGCGCTTTGACGGTCTCCGGGGTGGCGGCCACCCGCAGCTCGCCCCGGCGGGTTTCGCGGGGCACCAGCACTGTCAACACACCATCACCTCCCGACCCCGATCAACAGGGATCCCATCGCCCTCCATTTGGAAGTGAAGGGAGCGTTAACCGCAATCGTTTGCGGCGCTTTGTGCGCACACCCCCACCGGGCGCGCTCAGACCAGAGGGGCAAGACCGGTGACGCAAGACCCGTCACTCAGAAAAGCGGGAGCAGTTCCTGCTCCAGGCAGACCGCCTGGGGCCAGGCCCCCTGATGCCGCAGCTGTCTGGCCCGCAGGATCATCGGATCGATGTCGCATTCGTGCTGCCAGCAGAGCTCGAGCAGGTGGCGGCGCTGGGCAGGAGTCCCGCTGTTGTGGCGCGGAGCGCCGGCATTGAAGGAATCCATGGGCTGACCCGTGTTGGCCCGAAGTTAGGAACGCCCGCCCCGATGCCCATAGGCCAGAACACTCAATAATGCGGCCATGGGTTCTCTTTCGTTTGCCTTGAGCGGGCGGCCGCCGCTGCAGCCGCGCCAGTGGCAGAGCAGGCTGATCCAGCTGCTGCGCTCCCGTCTGCTGCAGGGCGGCGGTAGCCAGGATGTGCTGATCCACGCCGGGCCAGGGGCGGGCAAGACCCTTGGCGCCCTGCTGGGCGTGCAGCAACTGCGGCGTGAAGGGCGGGTCGAACGCTTTGTGGTGTTCTGCCACCGCACCGCCATCGCCGGTCAGTGGCTGCAGGCGGCTGAGCGGCTCGGTCTGCCACTCAGCGACTGGTCGGGGCAGGCAGAGCCGGCTCCGGCGGCAGGCCTGCTGCTGAGCTACCAGAGCGCGGCATTGCACCGGTTGACCCTGGAGCATCAGCTGCGGCAATGGCACACCACGCCCTGGCTGGCGATCGCCGACGAAGTGCACCATCTGGGCATCGACCCCGACGATCCCGAGGCCGCCGCCTGGGGCCACGCGTTCGACTGCCTGAGCAGCACGGCCGCTCTAAGGCTTGGGCTCACCGGTACGCCATTCCGTGCCGACCAGCTGGGCTTCTGCGCCGCCAGACGGGTGCAGGTGCGCGAAGCCGGTGAGCTGGTGGAGCGGATCGTGCCCGACCTCTGCGTGGAACCGCGCCAACTGATTGCCGCCGGGGATGTGCGGCCCCTCGAGTTTCGCTTTCAGGATGGATGGGTGGACCACGCCCGCCCCGATGCCAGCGACGCTCCCGAACGCTCGTGCCTGTCATCGGAGACCCGGGAAAGCTGGCGTGCCCGCAACCTGCGGCGGGCGATCCGGTTGGCCGATGCCAGCAGCATTGCCCAACGGGTTCTGCTCCAGGCCCGCGACCGGCTGGAGCAGGTGCGCCAGCTCCAGCATCCCGAGGCCGGGGGCCTGGTGATCGCACGTGACATCGCCCATGCCCGGCAGATCACCCAGCTGCTGCTCGAGCAGGGCGACCGTGCGCTGCTGGTGCACTCGCTCGACCCCGAGGCCGAAGCACGGCTGGTCGCCTTCAAGGCGGGCCAAGCCGACTGGCTGGTGAGCATCGACATGTGCTCCGAGGGCTTCGACGCGCCGCGGCTACGGGTGGTGGCCTACCTCAGCACCGTGGTGACCCGCAGCCGCTTTGTGCAAGCCATCACCCGCGCGGTGCGCCTGCATGGCGACCAGGCCAGTTCCGAGCCGGTTCCGCGGCACCCGTCGTTTGTGTATGCCCCTGCCGACCCCCTGTTGATCAGCCATGCCCGCAGCTGGTCGCTCAGCGAGCCCTACCTGCTGAGGGCCCGCAGCCTGCTGGTGACCGATGCGGCAGGGGCCTGCCCAGTCGGTGGGGAATCGCAGGGGCCGCCGGCGGCCATCGCCGACGCAGCGGGCGCCGTCCTGGCGATGAACGGCCCCCAGCTGCCGCGTTTTGTGCAGCAACGGCGGCCCGCATGAGCAGGCAATCTGCGACGTTGTGTCAACCAACACCGCCGATCGGCCCGCCACCAGCCAGCGTGGTCCGACCACCTGGGGACGGTGAATCATGGACGCAGCAATCGAGCGCCGACTAACGGTCGCCGTGAGCTGGGCACTGGCCCGTGGCGCAACACTCGATGCCCTCGAACACTACGAGGAGAGCTACGCCCTGAACGAGGAATTTCGTGAATGGCTGCTCTGCCTGGAGGAGCATCCCGATCTGTTGGCCACCAGCGTGCTGATGGTGCCGGCCGACCTGAACAGGCTGTTCAGCAGCTGCAACAGCCCCGAAACCGATGGACTGCTTGAGATCTGACCCTGGAACCAAAAAGACGCCGCAAATCTAAAACAAATCTGTAGACCATGCAAGTCCCTGGCCGAGGCCGCCGGGCCTGAGCCTTGCTCGCCCGGCGACGGCCGCGAGGGGCTATCAAGACCCCAGGCCCCGCCACGATTCGATACATTTAAGTCGTAGTCATTCCGCTTAAGCAGGGCCATGGGTGTCGAAAACGTGGTGATCGTGGGGTCGGGGCCTGCCGGCTACACCGCTGCCATCTATGCGGCACGGGCCAACCTGAGCCCCCTGCTGATCACCGGCTTCCAGGACGGGGGCATCCCCGGTGGTCAGCTGATGACCACCACCCACGTCGAGAACTTCCCGGGCTTTCCTGACGGCATCCTCGGTCCTGACCTGATGGACCGCATGAAGGCCCAGGCGCTGCGCTGGGGCACCCGCCTGATCGAAGCCGACGCCGACGCGATCGATCTGACACAGCGGCCCTATCGGATCACCGCTGAGGCCCAGGTGATCGAAACCCAGGCCGTGATCCTGGCGACCGGGGCCAGCGCCAACCGGTTGGGCCTGCCCAACGAAGCCCGCTTCTGGAGCCAGGGGATCAGCGCCTGCGCCATCTGCGATGGCGCCACACCCCAGTTTCGCGGCGCCCCCGTGGCGGTCGTCGGCGGCGGAGACTCGGCCTGCGAAGAAGCGGTCTACCTCACCAAATACGGAAGCCACGTGCACCTGATCGTGCGAACGGGCACGCTGCGCGCCAGCGCCGCCATGGCCGACAGGGTGCTGGCCAACCCCAACATCACCGTGCACTGGAACCGCCAGGTCGCCGATGCCAGTGGCGGCGACTGGCTGGAAGCCATCGCGCTTCGTGACAGCGTCAACGGCGCCACCGAAACACTTGAGGTCAAGGGCCTCTTCTATGCCATCGGGCACACCCCCAACACCCGTCTGGTGGCCGGACAGCTCGATCTTGATGGCAAGGGCTATCTGGTGACCCTGCCGGGCCGGCCCGAAACCAGCAGGGAGGGGGTGTTTGCGGCCGGTGACGTCGCCGACGCCGAATGGCGCCAGGGCATCACGGCCGCCGGTAGCGGCTGCCAGGCGGCCCTGGCGGCCGAGCGCTGGCTCAGCCACCATCAATTGGCGGTCGCCGTGAGCCGTGAAACCGTCGATCCCCGGGAGGTCGGCGAACCGACCCGCACCGCTGAAAGCGACGAGGCCAACTTTGACCCCGATGCCCTCTGGCAGAAAGGCAGCTATGCCCTGCGCAAGCTGTATCACGACAGTCCCAAGCCCCTGCTGGTCGTCTACACCTCACCCACCTGCGGCCCCTGCCACGTGCTCAAGCCCCAGTTGAAACGGGTGCTCGAAGACCTGGGCGGGGCTGCCCAGGGGGTCGAGATCGACATCGAGGCCGATCAGGAGATCGCCGTGCAGGCTGGTGTCACCGGCACCCCCACGGTGCAGCTGTTCTTCAACAAGGAGCTCAAGGAGACCTTCCGCGGCGTCAAGCAGCGCAGCACCTTCAAAGCGGCGATCGAGGCCCTGGTCGGCGTTCCCGCCTGACCAGAAGGTCCTCGACTCAGCGGCGCCTGGGGCCACCCGGGCGGTTGCCGCCGGGCCTGGGCCCGGCGGCTCCGGCGTTACGCTCGCGGTACGTGATGCGGCCGCGGGTGAGGTCATAGGGGCTGATCTCGACCAGCACCTTGTCGCCTGCCAGCAGCTTGATGCGGAACTTGGTGAGCTTGCCGGCTGCACGGCAGAGGCACTGGTGACCAGCCGGCTGCTCGAGGGTCACAAGGTAAAACCCGTTGCCCTGCTCCTTTTCGATCACACCGGAGGTTTCGATCATGCGGCCGTGTGCCTGAACCTGATGACATCGTCAAGTCAGCTTAAGGGTCGGCGCCCGTGACGAGTCTGCTGTTTCACAAGCCCTACGGGGTGCTGAGCCAGTTCACACCCGAGACTGGCAGCCGCTGGCAAACCCTGGCCGAGTACATCGCGGTACCGCGGGTCTATGCCGCGGGACGGCTCGACGCCGACAGCGAAGGGCTGTTGCTGCTCACCTCCGATGGGAGGTTGCAACAGCGGCTCACCGATCCGGCATTCGGCCACTGGCGCACCTACTGGGTGCAGGTCGAGGGCGAGGCCTCGGCGTGCCCCGAGGCGTTGCAACAGCTCGGCCAGGGGGTGGTGATCCAGGGGCGGATCACCCTGCCGGCCCGTGTCCAGGTTCTTGACGACGACGCCATCACCCATGCCGGGATCACCGAGCGCAACCCGCCGATTCGCCAGCGCCACCAGATCCCCACCAGCTGGATCGCAATCGACCTGCGCGAGGGCCGCAACCGTCAGGTGCGGCGCATGACCGCCGCCGTCGGGTTGCCGACCCTGCGGCTGATCCGCATGGCAATCAACCTCAATGACGGCCAGCCCCCCCTGACCTGGGCGGGCCTGCAGGCGGGCTGCTGGCGCGAGGCTGACGCAGAGGAGCTTGCGCGCCTGCAGCGGCTGCCGCATACGCCGGGCCGGGGTGGCCGGGCCGGCTGCGGAAAATCAGGCCAGGGTGGCGGGGGTGGGTAGGGGGGCTTCCCGCTCGTCGCCGTAGGGGGGACGGTTGAGCTCGCGCTCCAGGGCGTTGATCCGCATGGCGCGTAGACAGAACTTGCAGCCACCGGTGGTCTGAAGGTGCTTTTCGGGGGTGATCGTGATCAGCTTGACCGGGTGTTCGGTGCAGCGGATCTTGATCGGTGTCTTGAAGCTCTTGTAAAGGATCTCGCTGTAGTCGTACAACGCTCCGAACCGCGCTTCGGCGCGCTGCAGAAAAAGCTCCTTGCTGATCGGGCTACCCATGGGCACGGAGGCTATGGCAACTTCCGTGCCCAGCCGGCATTGGTACAAGAAGCGTGATGTCGGCTACGTGTGCCGGTGGCCATCAGCCGATCGAGGCCTTGAGCTCGCGCACCGTCTGCAGCTGACCGTAGTAGTAGTTGGCCCGTGCCCTGAGTTCGGAATCTTCGATGCTGTCGAGGGCATCGAAACCGAGCGACTGCCACAGCTCGTGGCCGCTGGCGCGGGTCACCTCCTCCGTCGCCTCCTGCTCGAGGATGGCGAGTCGCCGCTGCAGGTTCTTGATCTGGGCAACAGACACAGGCAGCAGCAGTCGGGACTCTTATTGTAGTACAGACGAACTGGCGGTGCAAGCCTCAGAACGGCAGCTTCTTCTTCGCGTCCTTGTCGAGATCGGCCTCCATCTCCCGAAGGCGTTTGAGAATTGTGTCGTAGTACTCCCTGAGGTACGACTCGAGATCGGTGGTCTCGGCAGGGTCGAGACCAAAGGCCGCGTAGGTCTCGTCCATCGGCGCGTTGAGGGCGGCGCCGCCACCGGTGACCTCAGCGAAAGCCAGCCGCTCGGCGATGTTGACCGTCGGTTCAAAGAAACTGGCCACCGCCTGCATGGCCTTGAGCAGAACGGGCGGCACCCGCACCACTCGGCCTTCCTTGCCGCTGAGCCGCTCACAGAGCTGGGTGATCTCGCCGGTGGTCCAGGCACGCGGGCCCACCACCGCAAAACTGCGGCGCACGGTCTCGGGGCGCTCCAGGGCAGCCACAGCAAACCGGGCCACATCCTGGGTGTTCATGTACGCCAGCGGCGTGGGTGAACCGCTCACCCACACGGTCTGCGACTCGAGCACCGGAATCGCAAACTGGCTGATCAACCCCTGCATGAAGGCAACGCCCTGCAGGATCGTGTAGTCGAGATCGGAGGCAGCGAGCCATTGCTCGGTGCAGGCCTTGATCTCCATCAACGGCACATCGGGATGCTGGGCCGCTGCCAGCAGTGACAGAAAGACCACGCGCCTCACCTGGGCGCGGCGAGCGGCGGCAAACAGGTTCTGCTTGCCCGTCCAGTCGATGGCGTAGGCGCTGCCCGGCTCGGTGGCACGGGCCGTGGCGGCATCGATGAGGGCCTCCTGGCCCTCCAGTGCATAGTCGAGGCTGGCGGGCTCAAGCAGATCGCCTCGGGTGAGCTCGCAGCCCCATTCGGTCAGAAAGGCGGCCTTGCGTGGGGTGCGCACCATGCAGCGGACCTGGTGTCCCTGGTCAAGGGCCCTGCGCACGATCTGCCGGCCGAGGGTTCCGGTGCCACCGACGACCAGGAGCTGCATGCCGACCGTTTCACAAGCGGCCTGAGCCTAGGGGTCCGCCCGCCCGGCGCGTGGGCCTCAGTCCTTGAGCAGCTTCAGCAGCAAAGCCCCACCGGCCAGACCCACGGGAATCAGCACCCAGAACAGAGCTGCAATGCCGAAGATTTCTGAGGCCATGGACCTGGACTTGTCGTTGGTGGCTACCTATTTAGCAGTCCTGGGCCTGGACCAACCCGCTGGCCACCTCAAGGATGACGCTCCAGGGGGCATCGCTGCGCACCTGGGAGGGCATCACGCCGCTGGCGGCAGCCCGGTAGCCCAGCTGCCGCAGGGCCTGCACCAATGCCATCAGGGGCGGCGGACCGCCCCCCAGGCAGCGGGCGATCGCACCGGTCGGCCAGCAGCGGGGCAGATCGGCGGCATCGGCCACCAGCCGCTGCAGCAGCCGGCGCCCCGGCTGGCCCAGCCAGGGCCCCGCCACAGCCTCCGGCGGCTGCTCGGCCCGCTGCAGCAGGCGGGCCAGCACGGCCGGGTCCTGCAACGGGCCGATCCACAGCGGCCCACTGATGGCCAGCGGAGGCTCCTCGCCCGGGCAGCGGCAGCGCGTCCAGCGCCCCAGCTGCAGCAACGGCTGCACCTGCTGATCACCGCAGCCATGGCAATGGGCCAGGAGGCCGAGCTGTTGCAACCCGGCAGCGGCAGGGCGCGCCTGCAGCCGCACCGCCGTACGAAAGGTGCGGCCCTCGCTGAAGCTGAGCACCGGTTGAATGCCGCGCCCCTGGGCCCAGGCGGCGCGGGCGATCACCCCCAGCTGCAGGCGCAGGGCCAGTTCCCAGCTGGCCGGGTGGGCCCGGGCTGCCGCACCCAGCTGACGCAGTGCACCACGACGGTCATGGCCGGTGGGCGAACGGCCATCGGTGCTGGCCACATACAGCAGGCCGCCGACCCTGACCGCCTCGAGCGCCAGCGGCACCAGGTCGCTGGGGCAGCCGAAGGCATCAAGATCGACCAGATCAAAGCGGCGGCGTTCGACCACAGCGGCGGCCAACAGCTGCTGAGCGGTCTGGGCCGTGATCTGCGGCCCGGGTCCACTGGCCGCTAGGGGGGCCAGGTTGGCCTGCAGCAGCGGCAGCCGATCGGGGTCGGCATCGTTGACCCAGAGCACGCTGCCCGCCGGCATGACCTCGAGGCCGAAGCGCAGGGCCCGGATGCCGCACCCCGCCATGGCATCGAGCACGGCGAGCGGTTCAGCAGCTTGTTCAGAGGTGCCGGCAATGGCAGCCGCCTCGCGGCGCGCAGCCACCAGGTCAGCCAGCAGCAACACACCCAGGTCGCGGGCGGGGCGAGACTCGGCGCGAAAGAAACCGCTCCCCGGCCGCAGGCGAGCCGCCCCTTCGCAATAGTGATCTGCCGCCCCTGTCGTCACAGCCGCCGGTGAACTCCAGCGCCTCCCAGCCTGACGCCTCAACCCAATGGGGCGAGGCACAGTTCTGGCAGTGGCAGGGCCTGCAGTGTCACTGGCAGGTGCTGGGTGAGGCCAACGCCCCGGCTCTGCTGCTGCTGCATGGCTTTGGCACCAGCAGCGGCCACTGGCGCCACACGGCGGCTCCGCTGGCCGCCGCCGGCTGGCGTGTCTATGGCCTCGATCTGATCGGGTTCGGCGCCTCGAGCCAACCGGGCCTGCGGCGGGGCCGCGCCCTCGACAACCGGCTCTGGGCACGCCAGGTGCAGGCCTTCGCAGCGCAGGTGGTGCAGCAGCCGGTGGTGCTGGTGGGCCATTCGCTGGGCGGGCTGGTGGCACTCAGCTGCGGGGTGTTCGCGCCGCGCTGGGTGCGGGCCGTGGTGGCCGCCCCCCTGGCCGACCCCAGCCTTCTGCGTGCCCCCCGCCGGCCCGGCCGCCGCGCACCATGGCTGCGCCGCCTGTGGCGCGCCCTGGTGACACTGCTGTGCCGGCTGTTGCCGCTCGAGCTGATCGTGCCGCTGCTGGCCCGCTCACCCCTGCTGGATCTGGGCATCCAGCTGGCCTACTGCAGCCCCGTGCTCGGCGATCACCAACTGCGCCGGTTGATCGCCCGCCCCGCCCTGCGGCCCACGGCGGTGCGCAGCCTGCGGGCCATGAGCACGGCCATGGCCCTGCGCCCCTGGCAGGCGACCGCCCGCGCCCTGCTGCCCCGGCTGCAGCAACCGCTGCTGCTGATCTGGGGCGCAGCCGACCGCCTGGTGCCCCTGGAGGTGTCGGACCAGTGCCTGGCCCTGCAGCCCCGCGCTGAGCTGGCCGTGCTGCCCCGCTGCGGACACTGCCCCCACGACGAAGCGGCCGATCCGTTCAATCAGCTGCTGCTGCACTGGCTGACGCGTACCTTTGGTTGATCTGTTGTGGTCAGCGGCGGTCTGCTCCATGAAGCACACCCTCTCGGTGCTGGTTGAAGACGAATCGGGCGCGCTCAGCCGCATCTCGGGACTCTTCGCGCGCCGCGGCTTCAACATCGAGAGCCTGGCAGTGGGGCCCGCCGAAAAGGGCGGCATGTCGCGGCTCACCATGGTGGTCGAGGGCGATGACCGCACCCTCGAGCAGATGACCAAACAGCTTGACAAGCTGGTCAACGTGCTCGGCGTGATCGACCTGTCGACAATTCCGGCGGTCGAGCGGGAGCTGATGCTGCTCAAGGTGGCTGCGCCGGCCCAGCAGCGCAGCGCCATCCTTGAACTGGTAACTGTGTTCAGGGCCAAGGTGGTCGATGTGGCCGACGAAGCCCTGACCCTCGAGGTGGTGGGAGATCCCGGCAAACTCGTGGCGCTCGAACGTCTGATGGAGCCCTACGGCATCCTCGAGATCGCTCGCACCGGCAAGGTGGCTCTGGAGCGGGCCTCGGGCGTGAACACCGAGCTGCTCAAGAGCACCCGTCTTGACAAGCGGGTGCCGGCCTAAGGCCGTGCCTGCACCAGGGTGCCCCCTTCGAGCACCCGGGCCTTGACCAATTTGTCGCCCTGCTGGATGCGGTCGACCACGTCCATGCCCTGCACCACCCGGCCGAAGACCGCATAGCGGCCGTCGAGCTCGGGCAGGGCCTGAAGGGCGATGTAGAACTGGGCACTGGCCGAGTTGGGGTCGTTGGAGCGGGCCATCGCCACCGCCCCACGCTGGTGCACAAGGGCCAGCTGGCGCGTGATGCCCGGAGCCGTCAGCTGCTGGCCGTAGCGGGGGGTCTCCTCCTTGGTGAGCTTGAGCTCAAGCGGGATCAGACGACTTTGGCCACTGAGCGGATCGAGATAGCTCCCCATGCCGTACTGGGTGGGGCTCACATTGGGATTGGCGGTCTGGGGATCACCCCCCTGCACCACAAAGGGCACCGGCTCGCGGACGACCCGGTGGAACACCGTGCCGTTGTAGGTGCCGCGGTTGACGAGATCGACGAAGTTGCCTGCTGTGAGCGGTGCCGCCGCACCATCGAGCTGAATCCGCACAGTTCCCTTGCCGGTCTCCAGGGCCACCAGGGCCGTGCCCTGCAGGCAGGCCACGCCGGCAACATCGCACCCCTGGGGTCTGGATCCACCTTCGGCACTGCAGGCCGAGAGACCGAACGGCGCCAGCAACAGCACCACGGCCAGCAACCAGCGGGCCATCACAGACCCTCAAGGGGAACGCCCAGAAACCGTGCCAACTGGGCTCCACCGAGTTCCAGTTCAGCCAGGGGCATGGGCTCCCCCACCCGGGTCAGGGGCATGTCACGGCGACCCTGCACCCGCAGTGCCAGGCGCCGACGCGGATTGAGACCGTCACGCACCTCCACCTTGACGGCCTGGATCTGGGCAAGGGGAATGCTGACATCGATGCTCCGGCGGAACCCCCGCCGGCTGATGGTGGCCTCGCCGCTGGCCAGGTCAAAACGGTTGCTACCGGCACCCACGTCAATGGCGATCACAGACCATAAGTAGGACGACAACAGCAGGGCTGCGACGCCATACAGGCCCATCACCAGCCCCTGTGGCACCCATTCGAGCGCGGCCGGGTGACCGATCGGCAGCAGATCGAGACCCAGCCGGCTCGAGGCGCTGGTGAGCAGGAAGCCGAGGCCGCCGGTGCTGACCACGAGGGCCACCAGCACGTTGGACAAACGACGTGAACCGAGCACCGGCTGCTCGAGAACCTGTTGATCCGAACCCTGCTGAGGTGGCTGGGCTGCCGTGGCACTGCTGGCCATTGCACAGAAAGGAAGACGGAAGCCATCTTGCCGCCCGCCGCTTCAGGATCGGCCAGAAGGTCAGACCCAGAATCGGAAGAAATACCTAAAACCCAGATCCAACAAGGGATGTCGGCCCGTTGCAAACGGCCACGGAGCGCCGCTCAACGTTGGTACCATCGCCGGGTGTTTCGCTCTACCCATGACGATCGCTGTAGGGCGCGCGCCGCAACGGGGATGGTTCGACGTCCTCGATGACTGGCTCAAGCGCGACCGCTTCGTTTTTGTGGGCTGGTCAGGGCTCCTGCTGTTCC
>JAGWVJ010000016.1 GCA_018970945.1 Cyanobacteria bacterium REEB417 | reverse complement strand
GCTGGATCAGATCGCGGCGCTGCCGTCTTCGCCGGTGCGGATCCGGATCACCGAATTCACCGTGCTCACAAAGATCTTGCCGTCACCGATTTCGCCGGTGCGCGCAGCATCCTGAATCGCTCCGACAACCGTGTCGACCTTGTCGTCGTCCACAACGATCTCGAGCTTGAGTTTCTGCAGAAATTCGACGGTGAATTCCGAGCCCCGGTAGCGCTCCACCTGGCCCTTCTGGCGGCCGAAACCACGCACTTCGCTGACGGTCATGCCCACGATGCCGGCGTTGACCAGGGCGATCTTGACGTCTTCCAGCTTGAAGGGACGAATGATGGCCTCAACTTTTTTCATGGGGGCTGCGCCGGCTTTGAGGGGAGACTTCGGATCCCATCCCACCGGAGCCCGGTCCGACAGGACGTAGCCATTGTTACTGGTTGAGCGGGCCGCGGCACCAGCTGCCGCACGTCGGCGTTGCCTACGCTCGAGGACTACTTGAGCGAACCCGTGTCTGCTGGAGCTGAGTCCCAGACCCGCACGCCCCTCTACGGCGAGCGTGCCATTGCCGAGGCGGCCTTGATCTGCTTCGACAACCCCAGGCCGACCCGGCCCTATGAGATTTCAATCGAGCTTCCCGAGTTCACCTGCAAGTGCCCGTTCTCGGGGTATCCGGATTTTGCGGTGCTGCGGTTGCTTTATCAGCCTGGGCCCAGGGTGGTGGAGCTCAAGGCGATCAAGCTCTACATCAACAGCTATCGCGACCGCTCCATCTCCCACGAGGAGGTGGCCAACCGGATTCTTGATGATCTGGTGGCCGCCTGCGACCCCGTTTGGATGCAGCTGGAGGCTGACTTCCATCCGCGCGGCAATGTGCACACGGTCGTTCGTGTCAGCCACGGCAGCCGTCAGGCCTGCTGACGGCTGACTCACAGCCGGGTCAGCAGTTCGGGCAGTTCGGCGGCGAAGGCGGTGAGATTGCGGTTGCACAGACCGGCGACGTGCAGCCGTCCCTGCTCCCCCGTGCCTTCGGCGATGGCCCATAACTGGCGTGTGGCCACCAGGCTGAATCCCCCGCCCAGCAGGGCCAGGGCAAATCCGGCATAGACCAGGGGGACGCCGGGATCGCGCTTGAGCAGGATGCCGCTGGCGGGCAACACCGCGCTCACCCTGAGCGGCAGACCACCCACCTCGAGTGGGTCACCGCCCACGCTGATCTGACCGAGGGAGCGGCCGTCAGCCCCGAACACCTCGACCGGACCGGCTTCATTGCTGAGGGTGAGCAGAACCGGTTCTGTGCCATCGGGCCGGGTCGGCAGCACCAGTCCCCAGATCTGCTCCCCCAATTGGGGGAAGCTCTGCAGGGGCAGCTGCAGCAACGGGCTGCGACCGATCTGGATGGTGATCGCCGCCAGGGCCCAGTCGGCCTGGTACAGGGTCATGCCGCGAAAGCGCAGCGGGTGATTGACGCTGATCTCGCCGGCGCGCAGCAGGGCCTCGCCTGGGCCAGAGCCGTCGCCGGTGTCGCCGGTCAGCAGCCGCAGCTGGGAGCTGAACTGCTCGGGCCGTCCGGCCGGGTCACGCTGCACCGAAAAACCGTCGAGGGCCAGGGTCAGCTGGTTGTGACCCTGGCGGTCGAGCAGCTCGAGGCTGCGGCCCGGGGCCAGAAACTGCTCGACGCGCTGGCCGCCGAGGCTGCCCCAGGCCGCACCCAGCATCAGCAACACCAGACCGGCGTGCACCAGCAGGGGGCCAACGCGCCCGATCAGGCCGCGGCGGGCGGCCAACCGCTGGGGCTGGCGTTGCAGCTGCCATCCCCCTTGGCGCAGCAGTGTCTCCAGGGCATCAAGGCTGTGCTGCGGTGCGGTGCGGCTGAGGGTCTCGGCCACCGCCAACTTGCTGAGCTGCCGGGGTTGGCTGTAGTCGACCCAGCGCAGGGCCGCCTGCAGCGCAGGCCATTGCCGGCGCCAACTGCACAGCAGCAGGGCCAGGGCCAGCCAGGCGAGCAGGGCTAGAAACCAGCTGCTCGAATAAACGTGGTCGAGCTGCAGCTGCAGCAGCCGGTTGCCGTTGAACAGACCCAGCCAGGGGCTGGCGTCGTAGCGCTCCAGATAGAAACGGGCCGCTTCCTGTTGCGGAATGGCCGTGCCCACGCCACTGGCGATGGCAATGAGCAGCAACAGGCCGATGGCCAGTCGCAGATCGGCCAGCAGGGCCACCAGGCGCAGCACCATGGTCATGGCCATCGGGAGGCCAGGCTGAGACCACCGCTGGCCAGCAGCAGCACGCCGCTGATGGGGGGGACCCATTGGCCAGCAGCCCTGAAGCTCAGCAGCCTGGGAAGACTGGCAGCAGCCGTGCCGGCCAGCAGCAGGGGGACCAGCTGCCCGACCCCGAAGGCACTCAACAGCACGGCGCCGATTAGCGGATGGCCGGCTTCGGCCATCCAGCCCAGCAGCACGGCCAGCACCGGGGTGGTGCAGGGTGTCGCTGCCAGGCCGAAGGCCACCCCTGCGGCCAGGGGTGCCAAGGGTGCGGGCACCAGGCGGCGCCAGCGCTCCGGGTCTGGGCCGGCGGGCAACTGAAGCCTGATCACACCCAGCAGCGACAGGCCCATGACCATGCTGAGCACGGCCACCAACAGCGGCACCAGATCGGGCACCTGGCCATAGATGCGACCGAGCAGTGCACTGGCCAGGCCGAGCATGACCAGGGCTAGCAAGATGCCTGCTGCAAAGCTGAGGCTGCGGGCCCAGGGCCTCCGGGCGCCATCAAAACCGGCCAGATAGGCCAGGGTCACCGGCAACAGCGACAGCGAGCAAGGCCCCAGGCTGGTCAGCAGCCCGGCCACGAAGACCAGGCCCAGGGTCAGGGGGCCTGGAGCAGCGAGCGATGCCTGCAACAGATGCTCACCCGAGCGGGCCCATTCAGCCAGTTGGGGCCCGAGGTTCCCCATTGCCCGGTATGACTCTGCAGGTGGTGGGCGCAGCCTATCGCTCTAGGTGGCGGGCCTGGGGTGACGGCGTCGGCCACCGATCAGGCCGCTGGATTCGAGGCTGCAGCGAATCAGCAGTCCTGCCACCAGCAGGCTGGCCATCAGAGAGTTGCCCCCGTAGCTGATCAGGGGCAACGGCAGGCCGGTGGTGGGCATGGCGCCGCTGGCCACGGCGATGTTGAGAATCGACTGGCCCACCAGCAGGGTCGTGCAGCCGATGGCCACCAGCCGCTGGTGGTTGCTGCGGCAGGCGAGGGCGACGCGCAGGCCCACGAAGCCGAACAACAGCAGGAACAGGAGCAATGCGAGCGAACCGATGTAGCCGAACTCTTCGGCAAACACCGCGAAGATGAAGTCGGTCGACTGAATCGGCAGGTACTGGAGCTTCTGGGTTGAAAGCCCGAACCCTTCGCCCAGCACACCGCCCGAACCGATCGCCATCAGGCTCTGCACCAGTTGGTAGCCGTCGCCCTGGGCATCAACCCAGGGGTTGAGAAACGAGGTCACCCGCACCCGCTGATAGTCGTTGCTGAGGATGCTGGCAACTCCCACCAGCACGCCGGCACCTGCTGTCCCCAGCAACAGAGGTAGGGAAATGCCGCTGGCCAGAGCCATCAGCCACAGCAGCATGCCCGTCAGGGCTGCGGTGCTCAGGTTCGGCTGCTTCAGGATCAGCAGAATCAGGGCCCCGAACACACCCAGCCAGAGCAGTTTCTGATCGGGTCCGCTGCGGCGCCACTGCCCAAACAGGGCAGCGCCCTGCAACACCACGAAGGGTTTGATCAGTTCCGATGGTTGCAGCTGGATGGGCCCCAGTACCAACCAGCGGCTGGCGCCGTTGACGGTGCTGCCGACGACCAGGGTCGCCGCCACCAGCAGTCCTCCCAGCAGCAGCAGCGAGGGTGCCAACTGCAGCCAGCGCCGCAGGCTGGTGCGTAGACCCAGCCAGAGCAGGGCCCAGCTGGCCACCATCCAGACCACCTGACGCTTGAGGTAGTAGGCCGCATCGCCCATCTCACGCTCAGCCACCCACCAGCTCGCCGAGGTCAGCACCAACAGGCCCACCAGGCTCCAGAGCGCCACCATCACGATCAACAGCCTGGCCTCAGCGGGCCAGAGATGCCAAGGCAGCGGCAACGCCAGAGCATTCCCTTGGCTGGAGGCACCTGGCGCGCCCCCTGGGCGACTGCGGCGAGAGGAGGAGGCTGCTGCGCTGTTGCCGACCACGGGAAGCGGATCAGTGGGCATGGAAGTCCCCATTGAGAGCCATGGACGGGTGCATGTCGAGGGTGGGGCGCAAAAAAGCCCGGCGTGAACCGGGCCAGAATGGGGAAATTCAGCGGCTGTGAATCCCGAAAAAATTCAGCCGTTAGAGCAATTTGGAATCAGTCAGTTGCCGCAGTTCTGTTGTCGGCGGCCTGTCACCAATTCAACCTTGAGAATTTTGCCGCCCTGCTTCATGATCCGTTGCTGCTCGGCAAACCAGCTTTCGTAGGGCACCCACTTGGTGAAGTAGGTGTTCTGCAGTTCACGTTGGCTGCGCACCTTTTCGGGGCAGGGAATGCAGGCTGTGACTTTGAAGAGCCGCATGGATCGTCCTCAGATTGAAAAGTGGGGCGATCAGTTGCCGAGACCAGAGCAGATGTAATCGAAGTACACCGCCATTTCACGGCCGGCATCAGGACCGACCAGAGAAGCGGTGGTTTCCTTCATGGCCTGAATCGACTGCACCGTGGCCCCGATGGGCACACCCAGAGAGTTGTAGGTCTCCTTGAGGCCGTTCAGGACGCGCTCATCAAGAATCGAGGTGTCGCCAGCCAGCATGGCGTAGGTGGCGTAGCGCAGGTAATAGTCGAGGTCGCGGATGCAGGCTGCATAGCGACGGGTGGTGTACATGTTGCCACCGGGACGGGTGATGTCCGAGTACAGCAGCGATGTGGCCACCGCTTCCTTGATGATCGCCGAAGCATTGGCGCTAATGGTGGCAGCGGCGCGGACCCGAAGTTCGCCGCTGGCGAAATACTGCTCCAGGCGGCCCATCGCTGAACCATCGAGGTACAGACCTTGGACGTCGGCCTGGTTGATGACGTTGGTGATGGCGTCTTGCATGGGTTCTGCTGGTTAGACGTTGAGGGGAGAGAAGAAAGCAGCCTCAGGAGAGGGCGCCGATGACGTAATCGAAGTAAAAACCGGCTTCTTCGGCATCGGAACCTGTCAGCAGGCCCATCGCCACGTTCTTCATTTCGCGAACGGACTCGGCCATCGCCTCGAGGGGAGTGCCCAGGGAGCGATACATCTCCTTGGCACCGATGACACCGATCTCTTCAATCGGTGTGACGTCGCCAGCGACGATGCCGTAGGTCACCAGGCGCAGGTAGTAGTCCATGTCGCGCAGGCAGGAGGCGGTCATTTCCTCGCCGTAGGCATTGCCCCCGGGGGAGATGACGTCGGGACGCTTCTGGAACAGGGTGCCTCCAGCCGTCTTGACGATGCGCTCGCGGCTCTCACTGAGCACTTGAGCGACGCGGACGCGGCGCTGGCCGGCGGCGACAAAAGCCTTGATCTGGTCGAGTTCGCCAGGGCTGAGGTAGCGGGCTTCGGCGTCCGCGTTGATGATCGAGTTGGAGACGATGCTCATGCAGTTCTGCCTCGAAACAAGCGGTCGCCTTGCGGAGACCGGTATCCGGTGGGTAAGGGGTTGATCGGTGAACCCGATCGCCGCATCATTCTGTGCCAGCGCCTCGCTGCACCCCGGAGGTCGGTAACAGTTCTTCACGGCGTCCCGATCAGCCAGAGCCCTTGGCGCGCAACGACTCTGGCGGATGGGCCCGGGTCTGTGATCGCGCCAATGTTCGCGGTCCTGGTGGGGTCGTGGCGACGGTTCGGCTGATCGCCGGAGCCTCAATTCTGATGCAAATTGTTGGGAGAAATAGGCTCAATAAAAAACCCTGGAGTGTGCCCCCAGGGTTTGCCGATCGTTGCTGATTGTTATCAGTGGGGTGATGAACGAACTCTCGGGGCTGGCCGGAAGGGGCGATGGCACCCGGAACAGGGTCGCTCACAGCGCTTCGCGGGGTTTGGGGGTGAGTCCGGCGTTGCCCTGGTAGAGGTTGGCCGTGCGGTTGACCGTGCTCAGGGGAATGCCATCACGGGTGGCCATCCCCCTGATGTAGGGCACGGTGTTTTGGCCGAAGGCCTGGCTGTATTCGGCGCTGCCGAGAAGAACTTCAATGGCCTGGCGCAGGCCCGACCGGACTCGCGTCGCCAGAAACCGGCTGGTCTCCGCCGGCTGGGCGGCTCGACCCAACAGGGCCAGGTGGGCAGCGGCGGCTGCCCGCAGTGGCGCCATGCGGTTGAGCCGTTGCAGAAACAGCTCGTTCAGGGCGACCTGGGCCACAAAGTCGGCCAGGCTGAGCTGGCCGTCGCGCAATTGCGATTCGGCGTCCGATAGGCGCTCGGCGGCCAGGGGAACCCGATTCAACAGTTGCCTGTAAGCGGCATCGACCGTGGCCCGCACGTCGCTGGCGCTGGCATCGGGTGGCAGCAGCAGGGGCTGGCCGATGCTGCGGCGCCGGGAGAAGCCCTGGGGTTGGCCGGGTCTCAGGGCAGCCGCCATGGCGGCCCCGCTTTCCCGTGCCAGGCCCGAGGTTGCACCGTTGCTGACAGCCGCACTCCAGGAACCCTGAGCCAGGCCAGGGCCTGCTCCGCTTCCTGGGCTGGCCGTGCCGGCGCCTGAGCCTGCTGGTGTCAGCGGACGCCATTGGGGGCTGCCCTGGGGGCGCCAGCGGCGCTCCGGCAGGGGCATTTGCCGGATGCTCTCGGGCCCGACGGTCTGGCGCTTGGGGGCTTCCATGGCCTGGCCGCCGGCGATCGCGGCGCTCCAGCCGCCGACCACCACGCGGCGTTGGTCGGGCAGGTTGCGGCGGGTCACATCGCCGGTGGTGCGCAGTGTGGTCTGGGCACCGACCGTTGGGCGATTGCCGGCGGGCTGGGCATAGGCGGCCGGGTTGAAGGACCTGCGCAAGGCCGGCACGCGCCGGGCGTTGCGATCGTTCGCTGTGATGAAGCGTTCGTAGGGAACGGTGTCTTCGCCGAAGCTTTCGTTGTATTCGGCGCTGTTGATCATGGCGTCGATGACGCCATAGAAGCCCTGTCGGGCTGCCGTGTCGAAGTAGGCGTCGATTTCCCAGCGGCCGAAGCTGGGGCGTCCCAGGATGCGCCGGTGCATCACCTCAATGGCCTTGGTGATGTACAGGCCGCTCCAGTAACGGCGGCGGAAGGCGTCGCTGCGCGCCACTTGGCGTACGAACTCACGCAGGCTGATGTCGCCGTTCTCGAGCTTGATCTCCTCGACTTTGTTGCGCTCGCCGTCATAGCCCGCATTGCCCAGGATCTGGGCGTAAACGGCCCGGATCACCGCCTGGGTGCTGGCTTCGGTGTTGCGGATGCTGGGCTGGCCGCCGCGGCGTGGCACCGAACCGCCGCCCGTGGCGATCTGTTGCAGCCGAACCACCCTGGGTCCGACCCGCCTGGGTCGTGCCTGGCGAAATTGCGGACTGTCCATCTGGCCGGGCTGGGCCATGCCGTTGCCGATCAGGATCCGGCGGCTGTCATAGGGGGCCGGTGCGGGCCTGGTGGCCACCGAGGCGGTTCCCGAGGGGAAGATCGCCCCGTAGTTGAGGGCCAGGGGGTCATTGCCACCGCCGTAGGCATGCTGGTCGGGGAAGGCCTGGCGGTAGGCGGCATACAGGGTGACGTACTGGGGTGCTCCCTCAAACGGCGCGCTGAACCGGAACAGCTTGCGGTTGGAGCCCCAGCCGGCGCTCTCCTGAGCTTCTTCACCCAGATCGCGCAGATATGGAACGGTTTCCTCGCCGAAGACCCTGGCGTACTCCATCGAGTTCACCAGGCAATCAACCAGGCCGGGCAGTCCCTGCGCCGAGACGATGTCGAAGTATTGGGTGAATTCTTCGCGGGAGCTGATGCCACGGCCGAGGAAGTGACGGAAGGCCAGTTCGACGGCACGGCTGTTGGAGAAGCGGGCATAGAACTGTTGCCGATACTCCTTGCTGCGGCCCAGGGCGCGAATGAATTCACGCATCGAGATGTCCCCTTGGCGCACCTGGGTGGCTTCCACAGGACAGGGCATCTGGCTGTAGGCCTTGGCGATGTCGCGTTCGAACACCTGCCGGTAGGCGGCGCGGATCACCTCAGCCTTCTGGGCGCCGCTCATGCCAGGTTTCATGTTGAACCGCTGGCGGCCCTCTGCGGCAAGGGCATAGGTGGCGGGCAGCTGCAGGCCCTGGTTGTTGGGGCTGCCGAGGCGTTGACGGGTCGAAGGGGTCGGAACGGCGAGTTCCTGGAGCAGCACGTTGAAGCACTCGATGACCAGTCGCCGTGCTTCGGGCTGGTCCTTGAACAGCGCGGCCGAAGCGGCCCGCATTTCCTGCAGCGCCACGTTGGTGGCTGTCAGGGAACAGGCCTTGTCGAGCACATCACGCAGGCCCCGGGTGTTCACCGCGAGGATGCTGGGATCGCCGGCGACGACCGCATAGCCCACGTAGCGAAGGAACCACGCCATGTCGCGCAGCGACTTGCGCATGCGGTCGTTGCCGTAACGGGCCACGCTGATGGGGCTGAACCCTGTGGGCAGCACCACCCGCACATCGGCATCACCGCCGGCTCCCTCCAGCAGCCTGCTGATGAGATTGCCTGAGCTCGCCGCAGTGCCGGTGAAGGTCTGCACCGACTGGGCAAAGGCGGCTTGGTCGGCCGCCAGGGGCAGCGCGTCGCCGGCCTGGGGCGTGCCCGCCGGCAGGTCGAGATACGACAGCGGTGTGCCGCCGGCGAAGATCCGGTTGGCGGCCTTGGCCACGATGGACGTGGCATTGGCCGAGAGGCGACGTGCGGCCTCGACCCGCACAGCACCGCTCTGAAAGAAGGTGATCAGGTTGTCCAGTTCGCCCCGGTCGGGGAAGCGGTCCTGCTGTTCGGCCTGACGGACGCTCGAGAGAGGCAGGGTGTCGTAGCGCTGGGGGGTGACCCTGGGGCTGCCGCTGCTGGCGGTCACGGTCATGGACGGGCGCGATCCGGGCTGGATCACGTTACGGCTGGCCCCAAGGCTCTCCGGGACGGCATGAACAAATGTTTGCAGCACCCTGTTGGGGTGGGGGCATCGCTCCATGAAAAGCTCGCCCCAGTCGCGCTGCCGTCATGCCCCCGGAGATCCCCGCTGATGCCGCCACCCCAGTGGTGAGTGCTTTTTACGACCGCTTCCCCTATCCCGGAGATCCGCTTCAAGACGGCGCCCCGCCTGGATACAACTGGCGCTGGTGTGTTGACAGCGTGAGGGCGTTCGTCAACGGAGCCCTGCCGCAGGTCCCCGGGACTGAGGCCGCCCGGGCCTGGCGCATTTTGGATGCAGGCTGCGGCACCGGGGTGAGCACCGACTACCTGTGCCATCTCAACCCTGGATCAGACCTGCTGGCGGTCGACATCAGCGCCGGTGCCCTGGCCGTCGCCCGTGAACGGTGCCGCCGCTCGCAGGCGGCCGCGCAGGTGAGCGCCCTGCGCATCGAACAACGCAGTCTGCTCGCGCTCGAGGGTGAGGGGCCGTTTGACCACATCAACTCGGTCGGGGTGCTGCATCACCTGGACCGACCTCAGGCCGGGCTGGCCGCTCTGGCCGACCGGCTCGCGGTGGGGGGGGTGCTGCATCTGTTTCTTTATGCCGATGGTGGGCGTTGGGAGATCCAACGCACCCAGCGCGCGCTGGGGTTGCTCGGGGCCGGGCACGGTGTTGAGGGCATGCAACTGGGGCGCCAACTGCTGGCGGGTCTGCCCGAGACCAATCGTCTGCGGCGTCACCACGAACAACGCTGGGCCCTCGATACGGCGGCCGATGCCAATTTCGCCGACATGTATCTGCACCCGCAGGAGTGCAGCTACAGCATCGACACCCTGATGGCGTTCATTGCGGGCAGCGGTTTGACATTTGCCGGTTTCTCCAATCCTGAGGTCTGGGATCCGGCCAGGCTGCTCGGGGGTGACCTGCTCAAGCGGGCCCGGGCGCTGCCGGATCTGGAGCGTTGGCGTCTGGTGGAGGCGCTGGATCCCGACATCAGCCATCTGGAGTTCTTTCTGTGCAAGGGCCCCCTGACTCCGGCCGACTGGCGCTGCGACGCCGACCTGCTGCAGGCGCGTTGTGAACGCAACCGCTGCCTCTGGGGATGGCCGTCGACTGCGCTGCTGGGGCCTGACCTGATGCCGCTGCAACTCGAAGCCGATGCCCATGCGGTGGCCCTGGCCTTTGATCAGCATCCCCGGCTCACCCTGGCCGAGCTGCCCCTGGATTTTGACGCCGCGACACGGTGCTCCCTCGTGCGCGGCTTGCTGGGCCAGCGGGTGCTGCACCTGCTCAGGTCTGAAAAGGCTTGAGCGGCCTGGGCTTCCGGGGCTGCGTGATAGATTCCGGCCGCTTTTGAGGTCTGGCCTCTTGCAGGCAACCATCGCCGCAGATTCGGGCCAGGCTGGCAGCTCTGTCGCCGTAACAGGGTCATCCAATCCCCTGGATGACTTCACGCGTCTGCAGAACCGACTGCTGTTGGCCACGCTCCTGCTGTCCCTGGTGACTGCTGTGATCACCCTGGTGATCTTTGGAGGTGCCACCGCAGCCAGCCTGTCGCTCGGAGCTGTCTGCGGTCTTCTGTACCTCAGGCTTCTGGCCCGCAGCGTTGCCCGTCTGGGCAACGGCACCAAGTCCCTGAGCCGCATGCAGATCCTGGTGCCCGCCCTCCTGGTGGTTGCCTGTACCCGTGTTCCGGCTCTTCAGCTGCTGCCTGCTCTGGCCGGATTCGTGCTCTACAAACCCGCCCTGCTGCTGCAGGCGGTACTCGCTCCCTGAACCACCCCATTCCAATGGTTCCCTTGACCACGCTGCTCCCGCTGGCCGAACTCGAGGTCGGAAAGCAGCTCTACTGGCATTTCGGCGATTTCTACATTCACGGCCAGGTTTTTCTTAGTTCCTGGATTGTGATTGGAGCCCTGCTGGCTCTGGTCGTGATCGGAACCCGCAAGCTTGAGCTCAAGCCGGCTGGCGTGCAGAACCTGCTCGAATTTCTGTGGTCCTACATCCGTGATCTTGCCCGCGAGCAGATCGGTGAAAAGGCCTACCGGGATTGGCTGCCGTTCATCGGAACGCTGTTCCTCTTCATTTTTGTGAGCAACTGGGGTGGGGCGCTGATTCCCTGGAAGTTAATTGAGCTTCCCAGTGGTGAGCTTGGTGCACCGACAGCCGACATCAATACCACCGTCGCTCTGGCGTTGCTTGTGTCCTTGGCGTACTTCTACGCCGGACTGAGCCGCAAAGGTCTGCGTTATTTCGAGTACTACGTCGAGCCGACGCCGATCATGCTGCCATTCAAGATCGTCGAGGATTTCACCAAGCCGTTGTCACTTTCATTCCGTCTCTTCGGCAACATTCTTGCTGACGAACTGGTTGTTGCTGTGCTGGCCTTCCTGGTGCCCCTTGTGGTGCCACTGCCGGCAATGTTTCTCGGACTCTTCACCAGTGCCATTCAGGCATTGATTTTTGCAACCCTGGCTGCTTACTACATCGGCGAGGCGGTGCACGAAGAGCACCACTGACTCTCCACCACCCGGCAGGGCTCCATCGGGGACCCTCCGTCTGGCAAACTCTCTGCGCGCAGGTCCGGGCTGATCCGGGCCCATCCCCCATCGGGGATGTCCCAGGCGCAGGTTTCTCAAGATTCCATCTGCGCTGCACCAGCGCCCTACACCTCCTTCCCACCATGGATTCGATTACTTCTGCTGCCTCCGTTGTGGCTGCTGGCCTCGCTGTTGGTCTGGGTGCCATCGGCCCCGGTATCGGTCAGGGCACCGCTGCAGGCGGCGCAGTCGAGGGCATTGCCCGTCAACCCGAGGCAGAGGGCAAGATTCGCGGCACCCTGCTGCTTTCCCTGGCCTTCATGGAGGCTCTCACCATCTACGGCCTGGTGGTCGCCCTGGTGCTCCTCTTCGCCAATCCCTTCGCCGGCTGATCCGGGACTGACGCGCGGTGACTCCGTCCTGAAGGCTCTGTCCCACTTGCTGGCCTTGCCCCAGGATCGGGTCCCGTCGTTGTTCTCCCCCGTCCCTTCCCCAACGTCCGCCATCCCATGACCAGCTGGCTATTGCTTGCCGAGGCAGGGGCGTCCACCGCCGGAACGCCCAGTGGAGGTCTGTTCGACCTCGATGCCACCTTGCCCTTGATGGCGGTGCAGGTGGTCCTGCTCACCTTTGTGCTCAATGCCTTGTTTTTCCGGCCTGTTGGCAAGGCCGTCGAAGACAGGGAGGGCTTCATTACCTCCAGCCGTGTTCAGGCCAAGGACAAACTGGCCCAGGTCGAGAGGCTGGAAGCCGAACTTAAGGATCAGCTCAAGGAAGCCCGGCAACAGGCCCAACTGCTGATCGTTGAGGCTGAGCAGGAAGTCGACAAGCTCTACCGCGAGGCCCTAGCTCTCGCCCAGTCTGAAGCCAATGCTTCACGCGAAAAGGCCCGGCGTGAGATCGAGCAACAGCGCGATCAGGCCCTGGCTTCTCTGGCCTCCGAGTCCGATCGACTCGGCGTCATGATCGTTGACCGTCTGCTGGCCGCCCGATGATGTGCTCCCCTGCTCTGTCCATCACCCTCCTCGCCCACGGCGGCGGATTCGGGATCAACACCAACCTCCTAGACACCAACCTGATCAACCTGATCGTTGTGATCGGTGTTCTGATCTGGTTTCTTCGGGGTTTCCTGGGGGGGATTCTTTCCCGCCGGAGAGAGGCCATCTTGGCCGAGCTCGACGATGCAGAGCAACGTCTGGCCAAGGCCACCACAGCTCTGAGCCAGGCGCAGGCCGAACTGGCCGCTGCCCAGTCGAAGGCTGAGCAGATCCGCGCCGATGGCAAGGTGCGTGCAGCAGCCATCCGCGCCGATAGCGAGAAGCGCACCATCGACGACATGGCCCGACTTCGGCAGGAAGCAGTCGCCGATCTCAATGCCGAGGCTGCCCGCGTCAGCGAACTGCTGCGCCGAGAAGCTGCCAGGCAGGCGATTGACAAGGCTCTGGCGGCGTTGCCTGCCAAGCTCGATGACGCGGCTCAGGCCCGTCTGCTCGACCAGTCCATTGCCAATCTGGGGAACGTCTGATGCCTTTGCTCAACACGCTCGCCTCCCCCTACGCCGAGGCCCTTCTCCAGGTCACTGAAAGCCGGAAAGAGACTGACACGGTGGCCGCCCAGGCCAAAGAGTTGCTCGAGATTTGGAATGCCAGTTCCGATCTGCGCGAGGCCATGGCGTCCCCCGTGCTCGAGCCCGAAGCCAAGAAGTCCGCATTGACAGGCCTGTTCGGCAGTCAGCTGTGTGACTCCCTGCTGAATCTCCTCAAGCTCTTGGCGGATCGTCAACGCATCGCTGTTCTTGATGCGGTTTTGCTGCGCTATCTCGAGCTTTATCGCCAGATGCGCAACATCACCCTGGCACGGGTCACCTCAGCAACCCCCCTGAGCGAGGACCAGCAGGCCCAGCTCAATGCACGGGTCAAGACCATTGCCGGTACCCAAGCGGTGGAATTTGACCTTTCGGTCGATCCGTCGTTGATCGGCGGCTTCATCGTCAGTCTGGAATCCCAGGTGATCGATGCCAGCCTGGCCGGCCAAGTCCGCCGTCTTGGCCTTTCCCTCGCCAGGGTCTAGGTCACCGCGCTCCCCATCCTCCCTTTCTCCGTCTCCTCCTCCATCTGCTCCCCCTGAGGGACCTCATCCCATGGTTTCCATCCGCCCCGACGAGATCAGCGCCATCCTCAAAAAGCAGATTGAGGACTACGACAAATCCGTGACTGTCAGCAACGTCGGCACCGTTCTGCAGATCGGTGACGGCATCGCCCGCGTGTATGGCCTGCAGCAGGTCATGGCCGGTGAATTGGTGCAGTTCGAAGACGGTACCGAAGGCATCGCACTCAACCTGGAGGACGACAACGTCGGTGTCGTGCTGATGGGTGAGGGCCGGGGTATTCAGGAAGGGAGCACCGTCAAGGCCACCGGCAAAATCGCTGCTGTTCCAGTCGGCGACGCCATGCTTGGCCGGGTCGTCAACTCCCTGGGCCAGCCGATCGACGGCAAGGGCGACATCGCCACCACCGAGACCCGTCTGATCGAATCGATGGCGCCCGGCATCATCCAGCGCAAGTCGGTGCATGAGCCCATGCAGACCGGCATCACTGCCATCGACGCCATGATTCCGATCGGTCGTGGCCAGCGTGAGTTGATCATCGGTGACCGCCAGACCGGTAAGACCGCCATTGCCATCGACACGATCATCAACCAGAAGGGCGAAGACGTCGTCTGCGTTTACGTTGCTGTCGGTCAGAAGGCAGCTTCCGTCGCCAATGTTGTCGAGGTGCTGCGCGAGAAAGGCGCTCTCGACTACACCATCGTTGTTGCCGCCAGTGCATCCGAATCGGCTGCTCTGCAGTACCTGGCCCCTTACACCGGTGCGGCTCTTGCCGAGTCGTTCATGTACAAGGGCAAGGCCACCCTGGTCATCTATGACGACCTCACCAAGCAGGCCCAGGCCTACCGCCAGATGTCACTGCTGCTGCGCCGCCCCCCCGGCCGCGAGGCTTACCCCGGTGACGTGTTCTATTGCCACAGCCGTCTGCTCGAGCGCGCCGCCAAGTTGAGCGACGCCATGGGCAAAGGTTCGATGACCGCCCTGCCGATCATCGAGACCCAGGCCGGTGACGTGTCGGCCTACATCCCCACCAACGTGATTTCAATCACCGACGGTCAGGTGTTCTTGAGCTCCGATCTGTTCAACTCGGGTCTGCGTCCTGCCATCAACGTCGGCATCTCGGTGAGCCGCGTCGGTGGTGCAGCTCAAACCAAAGCCATCAAGAAGATCGCTGGCACCCTCAAGCTCGAGCTTGCCCAGTTTGATGAACTGGCCGCATTTTCCCAGTTCGCCTCGGATCTTGATGCAGCCACCCAGGCCCAGCTGCAGCGCGGCAAGCGCCTGCGTGAAATTCTCAAGCAGCCCCAGTTCAGTCCCCTCAACCTGGCCGAGCAGGTCGCCGTGGTCTACGCCGGTGTCAAGGGTCTGATCGACGATGTTCCGGTCGACGCAGTCGTGCAGTTCTGCCGTGAGCTGCGTGAGTATCTGAAGAGCAACAAGCCTGAGTTCATCACCAAGGTGATGGGCGACAAGCAGCTCAGCGATGAGTCTGAAGCCATGCTCAAGGACGCCATCAACGAAGTCAAATCGACCATGCTTGCTGCCGCCTGAGCGCTGCGGACCCCCCTAACGCACCCAATCCATGGCGAACCTCAAGGAAATCCGCGACCGGATCAGTTCGGTCAAGAACACCCGCAAGATCACCGAGGCCATGCGTCTTGTGGCTGCGGCCAAGGTGCGCCGTGCCCAAGAGCAGGTGCTGCGCAGCCGTCCATTCGCTGATCGTCTGGCCCGCGTGCTGGAGAATCTCCAGTCGCGCATGCGCTTCGAAGATGTGGATGCTCCCCTGTTCGAGGAGCGTGCGCTGCAGACCATCACCCTGCTTGCCGTCACCGGCGATCGCGGGCTGTGCGGCGGCTACAACGCCAACATCATCAAACGCACCGAGCAGCGCACCGCCGAGCTCAGGCGCCAGGGCTACAACGTTGATCTGGTGCTGATCGGCCGCAAGGCGATCACCTATTTCCAGAACAGGGCCTCCCAATACACCATCCGTGCCACATTCACCGGCCTCGATCAGGTGCCCAAGGCTTCGGAGGCCATGGGCATCGCCAACGAGGTTCTGGCCGATTTCATCGGTGGCGGCACTGACCGCGTCGAGATCATCTACACCAAGTTCATCAACCTGGTCAGCTCCCGGCCTGTCTCCCAGACACTGTTGCCGCTTGATCCCCAGGGCATTGCTGCGCCCGACGATGAGATTTTCCGGTTGACCACCCGTGAGGGTCAACTGGTGGTTGAGGCCGGCACGGCTGCCAATCAGGCGCCGTCGCTGCCCTCTGACATCGTTTTTGAGCAGAGCCCCGACCAGCTGCTCAATGCCTTGCTGCCGCTGTATCTGGAAAATCAGCTGTTGCGTGCCCTTCAGGAAGCCGCCGCTTCCGAGCTCGCCAGTCGCATGACAGCCATGAACAATGCCAGTGACAACGCCAAGGCCCTGGCCAAGTCGTTGACTCTGGATTACAACAAGGCCCGCCAGGCTGCCATCACCCAGGAGATCCTCGAGGTGGTCGGAGGTGCTTCGGCCATGGCCTGAGGCAATCCCGGCCGCGGCTTTGGTGCCTCCAACCCCGGTTCCAGGGAGCGGTCATGGGGCATGACAACGTCATGGATGGAGCGGATCACCTGCTGCCGTTGCCCTCGCCGGGCGAGCTGGTGATCCAGCCGCTGTTCCCAGTGGCCCTGGGTCAGGTGCAGCTCAGACCCGATCCTCTCGAACTTGCCGCGCAGCTTCAGGCTCTGCTCGCGTTGCGCGGAGGTGTCTGCAGCAATCCCGATTCGGGTTGCGCCTGGACCGGCGATCTCAATGGTGTCTGGCAACTACAACGGCATCAGCTGTTCGCGGGGCTGATCGCTCAACTTCTCGACCATGCCAGGGGCTATTTGCTGAAGCTGGGGTTTGACCTGGGCCAGGTGGCGCTGCACATTCAGCGTTGCTGGCCTGTGCTCAGCGAGCCCGATCAGGTGGTGGGGCGTCACCACCATCCCAATGCCCACCTCAGTGCCGTCTATTACCTCAGTGGTGATGGCAGTGGCGACTGCGGCTGCCTGCGGTTCTGGCCCCAGCGTCAGGTCAACGAGCTGGTACCGGGCATGGCGGTCGGCCATGGCGGGCCCCTGCAGCCCACGGTCTGGACAGGATCCTTCGTTGATGTGCCCCCCCGGGCAGGCCTGCTGGTGCTGTTTCCGTCGTGCCTGGACCATGCCGTGCTGCCCAATGCCAGCGCCGACGAGCTTCGAGTCTCGATCAGTCTTGATCTGATGCTGAGCGCAGCTGCATCGGTCCAGACCCCTCCGGAATATCTGGCACCCCATCCCAGCCAGTGGCAGGAGAGCTGAGCTGGGAGAATGGCGGGCTGTGATTGCCCTGTTGTGAGCGAGCCCACCATCTTCCAGATCAGCGCCGAGTTTGAGGGCGTCAGCCACAGCTTTTCGTGCCGCAGCGATCAGACCGTGCTGGCGGCTGCAGAGGCGGCCGGGGTGGCCCTGCCCAGCTCCTGTTGCTCGGGTGTGTGCACCACCTGCGCGGCGTTGCTCAGCTCTGGCAGCGTCGAGCAGCCCGATGCCATGGGCGTCAAAGCCGAGCTGCAGCAGCAGGGGTACGTGCTGCTCTGTGTGGCCTTTCCACGCAGTGATCTGGCGCTCAGGGCCGGCATGGAGGATGCCCTTTACGAGGCCCAGTTCGGCCAATATCAGAAGTGAAACTGGTGCCGCTTCAGTTGCGGCTCCAGCGCCGGCCCGGCCCGCTGCTGGCCCAGGTCATGGCGGCCCTGGAGGCCCGGGGACGGCCGCTGCGCTGGGCGATCACTGCCGTGGATTCCCATGGCCTTCTGGTCGAGGCCGTCGTGCTCGTATGACGGCGTCTCCTCTGCCGATCCTGTTGGTGATCCCCACTGGGATCGGCTGTGAGCAGGGGGGGTATGCGGGCGATGCACTGCCCGTGGCCCGGTTGCTGGCTGCGGCCAGCGGCTGCCTGATCACCCATCCCAACGTGATGAACGGTGCAGCGCTTTATTGGAGTGATCCACGCATCCACTACGTCGAGGGCTCCTGCCTCGACCGCTTTGCGGCAGGCGAGCTGTTGTTGCGACCCGTGCGCCAGCAGCGGGTGGGGCTGCTGCTTGATGCGGGCATCGAGAGTGAGCTGCGTCAGCGCCACCTGCAGGTCGCCGACGGCTGCCGGGCCACCCTGGGCCTCGACATCGGCCCGGTGGTGATCACCGACAGGCCCCTGGAGGTCAGCCTCAGCGCCGGTCCCAGCGGCGCGAGCTGGGGGCGCCTGGGTCAGCCCGAGGCCCTGCTGCAGGCGGGTCGGCAGCTCACGGCTGCCGGTGCCACGGCCATCGCGGTGGTGGCGCGGTTCCCCGACGATCCCGGCAGTGCTGCCCTGGCGGCCTACCGCGCCGGCAGCGGCGTCGATGCGCTGGCGGGGGCTGAGGCGGTGATCAGCCATCTGCTCAGCCGCGAGCTGGGGGTCCCCTGTGCCCATGCGCCGGCCCTTGCTCCGCTGCCGCTCGATCCGCATCTCGATCCCCGCGCGGCGGGCGAGGAGCTGGGGTTCACGTTTCTGCCCTGCGTGTTGGTGGGGCTGAGCCGGGCCCCTGACCTGTTGCCCGCGGCAGGGCGGCAGACGGCTGCCGCGGCGATCGCGGGACCAGTGCTGGGCATTGATACCGTCGGAGCGGTGATCGCCCCGGCTGGCGCCCTGGGTGGCGGGGCGGTGCTCGCCTGCGCCGAACGCGGCATTCCCGTGGTTGCGGTCGAGACGCCCTGCCTGCTCAAGGTCAATGCTGAGGCGCTGGGGCTCGAGGTCTTGCCCGCCGCCAGCTACGGCGAAGCGGCTGGGCTGGTGCTGGCGCTGCGGGAGGGGATCGCACCTGCGTCCCTGCGGCGCCCGCTGGTCTCGCTGCAGGAGGCTCGGCGCTCAGCGCAGACAGGCCATGGGGTGACGGGGGGCGACGCCCAGCGCCTTGGCCACACCGGGATGGCAGACCGAGCCGGCCACGGTGTTGAGGCCGCTGACCAGCTCGGGGCGCTCGGTGATGGCCTCGCCCAGTCCCCGGCCGGCCATCACAAGGATGTAGGGCAGGGTGACACTCACCAGGGCTTCGGTTGAGGTGAAGGGCACGGCGCCGGGCATGTTGCCGACGGCATAGTGCTGCACCCCATGGACCGCGAAGGTGGGTTCGGTGTGGGTCGTCTCGCGGCTGGTGGCGATGCAGCCGCCCTGGTCGATCGCCACATCGACGATCACCGAGCCCGTTTTCATCTGTTGGACCAGCGGTTCATCGACCAGGGTGGGGGCACGACCACCGGGGGTCAGCACGGCGCCGATCACCAGGTCGGCCCCGGGCACCAGCCGCTCGATCAGGCCACGGCTGCTCACCAGGCTCACCAGCCGCCCGCGGCGGTCTGACTCCAGTTGGCGCAACCGTTGCGGTGAGCGATCCAGCAGAAACACCTCGGCGTCCATGGCGGCGGCGATGCGGGCCGCATTCCAGCCAACGGTGCCGGCACCCAGCACCACCACCCGGGCCGGTCGCACCCCGGTGCAGCCGCCCATCAGCACGCCGCGACCGCCGTGGGGCTTCTCAAGCAGGTAGGCCCCCACCTGGGCGGCCAGCCGGCCAGCGATCTCGCTCATCGGAGCCAGCAGCGGCAGGCTGCCGTCATCGAGTTGCACGGTCTCGTAGGCGACCGCCGTGGTGCCCATGTCCAACAGGGCGCGCCCCACGTCGGGATAGGCCGCCAGATGCAGGTAGGTGAACAGCACCAGATCGGGCCGCAGGAAGCCGAACTCCTCGGGCTGGGGTTCCTTGACCTTGACCACCAGATGGGCGGCCCAGGCTTCGTCGCGGCTGGTGAGGCGTGCCCCCACGGCGGCGTAGTCCTCGTCGCGGATGCCCGCGCCGAGGCCGGCACCGGTCTCGATGCGCACCTCCATGCCCTGGCTCACCAGCTCGCGGGCGCCATCGGGGGTCAGGGCGACCCGCTGCTCGTCGCGCTTGATTTCGCGCGGGACGCCGATGCTGGCCATCGGACTGGCCAGAGGGGCGGCACTGCCGGTGGCGGCCATGGTTCGATCGCGCTGAGGGGCTGCGTCCAGCTTGGCGCCGCCGGCCCGTCCTGGCCAGGCGGACGGGACCCCGTTCAGCGCGCGGCGATCGGCATGCGCCAACCGCTGCCGAAGGCGCGTCGGCTCACCTTGAGCACCGGCGGGGCCTGACGCCGTTTGAACTCAGCGCTGCGCAACAGGCCCATGACCCGCTCGGCAAGCGCAGGGTCAACGCCGTCGGCGACCAGCTGCTCAGGACTCTGGTGCGCTTCGATCAGGGCCTTGAGCACAGGATCGAGGACGGCGTAATCGGGCAATGAGTCGCTGTCCTTCTGGTCGGGACGCAGTTCGGCACTGGGGGGTTTGTGGCGGATCGCCGCGCCGATCAGCTCGCCGTCCGGCGGCAACCCCAGTTCGCTGCGGCAGGCGCAGGCGGCCTGTCCGTCGAGCCATGCGCACAGGGCAAAGACCGTGGTTTTGTAAAGATCGCCGATCACGGCCAGACCGCCGTTCATGTCGCCATAAAGGGTGCAGTACCCGACCGCCAGCTCGCTCTTGTTGCCGGTGGCCAGCAGCAGCTGCCCCTGCTGATTGGCGAGGGCCATCAGCAGTGTGCCGCGAATGCGCGATTGCAGATTCTCGGCCGCCAGACCGCTGGGCGCCCCCCCCAGGACCGCTGCCAGGCTGTGGTCAAACGCCTGCATCAGTGGGGCAATCGGCAGGATCTGGGTGGCAAGGCCAAGCCGTTGGGCCAGGGCTGTGGCGTCGCTGATCGAACCCTCTGAGCTCCAGGGCGAAGGCAGCAACAACGTCGTGACCTGGTCGGCCCCGAGGGCCGCCGCCGCGAGCACCGCCACCAGCGCCGAGTCGATGCCGCCGCTGAGCCCAAGCAGGGCCTGGTTGAAGCCGCATTTGCGGGCGTAGTCGGCGACCCCCAGCACCAGGGCGCGAAACAGCTGTTCCAGCTCGTCTGGTGGCTCCAGCCTGGCCACTGCCTGTGCTGTGGCATTGCCGTGGGGTGGCCACGCAAGGCTGACGACCTCCTCCCGGCAACAGGTCAGCTGGGTGGCCAGGGCGCCATCGGGTTGGATCAGGAAGCTGGCCCCGTCGAACACCAGTTCGTCGTTGCCGCCCACCTGGTTCACGTAGACGACCGGGGCCCCCAGCCGGGCTGCCGCCCGGGTCGCCAGTTGCCGGCGCAGGACCAGCTTGCCCAGCCCAAATGGCGACGCCGAGAGATTGAGCAGCAGATCGATGCCGGCGTCTTTGAGCTCGGCGATCGGGTCGGGACCGGCCAGGCGCTGGCCGGCCAGGTCGGCGTCGACCCAGAGGTCTTCGCAGATGGTGAGCCCCAGGCGCAGGCCCCCAGCAGGGGGCCACTGCAGCACCGCCGGTGCTAGGCCTGCCACGAAATAGCGGCGCTCGTCAAACACGTCGTAACTGGGCAGGAGCTGTTTGCGGTACACCACCCGCCACCCGCCGGCCTCGACCAGGACCAGCGCGTTGTAGAGATTGGGTACCGTGCGGCTGCCCGTCGGCTCGGCGATCCCCACCAGCAGCGACACCTGAGGCGCCTGCCGCTGCAGGTCAGATGTCAGCTGATCGAGCAGCCTGTTTTGCAGGGCGATCAGGCTTGGGCGCAGCAGCAGGTCGCGGGCTGGGTAACCCCACAGGCTCAGCTCGGGGGTGACCATCAGCAGCGGCTCGCCGCTGGCGGCCTCAATGACGGCTTCAGCGCTGGCCTGCAGCAGCCTCGCGGCATTGCCCACCAGATCGCCCACCAGGGGATTGAGCTGGGCAAGAGCGATCCGCATGGTTACAGGCTTGTCTGCGTTGGTGGCATCGCCTCGGCCGGTTGGGGCTGAGCCAGTCCGTAGAGATTGTGCTCGCGCACGAGCGGCCACACGGCCCTGGGGATCTGTGTCGGGTCTGGTTGCTCGCGCAGCGCCGAGCTGGCGCTGGCGGGCACGGGCAACGGCAGCACACTGAGGCGCGCCCCCAGCTCTCGCAAGGTGGTGGCGGTGGCTTCGTTGAGCGGCCAGCCCACCCGCGGCACCACGGCCAGCCGGCAGCGTTTCAGCACTTCGGCAGCCTGGCGCCAGCCTGGAATCTGGGGTGCCAGATCACTGCCAACCACGAACACCAGTTCGGCGTTGGGCCAGCGCGCTGCGGCGCGCTCCAGCGTGGTGATCGCATAGGGGCTGCTGAGCTCCTGCACGTGTTCCAGTCTTGACTCGGCCAGACCTCGCAGCAGGGCTGCGAGCAGCTGGGCCCGCAGGTCCAGGGGTGCCCCGTGCCGTTTGCCGGGGTTGTCGCTGGCCCAGGTGATCACTCGGGGGTAGTGCTGCAGCAGCTGCAGCAGCAGCGCCTGGTGCCCCACCGTCGGGGGATCGGCGCTGGTGCCCAGCAACGCCAGTTGCTCACTCATGGCAGCAGGCTCTGCAGCGGGGGTGTGCTGCTGGCGGGCTGCCAGGTCTGAAGCCAGGCCCTGGCATCCGGATCGTGGCGGGCCAGGCGGGCCAGCAGGGCTGCCGGTTTGGGCCCGCGCTGGGCGCCCTTGAGCAGCTCGGCGGCAGCCAGGCTTCCGGTCAGGCGAGTGGTGTGCACGGCCAGGGCGGCCTGGGCCAGGGCGACCGGTGCCGCGGGGGCCAGGCTCAGCCCGCCGCTGAATGGTGCGGCCAGCACCAGCAGTTGGCGCAGCCCCCCCAGCAGCAGCTGGATGCCGAGCTGTACGCCTCCCAGCATGGCGTTGTGGCTTGAGAGGCGTGTCAGCAGCGCCCGGGCCCCCTGGCTGTGCATCGGCATGCCGTAGAGCTCGCACAGGTGCAGCACCAGGGCTGTGTCGCAGGCGAGCCCTCCCGCCAGATCGAGCAGCATCAGTGGATTGGCCGCGACGCCGGTGGCCTTCAGTGCCGCATAGCGGCCGATCAACCCCTGGGCGGCGCTGCGGCTGTGGCGCAGCCGACCCTGATGCAGGCTCCGATGAAAGCGATCGGCGCTGTGCAGGGCCCCCAGCGCCAGCAGCAGATCTCCCTGGTCGCTCAGCAGGCGCTGCAGGGAACGCTGCAGGGGGGCGATCCGGGGGGGGGCGGCCTCGCTGCGCACCCGGCCATCGGCCAGCAGCTGCGGTTGTCGGGGTGCGGCAGCCACAGCCACGATCTCGACCCCCTGCAGGGCCTCTGGCAGGCGCCGGCGCAGGCTGGCCAGCAGCTCCTGCTGCTCGGGCGGGGTCCAGCAGTCGCAACGGTTCAGCACCAGCAGCATCGGCTTGCCGCTGGCGGCCAGCTGCGCCAGGGCCTCAAGCTCGATCCGGTTGAGGTCACCGTCGAGCACCAGCAGCACCAGATCGGCATTGAGGGCCAGCCGCGCCGCCAATCTCCCCCGGGCGGCGGCAGCGATCTCATCAATGCCGGGGGTATCGACCAGTTCCACCTCCGCCAGGCCATCAATGTCCATCGGCCAGTGCTCAATCTGCTGGCGGCGGGTGCAGCCGTGGGCCACATCGGTAGCAAAGCGGTTGCGGCCCAGCAGGGCATTCAGCAGGCTCGACTTGCCGACACCCACCCGCCCGAAAGCGGCCACCCGCAGACGCCCTTGCCGCAGGCGCTCGAGCTGCTGGTCCAGCAGCTGCAGCTGGCCGCCCAGCAGACCGCGCTCGCGCCGACTCAGCCGTAGCCCGCGCCGCCAGTGCTCCAATAGCAGGCGGCAGCGCTCGGGTGTGGACGGTACCGGAGCCAACGGGCTGGCATGGGACAGGCAGGGTGAGTCTGACGCAGGCAGCGTGAGCCGCCAGTTGGGTTGGGGTGTGCCATCGTCACGGAGCTGGCATCCGTTTGGCTCCATGGCAACCCACCAGCCGATCGACGGTCGTCGTGCGCCGGCCCTGTTCGCCGCGCGGCGGGCCCGGTTCTTTGAGGCCCTTGGCAGCGCCGCAGCGGTGATCCCGGCGGCGCCCCTGGCGGTTCACCATGCCGACTGCGAATGGCCCTTTCGTCAGAACAGTGACTTCTGGTACCTGACTGGCTTCGATGAGCCCGATGCCGTGGCCTTGTTTCTGCCCCACAGGCCCGAGGGCGAGCGCTACGTGCTGTTTGTGCAACCCCGGGAGGCCAGTGCCGAGGTCTGGCATGGCTTCCGCTGGGGCACCGAGGGGGCGGTGGCGCACTTCGGGGCCGATCTCGCCCACCCCATCGAGGAGCTTCCCCGGCACCTGGCCGCTTACCTCAAGGAGGCTGAAGGCATTGCCTTTCGCGTCGGCAAGCACCCCAAGGTCGAACCGCTGGTGATCGCCGCCTGGGCGGCCCAGCTCGACCGGGCTCCCCGCCACGGCCATGCGGCCCTGGGGCTGGTGGCACCCGACCCGCTGCTGCATGCCTTGCGCTTGCGCAAGAGCCCTGAGGAGCTCGAGCGCCTGCGGGAGGCTGCCCGCATCTCGGCCGAGGCCCATGAGCTGGCCCGCCAGGTGGCCCGGCCGGGGCTCAGCGAGCGCCAGGTCCAGTCGGTGATCGAACAGCATTTTCTGGAGCAGGGGGCCCGCGGCCCCGCCTATGGCTCGATCGTGGCCGGCGGCGACAACGCCTGCGTGCTGCACTACACCGCCAACAACGCCGAGTTGCACGCGGGTGATCTGCTGCTGATCGACGCCGGCTGCAGCCTTGCCGACTATTACAACGGCGACATCACCCGCACCTTCCCGGTGGGCGGACGTTTCAGCGGTGAGCAACGGGCCCTCTACGAGTTGGTGCTGGCGGCCCAGGAAGCCGCCGTCGCCTCTGTGAAGCCCGGGTTCAGCGCCGAAGGGGTACACGACACGGCGCTGCGGGTGCTGGTCGAGGGTCTGGTGCAGCTGGGGCTGTTGGTGGGCGAGGTCGACGGTCTGATCGAACAGGGCGCCTACCGCCATCTCTACATGCACCGCACCGGCCACTGGCTCGGGCTCGATGTGCACGACGTGGGCGCCTACCGGCTTGGTGAGCACCATGTCGAGCTCGAGAGCGGCATGGTGCTCACGGTCGAGCCCGGTCTCTACGTGAGCGACCGCCTGCCCGTGCCGGCAGGCCAGCCAGTCATCGATGGGCGCTGGAAGGGAATCGGCATTCGCATCGAAGACGATGTGGCCGTGAGTGAGCGCGGCCATGAGGTGCTCACCGCCGCCGCTCTCAAGGCCACTGCCGCGATGGAACGCTGAGCGGGCGGCCTTCTCAGCTCGCCAGTTCGGCCAGCAGGTCCTCCAGGTGCTGCACCGCCGCTGTGGTGTGCTCCAGCACCGCGTCGGCGCCGGCCTGATGCAACTGGTTTTCGTAGTGGGCCCGCGCGGCACTGCCGTGCAGGTGCGGCGGCGCCACCCCCAGGCTCACAAACGCCTGATCGGGACACGCCGCGCGGGCGTTGAGCACGGTCTGCACGTCGGCCACGGTGTCGCCCAAGTAGGCGATCGGCGGGCCACACGGGCCCAGGGCGCCGCCGCCGTGGCGCTGCAGCAGCTCCCCAGCCAGTTGCAGCAGGCCCGCGGGGTCGGGTTTGTCGGGGGCGTCGCCCATGGCGATCAGGGGCGGATCGTTCAATCCCAGGCGCCGTTCCAGCACATAGCGGGCTGAGGGGGGCTCCGCACCGCTGACAAACCCCCAGGCGATGCCGGCCTGCTCGAGGGCGGTGAAGAACGCTGCATCGACCAGCAGCGGTTCATCGCCGATGAATCCCTGCCACTGCGCCGGGTCACCGGCCGGATCCCCACCGAAATAGAAACCGCTGAACACCCCAACCAGGGCTGCAAAATCAGGCAAGGATTCCAGCCTGTGGCGCCGCAGCAGCTCGAGGCTGGCCTCCCAGTCGTTGTTCCAGCGGCCTTCAGCTTTGAGGCTGTCGATGGTGCCCGGCTCGGGTCGCCAGCCGCTGTAGTGATGGACCGTTTCAGCCAGAGCCCTGCGGTAGCTGCCGCCGACATCGCGGATCACACCGTCGATGTCCAGCAGCAACAGGGCCTTGGCAGCTTGACCGGGATTCAGCAGAGGAGGGGTCTGGCGGCTGGTAGGTTAGTTGTTTGTCCGTCTTCCCAGAGCCCGACTGCCATGCCAGCACCCGATAGCACGCTTGATCCTGCTGTGGTGGGGGCTGCCATGGCCGAGGTGCCCGACGCCATCGGCGCTGTCGACGATGCTCCCGTCTCCGGTCGACCGGTCATGCGCGGCGGCAGCGCCGCCCTCGCCACGGCCACGATCGATGAGGACGGTGTGCCATCGGGCTACACCCCCAAGGCCGATGAGGGTCGTTTTCTGGTCAAGATTCTCTGGTTGCCCGATAACGTCGCTTTGGCCGTCGATCAGATCGTCGGCGGTGGCCCGAGCCCTCTGACGGCCTATTTCTTCTGGCCGCGGGAAGATGCCTGGGAAACCCTCAAGACCGAGCTCGAGCGCAAGAGCTGGATCACCGACAACGAACGGGTTGAAATCCTCAACAAGGCCACCGAGGTGATCAATTACTGGCAGGAGGAAGGCAAGGGCAAGAGTCTTGATGAAGCCAAGCTGAAGTTCCCTGATGTGACCTTCTGCGGTACTGCCTGATCGAATCCATGCAGCAACGGAACCCGTTGCGGGAACCCCTGCAAGCCGAGCCTCCTGATTCAGGGGGCTTTTTCATGGAGGATCCGTTGCTGGTGATCGTGATGCCGTAGTGATGTCCCCTGTCGAACGGATGTGGTTTGCGGATCCGGGGCTTGGGAACCCCCAATCTGAACACAAAAAAGGGTCCTGTTGAAGGACCCATGATTCGCGTTGGGTGATTGTGATTGGGGCCAGATGGGCGGCGTCTGGGTATTGGGTGCCAGCTCGAACCCCGTTCGAATGTCTGATCAGCCGCCTTTGCTCGCTTGCAGGCGGGCTTTGGCCTGGGCCAGGGCCTGCTGGGCTTTGACCTTGTCAGGGCTGGAGGCCTGACCCTCGAACCCTGCAGCAGCCTGCTGAGCCTGCTCGAAAGCGGTCTGTGCTGTCGAGGCATCAATGGCGCTGCCGAGTTCGGCCGCATTGACCAGCACGGTTACGGCATTGTCTTCGACTTCAGCGAAGCCGCCCATCACTGCAATTGCCGACCAGGTGCTGCCATCGCGGACACGCAGCACGCCGCTGTCGAGGGCGGTGAGCATCGACACGTGACCCGTGAGGATGCCCATCTGACCGGAGGCGCTCGGCAGGATCACCTCATCGGCCGAGCCGTCATAAATGCTCTGGTCTGGTGCCAGAACGCGCAGGGTCAGAGTCATGGCGATCAGCCTTTGGCGTCAGACAGGATCTTCTCGGCCTTGGCCTTCACCTCGTCGATGTTGCCGACGAGGTAGAACGCTGCCTCGGGAAGCTCGTCGAGCTCGCCAGCCAGGATCATGTTGAAGCCTTTGATGGTGTCTTCAAGCTTCACGTACTTGCCGGGCATGCCGGTGAAGATCTCAGCCACGAAAAAGGGCTGCGAGAGGAACTTTTCGATCTTGCGGGCCCGGTCGACCGTGCGGCGGTCGTCTTCGGACAGTTCGTCGAGGCCCAGAATCGCGATGATGTCCTGGAGTTCCTTGTAACGCTGCAGGGTGCTCTGAACGGCGCGGGCGGTGCGGTAATGCTCATCACCCACGACCGAGGGCTGCAGCATGGTGCTGGTGGAGTCGAGCGGATCCACGGCGGGATAGATGCCCTTGGAGGCCAGGCCGCGGCTGAGCACGGTGGTGGCGTCGAGGTGGGCGAAGGTGGTCGCCGGAGCGGGGTCGGTGAGGTCGTCCGCAGGCACATAGACCGCCTGGATCGAGGTGATCGATCCCTCGAGGGTCGAGGTGATGCGCTCCTGCAATTCACCCACGTCGGTGCCGAGGGTGGGCTGGTAGCCCACCGCCGATGGCATGCGGCCCAGCAGTGCGGACACTTCAGATCCGGCCTGCACAAAGCGGAAAATGTTGTCGATGAACAGCAGCACGTCCTGCTTGTTCACGTCGCGGAAGTGCTCGGCCATGGTGAGAGCCGACAGCCCCACACGCATGCGGGCCCCAGGGGGCTCGTTCATCTGGCCGTAGCAAAGTGCCACCTTCGACTTGGAGAGGTCATCGGCGTTGATCACGCCCGATTCCTTGAATTCCTCGTAGAGGTCGTTCCCTTCGCGGGTGCGCTCACCCACGCCTCCGAACACCGACACGCCGCCGTGCTCCTTGGCGATGTTGTTGATCAGCTCCTGGATCAGCACGGTCTTGCCGACGCCGGCGCCTCCGAACAGGCCCACCTTGCCTCCCTGGCGGTATGGGGCCAGCAGGTCGATCACCTTGATGCCGGTCTCGAACACCTTGGGTTTGGTCTCGAGCTCGGTGAGCTTGGGGGCCTCGCGGTGGATCGGAGCCGTCACGGTGGTGTTGACAGGGCCCTGCTCGTCAACGGGCTCACCCAACACGTTGAAAATGCGGCCGAGTGTGGCTTCACCCACGGGCACCGAAATGGGGGCACCGGTGTCGAGGGCGTCCATGCCCCGCACCAGGCCGTCGGTGGTGCTCATGGCGACGGCACGTACGCGGTGATCACCCAGCAGCTGTTGCACTTCAGCTGTAAGGGCGACGTTCTGGCCAGCTGAATTTTTGCCCTCGATGCGCAGGGCGTTGTAAATCTTGGGCAGCTTTCCGGCCGGGAATTCCACGTCCAGAACCGGGCCGATCACCTGGCGGACGGTGCCCTTGGTGCCGGTTGCGGTAGCAGCAGCCATATGTAAAGAAGAGCAGGGAGGCGTCTGGCGGAACCTGTTCCCGCCTGGAGCGGCGCAACCTTACCACCGCGACTACCCCTGCAAGGCCGGTTCGGTCACCCGCACAGCGCGCTGGTGGCCAGGGCAGGGCTGGGGCACATAGGTTGGCACTCGACGGGTTTGAGTGCCAAATCGGTGCTCGCCCGCGGCGCCACTGGCGCCAGCCCTTGCACGTCATTCACGCCTCGATCCATGGCAGCTGTTTCTCTCAGCGTCTCCACGGTCAAACCCCTTGGAGACCGCATTTTTATCAAGGTGTCCGAGTCGGAGGAAAAGACCGCCGGCGGCATCCTGCTTCCCGACACCGCCAAGGAAAAACCCCAAGTGGGTGAAGTGGTCCAGGTAGGCCCCGGCAAGCGCAACGACGACGGCAGCCGGCAGGCTCCCGAAGTGAGCCTCGGCGACAAGGTTCTCTACAGCAAGTACGCCGGTACCGACATCAAGCTCGGCACCGATGAATACGTGCTGCTGTCTGAGAAGGACATTCTCGCGATCGTCAACTGAGTGCGACTGCTGCGCGCCGATCGCAGTTGATCCGCGCAGCTTCCGCAGCCATTTCATTCACTTCAACCCAAGCGAACAACGCCTCCCATGGCCAAGCGCATCATCTACAACGAGCAGGCTCGCCGCGCTCTTGAAAAAGGCATCGACATCCTCGCCGAGTCGGTGGCCGTGACCCTGGGCCCCAAGGGCCGCAACGTGGTCCTTGAGAAGAAATTCGGCGCTCCTCAGATCATCAATGACGGCGTCACCATCGCCAAAGAGATCGAACTCGAGGATCACATTGAGAACACCGGTGTGGCCCTGATCCGTCAGGCCGCCTCCAAGACCAACGACGCCGCCGGTGATGGCACCACCACCGCCACCGTGCTGGCCCATGCCATGGTGAAGGCAGGCCTGCGCAACGTGGCCGCCGGTGCCAACGCCATCACGCTCAAGAAGGGCATCGACAAGGCCTCTGAGTTCCTCGTCAAAAAGATCGAGGAGCACGCCAAGCCGATCAGCGACAGCAATGCCATCGCCCAGGTGGGCACCATCTCCGCCGGCAACGACGAAGAGGTGGGCCGCATGATTGCCGACGCCATGGACAAGGTCGGCAAAGAGGGCGTGATCTCCCTTGAAGAAGGTAAATCGATGACCACCGAGCTGGAGGTCACCGAGGGTATGCGCTTCGACAAGGGCTACATCTCGCCCTACTTCGCCACCGACACCGAGCGCATGGAAGCGGTGCTCGATGATCCCTACATCCTGCTGACCGACAAGAAGATCGGTCTGGTGCAGGATCTGGTGCCCGTGCTCGAGCAGATCGCCCGTACCGGCAAACCCCTGCTGATCATTGCCGAGGACATCGAGAAGGAAGCTCTCGCCACCCTGGTGGTCAACCGCCTGCGCGGCGTGCTCAACGTGGCTGCAGTCAAGGCCCCTGGTTTCGGCGATCGCCGCAAGGCCATGCTCGAGGACATTGCTGTGCTGACCAACGGCCAGCTGATCACCGAAGATGCCGGCCTCAAGCTGGAAAACGCGAAGCTCGAGATGCTCGGCACCGCCCGTCGCATCACCATCAACAAGGACACCACCACCATCGTTGCCGAGGGCAATGAGGTGGCCGTCAAGGCCCGCTGCGAGCAGATCCGCAAGCAGATGGACGAGACCGACTCCTCCTATGACAAGGAGAAGCTGCAGGAGCGTCTGGCCAAACTGAGTGGTGGTGTTGCTGTGGTCAAGGTGGGTGCTGCCACCGAGACCGAGATGAAGGACAAGAAGCTGCGTCTCGAAGATGCCATCAACGCCACCAAGGCGGCTGTTGAAGAGGGCATCGTTCCCGGCGGTGGCACCACCCTGGCTCACCTGGCCCCTGCCCTTGAGGAGTGGGCCAAGGCCAACCTGAGCGGCGAAGAGCTCATCGGCGCCACGATCGTGGCATCGGCCCTCACCGCCCCTCTCAAGCGAATCGCCGAAAACGCCGGTGCCAACGGCGCTGTCGTGGCCGAGAACGTCAAGAACAAGCCCTTCAACGAGGGCTACAACGCCGCCACCGGCGACTACGTCGACATGCTGGCTGCCGGCATCGTTGATCCCGCCAAGGTGACCCGCAGCGGTCTGCAGAATGCGGCCTCGATTGCCGGCATGGTTCTCACCACCGAGTGCATCGTGGCCGACATGCCCGAGAAGAAGGAAGCAGCTCCTGCCGGCGGCGGCATGGGCGGCGGCGACTTCGACTATTGATCGGCTGATCGGCCTTTGGGGGTGGCAACACCTCTTCGATCAGGCGCTAGGGGGGCTCAGGCCCCCCTTTTTTTGACGCTATCTCAAAGTGGGGCAGCTATGGCGCTGAGGCGCAACAGCAGGTCGTTCCGATCGTTGTCGCCTCCTCCGCTGGTGTCATCGAAGGCGAAGTAGCCCGTGCCCATCGAGACGTGCTTGAGACCCCCGTCACCATTGGCTTTGGCGATCGAGAAATAGATCTCGTCGGTCGTGGGTGCCTGGTGCATCAGGGACGCTACGCGCTGTCTGCCGCTGCGCCCAGGTGTCATTTGGCTGCCTGGTGTGATGTAGGCGGCATAAATGTTGCTGCTGGCCAGCGTGACCTGCTGACTCACGCTCTTGGCATAGCCCGGAATGGTTGAACCCGTGATGCCATCAAGGCTGTTGGTCAGCGAACGCCGCAAGGCCTCTGAGGCATAGGTCGGCGCACCCGGCTTGAGTTCGGCAATGCCGTCGCCATTGGTATCAAAGGCCCCGGTGAGGTCGTCGACTCGAAACAGGCCATAGCTGCTGGCCAACGGACTCACCCGGGTGACATCCATGGTCAGGGTGAGTTGGTTGGACAACACCCCGCTGCCAAACAGAAATGGATCGGCCACAAACAGCTCTCCTCGGCCGGCAGCCAGCACCACCTGCCGGTTGAGTCCGCCTTCTGTGAAACTGACCGACGTGTCGAGATGGCTGTCAACGGCAAAGCCAAGCGGGGAGACCTGCAGCTCACCTGTGGCGTGCTTGAGGGCCAGGGCAAAACGCTGGCCCTCAGCCAGGTCTGTCATCGGCAGGCTGAGCAAACCTCCGCTTGATCGGTGTTCACTGGCCAGGACAGCAGCAGGATTGTCGAACGCGGCTTTGGCCTGCTCAGCGTTGAAGGCCAGTGGATCATTGGGCTCGGTGGCTGTGCCAAGGGGCTGAAGTCGCTGTGACACAAGCGCCAGGTACTGCGCATCGGTCGGCTTGACCATGACCTGGTTGTTTCCCTGGGCATCCAGCAACGCGAGGCTGCCGTTGTTGGCATCAACCTTGTACCACCACAGGCTGTCTCCAGATTGCAGGCTGGCTGCCGGCAGCAGCACAGCAAGTGGAATGGAGTCGCGTTCCCCCGCGTAAAACACGCCGTTGGCTTCCTGGTAGAAGCCCTGTGTCTCCGCATTGGGGTAGAGCCTGACACTCAGCTCACCCTGGGCAATCACTGCGTTCTGGGCATTGGTGAGTCTTGCCTGGAGCGTCAGCTCTGGGACGGTGATGTTCTTGTTTGTCGGACTAATAAAAAACGTCAAATCGTTGACGCCTGGAGGGAAGACAAAGGTTTCCGTGTTGCGAAGTCCAACTCCAAACTGTTGACGCCATGCATCAGGCGAGAGTAATTCCAGATCCACAGTTACGGTTGCGTTCTGATTGGCTTCAGATCGCTCCAGGTGGACGTTGAGGTTGCTAAAAACTTTTCGGCCCTTGCGATTCTGGTAACTCGCCAGCTCCTGGGGTACCGTCGTCGAGCTGATGCTCAGGCCTGGTGGTGGCGCCGCTGGCGTGTCAGATCCTGGGTGGCGTCGCAGCACCCAGCTGCCCTGGCCCAGGGTTGAAGCAATCAGAACCCCATCCACTGGGTCGTAGTTGAGATCTGTTGTCCACAGATCCAAAGGCTGCTGTACCGGCAGCCCAAGCCAACTGTTGAGGCTGAAGTCGCTCGGTGTGCCATCGGCGTTGAGACCGGTGCTCCATATACCGCCGAAACCACTGACGAACAGCTCGGCGGTGTTGCCGTTAGCGGCTGGGACGAACACAAGGTCCTGAAGGACGCCAGTGCTTGCCAGCCCCCCTGCGCCGGAGCTGGCGATCGTTTGCCAGCTTTTGCCCCCATCAGGGCTATACAGGATGTGGGATGGCTGTTGAAAAGTTTGCGATACTCCTCTAGGGGTGGTGATCAGATCAATCGCTGAAACCGTCAGGTAGATCTGCTCAGGACGATCAGGGTTGTGCGTGATCCCGGTAATGACTTGGTCGCTGTTCAGCAGGTTGGTGGGGGTGAGATCCTTGAGGCCGTAAATGTTGGGATCCAGCCAGCCATTGTCGGCCTGCCCGGCGACGCGCCCATAGAGCTTGCTGGTTGATGTCTCCGGTGCGACGAAGCTTGCATACACCACATCCCAGCTGTGGGGCTTCGCCTGGGGCAAGGTTTGAACCGCTGTTGAGCCAACGCTGATGGCCGTGAACTGACGCTGCGCATTGAGGCTTGGATCGTCTGGGATCAGGGGCCTGAGCAGAATCTCGTCGCCATTGGCAAAGTTCCAGTGCGGAATGATGGCTTCATACACATTGCGAACGCCCGCCATCACGTAATCGCCAGCGCGGTAGGCGCTTGTTTCAACGGGTGGATAGAAGGGATAGCCGCCGTTGATCCAGTTGTAGTCGTAATCTTTAAAGCTAATGGGATTGTCGTATTGATCAATGACGGTCAGATTGGTATATTGCGTCGATTTTCTGATGCCATTGGCATCGAATGTAGCCACGCTCAGCCCCTGGCCTTCATCGTATTGCTGGGAGGCAAAATAGGCACGGCTCAGGCCATCGCTGCCGCTGATGCCGTCATCAAAGCGGGCGATCGATCCATCTCCGCTGTAAACATTGAGCCAGGTTGGCCGAGACCCTGATGTGCCGATCGAGACTGAATTGTCTTGCATGGCGGCGATGCTCAGATCGCCGATGTGGCTCCAGTCGGCGGCATAGACCTCAGTGGTGCGCAATCCGTCGTTGAGGCTTACCCATGGGGCCTCCAGTTCCATACCTTTCTGATAAATGCCGCCATCGTCTGACTCGAGGATGCGAAGGCCTGCGCGTGTCTGCAGAAAGGCGATGTCACGCGAATCGGCGTGTGGACTGGTGTGATTTGGGGACGAGAGAGGAACGCCCATGTAGTTGAGCGTGTGGCTGCCATCGTCTGCGAATTGAACGGCGACCAGCCCTGAAACCCCCCCGAAATTGGGGAAGCGGTTGCCCCCGGCAAACACCCGTGTGGCATCAGTGGGATCGGCGGCAAACGAAAAGTTCGTCCGATTCGCCTGATCGGTTCCGATCTGCTCGCCGACCGCTGCGCTTTGCCAAGTGGGTGTGGTGGCGTCCTGTCCGAAGGTGCCGCGGTGAATGGCCTCAATCCTGGATCTGGAGACCCCGGGTTTGTCCTCAACTGTTTTTGAGGTGCCCAGAAACACCACGTCGTGCCCGGTGCCTGGATCATTGCTGATCCCCAGGCGCAGGTTGTCGCTGCCGCCGGCAAGATTGTCGCTGCCCTGCAGCAGTTGCCAGAGTGTCGGATCGGTCTGCAGCTCTGCTGTGGTGGCGGTGATCACGGCGGCTCCCGTGGCATTGCCGTAGGCCGCATAGACGCGGCCCGAGGGACCGACGTCGATGGCCCGCACGTCGGCTGGTAAGGCTGTGGCGCGTTGCAGGGTGCTGAGTTCGCCTGAGGCGCCCATCTGGCCCACATACAGGCCCTGGTTGGTGCCGACCAGCAGCAGATTTCCGGCCCATTGCAGGGCCTGCACCGGCTGGTTCCACAGGGCTGCCTGGCGCTCATCAGCAACCCTGAGCCAGCGCAGATCGCCGTTGCTGCTGCGTTCGGCTAGTTGCAAAGGCGCCTGAATGTCACCGCCTACTCCAGTGAAGTTGCTGAAGACGCCGCGACCCACCGCCAGCCAGCGCTGATCAGGCGAGACGGCCAGATCGGTGATCGACTGGGCTCCGCTGTAGGCCGGCGGCTCGCTGAGCCAGCGCCAGCTGCCCCAGCTGTCGCTGGCGCTGTCGTAAGGCCGGCCCCAGACCCCCCCGTTCACTGAGCCGGCATAGAGCCAGGCATCGTGCCCTGGCCCGCCCTGGGCCACAGCCAGGCCGTGCATGGCCCCAGCAGCCTGGCCGCTGCCCACAGGGCTCGCATAGTTGAGGAAGCCATGGAACGGGTTCTGGATCGGTGCCGGGCCGATCGGTTGCCAGATCGACGGGTTGGCGCTGCTCATGGCGGTAGCGGCTGAACGGATGATTCAGGCCAGCCAGGACACCTGTCCAGGGCGCCCATGTCCACCATCGTCTTCAGTACTGTGAATCGCCCCATCTGGGACGTCAACCAGGCAGATGGGGGTGGCGATCAGCCCTTGGCTGCCCTAAACACCAGTGCCACGCCGTTGTTGCAGTAGCGCTTGCCGGTGGGACGGGGGCCATCGCCGAAGACATGGCCCTGGTGGCCGCCGCAACGTTTGCAGTGGTATTCGGTGCGGGGCACGATCAACCTGAAGTCGATCGTGGTGCCCAGGGCCCCGCCCAGGGGCTGCCAGAAGCTTGGCCAGCCTGTGCCGCTGTCGTATTTGGTCGTGCTGCTGAACAGGGGTAGGTCGCAACCGGCGCAGTGGTAGGTGCCTGTGCGTTTCTCGCTGTTGAGAGGACTGCTGAATGGCCGTTCGGTGCCCTCACGCCGCAGCACCTGATAGGCCGCAGGGCTCAGCTTTGCTTTCCACTGGGCATCGCTGAGGTTCCAGGCTGGATCACCCGCCTTGGCGGCAGCCTGGGCCTCACGGGGCAGTCCCAGCAGTCCGGCCACTGTGGCTGCCAGACCTGAGAGCAACGGACGTCGTGGCAGGTTCATCGACGCTGGCTCACGACTGGAGCCAGCCGGCGCTCAGCACCACCGCCAGGGCCAGAAAAATGGTCAGCAGGGTCCAGCTGATTCGGTTGAGGGTCTGCTCGGCGCTGCGGGCGCTGCTGAACATCGACCCGCCGCTGGCGGCCAGCCCGCCCATGCCGTCGCCCTTGGGGCTGTGCAGCAGCACCGAGATGATCAGCAGAACCCCACTGCCGATCCAGATCCACGACACGACCGAACTGATCATGCGGTGACTTTAGATGCCGAGGGTCTGGCGGATGCGGCTGGGTTCTGCAGGGTTCCGGCCGGGCTGATCAGGCTGCAGCCACTCATCAAATCAGGCTTCTCAAGCCCCAGGATCTCGAGCAGGGTGGGTGCCACATCGGCCAGCCCGCCACCCTCACGCAGCTGCACCGCGGTGCCGTGACCGGGAAGTTTGCGCCGCTCGCCCTCCACCAGGATCACGGGTACCGGGTTGGTGGTGTGGGCTGTCCAAGCGCGGCCGTCTGGCCCCTCCATGAGTTCGGCATTGCCGTGGTCGGCAGTGATGAGCAGGGTGCCGCCCATGCGGTTGGTGGCTTCCATCAAGCGGCCCACGCAGCGGTCGACCATCGCGATGGCCTCCTGGGTGGCGTCCATCTGGCCGGTGTGGCCGACCATGTCGGGATTGGCATAGTTGATCACCACCAGGGCGTAGATGCCCTTGTTGATGGCAGCGATGCAGTTGTCGGTGAGTTGTTCGGCCGACATGGCGGGCGCCTGGTCGTAGGTGCTCACCCTGGGTGAGGGCACCAGGTGGCGGTCTTCGCCGGGGAAGGCCTGCTCGATGCCGCCATTCATGAAATAGGTCACATGGGGATATTTCTCTGTTTCTGCAGTTCTGAACTGGCGCAGGCCTGCCTCGGAGACCACTTGACCAAGCAACCCATCGAGGGATTCAGGCGGAAAGGCGACCGCCACCGGCAGTCCTTTCTCGTACTGGGTAAAGGTGACGACCTCCAGGGGGCTGATGCGCTCGCGCGCAAAGGGTTCGAAGTCCTCGAGCACCAGGGCCCGGATCAGCTGGCGGACACGGTCGGGTCTGAAGTTGAAGCAGACCACGCCGTCACCAGCCTGCACCAGACCAGCGGCCAGCCGCACCGGCTCCAGAAACTCATCGGTGATCCCATCGGCATACGACTGCTGCAGGATCGCGGCGGGGGTGGCATCGCTGATTGCCCCGGGTTCGCAGAGCAGCCGGTAAGCCTTTTCAGTGCGGTCCCAGCGGTTATCGCGGTCCATCGCCCAGTACCGCCCACAGAGCGTGGTGATCTGACCGACGCCAGCGGCCTTGATCTGGCCTTCGATGGCCTCGATGAAGGCAAGGGCGCTGCTGGGGGCGGTGTCGCGTCCGTCGGTGACGACGTGCACACACACTGATCTCAGCCCGCGTGATGCAGCCCAGTGCAGCAGACCGCCCAGGTGGTCGATGTGGCTGTGCACGCCGCCGTCTGAGCACAGGCCGATCAGGTGCAAGCTGCCGCCTGACGCCTGCAGGCTGTCGGCCAGGGCGTTGAGAGACGCGTTGGCGGCGAGCGATCCGTCTTTAACAGCCTGGCCGATGCGCACCAGTTCCTGGCGGATGATGCGCCCTGAACCGATGGTCAGATGGCCCACCTCTGAGTTGCCCATCTGGTCATCGGGCAGACCCACGGCTCCGCCACTCGCCTCGATCAGGGTGTGGGGGTAGGCATGCCAGAGGGCATCCATCACCGGCGTCTCGGCCGCCCGGATCGCGTTGTGGGCGTCGGCGGGGGAGTATCCCCAGCCATCAAGGATGGCCAGCACGACCGGTGCCACGGCCGGGGCTTGACGAAAGGTGGTGGCCGCGCTGCCGCTCACAGGGTGGCCGGTGGCCGGTGGATGGTTGGGGGATGGAGCTGCAGTCACCCGATCTGTCTCACCCGCGCATCGAATCAGGAATCGATCAAGGTTCCGACGCCTGGCGCCATCACCATCCCCACCAACCTACCCCCTGCCCTGTTAACGCTTCTCTGGCGGCCCTGCCGCGTCAGGTTTTGGTCACATCGGTTGCAGATCCATACGTTGCTGATCGGAGGTTGCGGATTTGGGGCTGGGGATCCGGGGCTGCGCAGTGCCATCGGCCTGGATGTCTAGGGTTGTCTCTGCAGCAGGACAACAGCCGGGGTGATACAGCCAACTCCGCCGGATGCCGACCGCGGTGTGCGCCGTCAGCTGCTTGCGGCTGATGAGCTCGGCCGCACGATCGATCGCCTGGCTTCGCAGGTGCTCGAAGACCTCGCAGACAGTCAGCAGTTGGTATTGCTGGGCATCCCGACCCGTGGTGTGGCTCTGGCCCGGGTCCTGGCCGCACGTCTGCAACTCCGATGCGGTCACCCGGTCGACTGCGGCAGCCTCGATCCCACCTTTCATCGCGATGATCTGGAACGGGTGGGCACGCGCCTTGTGCAGCCCACCGACCTACCCGTGAGCCTGGAGGGCCGTCACGTCGTGCTGGTTGACGATGTGATCTTCACTGGTCGTACCGTGCGGGCAGCCCTCGAGGCCCTGCAGGCCTGGGGTCGTCCGCGTCGTGTGGCGCTTCTGGTGATGGTCGACCGCGGACATCGGGAGTTACCGATCCAACCCGATTTCTGCGGGCGGGTGGTGCCTACCAGCCGGCAGGAGCTGATTCAAGTCTGCCTGGAGGGCATCGACGGCGACGAAGGCATCTACCTGCTCAAACGTGACGGCCAGCTCGACAGCTGATTGCCACACCCCAGCCCCCGGGCTCAATGCAGAACGTCAGATCGGACTGTCAGCTGATCTGCGTCAGCTCATCGGATCGCAGGTGAACCCGGCATTTGCCGAAGGCGACCACCACCGGCAGGGTCGGGCTGATGGAACGGCCTTTCCAGTCGTTGAGCACGTTGATCACTTCGCCTTCCTGACCGATTAGATCGAAGGCTTGACCACGGTGCTCGGGGTGATGGAACACAACAACGGTGCTGCTGACTTTGACCCTGTCGCCCTGCTGCATGACCCTGCGGCGTGTGCTGCGCCGCAATCTTGTCATGGTGTTAGCGGCGACAGGCGGTCTCGGGGCCAGCCTCGACGATCTGACCGCCCAGGGACCTGCACGCCTGCTGAAATGCGGTCCATTCGTCGATGCCCTGATCGATGCGTTTGCGGACCTGGGCATCGAGCTGCTCAGGGGAGACCGTGTGCGGCAGGGAGCCGTGACTGTCGTGATCGCGGTGAGCCTTGCTCAGGCGGTTGACGCCCTGTTCGACGCTGCGGCGCAGGCTGAGACTCTGCTGCTTCCACCAGGGGTGGTCGATCCGATTGAGGGCATCGATCGCCTCCCACCAGCGCTTCTGCTCGGCCAGCTTGCGCGCCCGCTCCTGTTGGTAGCGGTTGCTG
>JAGWVJ010000015.1 GCA_018970945.1 Cyanobacteria bacterium REEB417 | reverse complement strand
CGCCGAGCGGGCCTGGGGAACCCCCAGCCGCGGATCCTCCAGTCGAGCCAGCACCTCGGCCGCCAGGCGCTCGGGCCGCAGGGTCAGGTTGATGAACCCGGGGCCGGCGATCACCGGCTCCAGGCACAGCTCGCTGAAGCCGGGGTCTGTGGTCAGTTGCGCCACCATCGCCGTGGCGATCGCCCGCGGCGACTGCCCCAGGGGCTTGGCCAGGGGCAGGGCCCCGTTGGCCTGGAAGTCGCCGAATTCGGGCTTGCTCGCCGGCGCCAGCTGGGGATCGGCCTCCTCCACGCCGGGGTAGGCCCGCTGCATCGCCGCGCGCAACTGGGCTTCAAGGGCATCGGCGAGACGCAGCATGGAGTGGGCGACGGCAGCACAGCCCCCGATCATCCCGCGGCAGGCGGACCGGCGGGTTTCAGGCCGCGGCGCTGAGCCCCAGCTGCTGCTCGAGCCCGGCCAGCACCACGTCGGCCACCAGCTGGATGCGGTAGCGGCAGGCCTGGGTCTCGCTGCCATCAAAGCGGCCGTGTTCAAAGACCTTGTTGCTGCCGGCGCCGCCACCGCACAGACCGAAGTAGGCGCAGCTGCTGCGGCAGGCCGCAACCCCGGCGGCCATCTCGCGCTGCACCTGCTGAAAGCGCTCACTGGCGGCGATCTGCTCCAGGCTGTCGCTGAGCACGTTGCCGAAGGCAAAGCAGCCAACGCGGTCGAGCTCGACCCCCAGCAACTCGGGATCAAAGCTCGACACATTGCCGCGGGCGTCGACGTTGACGATCACGAAGGGATGGTTCATGTCGGTGCGCTCGAGCCGCTGATCGCTGCAGGCCAGGCTGGTGATGCCGTCGAATTCGCGCAGATGCACCAGGCCGGGGTCGGCCATGGTGCGCTGCCAGAAGCGCTGCAGAAACGCCCGGTAACGCCCCTCAAGCTCGGGGCGATCAAGGCTGGAGCTGCTGTTGCCGCCTTCGGTCTCCTCCATGTTGAAGCCGACCTCGGCGATGCCGTGACCGGCAAAGAAGTCGAACAGGGCATCCGCGTGATCCAGGGCATCGGCGGTGAGCACGCTGATCACGTTGAACGGGATCCGGCGCTGCTGCAGCCAGCGGATGCCGCGCAACACGGCGGCATGGCTGGGCCTGCCCGTGCGGGTGCGGCGGTGGGCGTCATGCAGAAAGGCGGGCCCATCGAGGCTCACCCCCACGTGGATGCCATTGCGGGCGAAACAGTCGCACCAATCCGCGTCGATGGTGATGCCGTTGGTCTGCAGCGACTGCCGCACGGTGTCCGGCGGCAGACCGTGGCGCGCCAGGGCCGCGGCGATGCTGGCGCTGGCGGTGTCATAGAAGGCCGGCGGCATGGTCAGGGGCTCGCCCGCATGCCACAACAGGGTGAACGGCCCGTCGACATAGGGGCTGCCCAGCACCCGCTCCAGGGCCGCATCGAGAACCTCCAGCGAGAGCTGGGCGCGGTCGTCGCGGGTGGTCAGGTAGCAGTAATCGCAGTCGAGGTTGCAGTAGGGGGTGGGCTGCAGCACCAGCAGCCGCAAGGGGCCACCGTTGACGCCAGAAGCGTGGTCACCACCCATTGGGCCAGCCGCGACCATTGCGGAAGCCACCGTTGTAGAAGCCGCCATTGCGGAAGCCGCCGTTGTAAAAACCGCCGTTCTGGAAACCACCATTGCCCCAGCCGCCGTTGTAGAAGCCGCCATTGCCCCAGCCGCCATTGCCCCAGCCGATGCCGCCGGGGCCCAGCACCACAAAACTGATCGCATCGGGACCCAGGGCGCCCGGGCCTGCCGACTGGGCCTCGGCCTGGCGTTGGCGGGCAGCGGCGGCAATGCGCTGCAGTCGTGCCTCGATCTCGCCCTGGGGAGCCGGGGTCTCGAGCGCCGAGCGGCTTGCCTGGACCGCCAGCACCATGCCGGTGTCAAACGGCAGCGAGGCGGCGATCAGCAGCACGCCCAGCAGACGGGATTGGGTGATCAGCTTCATCGGGGCTCGAAGGCAGACAGTGACAAAAAACCGCAATCAACGGGCCGCGGCAGACGTCGGCACCGGCCGCAGGGGCTCCACCCCGAGCAGCAGCACATCAAAGACACCACGGATCTGCGCGGGACTGAGGTTGGGCGCCGTGCCCGGTCCCAACCAGCGATCGACCGCCGCCACATCGGCGGGGTCGCCGTTCAGATAGCCCTGCTGCAGCTGCGCAATGGCACGGTTGGCCAGGTTGCGGAAAGCCGAGTTGTTCTCGGGCACCGCGCAGGCCACCGCATAGCGCAGGTAAGGCTGCTCGGGCGTCAGCACCAGGCCCGTGAGACCGCGCTGGGCCACCAACCCGGTCAACAGCATGCCATCACCGATCACCCCCTCCACCTGTCCGGCGCTGAGGGCGCCCAGGGCAGCAGGGAGATCCGCGAAGGGCTGGACCTGCGCCGCGGGCTGCATGCCGCGCAGCTGGGTTTCAGCCAGAGAGTTCTTGACCACAGCGATGCGGCGGCGGGCCAGGCCTGCGGGGCTGCCATCGAAGCGGCCGGCCGGGGCCAGCAGGCGCAGGCCGGAGACCCCAAGCGGCATCGTGAAATCGACCACCTCATCGCGGGCCCAGGTGAAGGGCAGGGTGCAGGCCAGGTCAGCCTTGCCCTCACCCAGGCGCTGACTGAGCGAGGCCGAATCGCTGACCGGCTCGTAAACCAGACGCACCGGCTTGCCCACCGCCTGGCCCACCAGGGCCGTGATGCGCTCGGCCACAACGGCGCCGTAGCCCTGGGGCCGGCCCTGCGCGTCGAGACTCAGCAACGGCGGATGGTCGAGCGGCCCGATCAGCCGCAGCTGACCACTGCGGGCCACCCGCTCCAGCACGCCCTCGGCCCGGGCAGCCGGCCCTGACGCCATGGCCATCACCAGGCCCAGGCCCACAGCCACCAGGCCAGGCCAGCGACCCGAACAAGAACGCTCACAACCCATGGGCAGGCAGCGATACAGCCATCAACGCCCCATGCTGACCGGGATGGATGCGGCTGTCAGCAGGTTGTCACGACTTCAGACCCAGTCGGTGGTGTAGCGCATGCTGATGTCGAGCCAAGGAGCCCGGGTCATGGGTGCACTGGTCGAAATCAAATCGACGCCGGTGGTGCCGTAGGTGGCCAGCTGCTCGGGATGGACGCCGGAGGCCTCGAGCACCACCGAGCCCGAGACCTCGGCCGCCAGGGCCCGCAGCCGGGGCACCAAAGCGTTCAGGGCGGCCGGGCTGAATTCGTCGAGCAGCACCCCATCGGCACCAGCACGCACGGCGGCAATGGCTTCGGCGTCGGTCTCGGCTTCAACGATCACCCGCGCCGGCCAGGGGGCAGCTGCCCGTACGGCCACCACCGCGGCAGCCACCCCACCGGCCCAGGCCAGATGGTTCTCCTTGAGCATGGCGGCATCGTCGAGGCCCAGGCGGTGGTTGATGCCACCACCGCAGCGCACCGCATATTTCTCGAGCACGCGCAGACCGGGCGTGGTCTTGCGGGTGTCGGCCAGAGCCACGCCTGTGCCAGCCAGCCGAGCCACCAGGGCCGCGGTGGCGGTGGCGATACCGCTGAGCCGCATGGCCAGGTTGAGCGCCGTGCGCTCGCCAGCCACCAGGGCCGCCGCCGGGCCCTGCAGATCCAGCAGACATTGACCGGTCTCGACGGGCTCACCATCCCGCACCAGAAGACGCACCGAGACCGCCGGATCGAGCAGGGCAAACAGCGGGGCCACCAGCACCCCACCACAGAAGACCCCGGCAGCCTTGGCAAACCACCGGGCCTGCCCCTGCGCCCCGGCCAGGGCCGGGGCGCAGAGGTCGCCGCGGCCCAGATCTTCGGCCAGCCAATCGGCCAGCTGCTGACGCACGTGGGGGGTCAGCACCAGGCTGGGGTCGGCCATGGGATGCCTCAGAGCCAGTAGCCCATGGGCAAGAGCGGATCGAGCTTCGCTGCCGAAGGCCAGGCGCCGAAGCGCTCCAGCGCCCCGACCAGCAGCTCGCCCAGGGTCTGTTGCCGCTTGAGCTCATCGCGGGCAGCCCACTCGGCCGCCGCGATCTCCGACTCCGTCAGGTCGAGAGCCTCGATCAGGTTGCGATAGGCCTGTTTCTCGGCTGGGTTGATCGGGGCGTCGTCTTCAGGACGCTGGTTGATGCTGATCATCTGCAGGGCGAGCTTGACGGCCAGCTGCCTCTCGTCGGTATCACCAAGAGCGGCCACCAGGGCGGTGAGATCGGCCTGCGGCAGATGGTCGACCGCCAGGGCCCGCACCGCGTCGACCGCGTCAGACTCAGACCCATCGAGCAACAGCAGCCGAGCCACGACCTTCTCGAGCAGCTGCCGCTCGTCAAGGGCAAAGTCACCGTCGGCCCAGGCGACCCAGCAAACGATGCGCAACAGGGCCCGCTGCGACGGGGTCAGGCCCTCCAGAGGGTTGGGGCCTCCGGCGCTGCGATCCGTGTCCATGGAGCATCAATCCGAATGTCTCCCACCATTGTCGTGGTGCATGGCCACAGACCCACCGCTTCACTTGCCGATGCAGAAGCGCGAGAAGACGCGATCGAGCACGGCCTCGGTGACCTCCTCGCCGGTGATCTCCCCCAGGGCGCGCACGGCGGCCCGCAGGTCAATGGTCCAGAAATCCCAGGGCAACCCCTGCTCGGCGGCCTCCAGAGAACGTCCCAGAGCGGCGGCGGCGGCGGCGGCCAGATCCCGTTGGCGTTCGTTGAGGGCCACCTGCAGCCCCTGAAGATCGGCAGCGCCACAGCAGCGCAGCAACGCCGCCTCCAGGGCGTCGATGCCCTCGCCGTGGCGGGCACTGATGCGCACCTGGGCAGGAGCTCGGTCTCCATCGGGCGGGACAACCAGACCGCAGGGCAGACCTGCGGCATCGACCTTGTTGCCCACCAGCAGCAGGGCAGAGCCATCGGGCACCTGGTCGCGCAGCGCCTGGTCTTCATCGCACCAGCCATGACTCAGGTCGAACAGCAGCAGCACCACATCGGCACTGGCCAGGGCCTGACGCGACAGCGCAATGCCCAGCTGCTCGACCGGATCACCGCTGTCGCGGATGCCGGCCGTGTCCAGCAGGGTGAGCGGCACCCCGCCCAGCACCAGCTCACTCTCGAGCAGATCACGGGTGGTGCCCGGCAGGTCGGTGACGATGGCGCGCTCGCGCCGGCTCAGGCGATTGAGCAGGCTCGATTTGCCCACATTGGGCCGGCCCACGATCGCCACCCGCAGCCCCTGGCGCAGCACAGCACCCTGGCCAGCGGCATCGACCAGCTGCAGCAGGGTGGCGCGGATGGCCGCCAGCTCGGCCGTGACGGCGGCGCCGTCGAGGGAGGGCAGGTCCTCCTCGAAATCGACCCGCGCCTCCAGCTCGGCCAACTGGTCAAGCAGCCGGGCCCGCAGGGTGCCGATCTGCCGCTGCAGACCACCATCGAGCCCGGCCATGGCCAGCTGGGCCGCCCGACGGCTGCGGGCCGTGATCAGCTCGCTGACCGCTTCGGCCCGGGTGAGATCCAGACGTCCATTGAGAAAGGCCCGCTGACTGAACTCTCCCGGCAGGGCTCGCCGGGCACCGGCTGCGAGCACCAGCTCGAGCACCCGCCCCACGGCCACCACGCCACCGTGACCGTGGAACTCGACCACGTCCTGGCGGGTGAAACTGCGGGGTGCGCGCATCAGCAGCAGCAGGGCTTCATCGATGCGCTCGCCGGTGGCCGGATCGACCACATGGCCATAGAGGATGCGGTGGCTCTCCCAGGGCTGCTGACCAGGAGCCACAAACAGCCGACTGGCGATGGCCTCAGCCTCGGGACCCGACAGCCGCACGATCGCCACGCTGCCCTCACCCGGGGCCACGGCAGTGGCGATGGCCGCAATGGTGTCGGTGCTGTTGAAACGCAAACGCCTTCAGGACCGGAGCACCTCCCAGTCTTGAACCCCATGGGTCACGTCGACGGCGCGCGGCGTCAGGAACCGGCTAATCCTGGAAACACCATCAGATCGATGTGGCCGCCGACCGGGTGGCGCCACTCGCGAAACTCGTCGGCCAGGGCCTGGTGCTCCCCCTGCAACGAGAGCGCCTGCAGGTCCTGCAGGCGCTGGTGCACCAGGTCCAACGTGTTGTCAATCAGTTGGGCGGCCTGTTCAGAGGTCATGGCAACTGCAGCGGTGACCCGTTGTAACCAGCCCCCCGCAGCCGAGCTGTAGTGATGGTCACCCACCACCGCGGTGTGGGCAGATCCGCACGCCTCGCATCGCGAAGCGAGCGCGCTTCAATGGAATAAAGGTCACCAACCAGATTGACGCGTCACGAGAACCGGGCTCTGAACAAGAAGCATGGATGGCTGCCATTGCAGCTGCCATTGCAACGTCTATTGCAACTTCCATTGCAACGGTGGAAGCGTCAACGACTGCGCCAGAAACTGACGCTTGGCGTCTGGCTTTCGATCATTCCCTTCACGATTGCGGGGTCCAGTCTGGCGCTTTGGAATGCCCACAACATGGTGACCAGGCAATGGGAACGGCGTTCCCTCAAAGACCTGGAACTGATCAACGGGATCACAACCACCTGGGACAAAAGCACCCTTGATTTTTTGTCTTATCTGGCCGATCAAGACGAAATCAATAGCCTCAACCCGCGTGCCATCTCCAGAGAACTACGCAACAGCCAGAAAAACTCAAAATATTATAACCTGCTCGTCTTCAACACCCAGGGGCAACTGATTGCCAACACCAGGGCGAACCAGGTGGGTGATCAGGCCCATCTACCAACACCCGAGGTCATCCGAAAAGAAGCCTGGTTTCAGAGCGCCATGACAGGCGTCTCCAAATCCTGGCTCACCCTTTATGACACGTCTGACCAAGCCTTCGCCGTCAGCGCCGTACCAATCCGACCCCCCAATGCAGACAGGCAAAGCCGACCGATTGGTGTTCTTGCAGCCCAGATCAGATTGAGCCGGCTCGATGCCTCGAGCGGAATCGGCTCGGTCTTCTCTGCAACGGGAAATGCCCAGAGCAACACCGACGCCTTGATCGATCTGGATCAAGGCCTGCACAAAGGCATTGCCGCCATGCTGATCCTGGCGCCCGGGGGCGTCCATTTCATCGGCCACCCCGCCATGCCGGAGCACTACCGCAAACGCATGATCGACACCGAGCAAACCAGGCAAAGCCGCTGGTGGCCAGTCATCGAAGCCGCCCTGAAACCCGGAGCCACCAGGGAGACACGGGTGCTGAACATTGACGGCACCGATTTTGTCCTTGCCATCAGGCGGGATCCGCCAGCACGCTCGGCCGCCCTGCTGATCGATCAAGACACCAAATTCAGAAATGTGAATACACTGTTTGGCTGGTTCTGGCTGGTGAACCTGATCGCACTTGGCCTCAGCTCGATTGCGATCCATCGCATCTCTGGCGCCCTGTCGCAACCCGTCGACCAGGCCGGCGAAGCCCTTGCCGCCATCAGCCAGGGTAACTTCGACATGAAACTACCTGAAGAGTCGAGCGACGTGGGCCGTCTCTTCAATTACATCAACCAGGCCTCCGACCAACTGAAGCATTACCTGCAGGAGTCGACGCACCACGCCATCACCGAAGCCCAGCTCGACCAGGCCCGTCGCATTCAGGATGACTTCCTGATCAAAGACCTACCCAATCGACGGGAAATCAGTCTGGCCGCCTCCTTTGATCCTGCTTATGAAATTGGCGCCGACTGGTACGACGCCATCGACCTCGATGACACGGTGTTTTTCGTCGTAGCCGATGTTTGCGACAAGGGCATCCCTTCAGCCTTGTACATGTCGGTGTTTCGCTCGTTGCTTCGCCATAACATCATCAATGAATTCAATGACAACAATGACCCCTCCACATCCATCCTCAACGCATTATCGGGAGTCAATCAATACATGGCGAAGACCCATGGCATGACCGCCATGTTTGCCACCGTGTTCGTGGGGGCCTACACAGTCGGCACGCGACAGCTGAGTTACATCGTGGCTGGCCATGAAGCACCCCTGCTGCTGCACAATCACCAGACTGAAGCGCTGTCCTTGGGGGGACCGGCGGTGGGTCTGTTCCACGATTGTGTGTTCAAAGCCCACCACTGCCGGCTGGAGCCCGGCTCGATCCTGCTGGCCTACAGCGATGGGCTTCCCGATGCCCGCAACCCCGAGGGAACAGCCTTCGGCAGTGAACGCATCCGAGTCATTCTCAGCGAACGCAGCTCGAAGGACTGGACCGCCTCCGAACTGCTGCAGCGGCTACGTCAGGCAGCCCTCGATCACATGGATGCAGGCGATCAGTTCGACGACCTCACGCTGATGACCGTCAAGATCGAATCAAGCGGCTGAGCAGCCTGAACCGTTCCCCAGGATGGACGCCGACCCAGGTCGTATCACCTTGTGTTGGCATTGTTGTGCGCTGCAACAACCACCCACAGAATGCGGGCTGAACACACTTAAATTCGTATGTCGATGTTCAAGCGCACCAGCGGCATGGCGCTCTCTTTGGGCAGCCTGCTGGCAGCTGCCAGCCTGACCCCAGCCCTGGCCGCACCGGCCCAGCCGAGCGGTCAGGTTCAGGTTCGTGACCACAACATCAGCATGGCCCAGGTGATCGAGGCCCAGAAGGCCTGGTGCGCCGGACTGCTCAAGATCAGCCAGGCCTATGCCAGCGGAGGCATCAAAGCAGCCACGACAACCGCCGAAGCCGTCATCGACCAGGCCTACGCCTACCAGAACGGACCGGTTGCGTTCAAACCGACTCTGACCTCCGGCAGCCAGACCTTCAGGGCTACCCGTGAGGGAGCCCTGGCCTACTTTGTGGGAAACAATCCCCGATTTCCCAACGACAAGGGCTTTGCACTCAAGCCCTGGCGCACCTGCAGGGCAGTGAACGCGGTGATTCAGCTCAACGGCCCGTCAGCCGTCACCATGGGCAACGTGGTCATCACTGACGCCAAGGGTGACACCACCACGGTCGACAAAACCTGGCAATTTGAAAAGGAATCAAACGGTACGGTCCGAATCCTGCTGCACCACTCCTCGTTGCCGTTTCAGGGCTGAGCCAGGGATTCAACCGATCCCGGTACGGGCGATGTCGAGCACATCCGCCATCGAGCGGATCTGATTGAGGGTGCTGCCCAGCTGGGTGGCACTCTGCAGCTCAACGCGCAGGTCGATGCGGGCCGGTTTGCCGGGACTGGTCCGCACACGGGCATCGCTGACGTTGATGCGGTGGTCCGACAGCCGCATCAGGATGTCTTTGAGCACACCCACCCGGTCGAGGACCTCAATGCGCAACTGCACCGGATAACGACGTTGCTGGGCTTCGCTGGTGGGATTCCAGCGGACCGGTAAGCGCCGCGCCACAGGAATCTGCTCGACATTGCCGCAGTCCTGCCGGTGAATGGTGATGCCATGGTTCCCGAGGGAAACCGATCCCACGATGGACTCCCCGGGCAACGGGCTGCAGCAGCCGCCAAGGCGATAGTCGAGGCCCTCAAGCCCGAGGATCGGACTGGCCACGCCGGCCCCATGGATGGGCAGGGTCACGGCGTGCTCGGCCTGGGCCACCACGCCGGCGGCCACCTCCTCATTGCTCTGGGGAGGTGCTTCGATCGCCGTGGCCAGGCGGATCTCCTCGCGCAGGCGGTTGAGCACCTGGTGCAGGGTGACGCCACCGAAACCCAGGGAAGCCAGCAGGTCTTCGGTACTCACAAGGTTGCAGCGGCGCGCCACCTGGGCCATGGCTTCGCCGTTGAGCAGGGCATCAAAACCATCGCGGCCCAGCTCTCGCTCCAGCATGTCGCTGCCGCGTGCGATGTTCTCATCGCGATGGCTTTTCTTGTACCACTGGCGAATGCGGTTGCGGGCCGTGGGTGTGGCCACGAAGTTGAGCCAGTCGAGGCTCGGATGCGCCGTCTTGGCCGTGATCACCTGAACAAAGTCGCCGTTCTGCAACGGGGTGGCGAGGGGGCAGAGACGATCGTTGATGCGCACCCCCTGGCAGTGGTTGCCCACCTCAGAGTGAATGCGGTAGGCGAAGTCGACGGCCGTTGATCCCTTGCGCAGACCCACCACGTCGCCCTTGGGCGTGAACACGAAGACCTCTTCGTCGAAGAGGTCCTCCTTGATCGAACGCAGAAAATCGCCGCTGTCTTCACCGACGTCGTCCTTCTGCCAATCGACCAGTTGCCTGAGCCAGTTGAAGCGCTCGGCATCGGCTTCCGATGCGGCCGGTGACCCGCCCTCCTTGTACTTCCAGTGGGCGGCGATGCCGTATTCGGCCACCTGGTGCATGTCGCGGGTGCGGATCTGCACTTCGATCGGGCGGTGGCGACCGATCACCGCCGTGTGCAGCGACTGGTAGCCGTTGGGCTTGGGCAGGCCGATGTAGTCCTTGAAGCGCCCGGGGATGGGCCTGAAGGTGTCATGCACCACCGCCAGGGCCCGATAACAACTCTCGAGATTGGGGCAGAGGATGCGCAGAGCCGCCACGTCGTAGATCTCGTGGAAGGCTTTCTGCTGACGCTGCATCTTGCTCCAGATGCCATAGAGATGCTTGGGCCGTCCACTCACCTCGCACTCGCCCAGGCCCACCGCCGCCAGGCGATCACGCAGCAGCTGCACGGTGACCCCGAGACGCTCCTCGCGCTCGCTGCGCTTGGTGGCGACCTGCTGCTGCACATCGCGGTAGGCCTCGGGTTCGAGGATCTTGAAGGCCAGGTCCTCCAGCTCCCACTTGAATCGGCCGATGCCCAGACGGTTGGCCAGGGGGGCGTAGATCTCACGGGTCTCGCGGGCGATGCGCTGCTGTTTTTCGGGCTTGAGGGACCCCAGGGTGCGCATGTTGTGGAGCCGGTCGGCCAGCTTCACCAGCACAACGCGGATGTCGCTGGCCATGGCCAGGAACATGCGCCGCAGATTTTCAGCCTGGGCTTCGGTCTTGTTGGTGAAATGGATCCCACCGAGCTTGGTGACACCCTCAACCAGGGACCGCACCTCGGCACCGAAGTGGGCCTCGACCTCATCAGGGGTGACCGCCGTGTCTTCCACCACATCGTGGAGGAAACCCGCGGCGATCACACCGGCGCTGGCTCCGATGTCGCGCAGCAGATCGGCCACCGCCACCGGATGGCAGATGTAAGGCTCTCCGCTGGCGCGGAACTGCCCCTCATGCAGCTGAAAAGCAAAGTCGAACGCCGAAGCCAACAGGGCCTCAGCATCGGTGGGGCAGCTCTCACCGGCACCGGGAGGGACGTGCTCAATGCAGCGCTGCAGCCAGTCGGGTAGGGGGATGCCGTAGTCGGCGGGCGCGGTGATTGTCGGGCGGACCCGCGGCGGGCCGGGTTCCCGGATAGCAGACGGCAGCGGAGACAAGCCGGCAGTCACCATCTGCGCCGCTTCGGCCTTCACGGCCGTATCCGGTACCGCTCTGAGCATCCCGGCCTGCAATTCTCCCCATCGTATGCAGCAGGGCGCAGCATGGGTCCGTTGTGCGGATCCTGCGATCCCATGGACTCGCGACCGGTGCTGCAGCTGCGGGATCTGGTGGTGCGCTACCCGGGCGCCCGGGACGCCACCCTCTTCGGACTGAATCTGGAGCTGGGTCGGGGCCAACGGCTGGCCCTGGTGGGCCCCTCAGGATGCGGCAAGAGCACGGTGGCGCGGGCGGTGCTGCAACTGCTGCCGCCGGGCAGCCTGTGCCGCGGCGAGCTGCGGCTCGCCGGACACGATCCACGCCGTCTGCCGGCGGCCGGGCTGCAGCGGCTGCGGGGTGAAGCGGTGGGCCTGGTCTTTCAGGACCCCATGACGCGGCTCAATCCGCTGCTGACCATCGGCGAACACCTGCGCGACACCCTGGCGGCCCACAGGCCCGGCGAGGACAGCCGGGCTCTGCGTCAACGGGCCGAAACGCTGCTCACCCGGGTGGGCATCGCCCCGGCCCGCTACGGCAGCTACCCGCACGAATTCAGTGGCGGCATGCGGCAACGGGTGGCGATTGCCCTGGCCATGGCCCTCGAACCCCAGCTGGTGATTGCCGACGAACCCACCACCAGCCTCGATGTCGCGGTGGCGGCCCAGGTGATGGGCGAACTCACCAGCCTCTGCCGCGAAAGCGGTAGCGCCCTGTTGCTGATCAGCCACAACCTCGCACTGGCGGGCCAGTGGTGCGATCAGATTGCCGTGCTCGAACACGGTCAACTGGTCGAGCAGGGGCCGGCGCGCGCCCTGCTGCTGGCCCCACGCTCAGCCCTGGGGCAACGGCTTGTTGCGCGGGCACGGGCCCTGGAAGGCAGCCGCAGCGTCGCGCCAGCCGCGGCAGCACCCCTGCTGCAGATCGACAACCTGCGTTGCTGGCACAGGCTGGGCGGTCCCCCCTGGAAACCGCGTTGGCTGGCGGCGGTCGATGGGGTCAGCTTGGCGCTGCAGGCCGGTGAAACAGTTGGGCTCGTGGGCGCTTCTGGCTGCGGCAAGAGCACCCTGTGCAGGGCGCTCATGGGCCTGGCCCCCATCCGGGGCGGCAGCGTGCAACTGCAGGGCCAGAACCTGCTGGTCAGTCGCGGGCGCTCGCGTCAAGCCCTGCGGCGCCGCATCCAGATGGTGTTTCAGGATCCCCTGGCGTGCCTGAACCCCCAGATGCGGGTGGGTGATGCGATCGCCGATCCGCTGCTGATCCACGGCCTGGCCAGCCGCCACCAGGCCAGGTCCCGGGCTCGGGAGTTGCTTCAGGCGGTGGGCCTCGATCCAGCCGAGCAGTTCGAGCAGCGGCTACCCCGCCAGCTGTCGGGTGGTCAGCAACAGCGCGTCGCGATCGCCCGGGCCCTGATCCTGGAACCGCAGGTGCTGCTGTGCGACGAAAGCGTCAGCATGCTTGACGCCGAGGTTCAGGCCGAGATCCTGGCGTTGCTGCGCAGGCTGCAGCAGCAACTGGGTCTGGGTCTGCTGTTTGTGACCCACGACCTGGCGGTGGCCAGCGGCTTCTGCCACCGTGTGATCGTGCTCGATGGAGGCCGCATCGTCGAAGCAGGGCCGGGGTCTGAACTGCTGCTGAAACCCCAAGCCGCGATCACCCGCACCCTGGTCAACGCCTGCCCGCGGTTGCCACGCAGCTGAAGAAAGCATGTCGTTGTGCCAACGCTGACAGGCACGACTCAGCCACAGCTGGGAAACTGTAAGCAAACCCAATGGCCGGCTTCCACGCGATGCCGCTGAACCTGGGCTGACAACGCAACACCAAGCGTGGTGTTGCGCCACTGCCACGAACGCTTCTCAACCGAACGCATCGAATCACGACGATGGTCAACCCATTCGACTTCACGTTTTCAGATCTCATTTCTGGCTACGTGACGCGCTACGACCCTGAGAATCGCAGCATTGAACTGCGCACCTCCGATGGGCGCGTCTACAACGCCGTGCTGACGGGAAACAGCTATGCCAAACAGACCCAGAATCTTGGCGAAGGCTGGCAAGACCGGACAGCAGATCTTGAGGGTCTCCTGACGCCAGGCCGCATGATTTTTGTCTATGGGACCTTCTTCCCAGAGCAGACCACCAGCTTCGAAGTCAATTTCATTGTCTTTGCTAACGAAGCTGACAACGATTACCGCTATCTCGAACCCGGCTGGTGGACGCAACAGATCGATCAGATCGGCTCCTCTTACCTGAAATGGCAATTCCAATCGCCGGAACAGGCGATTGATTACAAGAACTACCGCACACTGATCAGTCTCACTGGGGGCAAGCAAGAGCAGGACTACCTGCAGGAAACGGACACGATTTCACGCCTGGTCTACGGCATGGCATCGGCCTACATGCTGACCGGCAAAGACGAATTCCTGGAAGCCGCAGAAAAGGGAACAGATTATTTGCGCGACAAGATGCGTTTCGTGGATACGGATACGGACATGATCTATTGGTATCACGGCATCAAGGTCAGCGGCAGCGGCCAGGAACAGAAGCTGCTGGTTTCAGAATTTGGCGACGACTACAACTGCATTCCCGCCTACGAACAGATTTACGCCCTCGCAGGCCCCGTACAGACCTACCGCCTCAATGGCGACCCCCGAATTCTCGACGATGCCGATAAAACTCTTGATCTGTTTGAAGCCTATTTCAGAGACCATGAAAAAGGCGGCTATTATTCACATATTCATGCCGTAACATTAAGTCCCCACGAAGAATCATTAGGTCGCAACAAAGCCAAGAAAAACTGGAATTCTGTTGGCGACCACGCTCCCGCCTACCTGATCAACCTGTGGCTGGCAACCAAAGATGCGCGGCATGCCGCGATGCTGGAAGACACCTTCGACACCATCTGCAGCCATTTCCCTGACTATGACGAAAGCCCCTTCGTACAGGAAAAGTTCTTCGACGACTGGTCGAAAGACCAACAGTGGGGATGGCAGCAAAACCGCTCCGTTGTTGGACACAATCTAAAGATTGCCTGGAACCTGATGCGATTCCAGGCGGTCAAACCAAAACAAATTTATCTCGATCTCGCCAACAAAATTGCCAGCCTGATGCCCGAAGTGGGCTACGATAAACAGCGCTTCGGCTGGTACGACGTGGTCGAGCGCATTCTTAAACCGGGCCAACGCTTCCATCGCTACGCCTGGCACGATCGCAAGGCATGGTGGCAGCAGGAGCAGGGCATTCTCGCCTACTTGATTCTGAACGGACACCTGCCCGAAAACGGTGACTACCGGAAATATGCCGATGAGTCGGCAGCATTTTACAACGCCTTTTTCCTCGATCACAATGATGGCGGAGTTTATTTCAATGTGCTGGCCAATGGAATTCCCTATCTGCTTGGCACAGAGCGCTTCAAGGGCAGCCACTCGATGAGCGCCTACCACTCCACAGAACTCTGTTTCCTTTCCACGGTTTACATCGATCTGTTGATCAAGAAACGGCCGCTTGATCTGCACTTCAAACCGCTTCCCAACGGCTTCAAGGATCGAATTCTTCACGTTTCACCCGACATGCTTCCTGAAGGCAGTGTGAGAATCACCCAGTGCAGCATTGACGGAAGTAACTACAGTGATTACGACGCCGCTGGATTGTTTGTCCGCCTGCCAGACTCCAAGGATCGCCTCAAAGTCAAAGTCACATTGACTCCTGTTCATTGAGCCATTCATTGAGCTGAAGTCAATTTTTGGATCAATCCTCAAACAACCATCAGCATTTCTCACGAACACTCCACGAAGCGAAAGAGCATGCAGATCTCCAAAAGCCAACTGCACAATTGGTTAGTCATCCACATTGAGGGTCAGGTGGATTCCAAAACCTCATCGCAGCTCAATGATTACCTCGCACAGGAGCTCGACAACAACACCAATGTTGCCCTCGATCTCAGGCAAGTGCCGTTCATGTCCAGCGCCGGGTTGCGGACGCTTCTCTTGCTCTATCGACGTGTTGAAACGTCCGGTGCGGCCCTGGCACTCGTGGGACTCGCCACAGAGATCGCAGACACCATGAAGGTGACAGGCTTCTATGATTTTTTCATCGTCCTGCCTGATCTGGATTCCCTTCAAACAGCCAACAAATCTACTTAATGGACCGCATTGATTCGCTGCCCACCGACAACATCAGTGGGCTACGTGTTCGACCCGGCAAACCGCTGCCCTTCGGGGTTTCGCATGTTCCGGGCGGCCTCAATTTCTCGGTTTACACCTCCGCAGGAGAGCGCTGCACCCTGGTGCTCTTTCGCCAGGGCGCACCTCAACCGTTTGCCGAGCTTCCCTTCCCCGGTCACTATCGGATCGGGGATGTCTTCTGCATGGTCGTCTTCGGGCTTGACTTCGAAGATCTGGAATACGGATTCCGCATCGACGGCCCCTACAATCCCGAGAGAGGCGATCGCTTTGACCCTGCCCAGATCCTGATGGATCCCCACGCCCGCCTGATCGCGGGGCGTGACGTATGGGGCCAGGATCCAGATTGGCAGCGTTCTTACCCCTACAGGGCCAGGGTCAGCCTTGATGACTTCGACTGGCAGGGCGAACGACCGCTGGAGATTCCGATGCAGGATCTCGTCATCTATGAAACCCATGTGCGCGCCTACACCCAGTCGCCCACGGCTGAAACAGCGCATCCCGGTACCTACGCAGGGCTGGTCGAAAAGATTCCCTACCTCAAGCAACTGGGCATCAATGCCATCGAGCTGATGCCAGTGTTTGAGTTCGACGAGTTTGAAAACTCACGACTGCACCCAGAGACCGGCGAACGCCTCTACAACTTCTGGGGTTACAGCACAGTTGGTTTTTTTGCCCCCAAGGCCGGCTATGCCGCAACAGGCAAAAGCGGAATGCAGGTGGATGAGTTCAAGCAACTCATCAAGTCATTTCACAAGGCTGGCATTGAGGTGATTCTTGATGTTGTCTTCAACCACACAGCAGAAGGCAACGAACGCGGACCAACCCTTTCGTTCAAGGGACTCGATAATAAAACCTACTACATGCTGACCCCTGAGGGGTATTACTTTAACTTCAGCGGCACCGGCAACACACTCAATTGCAACAACCCCATCGTTCGATCCTTGGTGCTGGATTGCCTGCGTTATTGGGCATCTGAGTATCACATTGATGGCTTCCGCTTCGATCTTGCCACCATTCTTGGTCGTGATCCATGGGGCGCACCGCTCTCCAATCCACCACTGCTGGAATCGCTGGCCTTTGACCCAATCCTGTCATCGTGCAAATTGATTGCAGAAGCCTGGGATGCCGGTGGCCTCTACCAGGTCGGCACGTTTCCAGCGTTTGGCCGCTGGGCCGAATGGAACGGGTTGTACCGGGACAGCGTGCGTCGCTACCTCAAAGGTGATGCCGGAATGGTCGGGCAGATCGCTCAGCGGGTTCTGGGGTCGCCAGATCTCTACCGCATGAGCGGACGTGCGCCGGCAACGTCCGTCAATTTCATCACCTGCCACGACGGCTTCACGCTTGCCGATCTGGTCTCTTACAACGACAAACACAACGAGGCCAATGGGGAGGGGAACAGAGACGGGGGTGATGACAACCACAGCTGGAACTGTGGTGCAGAGGGCTGGACAGAAGACACTGGAATTCAGCAATTGCGTCACCGGCAGATGATGAATGCGTTTGCAATTCTGCTCACCAGCCGCGGCACACCCATGCTTTTGATGGGCGATGAATTCGGTCGCTCCCAGCACGGTAACAACAACGCCTACTGCATCGACTCCCCGCTCACCTGGGTCGACTGGACTCTGTTGAAAAGCAATGCCGACCTGCAGGCGATGGTGCAGGCCCTGATCGCATTCAGGCATCAGCATCCTGCGCTGCGGGTGAACCGTTTTGACGGTCCACCCAGCAGCCTGCTGCCCTGCTCCAGCTTCCACGGGCCGACGGCCTGGCAGCCGGACTGGTCCGGCGAATCAAGACAACTGGCCTGGATGCTGAGTTGCGACCACCAGACTCCGGCTGGTGGTGCCGCTGTCGACATTGTCTATGTGGCCACCAACATGGCGCACTTCGCCAGCTGGTTTGCGCTACCGACGGCGCCCGAGGGCTATGGATGGCAGCTCTGTTTCAACACAGGTGACAACCAACAGCCAATCCTGGGGGATCAACCCAGAATTGAAGGCGGACTGCTCGTCGGTGAGCGCTCTGTTGTCATTCTGCAGGCCACACCCACGCCGAGCCCCATGGGGTGATGGCATTGACGACCCGACTGTTTCCCCCCAAAGGACCATGAGCCTGACGATCGAATCGATCAGCCACCCCAGCCACCACCTGATCAACCTCAGTGGTGAAGTCGACACCAAAACCGCGACGAGCCTGATGGATGCGCTCGCCGAGCTTGAACTGGCCGGACTGCTCGAGCTACGCATCGACATGGCTGATGTGGCATTCCTGAGCAGTGCCGGCCTGCGGGCCTTGCTTTTCGCCAAGCAGAAAATGCCCTACGAGTCGCGTCTTGTCGTGATCGGGGCCAACACCGCCATTGTGGAAGTGATCACCAAAACCGGCCTGACCGAAGCTGTGACACTCGTGGCCGACATCAGTCTTCTCAGCTGAGAGTCGATCACCATGGGTGAACCCGAACCCATGACCCCACTGGCCTCGCTTGATCGCGCGGCTGTAATGGAGTCATGGGATGAGATCCAGGCATTTGTGGCTGAGCGGGGCGAACAGCTGCTGGGGTCAGGCCCAGCCCTGTACAAGCTCAGGCTGGCCACCGAGGAGTTGCTGTCGAATGTGATCCGATACGCACCCTCAGATCGCGCTGGCACCCAAGCACCGCTTCATCTCTGGCTGACCTTCCTGCAAGGGGAGTTTCAAGGCAAGCCAGCCCTGATCCTGCAGTTGGAAGACAACGGACCGGCCTTCGATCCCCAGCTCGAACGGGAGCGCCAGATCGACACCACTCAACCGATTCAGGAGCGGCCCATCGGCGGGCTGGGACTGTTTCTGGTGCAGCAGTCGGTCGACCATGTCGACTATGCGTGGAGCAACCAACGCAACCGCTACCGGCTGTTCATGTGGCTGCCCTGATGTGCTGCAACGCGTCTGCTGGCATGCCCTCGGGGCTCATCGAGGGCCGTTGGAGTCTGGATCGTCGGTGAATGGGTTCGGGCTGCTGACCCCGGCGCGGCGGCGCAGCAGGGCCAGCAACGTCTCGAAGACAGGGGGCAGGGGGGCCTGACACACCAGGCGCTCACCCGTGATCGGATGGTCAAGACCAAGCTGCACCGCATGCAGGGCCTGACCCGGCAACGCCAGCGGCAGGTTGCGGCAGCGTGAGTAGACCGGATCGCCCAGGATTGGATGGTTCATGTGGGCGCAGTGCACCCGAATCTGGTGGGTGCGGCCGGTGTCGAGCTTGAAGCGCAGCAGGGCGTGATCACCCAGACGCTCGAGCACGCGCCAGTGGGTGCATGCATGTCGGCCGCTTGCATCGCTCACCACCGCATATTTCTTGCGATCAACCGGATGGCGCCCGATCGCACCGATGATCGTGCCGTGGTCGGCGGATGGCTGACCGTGCACCACCGCCAGATACTCGCGACTGGCGATGCGCTGTTGGATCTGCACCTGCAGCCGCACCAGGGCCAACTGGCTCTTGGCCACCACGATGCAGCCCGTTGTGTCCTTGTCGAGTCGGTGCACGATCCCCGGCCGCAGTTCGCCGCCGATGCCCGGCAGGTCGGGGCAGTGGTGCAGCAGGCCATTGACCAGGGTGCCGTCCTTGTTGCCCGGCGCCGGGTGCACCGTGAGGCCCGCGGGTTTGTTGAGCACGATCAGATGGGCGTCTTCAAACAGCACATCCAGGGGCATCGCCTGGGGCACCAGATACTCCAGGGGCTCGGGCGGCGGCATCCAGAGCTCGACCACATCGCCCGCGCGCAGGGGCGTCTTGGCCCGGCCCGTGCTGCCGTTGACCCTCACATACCCGGCGTCGATGAACTTCTGAATGCGGGCGCGGCTCTGCTCCGGCCGTTGGCTCACCAGCCACCGGTCGAGCCGCATCGGCAGGGGCCTGGGGTAGCTGAGCGTCAGCAGCTCGCCTTCTCCCTCGCCGAACTGGGTTGCGCGGTGTTCCGTGGTCATCGCATCGACCGTACAGAGCAACCCAAGAGTCCCCTCAACCAGCGCGCACCCCTCAGCGTGGGCGCGGCGCTGAGGCATCGAGGTCTACCGGGTCCTGCTCGGAGCCGGGCAGTTCCAGGGCGATCGAGCCCAGGCGGGCGCAGCGGTAGTCATCGAGCAGCTTGGTGGCCATGCGGGTGGTGTCGCCGCTGGTGTGCCGCGCCGCAGCATCGATGAGCCAGGTCTCACCGTCGGGACCGCCCTGGCCCAGTCGGCCCAGCCCGATGCCATACCGCTGCTGCAGCAGATCGGCCGCCACGCCGGCACCCGGCACCGCAGCCAACTGGGCCAACAGGTGCACAAAGGCCACCGCCACCGCCTCGCTGTCATAGGCCGCCTGGCCGATGTCATCACAGAGGGCCAGGCGCAGGGCGGCCCGCTGGTCGTCAAGCCGGGGCGGCAGCACACCAGGGGCATCGAGCAGATCAAGCTCCTGGCCCAACCGCACCCAGCGCAGGCTGCGGGTGACGCCGGCGCGCCGAGCGCTGTCGACCACCTTCTGACGCACCAGGCGGTTGATCAGGGCCGATTTGCCCACATTGGGAAAACCGAGCATCAGCGCCCGCACCGGCCGAGGCTTCATGCCCCGGCCGGTACGTCGGGCATTGAGGGCCTCGCCGGCGCGAATGGCCGCCTGTTGCAGCTGCTTGACGCCCGTCCCCGACTTGGCATCACACCACCACACCTGCTGTTCGTGCTCACGGAACCAGGCGCTCCAGCCCTCGCGGACCGCGGCGGGCACCATGTCGAGCCTGTTGAGCACCAACAAATGCAGTTTGCCGTTGATCCAACGCTGCAGCCGCGGATGACCGGTCGCCAGCGGAATGCGGGCATCGCGCACCTCGATCACCAGATCCACCTTGCCCAGAGCCTCGTGCAGCGCCTTCTCAGCCTTGGCGATGTGGCCCGGGTACCACTGGATCTGCGGAGTCCCCATCAGGGCACCACCAGCACAGGGCAGGGCGCCAGCTGGATCACCCGGGCAGCGGTGCTGTGCTGGTCTGTTTCAACAGTGATGCCGCGCGTGCCCATGACGATGAGGTCAGCATTGATCTCGTCGGCCACATCGCCGATCACAAAGGCCGGCTTGCCCTCGCGCTCCAAGACCTCACAGGCGACACCAGCCTGCTCGAAGCTGGAGCGGGCCTGATCGAGCAGCTGGGCCACCTGGCCGGGGTCGTCCTCCCCTGACTCGAGCACCGACAGCAACACAAGCCGGCTGCTGGACTGCTGAGCAAGCTTCAACGCCATGGCCGCCGTGTCTGCCGCCTGTCGGCTGCGATCAATGGGCAGGAGAATCGTCCCGAACATGGCCAACTGCTCTGAGGCTCCTAATGTCTAGCGTCTATGGGCACAGGGAACACAGGGCGCTGCTGATGGCTCACCGCTGATGGCTCGCAACCCATGAGCATCCCCGAAGGACGACCGGCCAAGCGTCTGAGCGCCCTGCGGCTGAGCGACTGGAGACTGCTCTGGGAGAACCGAACACTGGGCGAAAAACTGGTGTTGAGTGTGTGGCTCTCGCTGGTCCCGATTTCGCTGGCAATCTCCATGGCCGCCCTGGCCACGGTTGAACGTTTCACCCTTCAGCAGCTGCGCGTCGAGATGCTGAGACAAGCCCACGAAGCCAACCGACGATTCAGCACCTGGGAAAAGGGACATCTGAGCTCGCTTACATTTCTAGCGCAATTGCGGTCAATCTCCTCACTCAACCCTAAAGTTTCCGCCCGAACTCTATCGACAGCGAGTCAATCATACCCACGGTACAACTTCTTTCTCAAAGCATCGGATGGCAGCCCCATTGCCAGTTCCCCTGAAGGTCTGCAAAACAAAATCCTCAACAAAGTGGAACTGCGTGCACTCACTGGCATGGTCAGCAATGGTCTGGTCAGCAATGGTCTGATCAGCGATCAGAGCAGTCACTTCTCATGCTTTGCCAGCAGCGTGCCAGTACGAACGAACAGATCCCCTCAAGAAGTGCCAAAAGGGGTGCTCAGCAGTTGCATCGCAATCAATGAACTCGGCAGAGTCACGGGGGTTGACGATCTGCGCAGCCATTTCAATGAGGAAAGCAAAGACACGCCGCGCCTCGATCTGGTGCGGGGCAACACCAGGGGCATTGCCATGTTCCAAGTGCTGCGGCCAGGCCTGATGCTGCTGCTCGAAAGCAGGGGATACACGCAGGAGGAGCGGGAGCGATTGCTGGATCCGAGGGAAAGCTTGAAGAGCGCCTGGGCGCCGTTCATTCGCTATGCCATGAATCAAAATCGGACAATGGAAAATTTCGCAAGATTCCGAATTGATGGCAAAGTCTATTACGCAGCCATTGACCAACATAACAACAACCAGTCAAGCCTCTTTGTCATCGACCAGGAAACGGTTTTTGAAGGCGTCCATCGACTATTCACGTGGTTGTGGGCCGGCAACATTGCGGCCCTGGTCACGAGCTCAGTTGTCATTGTTCGCATCTGCAAAAGCCTGTCGAAGCCCATTGACCGCGTTGGCATGGTTCTTGAGCGCATCAGCCAGGGCGATTTCAGCCTGGAGCTCCCAGTGGCCCGCGGCCCCCAGGGACAGCTGTTCAGCTATGTCAATCGCGCCTCAGCGCAGCTGAAGGCCTACCTCGCAGATTCCGAAGCCCTGACCGTGACCAACGCCCAGCTCTACCAGGCCCGACGGATTCAGGATGATTTTCTGATCCAGAATCTGCCCTGCAGCGACACCGTCGACCTGGCCGCCAGTTTCAATCCGGCCTATGAGATCGGGGCTGACTGGTACGACGCCATCACGGCCCATCCATTCACGATTGTCGTGGTGGCCGACGTCTGCGACAAAGGTGTCCCATCAGCCCTTTACATGTCGGTGTTTCGCTCATTGCTGCGGTTGAATCTGCAGCGCGAATTCAGCGTTGCAGACGGCGACGCCGGCAGCAAACTGCGTCAGGCGCTCATGAGCGTCAATCGCTACATGGCCGACAACCACGGCAGCACCGGCATGTTCGCCACGGCCTTCGTGGGCGCCTACGACCCGGGCCAGCACCTTCTGAGTTACGTCGTGGCGGGTCACGAATCGCCCCTGATCCACCAGCGGGGTGTGGTGAGCGCGCTGACCCTGGGCGGACCCGCCCTGGGGTTGTTTGCCCAGGCGAGGTTCCAACCCGGTCACTGCCAGCTCGACCCCGGGAGCTACCTGCTGGCGTTCAGTGACGGCCTGCCCGATGCGCGCAACAGCCATGGCGATGCCTTCGGGCATGCAAGGGTCAGGGCCCTGTTTGCCCAACTGGCTGCCGCCGAGCCCAGCGCCCAGAGCCTGCTCGATGGGGTCAGTGCTGCCGCCCTTTCCCACATCGGCGAGGCCGAGCAGTTTGACGACCTGACCCTGCTGACCCTGCGGGTCAAGGGCGGCACTTGACGGCCCCGCTATGCTCGCGCGGCATTGTTTTGCTTGACGCGATGGCGAAGCGTTCCCTGGCCAGCCTTTCGGCGGATGACCTGCGCGGCAAGCGCGTGTTGGTCCGGGTCGACTTCAACGTACCGCTCAACGACGCCGGTGCCATCACCGATGACACCCGCATCCGCGCCGCCCTGCCCACGGTCAACGACCTGATCGGCAAGGGCGCCAAGGTGATTCTGGCGGCCCACTTCGGCCGGCCCAAGGGCCAGGTCAACGAGTCAATGCGGCTCACCCCCGTGGCGGCCCGTCTGAGCGAGCTGCTCGGCAAGGGAGTCACCAAGACCGACAGCTGCATCGGCCCCGACGCCGAGGCCAAGGTCGCCGCCATGGCCGAGGGCGATGTGGTGCTGCTCGAGAACGTGCGCTTCTTCGCCGAAGAAGAGAAGAACGAGCCGGGGTTTGCCGCCGAGCTCGCCAAACTGGCCGATGTGTACGTGAACGACGCCTTCGGCGCCGCCCACCGGGCCCACGCCTCGACCGAGGGCGTCACCGAGCATCTGCGTCCCAGTGTCGCCGGCTACCTCATGGAGAAGGAGCTGCAATACCTGCAGGGCGCCATCGACGCGCCCAAGCGCCCCCTGGCGGCCATCGTGGGCGGCTCCAAAGTGAGCTCCAAGATCGGCGTGCTCGAGGCCCTGCTCGACAAGTGCGACAAGATCCTGGTAGGAGGCGGCATGATCTTCACCTTCTACAAGGCCCGCGGTCTGGCGGTCGGCAAGAGCCTGGTGGAAGAGGACAAGCTTGAGCTCGCCAGGGAGCTCGAGGCCAAGGCCGCGGCCAAGGGAGTGCAGTTCCTGCTGCCCACCGACGTGGTGCTGGCCGACAACTTCGCCCCCGATGCCAACAGTCAGATCGCCGGGGTGGACGCCATCCCCGACGGCTGGATGGGCCTCGACATCGGCCCCGACTCGGTCAAGGTGTTCCAGGACGCCCTGGCCGACTGCCAGACCGTGATCTGGAACGGGCCAATGGGTGTGTTCGAGTTCGACGCGTTTGCGGCCGGCACCAACGCCATTGCCACCACCCTGGCCGACCTGAGCGGCAAGGGCTGCTGCACCATCATCGGCGGCGGTGACTCGGTGGCAGCTGTCGAAAAGGCCGGCCTGGCCGAGAAGATGTCCCACATCTCGACCGGTGGCGGGGCCAGCCTCGAACTGCTCGAAGGCAAGGTGCTGCCCGGCGTGGCGGCCCTCGACGAGGCCTGATCTCAGGCCACGCAGCGCATCCCTGGGCCATAGCGGCTCAGGGATGCATCGGCCGTGATCAACGGCACGCCCTCGGTTTGTGAGACCGCCACCAGCAGGCGATCAAACGGGTCCCTGTGGATCCAGGGCAGCACCTGCACGGCGATCACCTGCTCGGCGGTGATGGGCAACTCGCTGAAGCCATTGGCCCGCAAACCCTGGCGCAGCGCCAGGGCATTGACCTGAAAGTCAGGTCGCCCGAGCGACGCCTTGATCGCCACCTCCCAGAGGCTCACCACACTGAACATCACGGGTTGATCCGGGTTCTGGAGGCTCTCGGCAAACCCTGCGGGAAGCCGCTGTGGGTCGACCGCCCACCACAGCAGCAGCTGGGTATCCAGCAGCCAGGGCTCCAGACCCGTCATCAGCGCTCAAACATGGCGGCGATGTCGGCCTCAAAGTCGGCCTTGAGGTCAGCTGCGACCACGGCTTGACCACGCAAAAAGCCGGCCCGGCGGGGTTGACGCTGGTCCTCCACCGGCGTCAACCGCACCAGCGGCCGACCGGCCTTGGCAATCACCACCTCCTCACCCGCCAGGGCCTGCTGCACATAGCGGGAGAGGTGGGTTTTGGCGTCGTGGAGATTGACCTGCATAGGCCTAGCTTAGTCAAGCCAGCGGCTAAGTCAGACCTCCTCCGAGCCGCGTTGTTTGCCGGCTTGTCCGCCGCCCTGCCAGAGCAGCTCAGGCAACTGGATGCAATAGCGGCCACGGCAAGCGCGACGTTTCGGTGCCGGCCGAATGGTTCAGGGGGTGAGCTGGGCCCGATCGGCCACCACCCGCACCCGCTTGGTGGCGCTGACGATGCCCTTGGGATGCACCAGCAGCACGGCCCAGGTCTGCTCGCCGGGGCTGTAAGGCGCCTGCACGGTCTTGAACAGACCGCCGCCGCCCAGGGCCGAGAGCTCCAGCCGCGGACTCTCGAGGGCCGTGGTCTGGCTGGTCGACAGGGCCATCAGCCCACCGGCGGCCACGGCCCCGTCGAGCGGATCATCAAAGATCACGTCCACGTCGTAGCGCTGGCCGGTGAGCACCGCATCAGGAATCAACAGGCTCACGGGCAGGTCTTCGGCACCGCTGCGCAGGATCGTCTGCTCCCTGATGACCGCCTGCGACGTGATGCGGCCGTTGCTGCTGGTCAGGGCCAGCAGCTGGCTGGCCTCCAGACGAAAGGTGCTGCCGGCCTGCGTGTAGGAACCCTGGAGACGCAGCTCCACCGTGCTGCGGCCGTCGCGCAGTCTGGGACCGGGCGCGAGGGTCCAGCTGGCATCGGGGAACTGCCTGAGCAGAACCCGGCGACGCAGTTCCACCAGCTGGGGATCCAGCCCCGGCCCATCGGCCAGCACCGCCGCCAGCGCCGGGCCACCGCCATTGAGCGCACTTTGAAGGGCCTGCAGCTCGGCAGCGCCGGGGCCTGCCGCGGCCCGCACCGACGTTGAAGCCAGCACCACGCCGGCCAGAACCGCCCCAACCGGCAGGCCCAGACGACGATGCAACGATGAACGCAGAGCGAAACGCAGTGATGAGCGCAGTGACGGGGTCAACAGAGCCGGCGACCGGGGTGGTCCTGATTGGTCCCTAGGTTAGGGACGACAATCGGGTCCGTCTTGGGCTGCCGGCCATGCCGAGGCTCCTGATCGCCGCCAGCGGGACCGGCGGCCATCTGTTTCCGGCTCTGGCCGTCGCCGATGCCCTACCGCCCGGCTGGGATGTGCACTGGCTGGGGGTGCCCGACCGGCTCGAACGCCAGTTGGTGCCCAGCCACTACCCGCTGCATACCGTTCAGGCCGGCGGTCTGCAGGGTCGCGGCCTGCGCAGGATCTTGAACCTGCTGCAGCTGCTGCGGGCCGTGGTGGTGGTGCGGCGCCTGATCCGCCGCGAAGGCATCGCCGTGGTGTTCAGCACCGGCGGCTACATCGCCGCCCCGGCCATCGTGGCTGCCCGCTGGTGCGGGGTGCCGGTGGTGCTGCACGAGAGCAACGCCATCCCCGGCCGGGTCACCCGCCTGCTGGGCGGTTGGTGCACCAAGGTGGCTGTGGGCCTGGGCGCCGCCGCCGAACGCCTGCCCCGCTGCCGGCCCCTGGTGACCGGCACCCCCGTGCGCCAGGCCATGCTGCAGCCCACGACCCTGCCCGCGTGGGTGCCCACTGGCCCTGGCCCCCTGGTGGTGGCGATGGGCGGCAGCCAGGGGGCGGTGGGGCTCAACCGCATGGTGCGCGCCGTGATGCCGCAGCTGGTGGCGGCCGGCTGCCGGTTGGTGCTGCTGGGCGGCAGCAACGATCCCGACACCGCAAGGCCGCTGCCGCGCGGGCTCGCGGCCGCGGTGGTCGAGCGCCCCTTTGTGGAGGCCGAGGCCATGGCCGGCCTGCTGCAGCACGCCGACCTGGCGATCAGCCGCAGTGGTGCCGGCGCCCTGAGCGAACTGGCCGCCTGCCGGACACCGGCGATCCTGGTGCCCTACCCCGCCGCCGCCGATCGCCACCAAGACGCCAACGCCGCCGCCGCCGCCGCCGTGGGCGCCGCCGTGATCGTGTGGCAGCACGACCCCCAGGAGCTGGCCCTGACCATGGCTCTGTGGCGCCTGCTGGGCCCACGCCTGCGCGGTGCCGCCCCCGCCGCCGACCCCCTGCTGCGGCTCGAGGCGGGCATGGCCGAGCTGGCCGTGACCGACGCCGCCGAACGGCTGGCCCAGCTGCTGCAGACCATCGCCCCCCAGTGACCTGAAGGCGCAACCACCCCCTGGGCCTGCTGCGGGACATGCGCCCGTGATTGCATGTCATCACCCACAAGGGGCTGTCTGCCCCATCAGCGAGGCCTGCCATGGGTGTGTTGGTGATGGCGATGGCGGCCGCGTGGTTGCTGGCCCTCTGCTGGTTGCTGCTGATGGGGCGCCAGCTCAACCGCCTCAGCGCCCATGACGCTGAGCTCTACGGGCTGCTCGGCAGGCCGGTCATGCGCTGGCTGTGGTGGAGCTGGCCCGAGCCGCGCCCAGGCCCGGGGCCCTATCTGTCGCTGAGCGACCTGGCCCAGGGGCGGGTGGAGCTCCGCAGCACCTACGCCCCCGGCGAAATCAGAGCGCTGTGGTCGCTGCTGGTCTGGATCGTGGGCAACCGGCCCCGCCCCAGCCATGACCCGGGCTGCCGCCGGTTGCGGCGCCGCTTGCGCGTCTGCGGCGGCGGCTTTGTGCTGGCTTTTGCAGCCGTGCTTCTGGGGGTGGTCAGCCTGAGCTGAGCGCCCGCAGCAGCCTCTGGTTGCCGCGACGATTCTGCAGACCGATGCGCAGCCAGCGACCGTCGAGCCCGGCAAAGCTGCGGCAGTCGCGCACCAAGATGCGGTGCCGCTGCTCCAGGGCTTCGCGCAGCGGCACCAGCGAGCCGGTGCCCCTCACCAACAGGTAGTTGGCGGCGCTGGGCATGGGCACCAGCCTCCCCGCCGGGCCCGCCGCGAGGGCGGCGATTCGGGTCGCCAACCAGGCCCCTTCGCGGGCGCTCCAGGCCTGCACCCAGGCGCACTGACGCCGATAGCGGGCCGGGTCGTCGAGCAGGCGCAACCCCAGGGCCATGGCCAGACCGTTGATGGGCCAGGGGTCGCGCCAGGCGGCCCAGCGCCGCAGCCGCTCGGGATCGGCCAGGGCATAGCCAAGCCGCAGCCCCGCCAGGCCATAGAGCTTGGTGAGGCTGCGGATCACCACCAGGTTGGGGTGGGCAGCCAGCAACGGCACCAGGCTCTGGGCCTCGCCACCGGGCACCAGGGGCAGAAACGCCTCATCGACGATCACCAGCCGATGGACCGCCAGCAGGGCTTCGATCGACGCGCGGCACCACAGCTGACCGGTGGGGTTGTGGGGGTTGGTGATCCACAGCGCCGCCGCCGCGGCAGGAGGTGGCGGCAGCACCTGCCCGAAGGCCCGATCCCACTGCAGGGGCAACGGCCAGGGCTGAACAGCACCCCCCCAGCAGGCCAGGGCCCGGCCGTAGTCGGCGAATCCAGGCGCAGGCAGGGCGCTCAGCCCTGCAGCCGCCGCCTCGCGCGCCGCCCAGGTGAACAGTTCGGCCGCGCCGTTGCCCGGCAACACCCAGGCGGGCTCAAGCCCATGCAAGCGGGCGATCGCCGCCCGCAGTGCCCGCTGATCACGGTCGGGGTAATGGCGCAGACCGGCCAGTGACGCCCCGGCCCAGGCTGCAACCCAGGCCACCCTGGGGCGCAGCGGCGCCAGCGACGCGCTGGCGTCAAGCAGTTGGCCGGGCCGCACCCCCAGGGCAGCAGCTCTGGCCGCGAGGTTGCCGCCGTGGGTCTCGCCATCAAGCCCCGCAACGGGCACACCCGCACCTGCAGCCAACAGGCAACCTAACCTTCGCCCAGAAACCGTTCAGCAGCGGTGCACGCAGCCAGCCCAGACGCTGACATCTGCTGGCAGCAGCGTTTTTCTAATGATCAGAAGTCCCCACAGCGCAGCTTGAGACCTTCTTTGAGCCACCAGCGCTCAACGACCGCGAACAGCAGGGCCTGATCAAAGCCTTGGAAACCACCTTTGTACTGGCATGGAAGACTCTGCGCGACCTGCTGCGCAGCCAGGGCAACAACGAGCTGCTCGGCTCGCGCGACACCCTGCGCGAGGCATTTCGCCTTGGATTGTTGAGCAATGGTGAGACCTGAATGCTGATGATCCAGGACCGCAAGCTCACTCGTCACACCGACAACCGCAGCACAGCCGAGGAGATCGCCACCAACATCAACCCCCGTTCAAGCCATCCCAAGCAACCCGTTGGGACAAGCGCTCGGCTGCTGGAAACGCTCGGCACCTGCCCCGCCGTGACGGCGATCTGGCTGTTTGGCTCTCGTGCCATGGGCCGCCACCACACCGGCTCTGATCTGGATCTATGCCACGAGGGTCCAGCGCTTGAGCACACTGATCGTCTGAGGCTCATGGCCACTGTTGGGGAGCTGCTGCTGCCCTGGCAGGTCGACCTGGCGCTGAAGCGCGAGCTGCCAGCCGATCTGCAGGCTCAGGCTGACCGCGTCGGGCTGTGTCTCTGGAGGCGTGAGGATTAGGCGCTCAGACTCTGGCTAAGGGGACTGGCCTCCAGCTGAGTGCTGCAGGTGTGGGGCTGGGCACCAGCAGGCCTGAGACTGTCTTCCCGACCAAGCAACCAGCGCGCGTTGGCATAGGTGCCCCGCAAATCACGACAGCCAACGCCACAAGGCCAGCGGCGATCAGGCCGCCGCATATCAGCAGTTCCTTGCTGGAAGTTGGCGTGTCCGTCTCGAGGTCCAGCTCCTGACGGCGCCAGCGCAACAGATCAAAACTCTGCAAGGAGCATGCCGTAGTCCATTCTCACCACCAACTTCAACGACTCGACCGCCGGCCAAGAAACCGTGCAGCCCTCAAGACAACTGGTGCGTTTGGGGGTGATCGCTATAACCGAGGCCTCCTGTGAAGCGGGCCATGCACACCACCCCCGTCTGGTCTGCACTGCTGACGCTGACACTGGCGGCAACACCAGCACTTGCGGGCGGGCAGGATCCGTTGCTGCGCCTGTTGGAACAGCGCCGCTGCCCAGGCTGCAAGCTGCAGGACGCCGATCTGGTTCATGCGGACCTGCGGAATGCCGACCTGCGCAAGACCCAGCTGCAACGGGCCAACCTGAGCCGGGCCCGCCTCGATGGCGCCAACCTGCAGGGGGCCGACCTGCGCTTCATCAGCCTGCAGGGGGCCTCGCTGCGGGGCGCCAATCTGCGCGGCACCCTGCTCGATGGGGCTGATCTGCGTCAGGCCGATCTCAGCGGGGCCTTGCTCGATGCCGGCGCCTTGCAACGAACCCACTGGGACCAGGCCATCGGCGTCAATCGAGCTGAAGCGCTGAGCTATGCCGACCTGCACAATGCCGGTGTCGCGGCCGCAAAGGACGGCCGCTATCGCGAAGCGGAGCGCTTCTTTGATGACGCCATTCGCCAACAGCCCCTGGCCGCCGTGAGCTGGCTGGCCCGCGGCATCTGCCGCGGCGAGCTGGGCAACAGCGTGCTTGCGGCTGTTGATCTCAACCATGCCGCCAGGCTGTATGAGCAGGCCGGCGAAACAGTGCTGGCTGCTGAAATCAAAGCCAGCAGCCAACAACTTCAGCAACAACCCAGCACAGCCAAAGGCGGCAACGGCAAAGGCATGGAAGCCATGAATGGCGCCATTTCCGCCTTCAAGGTGCTCGCTCCGATCGCCGCCAAAGCGTTCATGCCGGTGTTGTTCTAAGGGCTCTGAGCTGGACGTGGTGTGATCATGATCCAGCGACCCGAAGCACCTGCCGGCAAAGGCTGGAAAGGGCCACCATCGATCCGGTAACGCAGGTGCTCGGGTCGGGCTGTGAACAGGCGTAGTCCCTGGCGCAGGCGAACACGGCGAGTCAAGCCAGCCTCCAGCGTGTCACGCAACAGCAACTGTCCGTCGCTGTCTGTGACCTCGATCCAGGAGCTGTCTTGGGCCTCGAGTTCAAGAATGCTGGTGGCATCTCCGGCTCGGATCCGTGGATCTGCGTTCATCGCCACACGCGCAGCAGTCGGTGCAGCAGGACGACCGGCAGAGCGGCGCTGAGCCAGGTGCAGACCAAAGCCAGCCAGCAAGAGCCCAAGGGCACAGCTCAGGGCAACCGCCAGGGCACGCCGCTGTGTCCACACCAAACGGAGACCACCCCAACGATGGGCCGTTCGAAAAGCCGCTGCCTGCAGCAACAGGCTCTGGCGCTCTGCCTGCAACACCATGAGCTCATGCCTGAGCTGATCGAGCTCGCGGCGAAATTTCGCCTCCAGCAGATCAGGGGCCTCCAGCAGCAGATCCTCGAGATGCCTGAGTTCATTCGTGGCGGCTTCGAGCTGCTGAGCCAGCTGGGTCGACGTGTCGCCAGCCCCCATGATTTGGATCAGTACCCACCCATGAACTGACGCGCTTCCTGGCTGGATGGCCGATACCCGTAACCATAGGGATCAGCAGAATCATCCTCTCTGAGGATGCGCGGGGTTACCAGAATGACCAATTCACTCTTGCCTCGATTTGCCCCGGTTGAGCGGAAAAACTGCCCAATAATCGGCAAATCACCAAGAATTGGCCACTTGCTCACAGTGGTCTGAATGTCTTCGTTGATGACACCTGTGAGAACAAGTGTCTGTCCATCGCGTACTCGCAGCGTGCCGGTATCAAGACGACGCTTCGCAATGTTGAAGAAGGGGCCACAGCCAGGCACCAAACCGCCGGGAAGCTGCGCTGAGATTTCCGGCGACATGGAGAATGTGACAAACCCATTATCATCAATCTTGTTGATTTTAGCTCCAAAACTTAGGCCCGCATCGGTTTTCTGTGGGGTACAAACCGTTGACGTCTGATTGGTCACAGCGCTGTAGCCGGTGATGACTGTTTCACCAACAGTGACAAAGCCCTCGTTGGCATTGGAACGCCCGATTGAACCTCCACCTCCACTACCGCCGGCACCTCCACTACTAGCATTTCCGCTACTACCACTACTACTGCCTCCTCCGCCTCCACCACCACCTCCGCCGGTCGATTCAGCATTTTCACTGAGAATTAGCGTGGGGCTCGCCAACACCTTGGTCGAAGAGGATGTGACAACAGCCCGAATTTCATCAAGCAGTTCATTGTTAGGGTAGGCGAGCCCAGGATTCGCCTGACCGCCAGGCGTCATTGAACCAAAGATAGCGCGAAGACTGCCATTGTCACTGAGAATGAACGAACTGCCAGAACGGAATGCAAAGCTGTTGGCAAGTTGTGAGTTGTTATCAAGGGTCACATCAAGGATCTTGACGCTCAGCGCCACCTGACGCTGCCTGAGGTCAAGCTGCCTTAGATACTGCTCGGCGACTGCAACCAGTGCAGGATCACCGATTAACGTGATCGTGCGCAGGCGTGAATCAGTAGTAGCCTGCAAACCTAGGAGAGGCCCCGTACTGGCACCATAAGATTGGACGAATGTTTCACTGCTGCTTGTCGTCGTCGACGATGCGGGCGCACCCTGAACCGCAGTGGATTGCGACGAGCCGGTACTAACAGCAGTGGATACCGTATTGGTCTTGGTCACCGACGCGCCAAGATTGGCCAGATAATCAGCCGCCGAACCGGGCGAAACCTGATTGAGCCGGTACACCTTGGAAAGTCGTGGCCCAAATGATTTTGAATGAATATTTTTACCAGCCATGATGAGCCGACCCTCAAGGCGAGCGCCAAGGCCAGATGCCAGAAGCACTGTGTTGACTGCACGCGAATAATCCTCATTCGCAAACGCGATATTGACCTTCGGAGACGAATCAGGATCGCCAACAGCGAGAGATCCAGAAGCCGCAGAGCTGACCGATGGTGGCCGCCGTGTCGAATGACCACCCGTGGCCGCCCCAGCATCATCTATGAAGACAAAACCATAATTTCCAAGCCTTGCCAATGCCATCAACGCATCACGAGATGAGGCGCTCTTGAGAGTCATCGTGATCCGAGGACCACTCAGATTGATATAACTAGAATTACGCAACATCATCGTTCCCACCGCCATATCGCCCAGCGGTGGGGCCACGGCACGGGGCTGCAGAGGTGGGGCATCAACGGGCTGTGGAACAACCCCTGGCTGGTTGAGGTTGGGCCGCAGGGTCTGAAACGACGCCTGGGGCGGGGCGGCAAAGGTCAGCACCAGGTTCTGACCGTCGGCACTCACCACCGGTCGCCGCAGCGGCAGACCCGGGGTGGGGGTCACATCGATCTGATAGCTGCTGCCCCCACCATTGAGCGTCACCAACTGCAGGCCAGCCTCAGGGATCGACAACCGCTGAGGCCCAAGTCGCAGCCCGTTGGGCGCCGCGATGCTCAGCTGCCCCTGCCAGCCCGTGCTGCTGAGCGACTGCACCAACCTGGGGCCGGCACCGGTACCTTCGATCACCAGCTCAATGGCATCAGCCGAGCGACGCACCTTGAGCTGCACGGTGCCACCGTTCTGTACTGCAGCCGTCGTAGACGCGTTGCCTGCAACCGGAACCGCCTGCCCCGACCAGCCGCTCAGAGGCAGGGCTGTCATTGACGACGCGGCAACAATGGCCAACAGACGCCTACCCAAGCCACTGCCCACGCGCCGTCCTTCCCTGTGCGGGGATGGTATCGGCAGTGGCTACAACAAACCAGCCTTTATTTGCTTGCCTTAGAGCTGTAAAGAGCAATCGCCATCTTCAGCTCAACCACCCCGTTGGTCGGGGTTGACGCCTGGGGGTTGGTGCTCGGCACCGGGCCAGTGGCACCTTTGCCGGCAATGGGTTGGCCGAGGCTGAAGCCGCCGCCCGAACCGGGCGGCAGATACACCACCAGCAGCGACAGGGCCTCCATGCCCCGCAGAAAGGCCAACACCTGGGGATAGCGGCCCCGGGCGGTCAGCAGCATCAGGGTGCTGTTGAGCCCCGCCTTGCGCAACGGGTTGCTGGTTGTGGCGGCATTGGCCTGCTGTTCGGCCCGCTGCTGGCGCTGGCGTTGCTTGCGGGTGCCCTTGGCCTGGGCCTTGAGGGGGTCGGCCTCCTCGCCCTCGGCGGCGGGCAGGGCCGGCGTCGGCTCAAACAGCTGCAGCTGCACGCCATGGCGCCGGGCTTCGTTGTCAGCCTGGGCCAGAAAGGTGACCAGGTCACCGCTGCCGGCGATCAGGGTCAGCAACTGACGTTGCTGCCGCTCGGCCGTGAGCTGCTGGGCGCCGACCCGGGCCAGGTCAGCCCGTATCTGGGGCAGGCGTTGCTCCTGCTCCAGCTGGTCGCGCTGCTGGCTGGTCTGCACCTGCAGCACGTTGTACAACGGCAACGCGCCCACCAGCAGCACCAGCAACGCCAGCAAGCCGCCGCCGCCCAGGGGCAGCCAGAGCAGCAGACGCCGCATCAACACACTGTCCTGATCGGACGGCACTGGGGTCATGGCAACAGGCTCATCACTGCAACAGCCTCGTCACTGCAACAGCCCTTCGGCACGCAGCAGCTGCAACCGCCGGGCCATGCCGGTGGCCCCCAGCTCGCTGAGCAGCTGCAGCTCAACCGCCGGCGGCAGCGCCGGCCGCAGGGCCGCCGTCAGTTCAAACCCCACCTGAGCCGATGGCGCAGCAGGCTGACCCGCCGGCGGTGGGTTGGGCCGTGGCTCGCCGCGCAGGGCCTTGAGCAGCCTGACGCTGCCCGCCTCGAGCAAGGACGAGCGCCCCAGGGCGATCTGCAGGGCATTGATGCGGGCAAAGGCCTGCGGATCGGCAGCCGTGCCCACCAGCCGCAGGTTCTGCTGTCCGGGCGACACCACCAGGCTGGTGAGCTGCACCCCCTGGGGCACCCGTGTCTGCAGATCCCGCAGCAAGGCCGAGCCCGAGCGGGTGGTCACCAGACCCTGCAGCAAGGCCCGGTTGGCGGAGGTGAGGGTTCTGAGACGGCTGCGTGCCGCACTGAGCCGGGCTTCGCTCGCCTCAACCGTGGCCTGCACCAGCGCCAGCCGCGCCAGCTCGCCCTGCAGCTGCTGCTGCCACAGCACCAGCAGAGCGGTAACCATCACACTGGCAGCCAGCATGGCGGCCCCGATCGAGCCCCCGCGCAGCACCAGGCTGCGGCGCTCGCGCGCCAGCGTGGTCGGATCGCCCAGACCCTGCTGCTGGCGGGGCTCGCGCAGCAGATCAGCGGGCACCGCATCGGGGCCCATGCAGCCGTGCAGCTCGGCAGGGTCCTCGAGCTGACGCAGGGGGAGCCCCAGTGTCGCAGCCAACGCCGCCGGATCGCGCAGGCTGCCGGCCAGCCACAGCTGGCTTGCCCTGAAGCCAGGGTCCCGGGAGCCGAAATAGTCGAGCACCGCCGCCAGGTGCGCCGGCAGCTCGGGATCGTCGCTGCCCAACTCGCGCTCGTAGAGCGGCATGCCCTGGCGCCAGAGACCTGCGGCGCAGCGGGCCCCGCTGCACTGCAACACCAGCACATCCTGCTGGGGCTCAAGGGCCGGCAGGAGCGCCTGCCGCAGGCACACCTGGGCCGGGACCAGGCGCTCAAGCGTGGTCCCGGCAATCGCAAACACCGCGATCCAGGCCTCCACCAACCGGCGCGGGGCCGCGATCAGCAGCGAGCGCAGCGGCTGACCAGGCCGAGGCTCGCCCGAAAGCGGCTGCAGATCGATCGCCGCATCAGCCAGGGAAAACGGCAGACCCAGCTCAGGGTCCACGGTGCGCAGGGCTTCAAGCGGCGCATCCGGCCAGTCATCAAAGGGCCACTCGATCACCCGCCAGTGGGCCACCGGCCGCGGCAGGACCAGCCACACCGGCTGGGCCATCAAACCCTTGCTGAGCAGCAGATCACCCAGAACATCGCCCAGCTCCTCCACCCGCAAGGGCAGGCCATCGGCCAGCACCTGGGCCGGCAGCAGCGACTCCCAGACCGGCACGCTGATGACCCCGCGCCGCAGGGCCAGGCCGCGCAGGGTGGGCTCCTCGAGGCTGAGCACCACCCGTTCGGCCAACCATTGGGATCGCAGCGGGCGCCAGAGCTCGCGGACTTCGGCAAGCACCAGGATCGGCTTCCGCTCCTGCGCGCAAGCTAACGAACTTTGGAGCTGCGGTCAGCCTCAGGCCCCCTCAAGCCAGGGCAGGCCACTGCCCACCGCCGCACCGATGTGGGCCAGGCCGTGGCGGTCAAGCTGCAGGCGCAGGCCCTCAAGAATGGCCGGCACCAGCTCGGGGCCCTCGTAGATCCACCCGGTGTAGACCTGCACCAGGGAGGCCCCGGCAGCGATGCGCTCCCAGGCGGCCTGGGCCGAATCGATGCCACCCACCCCCACCAGCGGCAGCGCCGGGCCGGCGATGGCACGCAGCCGCCGCAGCACCTCAAGGGCGCGGGCCCGCAGGGGCGCACCGCTGAGACCACCAGCCTCCTCGGCCAGGGTCAGGCCGCTCTGGGCCAGGCGACGCTGCTCGAGGCCCAGACGGTTGAGGCTGGTGTTGACGGCGATCACACCGGCCAGCCCCTCTTCGTAGGCCATGCGCGCAATCGCATCGATGGCGTCGTCTTCAAGATCGGGCGCGATCTTGACCAGCAGCGGCGGACAGCCCGGCAGGCGTCGCAACCGCTCCACCAGCCGCCGCAGCTGACTCTCCTGCTGCAGATCCCTGAGCCCAGGCGTGTTGGGCGAGCTGACATTGATCACCGCGTAATCGGCCAGCGGGGCCAGCACGTCAAGGGAGCTGGCGTAGTCATCGGGAGCGAGCTCCAGCGGCGTGCGCTTCGACTTGCCCAGATTGATGCCCAACACCGCCGGTCGCTGCCCCGGAGCCGGCAGCCGCTGCCGTTCGAGGGTGCGCAGCACTGCCTCGGCACCCCTGTTGTTGAAGCCCATGCGGTTGAGGGCTGCCCGCTCCGCTGCCAGGCGAAACAGGCGGGGGCGGGGGTTGCCGCTCTGGGCGTGCCAGGTGACCGTGCCCAGCTCGGCAAAGCCGAACCCGAAGCAGTGCCAGATGCCGGCAGCCACGGCGTTTTTATCGAATCCTGCCGCCAGCCCCACCGGGTTGCTGAAGCGACAGCCGAACAGACTCTGCTCGAGCCGCGCATCCGGGCGTTGCAGCTCCCGTGCCAGGCCGGCGAGCACCGTGCTGACGCCGGGCCAGCCACGGCGCAGGGAGGCCTGACCCAGCGCCGCCAACGACAACGCCGCCAGCTGTTCGGCATCGGAGCCCTCATCGCTGCTGAGCAACGGCCCCACAAAGCGCCGATAGAGGGCACCGGTTCCGCTGGGAGCCATCTCCCGATCGACGTCAGCCATCACCATCGTGCGATGCCGCAGACCCAGCCTGCAGCCGCCAGCGGCCTTCGGCCAGGGGTTCGATCCACCAATCGCGCCAGCGCCAGCGCCCCTGACGCTCGGCCACACGGGCAACGGGCTCTTCCAGCAACTGGGCCAGCTCCACCAGGGTGAGGCCAAAACCGCCCCGGCAGAGACGGTCGGCCAGCTCAAGGCGGCCCAACAACTGCTGCAGGGCGACCGGCGCCGGATCAACCGCTGTGGGCACCGCCGCCGGCACCCCCTGACCCCGGCACCAGGCGACGGCGATCGCATCGCAACGTTCGTTGTCGGGGTCACCGTTGTGGCCCCGCACGTGCTGCAGAACAACACCGGGCAGGCGGGCACGATCGAGCTGCTCCCACAGGTCGCGGTTGAGCACCGGCGCTCCCGCGGCCGTCTTCCAACCTTTGCGCTTCCAGCCCGGCATCCAGCTCTGGAGGCCATCAATCAGATAGCGGCTATCGGTGCGGATCGCCAGCTGCGGCTGGCGCGGCAGGGTCGCGAGTTCCTGCAGCACCGCCAGGGCCGCGGTCAGCTCCATGCGGTTGTTGGTGGTGGCGGGATCGGAGCCGCCCAGCTCCCGAACGCTGCCATCAGCAAACCGCAGCAGGGCGCCCCACCCCCCCGGCCCCGGGTTGCCGCTGCAGGCGCCGTCGCAGGCGGCAGCCACCACAGGGTTGGCCGAGCCGTCGCATCCGTCCTGCGGCGATGTCCGTTCATCTGGCACTCGACAACTCCGGCATCTGAGCTAGAGAGCATCCTGAGTCAGACCATCCTCAGGCCGGCATCACAGCGATGGGCACCGCACGACACCACCGACTGATCCTGGGGACCGCGGTGCTGCTGGCGGCAGCCCAGGGCGGGGCGGTCCTGAGCCGCGGCCTCGCCGAGGGCGCCGAGCAGCCCGCCCAGCTCACGGCGCACAGCCTGCTGGCAGCCCAGGCCGACGGACGCGGACGGTGGACACCGGTGCTGTTGCAACAACAGACCGCAGGCCGTTGCTGGGTCCCTGAAGCCAACGGCCGGCTCGTGGCATTGGAGGCCGCCGCCACCCACAGCGAAGCCTGCAGCCTGGGCAGCCTCAGTGCCCGGTTGAGCCTGCAGCCATCCGACAACAGCAACCCGGGCAACTGGCGTTTTCAACTGCGGCGGCAGGGCTCCAACCTGATCCTTCAGGCACGGCACTGGCGCCAGGGCAGCAGCTTCGACGTGGCCCGAGGAGTCGATCCGAACGGCGAGCACAACGGCCGCGTCGCAAGCAGCGGCGAACTGATCGCCCTGACACCAGGCGAAAACTGGACGCTGCAGGGCTCCAGGCTGGTGGCCGTGGAGGCCGGAGCTTCGTTGGCAGCAGGATTGCCGCCGCCGCCGCCGCCACTGAGCAGCCCAGGGGAGCGGCAGCGCGTGGTCGCATTGGCCGTGATCCCCTGGAGGCCAGTTGACAAGCTGGTCACAGACCCCTAGCTCCTCATGGAGCCGCCGTTAAGTTCTATGTGTGAGGAGTGAGGAAACGCATCGGGTCGAAACAAGGACAGACTCCGGTTGCAACTCCAATCTCAGCCCTGCCTTCGGCGGGGCTTTTTTATTGCATCCCAATTGCGCAGAGACTCCAGAGGCCGCTGACAACGATCACTCAACGCCATGGGCGCTGCCGCGGTGACGCTGACCTCGGCCGAGCGGCGTCATCTCCACGGCCGGTCACGGGCGAAGCGCGACCGATCGTGGAGTGAACAATTCACTGGCCAGCTCAGAGATCAATGGCCGACGTGGCCAAAAATGCCGACACTTGCCACAACGGGCGACACTGGGGCGGTGGCAACACCCGGCGTCACCAGCAGATCCTCATGGAGATAGGGGGAATAGACTGGCTCATAGGTTGACGACTCCACGTTGAGACCATTGGCCAACGGCGAGCTGGTGCCCAACGGATAGGTGTAATTGCCCCGTAACGACGCATTGAGTATGCCAAGAGCCAGAGGCACCGTCGCCGGATTTGCAGTGATCGAAGCGTAAGACGTTGTGAGCAGATCCTTCATGGCCTGCGAGGGGCCAAGGAACATCATGATGTCTCCGTCGATGTTCATATTGTTGACAACCTGCGCATCAAAATAAAGACCATAATCAACAATATTCGACAGTCGCTGGGCATCAACCGGCGTCACCGCCGTGAAATCGTCGCCGATCATCCGGAAGGAGGAACGGTCAGCAAGATTTGTGATGCCTTGATAGGCATAGCGAACATCGCCCGTCGCATGGTTGTAGTACTGATCTTGGATTGCATCCACACTCACCGGATTGGCAGGGTCGTAGGCGCCCTTGTAGGTGATCACCTGACGGACATAGTCGACAGTCCGCCCATCATCGGCAAGCCGACGCGCCAAACGATGCAGCTCAGCGGGCGACGGCAAGCGTTGCAGGTGGGTGACATACAGGCCGATGACGTCACGCGAAGCGTTGACATAGGCAGCATCACTGCTGAAACCAGGCAAGGCATCGAGCGTCAGCTGGGAGGTGTACGTGAATAACTCCCGTGTCTGGCCTCGGCTGGCCATCAGCACAGGATTGGCCAGGAAACCTGCAAACGTTGCGTCAAGCTCAAGCGCTTCGCGATAACCGGTCACGGGATCGGGCGCTGGGCCCAGATCAGCCGCCAGCGAACGGTTATCGGCCAGAACCCAGTCAAATGCTTCCTCAGAATCAAGGATTCCAATCGGCTGGCTGAGCAGAACCTGCTCGTCAGCAGAGACATAGGTCTTGTACTTGGCAGCATCGAAATAGGGGTTATCCCCCAATTTGGAATGGGCAACATATTTAGCCGCTCTGAGGGTGGCCGATTTCATCAGCGCCGTCGGCGCATACTTCTCATACAGG
>JAGWVJ010000014.1 GCA_018970945.1 Cyanobacteria bacterium REEB417 | reverse complement strand
TCGAGCTCGGTTTCCAGCTCCTCGAGGGCGACGAGCTCCTGCACCTGGCGACCCAGGGTGATCTCCTGCTCGTGGGTGAGCAGCGGCACCCGGCCGATGTCGCGCAGGTAGCTGCGCACCAGATCACCTGAACCTGGATCGGCGGCTGGGGCCTGGGCGACCATGGATGGGAGTTAGGAAATGGAAATGTTTCGCAAACCTATCATGGTTTTGCGGGCTGCAGGATGGAGGTCGTCAGGTCTCCGGGCGCTGCTGCGTTGATGGCTGCTGAGCGTCTGCAAAAACTGCTGTCGGCCGCGGGGGTGTGCTCCCGTCGCCACGCCGAGGCCCTGTTGGCAGAGGGGCGTGTCAGCGTCAATGGCCGAGTCGCCTCCCTGGGTGACAGGGCTGATCCGCTGCGCGATCGCCTCAGCCTCGACGGCAGGCCGGTCGACTGCCGGCCAGCGCCGCTGGTGCTGCTGCTCAACAAGCCGCGGGGGGTGGTGTGCAGCTGCGGCGACCCCGAGGGCCGGCCGACCGTGTTGGATCTGCTTCCGCGCGAGCTCAGTCGGGGTTCGGGCCTGCATCCGGTGGGCCGGCTCGATGTGGCCAGTCGCGGGGCCCTGTTGTTGACCAACCTGGGCGATCTCACCCTGCGGCTCACCCATCCGCGCTACGGGCACCGCAAGACCTACCGGGTCTGGGTGCGTGGACGGCCCAGCAGCGCTGTTTTGCAGCGCTGGCGCGCCGGTGTGCCGCTCGAGGGCCGTCCCAGCCAGGCCGTGGCCCTTCGCGTCCTTCAGCAGGACCCTGATCGCACCCTGCTGGAGCTGGTCATGGGCGAAGGTCGCAACCGTCAGATCCGGCGCACGGCCGAGCTGCTGGGCCATCCCGTTCTGGATCTGAAGCGACTGGCCATCGACGGTCTCAGCCTGGGCCCGTTGCCCGAAGGGCGCTGGCGGCGGCTCGAGCCCCAAGAATGGGAGCCATGGCTGAGCACCTGAAGCGCTCCTGGATCGATCGCCTGCGGTTCGGGCGATTGGCGTCGCCCAGTGCGGCAGAGCCCCAGACCGCCGATGCAGGCGGCGATCCGCTGTTGCTGGCCGGCGAACGCCTGCGCCAGGCGCGCGAGCAACGCGGCCTGGGGCTGCGCCAGCTCGCTGCCGAGACGCTGGTGAGCACGGCGGTGATCGAGGCTCTCGAGCGCGGCTGGCGCGACCGCTTGCCCGAGCCCGCCTACCTGCGCACGATTCTGCCGCTGCTCGAGCGCTATCTCGCCCTGGAGCCGGGCAGCCTGGCCGTGGCCCTGCCCGGGGGGCACACCCCAAGCGGCTCTGGCCGCCAGAGCCAGGCCCGGCTGCCGCTGCTCTCGGTGCAGTTGTTCACCACCTGGCAGGGCACTGCCGCCTACGGGGCCCTGATGCTCGCCCTGCTCTACGGCCTCAACCTCGAGCAGCGACGCCTGGCGGCCCGGGGGGTCCATGCCCTCAACCCCGTGCCCCCGTTGAGTGAGGTGAGTCGCCGCCAGTTGCCTCCCAGGGGCACGGCACTGCTGCTGCAGACCTACCCCGAGCTGCGCCCCCTGGACCTGGCCCGCCAACCCCGCGGCCTGGTGCTGGTGCGCCGGCAGCAGGGCCAGGCCCGGGCCGCTGCAGAACCGGGGGTGCTCGAGCTCAGCGTCACCAGGCCCCACCGCCTCACGCTCGAGAGCGCGGGGCTGCTCAGGAGTGAACTGCAGGTGGCGGCAGGCCTGCTGGTGCTGCCTCTCACGCCGCCGCTGCAGCTCAGGCTCGATCCACCAGAGGCCGCCGGCGTCCAGGTGCGCTGGAACGGTCTGCCGCTCGAGCCCGCCGCCCCCGGTCGCTACCGCCTGCCGCGGGCGGCCAGTTCGCCATAGCCCTTGATGGGCCCCTCGAGACTGGTGATCGGTTGGTGCAGGCGCCAGCTCCAGTTGCCACTGGCGGTGCCGGGGGTGTTGAAGCGGGCCTCGTCGCCCAGCTCCAGCAGGTCCTGCAGGGGCACCACCGCCAGGTCGGCGCTCGAGTTGAGCGCCAGCTCGCTGAGTTGCCAGCCCGGTGCCGTCACGGCACAGCCCAGGGTCTGCTCGATCCGCTGCCGGCTCTCGCCATCGAGCTGGTTCCACCAGCCCAGGGTGGTGGCGTTGTCGTGGGTGCCCGTGTACACCACCCAGTGGCGGCCCTTGAAGTTGGCCGGCAGATAGGGGTTGTCAGCCTCACCGTCAAAGGCGAACTGCAGGATCTTCATGCCTGGCAACCTGAACCCGTCACGCAGCCATTCGACGCCGCGGGTCATGACGCCCAGGTCTTCAGCAATCAGGGGCAGGCGGCCGCCCTGCAGCAGCAGGCCCCGGCGCAGGCAGGCCTGCCACAGCAACCCCAGCAGCGGCCACCCTGGCGACAGCCGCCACAGGCCCTTTTCGGCGGTGGGGGCTTCGCCCGGCACGCACCAGAACGCCTGCAGGGCCCTGAAGTGGTCGAGCCGCAGCAGGTCGTAGAGCTCCAGCTGCCGCAGCAGCCGGGCGATCCACCAGTCGAAGCCCGTGAGCCAGTGGTGGTGCCAGCGGTAGACCGGCGTGCCCCAGAGCTGTCCGGTATGCGAAAAGTAATCGGGCGGCACGCCGCTCTGCTGCAGCAGGCGCCCGCCGGCCGTCACCGAAAACAGGGCGGGATGGCTCCACACATCGGCGCTGTCGTGGGCCACGTAGAAAGGCAGGTCGCCGACGATCTGCACGCCGTTGGCGCTGGCATGGCGCCGTAACGCCTGCCATTGCCGCTGCAGCTGCCATTGCAACATGGCCTCGTTGTGCAGGGCCCCGGCCTGCTGCTGGTCGAGCTGATGCAGGGCGCGCCGGCGCCTCTGGGCCAATTCGCGAGGCCACTGCCACCAGGCTGCACCAGCGTGCAGCTGTTTGAGCACCACAAAGCGGCAGTGGTCCTGCAGCCAATGGCGCTGCCGCCTCTGCCACCGGGCAAAGTCCCGTTGGTCGGCTTCGGTGTGCAGCGACCCGCCCTCGGAAGCCAGCCTACCCCTATCGAGCAGGGCCGGGTTCAGCGCCGAACCGCTGGGCGAGCTGTAGGGCGAGCCGGTGCCGTCGACCGGGGCCAGGGGCAGCACCTGCCAAACCTTGATGCCGTGGCGGCCCAGCAGGCTGATCCAGTCGTGGGCTTCCTGCCCGAAGCTGCCGCACTGCTGGGGCCCGGGCAGGGCCGTCACGTGCAACAGAACGCCAGCTTGTCTCATGACTACCTCATAGCGCCGGCAGGCGATAGCGGGCCACGATCCGCTGGGCAAAGCCGGGGATCTGCCGCTGCGCCACCGCGCCATGGTGACGGCGCAACCACAGGGCGTTGCGGGTGAAGTGGGAATCGATCGAGAAACGGCCGTATTCGAGCCCCCTGGGGCCCACGGCGTTCACCACACACCCCACCAGCCGCGCCAGCCACATCGGCAGTTTCACCGCCTTGTCGTAGGCATCGATGCCCTGTTGCACCGCGGCGCGCCGGTCGCCCCTGCTGGTCACCGGCGCCGTATCGAGCTCGTCCTCGACCAGGGCCAGAAGCTGGGCGCCGCGGTCGTTGCGCACTGTGATCCACTGGCGGCCGAATGTGGCCCCCATGTAGCCCACCACCAGGTCGGCGCCGGCGTTGGTGTAATCGAAGCAGCTCAGGCAGCTGGGGGCAAACACGTCCTTGAGCTTCGGGGTGTCGAGACCGAAGAACGGCACGGTTTCTTCGCGGCCGTCGCTGTGCCTGAAGTGAATGCGGAAGTCCTGCATGAACTCGTAGTGCACCACCGTCTCCGGAGAGCTGACGGTGCTTTCAAGAAAGGTCTGCAGGCCACCGCGGCTCACGTTGTCGACGCAGGGCAAGCCCAGCACGTACAGCTGCTCCAGAGGCAACGTGGCCTCGACGGCGCGCAGGGCCTGGATCTGGCAGCCCACGCCGATCGCTAGCAGGCGTCGGATGCCGCTGCCCGGCAGCTGCTCGAGCACCTCGAGGTTGGGGGAAAGGGTCGGCTTGTTGACCCGGGCCGCCAGCACCTGCTCGGGGGTCCGGGCCAGCACCGGCACCGGCGTGAAGCGGTCGTGCTCGCTCTGCTGCACGCACAGCACCGCATCGACCAAGCCGCTCTCGAGCGCGCGCACTCCGAGGCGGCTGACGATGCCGGTCCACTGGGCTCCCTCCAGCGGTTGCCTGAGCCGGGCGGTGAGCATGCGCTGCGTCACCCCGAAATAGAGCTCGTCATCGTTGTCAAGATCGCGGCTGCGGCCGTGCACCCGCGCCTCCATGGCATCGAACTGCTGGTTCAAAAAGGCGCAGGCGTGGCGCACATAGGCCACCCAGCGGCTGTCGCACAGGCCGCACTGGCTGCACAGGTCCTTGGCGGGGTAGGTGCTGCCCTTGGCCAGCGGGCGCGCGCGGTCGTGGGGCTGCAACGAGGGGGTGGGGCCTGGCAAGGCAGCAACGGCCGCATCAGCGCTCCAAGTTATCGGTCGTGTCGCTGCGGGTGTGCGGCGCTCCTCCTGGGCCAGAGTGGTTGCTGCCTTCAGGCTTGATGGAGCCCCGACCCCTGCCCACATCTGAGCGCCGTCGGCGGGCTGTCCTGCGCGTCAGCGCGGCGGGCCTGGGCTTCGCTTTGGGACTGACCGCCCTGTCGTTGCTGTGGCCGCGGGCCGACCGCACCCTGGAACCGCCAGCCCTGGCGAGCGCCGCCGATCTGGCCAAGGCGCCGACACGAGCCGTCACGGTGCTGGTGATCGGGGTCGATGCCGAGCACGCCCGCGATGCCAGCAATGGCGCGGCCCCGGCGGGCCCGGCCAATAGCGATGCCGTGCTGCTGCTGCGGGTGCAGCCGGCCGGGGTGGTGCAGGTGCTGCCGCTGCCGATCGAGGCCGCCGTGCAATTGCCGGGCCAGCAGCGGCCCCAACCCCTGGGCAGCCTCTACCGTCAGGGGGGCGTGGCTCTGGTCGCCGATGCGGTGCGTGAGCTGGCGGGCCTGCCAGCGGGCCAGCCCGACCGGTACGTGGTGCTGGGCCGCTCGGACCTGCGCACCCTGATCGAGGCCATGGGCCGGATCGACGCAAGTCCCACCCAGGCGATGCGCTACAGCGACCGCAGCCAGAAGCTGCGGATCGACCTGCAGGCCGGCCTGCAGCGGCTCGATGGCCTGCAGGTCGAGCACATGGTGCGCTTTCGCGATGGTGCCACCGGCGAGGATGGTCGCCGCCAGCAGCACGTGCAGTTGCTGCGCAGCCTGCTGCGCGAGCTCGCCCAGCCCGCCCGCCTGCCGCTGCTCGCCCCGTTGGCCCGTCAACTCCTGAGTGGTGTCGGCACCAACCTCAGTGAAGGCGAGGTGCTGAGCCTGTTGGCAGCCGGCCTTTCCCACGGGTCGGAGCTGGAGGTCGTCTCCCTGCCACTGCTACCGCCTGCTCCTGGCGTGGGTCGCCAGGGACTGCGCCAGCTGGTCCCCCGCAGCGGCCCCCTCGCCGGCTGGAGCGACAACCCCTGAGTTCAGCCCTGCAGCTGCCGCCAGCGCAGGGCCGCCGCGGCCGCAAGGCCTGCATCGCTGTCTGCTGCATCGAGCCAACCGAGCCAGGGCAGACCATCGCGGCGGCGCAGTTCGGTCTGCCAGGGGGCCCCCCATTGCACAAGCCCCACCAGCGGCACCTGCCACTGCAGCAGCAGCGCCGTGGCCGCCGCAGGCAGGCCACCGCCGGTCTGCTCGGCCGTGAGCAACAGCAGGCAGCTCTGGCGCCAGGACCCCAGGGCCTGGGCCCAGTGGTCACCCGCGGCCAGGATCTGACCCGGGTCCACTGGCAGGGGGGCCAGGCCGTGATGGACACCATCCAGATCCCGCGGGTCATCCCCCAGCGCTGGGGCTGGTCGCAGACCCAGGGCGGCGGCCAGCGGCGCGGCGGCGCTGGCCTGCAGGCGTTCGATCTGTGGGCGATCGCCGCAGCAGACGAGCACCAGGGAGCTGGTGATCAGGTTCATGGTGCGATGGGTCACCGGGACGGCTCGCTTCTACCATCGGTCATGAGCTCTCTGGGTTGAGCCTGCCGTGACCCAATTCATGACCGCTGATCGTCCGGCACAGCAGGCCCAGCAACCGATTCAGGCCCAGCACGACCCTCGCCGCCTGCGGCTGTTCAGCGGCACCTCCAACCCCGAACTGGCCCGTGAGATCGCCGCCTATTTGGGGGTTCCCGATGGCCCCCGGGTGATCAAGCGCTTTGCCGACGGTGAGCTGTACATCCAGATCCAGGAATCGATCCGTGGCTGTGATGTCTTCCTGATCCAGCCCACCTGCGCGCCGGTGAATGATCACCTGATGGAGTTGTTGATCATGGTGGATGCCTGCCGCCGTGCTTCGGCGCGTCAGATCACCGCCGTTGTTCCCTATTACGGCTACGCCCGTGCCGACCGCAAGACCGCGGGGCGCGAGTCGATCACCGCCAAGCTGGTCGCCAATCTGCTCACCAAGTCGGGGGTGGACCGGGTGCTGGCCATGGACCTGCACTCCAACCAGATCCAGGGCTATTTCGACATCCCCTGCGATCACATCTACGGCTCGCCGGTACTGGTCGATTACCTCAGCACCCGCAATCTGGGTGAAGTGGTGGTCGTCTCGCCCGACGTGGGCGGCGTGGCGCGGGCGCGGGGCTTCGCCAAGCAGATGAACGATGCGCCCCTGGCGATCATCGACAAGCGCCGCAGCGGCCACAACGTTGCCGAAAGCCTCACCGTCATCGGTGATGTGGCCGGCAAGACCGCTGTGCTGATCGATGACATGATCGACACTGGCGGCACCATCTGCGCCGGCGCCGGTCTGTTGCGCGAACGGGGTGCCACCCGGGTGCTCGCCTGCGCCACCCACGCGGTGTTCTCGCCCCCGGCGATCGAACGCCTTTCGTCTCCCGGACTGTTCGAGGAGGTCGTGGTCACCAACAGCATTCCTTTGACCGAGGAGCGCCGCTTCCCGCAGTTGCAGGTGCTGTCGGTGGCCAACATGCTGGGCGAGGCGATCTGGCGCATCCACGACGAGAGCTCGGTGAGCTCGATGTTTCGTTGAACGTCGTCCTTTGAACGTTCTCCCCTTGAAAGTCTTCCGTTGAGGATCGTCCGCTGAGGGTGCTGCGCCGGGCAATGGTGTCTCTGCTGTTGCTGGCAGGCCTCGGCTCGACTGCTGCGGGCTGGGCCCAGAGCCCGCCCCCGCCCCCGCCGCCAAGGCGTGTCGGGGTGTGGCTCACCAACAGCCCAAGCCCGCTCTACTACGACCCACGTCGGATCGAGCGAGCCGTGGCGGAGCTTGCTGCCGCGGGCTTCAACACGTTGTATCCCAACGTCTGGAGCCGAGGAACCACGTTCCATCGCTCCAATCATGCGCCGATGGAGCCCGCCCTGGCACAGGTCGATCCCAACCTCGATCCGATCTGCCGTTTTGCCGACGCCGCCCACCGTCGCGGCATGCAGGTGATCCCCTGGTTTGAATACGGGCTGATGGAGCCGGCCACGGCCCCCGTGGCGCAGCAGAACCCGCAGTGGTTGCTGCAACGCCGCGATGGCAGCACGGTGATGGAGCTCCATGGCAAGCCCATGGTCTGGCTCAATCCGGCCCACCCCGGGGTGCGGCGCCGCTTCATCGATCTGGTGAGTGAGATCGTGCGGCGCTGCGGCCTCGATGGCATCCAGCTGGACGACCACTTCGCCTGGCCCGTGGAGTTTGGCTATGACCCCGCCAGCCGTGAGCTCTACCGCGCCGACACGGGTCAGGAGCCGCCCGACGACCATACCGATCGAAACTGGATGCGCTGGCGTCGTCACCGGCTCACAGAGCTGCTGCGCGACCTGCGCAGGGCCCTGCCACGCCCCACGGTGATCAGCCTGTCACCGGGGCCATTTCGCTCGGCCTACAACCTCTGGCTCCAGGATTGGGAGCTCTGGGCCCTGGGGGCCCTGATCGACGATCTGGTGGTACAGAACTATGCCTATTCGCTCGCCGGTTTCGCCAAGGACCTCAACCAGCCCGCGCTGACCAAGGCACGGGCATGGGGGATGCCGGTGGAGATCGGGATCCTGGCGGGTTTCGGCGGTCGCACCCCGGCGATGGCCACGGTCGCCGAGAAGGTGCGCCTCAGCTTTGCGCGTGGCCACGGCGTGATCTATTTCTATTGGGAAGGGTTGTGGGGCCAGCATGCCGGGCCTGAAGGCGGCCCATCCCGGCAAGCCGTCTTCACCCAGCTGCACCGCTAGGGAGCCCAGCCGTCAATCGGCCAGGCACTGTTCCACCACCTCGCGGGTGTTGGTTGACAGCGCGGCGCTGGCCAGCTGCATCAGGGCGTTGTGCATTGCGGCCGAGCGCGCGGGGCCGTAGCTGCGCCAGCGGCTCAGCACCTTGGCCAGGCGGGAGGCGGTGATCGGGTTGCGTTGATCGAGCGCCGCGATCTGGGCGGCCATGAAGCGGTAGCCGCTGCCGTCGCCGGCGTGGAACACCGGCGCGTTGGCGGCCAGGCCCCCCAGCACCGCCCGCACCGAATTGGGGGCGTTGGGGTCGTAGCGCGGATGCTCCAACAGCCGCTGGATCCGGCCCAGGCCGTCGGCCAGGGGGGCCGAGGCTTCGAGGCTGAACCAGGCATCAAGAATCACAGGCCTGTTCTGCCAGCGCCTGTAGAACGCATCCAGGGCCGCGTGGCGCTCGGGTCGGTCGTGGTTCTGCAGGGCTCGCAGCCCGAGGCGCGCCAGGGTCATTGACGGGCCGTCGATGGCCAGGCGGGCCTGCCCGATGGCGTCGCCATCGCCGGCGGCGACTCGCCAGCGCCAGATCAGGCCGGTGAGCTGCCGGTCGCCCTGGCCCTGGGGCCAGGATTCGGACCACTGCCCCTGGCAGGCCTCGAGCTCCCGGCTCAGGGCCTCAGCCAGGGCATGGCCGAAGCGGCAGATCAGGGCTTCACCGGCGGCAAACAGGGCCGGCGGGTCGGGTGGCTGACCCAGATCGGCACTGGCACCCTCCAGCTCTGGGGCACCGGGCAGGGACAGCAGCGCCGCCTTGCTGGCCTGCGACAGCGACGGATCGCCCAGGATCCGCCCCAGGGCATCGACCAGCTCATCCTCGAGCTGGCCGTCGACATGGCCAGCGGCCCTGGCCAGAAGGGCGCGCCGCAGCAGTTGTTGTCCGGCATCCCAGCGGGCCACCGGATCGCTGTCGTGGGCCAGCAGGTGTACCAGTTCGGCCGGCGGTCGGCCGATCTCGAGCTTCACCGGTGCCGAGAACTGCCGCAGCAGCGACAGCGCCGGCGGATGGTGCTGCTGCGGCAACCCGGTGCAGCGCAGCCGGGTCTCAGCCTGATCGATCACCACCAGGCGGCTGTGGTGTCCCCAGGCCGGCGGCAATGGGGCCGTGGCTGGGGTGGCGGGCTCCGCAGTCGCCAGCTCCAACGGCAGGGCTTTGCCGGCCTGACCCACCAACCCCAGCACCAGGGGGATCACCAGGGGCTGTTTGTCGGGCTGGCCGGGCGTGGGCGGCGTGTGCTGACGGATGTGCAGCTCCAGTTCGCCCCGCTCACCATCCCAGTGCCGCTGGACCTCGAGCACAGGCGTTCCCGCCTGGTGGTACCAGCGTCTGAACTGGCCAAAATCAAAGCTGGCGCACGAAGGCTGCTCGGCTGCTGCGTCTTCCATCGCCTGCACGAAATCGTCGCAGGTGGCGGCCGATCCGTCATGACGGCTCACGTAGAGCGCCATGCCGCGCATGAACGTCTCCTCACCAAGCAGGGTGTGGAGCATGCGAATCAGTTCAGATCCCTTTTCGTAGATTGTTGTTGTGTAAAAGTTGTCGATCGCCTGGTAGGCGTCGGGTTGCACCGGGTGTGCAGTGGGGCCTGCATCCTCGCGGAACTGGGTGTTGCGCAGCATCGCCACGTTGTCGATGCGGTTGAGGCTGGCGCCATGGAGATCAGCGCTGAAGCTCTGATCGCGAAACACCGTGAGGCCTTCCTTGAGCGACAGCTGGAACCAGTCGCGGCAGGTGATGCGGTTGCCGGTCCAGTTGTGAAAGTATTCGTGGGCGATGACGCTTTCGATGCGTTCGAGTTCGCCATCGGTTGCGGTTTCACCGTCGGCCAGCACCAGTTTCGAATTGAAGATGTTGAGGCTCTTGTTTTCCATTGCGCCCATGTTGAAGTGGCGCACCGCGACGATGTTGAACTCGTCGAGGTCGTACTCGAGTCCGTAGCGCTGCTCGTCCCAGCGCATGGCGCGCTGCAGCGAGGCCATCGCGTGGGCGGTGTAGGGAAGATCGCCGGGCTCCACATGGAGGCGCAGCTTCACCGTACGCCCACTGGCGGTGACGAACGTGTCACTGGCCTCGTCGAGCACCCCCGCGACCAGGGCAAACAGGTACGAGGGCTTGGGAAACGGGTCATCCCAGATCGCGTAGTGACGGCCGTCCTCCAGGTCGCCGGTTTCGATGCAGTTGCCGTTGCACAGCAGCACCGGAGCGGTGTCGCGATCGGCCTCGATGCGCACCCGAAAGCGGCTCAGCAGATCGGGCCGGTCGGGGTGAAAGGTGATGCGGCGAAACCCCTCGGCCTCGCACTGGGTGGTGAACAGCCCACCGCTGACATACAGCCCCTCGAGGGTGGTGTTGCTGTGTGGATCGATCCGCACCCGGCTGCTCAGTTCAAAGGGGCGTTGCGGTGGCGTGTTGAGGCATAGACCCTGGTCGCCCAGCTCGCCGGCCTCGGGCTGATGGGGGATCCCATCGATGGCCAGGGCCTCCAACGTCAGGTTGAGGCCCGCCAGCACCAGGGGCTGTGGTGGCAGATCCGCCGCGCCCGGGTTGGGGCTGAAGGCCAGCCGCGCGTCGACCAGGGCATGGTCTGCAAACAGCCGCACCGTCAGATCGGTGCGGCTGATCAGGTAGGGCGCCGGGCGGTAATCGGCGAGGCGCACGGTGGCCATCGGGGCTCAGGGCTTGGCAGCGGGGGCTGGGGTTGCGGCCGGAGCCTGCTTGGCGCCGCTGCGGCCCAGGGCGTCCTGCACCTTCTTCATCACATCGGCAGGGACCTCCTTGGGGCAGATCTCGGCGGCACCCAGCACGGCCGAGTTGATCGACCCCTTGCGCAGCTCTTCGATGTTCAGCGCTTTGGCGCCCACCTGCTTGATGGCGCCGCCGTGCTGGCCCTGGATCAGCTGGGCGATGGTTTCACCGGCAATCCCAACCGCCTTGTCGAAGTCGACGCCGGCCGAGCGGGCGATGCAAACATTGACCGCCGCGATCCGCGTGTAGAGGTTCATTTCGGCTTCGGTTGCGGGTGCCGCCAGGGCCCCGGCGGGAGCCACCAGCAGGGGCAGGGTCAGGAGCGGAGCCACCAGCAGGGGGCAAAGACGGCGCAGCAGGGTCAAGACCAGGACTTCAGGACGGTCCATCCATGCTGCTGCATGGAGCAAGGGGGTTGCCGGCGCCTTCGACCCTGATTTCGTGATGGGTCTCGGCCAGCTCCAGTTCGCCATCCTTCCAGGAGTAGATGGAACGGGCCCGGAAGCGGTCCTGGTCGACCAGTCGGATGTGCTCAAGGATGTCCCATTCCTGATAGTGGGATTCGAACACCACCTCGTGTTCATCCACCTGGCGGATCTGGCTCTTGGTGGGACTGCCGCACAGGTAGCCGCGGCTGCGACGCAGCTGGTGCCCGCACAGATAGGCCTCCATGCTGCCGGTCGGCACAAAGCGGGGCTTCTTCTCGAAGAAGTCGAAATCCTGTTCGGGCCACCAGCTGAAGCGGTAGGCCGCGTCGCCTTCGATCGGTTCGCTGAAGCTTTCGACCCGCAGCATCATGTCGACCCTCAGCACGTCGCCATCGGCAAAGAAGTAGAGCCGCCGTGAGCGCCACAGACCCAGGTTGCGGGAGAACCAGCGCCGCAGGCTCGAATCCAGCCGGATGCGGCTGGGGTCGGACTTGACAGACGGGGGAGATGCGATGGGAATCACCCGCTCGCTCAGTTCATGGGTGGAGGCCATGCGGTGTTCCAGCCTCTGCCTGCGTCCCTGTCTAGCCCGGTTGGCCGGTGGCGGCTACCTGTGTGTGTCAATGCGCGGTGCATTGGCGGTAATTCTCCATAAGGTGGGACCCGTGACCGACTCCGTTGCTCCACAGACGCCGATCGGTGAGCGGGATCGTGACCGCCAGGAGCTCAAGCTGTTGCTGGTGGCAACCAATCACCACCTGGCCACCCCCGATCTGCGTCAGCTGGTTGTGGCCCTGCAGCACGAGGATTGCGGCTTCGAGGTGAGCCTGGAGATCGCCGACCCCACCCGCCAGCCCGAACTGCTCGAGCTGCATCGTTTGGTGGCCACGCCGGCGCTCGTGAAGCTGCAGCCCCTGCCCAAGCAGGTGTTTGCCGGTAACGGGATCTGCCTGCGGTTGCGCAGCTGGTTGCCGCGCTGGCAGCAGATGCAGGTGGTCACGGGGTTGGGCATGAGCCTCCGCCCCGCCGAGGTTGATGGCAGCCGCACCCAGCGGGAGCTGCAGCTCGAAGACCAACTGCTGGTGTTGCGGCAGGAGAACGAGACCCTGATCGAACGCCTGGGGGTGCAGGAACGGCTGCTGCGCATGGTGGCCCATGAGCTGCGCACGCCCCTCACCGCCGCCAAGCTGGCCCTGCAGAGCCACAACCTCGGTCAGATCGATGAGCCCCGCTTTCGCGATGTGCTCACCCGTCGGCTCGACGATATCGAGCACCTGTCGCACGATCTGCTTGAGGTGGGCACCACCCGCTGGGAAGCCCTGTTCAATCCCCAGCGTCTGGCGCTCGGCAAGGTGGCTGCCGAAGCGATTCTCGAACTCGAAAAGCTCTGGGTGGGCCGTCAGCTGAAGCTGGTGACCGACATCCCGGCCGATCTGCCGGATGTGTTCGCCGATCAGCGGCGCATGCGCCAGGTGCTGCTCAATCTGCTCGAGAATGCCCTCAAGTACACCCCCGACGGGGGCCAGGTGTCCCTGACCCTGCTGCATCGCACCAGCCAGTGGGTTCAGGTGAGCGTCTGTGACAGCGGTCCAGGGATCCCGGAGCCTGAGCAACAGCGCATTTTTCAGGATCGGGTACGGCTACCCCAGACCTCCACCACCACCGCCGGCTTCGGCGTGGGCCTTTCGGTGTGCCGCCGCATTGCCGAGGTCCATGGTGGCCGCATCTGGGTGGTTTCGGAACCGGGTGAAGGAGCCTGCTTCCACTTCTCGGTTCCGGTCTGGCAGGGCCAGAGCGGGCCCAACCGCCTTGACGAAGGGTCCCCCTGACCCGTACGTTCCATGGATCGGTGCGGGATTGATCAGTCCCCTGCGCCGTGGCCTCGCCCCCATCGTCTAGAGGCCTAGGACACCTCCCTTTCACGGAGGCGACAGGGGTTCGAATCCCCTTGGGGGTATCACGTTCCAGTTGCGTCTCGCTGCGGATGATGCGCAACCATTGCTGATGGCCTCAGTGAACGGCCTGATGTTCACTGCAGGCGATCGATGAAGCCTGATCAGGCTGCTCGGCTGATCGCTTCGCGTTGAACAGCGCGCAGGTTGGTGGCCAGGTCGTCGCGCAGGCGCTGCTCGATCAGACCGATCGGCATGCCCGTGAACCCCTGAACCGTGAGTTCGTAGAGCAGGGTGGTGCCGGCACTGTCGTGGCCGATCTGCCAGGCGCCCTCGAAGCGGCGGAAATCACCCTTCACCATGACGAAGTCGAGTCGCCCCTGCTCGGGCCGTTCGGTCAGCTCCAGCTGAACCTGGGCCTTGAACCGCAGGCCCATGAAGTTCTGGCAACCCTCCTGCTCGAGGCCCACCACGTTGGCGCGACGCCACAGCAGCCGGGATGTCTCCAGATTCGGGATGAAGCAGTGGAGATTGGTGTAGTCGGTGAGCACGGTCCAGATGCAGGCCGGATCGAGATCCATGCGCAGTTGCACCGCTAGACGACGGACACCCTGGGGCAGGCGCTCCATGTCCTGCTGAATCGTGTCGAGACCGCAAATCAGGGAATCCGACATTGCTCCAGCGGAAACCGATTCAGGGACCGTTTCTGCAGCAAGTCTGGATTCGAGAAGCTTCACCAGAACCGGTTCGGGCAATTGGGGCTGAGAAGCCAGTGGGACACCGATGACCGTGTCCTGGGCCACAACTGGCGACAAACTTAGCCGCAATTCAACGGCCAGCGTGACCCGTCAGCCCGTGGTCGCCGGCATCGGCGCGAAGTCCACGGGGATTCTCCGTGACATTCCCTATGATCAGCGCGCTTTGCGGACAGGTCGCCATGCGCGTCACCACGGGTTCTGTGCTCCGGACCGACGACCGCATGTTCCGCGTAACGGTCAACGCCTTTGGTGTGGGCCCGCAACGCCGCGCCCAGCGTTCCCTGGTGGTCCCCGCCGAACGGCTGCAGGCGCTGATGCAGACCATTGCCCTCAGCGGTGGTCGCATCGAAGCCGTAACCGCTATTGACGCCGGCACCACCGTCGATGCGTCCCCGGCACCCAGCCCAACCCCCAAGACCGACGCCGTCCCCTCGAAACCCGTAGCTGTGTCTGCTTCCCACGCGCAAGTTCCCGTCAATCTCTACAAGCCGAAGGATCCCTTCGTCGGCACCGTGACTGAGAACTACAGCCTCTTGGCCGAGGGGGCCATCGGGCGTGTGAACCACATCACATTTGACCTGAGCGGCGGCGATCCCCAGCTGCACTACGTCGAGGGTCAGAGCATCGGCATCATTCCCGACGGTGAGGACGCCAACGGCAAGCCCCACAAACTGCGGCTGTATTCGATCGCCAGCACCCGCCACGGCGACGACATGGCCGATCACACCGTCTCCCTCTGTGTGCGTCAGCTGCAGTACGAGAAGGACGGCGAGACAGTCAACGGTGTCTGTTCCACCTTTCTGTGCGACATCGAACCCGGTGCCAAGGTCAGGATCACCGGCCCGGTCGGCAAGGAAATGCTGCTTCCAGAGGATGAGGAGGCCAACGTGATCATGCTGGCCACCGGCACCGGGATTGCCCCGATGCGCACCTACCTGCGGCGCATGTTCGAACCGTCGGAGCGTGAGACGAACGGCTGGCACTTCAGGGGAAAGGCATGGCTGTTCATGGGGGCCCCCACCACCGCCAACCTGCTGTACGACGCCGACTTCGAGCACTACCAGCGCGAGTTCCCAGACAACTTCCGCTACACCAAGGCGATCAGCCGTGAACAGCAGAACGCCAAGGGCGGCCGCATGTACATCCAGGACCGCGTCAGTGAGAACGCCGAAGAGATCTTTGCCTGGATCGAGAACCCCAAGACTCACGTCTACATGTGCGGTTTGCGGGGCATGGAGCCGGGCATCGACGAGGCGATGACTGCCGCGGCTGCGGCCAAGGGTCTCGACTGGTCGGAGCTCCGTCCCCAGCTCAAGAAGGCCGAGCGCTGGCACGTGGAGACCTATTGATCAGTCGGTCATCGCAAGCCTCGCCTGAGGGTCACTGAACCCTCACAGAACTCCGTCACAAATCCGGTAACAGCTGGGTTAAGACCCCAGGTGTCGTTAAACCAGGGGCACACGGCGATGCTGCAATGACGGCGGTGCTCACCAACCCCCTGCGGGTGGGCCTCAGGCAGGAACGGGTGATCAGCCCCCAGTGCCTGGTGATCTTTGGAGCCAGCGGCGACCTCACCCATCGCAAGCTGATTCCTGCCCTGTTTGAGCTGTTTCGCCAGCGGCGTCTTCCCAGCGAATTCGCGGTGCTGGGCTGTGCCCGCCGGCCCTGGAGTGACACGGATTTTCGCAACCGCATGGCCGAGGCCATGGCGGCTGAGATCGCCGAGCACCGCAGTGCCTGGGAGCAGTTTGCGGCTTGTTTGTATTACGAACCGGTTGATCTGCAGGACCCGCCCACGGTCGTCAGGCTGGGCGAGAGGCTCGACTTGATCGATCGCCAGCGGGCCACCCGTGGCAACCGCACCTTTTACCTGTCGGTGTCACCGGCCTTCTACGGCAGCGGCTGCCGGGCCCTGGCCGCCGCCGGCCTGCTGGCCGACCCGGCCCGCAGCCGTGTGGTGATCGAGAAGCCCTTCGGCACCGATTACGCCAGCGCCCAGGCCCTCAACAAGGTGGTGCAGGCCTGCGCCCAGGAGAACCAGATCTTCCGCATTGACCACTACCTGGGCAAGGAAACGGTCCAGAACATTCTGGTGTTGCGCTTTGCCAACACGATCTTCGAGCCGATCTGGAACCGCAATTACATCGCCAACGTGCAGATCACAGCGGCCGAAACGGTCGGCGTCGAAGAGCGGGCGGGGTATTACGAAACCAGTGGCGCCCTGCGCGACATGGTGCAGAACCACCTCACCCAGATCCTGGCGCTCACCGCCATGGAGCCGCCGGGGCGCTTCGACCCCGAATCGATGCGCAACGAAAAGGCCAAGGTTCTGCAGGCGGCGCGGCTGGCCAACCCCGAGGAGCCCTGGAAGTGCTGCGTGCGCGGCCAGTACGGGCCTGGCGGTTCGGCCGAGCGGCCGATCGCCGGGTATCGCCAGGAGCCGGGGGTGAACCCCCAGAGCACCACCGAGACCTATGTGGCCACCAAGCTGTTCATCAACAACTGGCGCTGGCAGGGGGTGCCCTTCTACATCCGCACCGGCAAGCGCCTGCCCAAGCGCCTGTCGGAGGTGGTGCTCACCTTCCGCGAGGCACCGGTGCATCTGTTTGACGCTGCCGGGGGGGCCCCCACGCCCAACCAGCTGATCCTGCGGATCCAGCCCGACGAGGGCGCCGACATCCGCTTTGAGGTCAAGGCGCCGGGTTCGGGCATGCGCAGCCGCCCGGTCGACATGGCCTTCAGCTACGACGAAAGTTTCGGCGAACCCTCCGATGAGGGCTATGTGCGCCTGCTGGCCGACGCCATGCTGGGGGACCCCACCCTGTACACCCGCAGCGACGAGGTCGAGGCCGCCTGGCGCCTCTACACCCCCTTGATCGAGCTGATGGAGGAGTCGCCCGAGCAGGTGCCGGTGCAGACCTACGAAGCGCGTACCTGGGGGCCCGCCGCCGCCGACAACCTGCTGGCCGAGGACGGCCTGGCCTGGCGCCGCCCCTGAACGAGCCGCGCCTCTTCCATTCCTGACCTTTTCTTCGCTCCACCCTTCACGCCATGGCCGCCCAGCTCACCCTTCAGGCACCGCAGTCCCTGCCGCCCAATGAGCTCAGGGATCATCTGGAACGTCTCTGGAACACCGGTCTGGAGGGCTCCCGCGGTGCTGCGACCTTCACCCTGGTGATCTATGAGGCCTCGTGGCTGCAGCAGCAGCTGATTCGCACCGGCCTGCTCGATGGGCCGATCAACGGTCTGCTGGACCGTAACCTGATCGAAAGGGCCAAAGCCGCAGTGAGCAGCTGCGGTCTCCCCCTGAGCACCGCCGTGATGGATCAGCGCCTGGCCTGGGCCCTGGGCCAACGGCCGGGAGACCATCGGGCCGACGATCTGCGCGGCCAGTTCGTCGACGGTGCCATCAGCGTTCACATGCCGCGCCGGTTGATCACCCTGGCGCCCACCCTGGACCCGGCGCGGTCACTCGAGACTCTGGTGGCGGCCTTCTGCCCCCTGGTCGATGAGGGCATCGCCGCCGCCCAGGCCTGTGGGGATGCGGTGGTGCTGCGCGGCGGACTGGGGGTTCTGCAGCAGAACCTGGCGCTGCTGGATCCCCTGATCGAGCCGGGCCTGCCCTGCTGGGTGTGGTGGAACAGCTCGCTCGATGAGGCCCCTGAGCTGCTCGAGGCCCTGGCGTTGGCCGGACGCCGCCTGGTGGTCGACAGCTCCCTGGGGGCGCCACGCCGCTGCATCGATCTGCTGGTGGCGCGCATTCAGTCAGGTCAGGCGGTCAGCGATCTCAACTGGATGCGGCTTCGCACCTGGCGCGAATCGCTGGCCATGGTCTTTGACCCCCCCTCGCGTCGCGATGCCCTCGAGCACGTGGTGCAGCTCGACATCGATGTCGAAGGGGATCACCCACTGATGGGTGTGCTGCTGGCGGCGTGGATCGCCGATCGGCTCGGCTGGCACCTGGTCAGTAGCTTTGCGGTCGATGGCGACGGTGTCGGCACGGGTGTGGGCGCCGAATTCGAGCGCACCGATGGCACCACGGTGCAGTTCCGCCTGATGCCGGTGCCGGTGGGTGTGCCCCGCATTCACCCCGGCGCCATGGTGGGCCTGCGGTTGATCTGTGAGGCACCGCAAGGCGCCCCCCTGTGCGTGATTCTGTGTTCTGAATCGGGCGGCTGCATGCGACTTGAAGCCGGCGGCATGGCCAGCATGGAGCTGCTCGAAGAGGTCGTTCCCGTTCCCGATGAAAGCGAGGAAATGGAACTGGCCCGGCTGCTCAGCGGCGGCCACGACACCACCAACCCGCTGCTGGCGGCCGCCGCGCCGATCGCGGCCCGGCTGCTACCTGCCTAACAGCCACCCTGCTCAACAGCCTGCCGGGCTGACAAGCTGCATAGCAGTCGCACCCGGCCGTGAGCTGTCTGATCGCAGCCCCCACCAGCGGCAGCGGCAAGACCCTGCTCAGCCTGCTGTTGGCGGCCCTGGCACGGCAGCGCGGTCTCAGCCTGCAGCCGTTCAAGGTGGGGCCCGACTACCTGGACCCCCAGCTACTGAGCCAGGTGGCGGGCCGCCCCTGCCGCAACCTCGATCTGCTGCTGTGCAGCCCGGCCTGGGTACGGCGCTGCTTTGCCTGGCATGGCAGCCGCTGTGATCTGGCCCTGGTCGAGGGGGTGATGGGGCTGTTCGATGGCCGCGGGCCCAGCAGCGAGGGCAGCAGCGCCGCCGTGGCCGCCCTGCTCGACCTGCCGGTGGTGCTGGTGGTGGAGGCGTCGCGGCAGGCCGGATCGTTGGCGGCCCTGGTACGGGGTTTCCGCGACCACGGCCCGCCCGCGGTGCGCCTGGCCGGCGTGGTGCTCAACAAGGTCAGCACCCCGCGCCACCGGGCCCTGCTGGCCGAAGCCCTCGAGGCCATCGGCGTGCCCCTGCTGGGGGTGCTGCCCGCCGCCGAGCTCCTCGATCTGCCCTCGCGCCATCTTGGCCTGGTGAGCGCCGCCGAGCTGCCTGACCTGGGTGCGCGTGTGCCCAGGTGGGCGGCCCTCGCGGCTGAGCATCTTGATCTCACACAGCTCTGGCCCCTGCTGGCGGCGCCTCCGCGTCACGATCAGCTGGCGGTGGATCCGATCGCCTGGCTGCTGGGACCGGCTCCCCCGCCGCGCCCCGCGCCCCTGCCGCTGGCCATCGCCAGCGATGCGGCCTTTCAGTTTCGCTATCCCGAAGCGCTCGAGCTGCTGCGGGCGCTGGGGGCCGATCCCCAGCCCTGGAGCCCGCTCGCCGATCACCCCCTGCCGCAGGGCAGCCGGGCGGTGGTGCTGCCCGGGGGCTATCCGGAGCTGTGGGCTGCCGAGCTGGCCGGGGCGAGACGGGCCCTGGCGTCGCTGCGCCAGGCGGCGGCCCATGGCCTGCCGCTCGTGGCCGAATGCGGTGGCCTGCTGGTGCTGGGCCGCCAGTTGGCCGACGCCCAGGGCCACCGGCACGCCATGGCCGGTCTGCTGCCGTTCAGCGCCGAGCGCGGTGCCCTGAGCCTGGGCTACCGCGATGCCATCGCTGCGGCCGATGGGCTGCTGACCAGGGCGGGCGAGCGCTGTTGCGGGCACGAATTTCACCGTTGGCAGCTGCAGCGCGACGGTGCGGGGCCGGTTGTGGCCAGTCGCTTCGGTTTGTGGCAGCTTGAAGGCTGGGGATGTTCGCTTCACGAGGAAGGATGGACAGCGCCAAACGTGCACGCAAGCTGGCTTCATCTCCATTGGGCTGGATGCCCGGAGATTCCCCGTCGCCTGGTCGCCGCAGCCGCGACCGCCGTGCCGCTGCCCTGGGCAGACGCTTTCTGCAGCCCGGCGAACCCCGCTCCCAGCAGCTCTGTGAACGCTGGCGGCTCCTGGTGAGTGGACGGGTGCAGGGGGTCGGCTATCGCCAGGCCACCCTGCGCGAGGCCCAGGCCCTTGAGCTCGGGGGCTGGGTGCGCAACTGCCCCGATGGCAGTGTCGAGATCGAGGCCGAAGGCCCGTTCCATAGCCTCAACGACCTGCGCCTCTGGTGTGAGCGGGGTCCCGTTGCGGCCCAGGTGCACCGGGTCGCCACCACCCAGGTGCCCGCCGTCGGAGTCGACTGGTTCGAGATCCGGCGATGAGCGCTGCCACTGCTGAACTCTGGCTGTTACGCCATGGCGCCACCGAATGGGCTCGCAACGGGCGCCACACCGGTCGCACCGATCTGCCCCTGCTGCCCGACGGCGAGGCCGAGGCCAGTGCCCTGGCGCCGGCGTTGAGCACCCTGCGCTTCGATGCCGTGCTGGTGAGCCCGCTGCAGCGGGCCCGGCGCACCGCCGAGCTGGCCGGGCTGGGTGGTGTAGCCCAGATCACGCCCGAGCTGGCTGAGTGGGATTACGGCGCCTACGAAGGCATCACCACCGCCGAGATCCGCCAGCAGCAGCCCGGTTGGACCATCTGGTCCAACGGTTGCCCCGGCGGTGAGCAGGTCAAGCAGGTGCAGCAGCGCTGTGAGCGGGTGATCGCCCAGTGCCTGGCGCTGGGTCCGGCGCCGCGGGTGGCGCTGGTCGCCCATGGCCACATCCTCAGGGCGCTGGCGGGCACCTGGCTGGGGCTCGGGGCCCCGGGGGGTGCCCTGCTCACCCTCAGCACCGCCACCGTGAGCGTGCTGGGCTTCGAGCGCGAACAGCGGGTCATCTTGCGCTGGAATAGCCGTCTCGGCTGAGCCCCTGTGCTGTTGTTCCCCGTTGCCACCGCCCTCACGGCTGCGGAGCCGTCGCTGCGCAGCCTGGTGGCCGAGCTGATGGCCTTTGCCCTGGCGATCGGCTTCTCGCCGATCCACATCGCCCTGCTGCTGCTGCTGCTGCTGGGGCCCACCCCGCTGCGGCGGGGCGGGCTGCTGGTGCTGGCCTGGGTGGCCACCGCCGCGTTGGCGGTCACCCTGCTGCTCTCGCTGGGTCACGGCCTGCTGCTCAGCATGGACAAGGGCACCGGCCACCGCACCGGTCTTGACCTGCTGGCGGCGGGGGGCCTGCTCGGCCTAGGGCTCAAGGAGCTGTTGGCCAGCCGCGCCCAGGGGGGCGAGCCGCCGGCCTGGGCCGCCCGGCTCGATCAGTTCTGTGCGATGGCGATGCTGCCGCTGGTGGCCGCCAGCTCGGTGCTCGAGGTGGCCAGCCCCGACGATCTGTTTCTGTTTGCCAAAACCGCCGGCACCCTGATCGGGGCCCATCTGGACCGTGTGACAGAGGTGCTGGTCACCCTGCTGTTCAGCCTGGTGAGTGCCACGTTGCTGTTGTTACCGCTGTTGGCGCTGCTGCTGCTCGGCCAGGAGCGGATGCTGCCGTGGCTGGGGCGTGGCAAGCAGTGGCTGTTGCAGCGGGGTGACGCCCTGGTGGGTCTGATGGGGATCGTCGTCGCCGTGTACCTGGGTTGGCAGGGCGTCGATGGCCTCAGGTTGCGTTGACGTCATCGGCGCTGAGCCAGCGTTCCCAGAGCTGGCACGCCTCGGCATCGTCGGGGCCGGCCATCAGGGTGACGCTGCTGCTGGCCCGGCTCACGGCCACATACACCAGCTGCTGCCGCAGCACGGGGTCGGCGGGCCAGAACACATCGGCGTCGATGAACACCGAGCCGAAGGTGCTTCCCTGACTGCGATGCACCGTGAGCACCGCGGCGGGACCCAGCGAGGCGAAGGCATCCCGCAACAGAAAAAAGCGGCGCCACAGCCCCTTGCCTTCGCTGCTGGCCCCGGCCGCGGCGGCCGCACGGGCATGGCTGCGCAGGCTCTGGCTCACGGCCTCGAGCTGGCGGCGCGCCGCACTGCCCGCTGGCGGCAGCAGCCGCAGCCATAGCCGGGTGTCGCCGGTTTCGACCTCGGCCTTGAGGGTGTCGATCGGCCCCAGGGCCAGGCCTGCGCCCAGATCGGCGGCGCTGAGCCCCAGTTCGGCCAGATCCAGCCGTTCGGGCTGCACATCGCGCACCACCAGCTCCCGGTTGGAGCCCAGCACCATGTCGGGTTCTTCGGCGGCGGCGACAGCGGCATCGTCGCCGCCGGTGCAGGCCGGCGCCATCACGGCGTTGCGGCTGATCAGCACCTCCCCGGGCAGCACCGGCAGCTGGTCGGCCATGTCGCCGTGCAGGGCCCGCCGGGCCAGGGGCACCAGGCGCTCGAGGGCCCGATTGGTGTAACAGAGAATGCGGGCGTGGTCGGGGTTGTCGAGCACAACGCTGTGCCGCAGGGCCGCCTGGGCGGCGTCGAGCCATGGTGCGGGGGCCAGGCAGGACACCTCGCCCCTGGGTGTGCGCAGGGGCGCCATGGGGGCTGGGCGCCTGCAAGGGATCGCCCCGTTGCGGATGCCGGTCGCCAGCTGCAGCACCGGACCCTGGTGCCGCACCACCTGGCGCAGTGTGGCGCCAGCGCAGCGTTTGAGCGCAAACACCGGGCTGCAGGCCTCGCCCACAGGCGGCAGCTGGGCCGGGTCGCCCACAAACACCAGCCGGGTGCCGAACCCATGGGCGCAGCGCAGGGTGATCTCGAGCAGGCTGCTGTCCACCATCGAGGCCTCGTCGATCAGCACCAGAGCCAGATGCTCAAGCGAGGCGGCGGTCTGGGAGGTTGCTTCGCAGCGCTCCCGATCGCCCTGGCGCTTCAGCTTGAGCCGCAGCAGCCGGTGAATCGTGGCCGGATACCAGGTGGGCCTGAGTCCGAAGGCCTCCAGGTGATGGCGCAGCACCCCCACCGCCTTGTGGGTGGGGGCCGCCACGGTCCAGCACAGGCCCGCGGCCTCGGCCGCCGCCAGCAAGCGCATCGACAGAAAGGTCTTGCCCGTGCCGGCGTACCCGCTCAGCACAAAGGGCGTGCCAGCGGACGGAACACCGAGCCAGGCCCCGAAGGCCGCCTTGGCCTGCTCCTGGTCGGCCGTGAGGCTCAACTGAGCGGCGACACCAGGCCCCAGCCGATCGCCAGCTGCCAGGGGGAACCCACCAGCACCAGCCCGGGCAGCGCCACGGCGGGGCCGATCAGGCTGCCCACCAGCACCTCGAGGCGGGTGTGGCCCAGGTTCTCCTTGAGGGGCTTGGCCTCAGTGGCACTCTCAGCGGTGCTGAGCCCATTGACCCGGGCGGCGGTGAGCCCGGCGGCCCGGCGCACCCCACTGGCGTCGTAGAGCACCACAAAGCAGAGGGTGGCCGCCAGGGCAAACAGGCCGCCGTCAAAGCCCAGGGTCCAGCCGATGCCGGCGGCGCAGCCGGTCATCAGGGCCGAGTGGCTCGAGGGCATGCCCCCGGTTTCGATCAGCACCCTGGGGTTCCAGCGGCGGTGCACCACCAGCTCGATCAGCAGTTTGGAGAGCTGGGCGATGCCGCAGGCCGCCAGGGCCCACCACAGCACCGCGTTGTCGAGAATGCCGATCATCGGTCGCGACCGATGATGTAGTCGGCCAGGGCCAGCAGGGGCGCTGCCCTGTCGCTCCAGGGGGTCAGGGCCGTTTTGGCCTCGGTCACAAGGGCACCGGCGCGGCGGCGCGATTCGTCGAGGCCCAGCAATTTGGGATAGGTGGTCTTGTCGGCGGTGAGGTCCTTGCCGGCGGTCTTGCCGAGCACCTCGCTGCTGGCGGTGACATCGAGAATGTCATCGATGATCTGAAAGGCCAGACCGATGCCGCGGGCATAGGTGCCCAGGGCGCCCAGCAGCTCGCTGCTGGCGCCGGCGATCTGGGCGCCGCAGAGCACGCAGGCCCGCAGCAGGGCGCCGGTCTTGTGCAAGTGGATGTATTCGAGCGTGTCCAGATCGACACTCTTGCCTTCGCACTCCAGATCGACCACCTGACCCCCCACCAGGCCGGGGGCGCCCGAAGCGAGGCTCAGTTCAGCCACCACCGCCAGCAGCCGCTCGGCAGGCACCCCGGGGCTGCGCAGAGCCACCATCTCAAAGGCTCTTGTGAGCAGGGCATCCCCCGCCAGAATCGCGTTGGCTTCGCCGTAGACCTTGTGGTTGGTGGGCCGGCCGCGGCGCAGGTCGTCGTTGTCCATGGCCGGCAGGTCGTCATGGATCAGCGACATGGTGTGCACCATCTCCAGGGCCACGGCCGTGGGCATGGCCAGGGCCGCCTCTCCGCCCGCCAGCTCGCAGGCCGCCAGGCACAGAATTGGCCGCAGACGCTTGCCACCCGCCAGCAGCGAGTAGCGCATCGCCTCGCGCAGGCTCTCGGGCCGCTCCGGGCCCAGGGAGGCATCGAGGGCCGCCTCGACCTGCCGGCGGGCTGCCTCCAGATACGCGGCAAAGTCAAATCCGGTGCTCACCGCCGCGGTCATGGAGATCCGGCCAGGGGCCTCTGCTCTGAAGGCCATTCTCTCAGGCAGAGGGCCCCGGCCTCAGGGCAGCAGGTCGGCCAGAGGGTTGGCCAGGCCGCAGCGGTGACACCAGCTGCTCACGGTGTTGACCAGCAGCAGGGTCACGGTCATCGGTCCCACCCCGCCGGGCACGGGGCTGATGGCACTGGCGATGGGCTCCACCTCGTCAAACCGCACATCACCGCACAGGCCACCCTCGGGCTTGCGGTGGATGCCCACATCCACCACCACCGCGCCGGGCTTCACATGCTCAGCCCCGATCATGTGGGGCCGGCCGGCGGCCACCACCAGCACGTCGGCCGTGCGGGTGACCGCCGCCAGATCCTGGGTGCGCGAGTGGGCCACGGTCACGGTGGCGTTGGCCGCCTGCAGCATCAGGGCCATGGGCTGGCCCACCAGGATGCTGCGGCCCACCACCACGGCCCGCTTGCCGGCCAGCGCCACGCCGGCTGCCCCCAGCAGTGCCATCACCCCGGCGGGGGTGCAGCTGCGGGGGCCGGGCTCACCCTTGAGCAGCCGGCCCAGATTCAGGGTGTGCAGCCCGTCGGCATCCTTCCCGGGATCGATCGCCGCCAGCAGGGGGCCTTCATCGAGCTCCGCTGGCAGGGGCAGCTGCAGCAGAATTCCGTCGACGGCGGGATCGGCATTGAGCCGCTCGATCGTCGCCAGCACCTCGGCAGCTGGCGTGGCGGCGGCCAGGTGGGCGCCGTGGCTGGTGATGCCGACGCGGCTGCAGGCCCTTTCTTTGTTGGCCACATAGACGCCGCTGGCGGGGTCATCGCCCACCCGCAGCACCGCCAGGCCGGGGGGGCGGCGGGCGGTGCTCAGGCCGGCGGCAATGGCCCCGGCAAGGCGGGTTTCGATCTGGGCTGCCAGCTGGCGGCCGTCCAGAAGGGTGGCCATGGGCACTGATGTGGGCAGAAGGGCTAGCGTTTCATGATGCGATGGCGGCAGCCCAAGGCCCAACTCAAGGCTCTGTGGCGGCAGCTGCTGCGCCTGGAGCGTCCGCGCCAGCAGCCGGCCGTGTGGCGCCCCCGCGACACCCTGTCGGTCGGGCTGGTGTGCCTGTTGGCAGCCCTGATGGCCAGTTGGCCGCTGCTGGTGGAGCCCAGTATTACGGCCGGCATGCCGGCCCCCTTCACGGCCCGGGCGCCGAAGGCCGCCAGGGTGGTCGACAGCACCGCCCTTGAGGAACGCCGCTTGCAGCTGTTGCCGCGCACGGCCGTGCAGGTGGTCGATCAGCAGGCCAGCCAGGAGCTGCAGCGGCGCTTGGACGCCAGCCTGGCCCAGCTGCAGCAGCTGAGGCGCCAGGGCACGGCCCTGATGCCCACGACCTTGACCCAGGCCGAGCAGACCTGGCTGATGAGCCGCGATCCCACCCAGCTGGCGAGCTGGGAGCGCGAGCTGCGTCAGGCCCAGCTGCGCATGTTGAGCCAGGGGCTCAGCGGCAGCCTGGCCGAAGGCCAGTTGCTGGGCGCCGCCACCCTGCAACTGGAGACCCTGGCGCCGCCCGCCCGCGACCTGGGGGCCCGGCTGCTGACCCGGGCGTTGCTGGGCCAGGCCAATCTGCGCGCCGATCCCGCCCTGAGCCAGCGGCGCATCGAAGCGCTGATCAGCCAGCAGGGCATCCCTACCCTGCGGGTTGGGGTGGGGGATCTGATCACCCGCCAGGGAGAGCCGGTCAGCCCCCAGGCCCTCGATGTGCTCGATTACTTCGGCCTGGTCAACCGCAGACCCCGACCCCTGGCCTGGCTCTTCCTATTTGCCCAGGGACTTGCCGCTGGCGCCGTGATGGTGTTGCTGTTGCGTCGCTGGCGTGCCTGTCTAGAGCCGCGCCAGGCGCTGCTGGCCCTGGGCATGCTGCTGCTGGTGCAGGGGGTCTGCCTGTGGTTGGGGCCGTTGGCCAGTCCCCTGGTGTTGCTGGTGCCGCCCACCCTGTTGCTGGCCCAGGGCCTTGGCACCGCCGCCGGGCTCAGCTGGTTGGCGGCAGCTTCGCTGCTGTTGCCCCTGCCCCTGGGCGGGGTGGCCGATCTGCGCCTGGTGCTGGCGGCCGCCGTGGCGGCGGCCGGAGCCCTCGCGGCCGGACGCCAGCGCAGCCGTGGCGAGCTCTTGCAACTGGCGGTGCTGCTGCCCACGGCGGCGGTGCTGCTGCAGGCCCTGCTGCTGCAGGGGCGCAGCGCCCCTGCACAGCTCGACCTTCAGGGCGAGGCCCTGTTGCTGGGTGGCCTGTTGATGGCCGGGCTGCTGCTGGCGCCCCTGGTCGAGGAGCTGTTTGGCCTGCTCACCCGCTCCAGGTTGCTGGAGCTGGCTGATCTGGAGCGTCCCCTGCTGCGGCGCCTCTCCAGTGAGGCACCGGGGACCTTTGAACACACCCTGATGATCGCCGGCCTGGCCGAAGAGGGTGCCCGGGCGATCGGCGCCGATGTGGACCTCGTGCGCACCGGCTCGCTCTATCACGATGTCGGCAAGTTGCACGGGCCCCAGTGGTTCATCGAGAACCAGGGCGAGGGGGAAAACCCCCATGACCAGCTTGATGATCCGCTCGCCAGCGCGGCGATCCTGCAGGCCCACGTCGACGAGGGGCTGAAGCTCGCCCGTCGCTACCGGCTGCCCCTGCCGCTGGCCGATTTCATCCCCGAGCATCAGGGCACTCTCAAAATGGGGTACTTCCTGCATCAGGCCCGCGAGCGGGATCCGGCGGTTCCAGAAAGCGTCTTTCGCTACCAGGGCCCCCGGCCCCGCAGCCGTGAAACGGCGATTCTGATGCTGGCCGATGGCTGCGAGGCGGCCCTGCGCTCCCTGCCGTCGGGCACCAGCGAGCAGGAGGCTCGGGCCATGGTCAGGCAGCTGGTCGGTGCCCGTCTGCGCGATGGGCAGCTCGCCCACAGCGGTCTGAGCCGCTCCGAGCTCGAGCTGGTGATTCGGGCCTTTGTGCGGGTGTGGCGGCGCATGCGGCATCGCCGCATCCCCTATCCGATCGCGCCGCGGCGCGCGTTCAGCGCCTGAGGTCCTGCAGCTTGCGGATCAGTACCACCCCGGCGGGCACCAGAGTCACCAGATTGGCCACCAGCACAGGACCATCGTCCGTCAGCAGGCCATAGATCGCCCAGGCGGCGATCCCCAGGGTGAAGAGCAGGTACATGCGCAGCGAAATGGCGCTGGTGTCGCCGCTGCGCAGGGTCTTGACCGCCTGGGGGAAAAAGCTGGCGGTGGTCAACGCCGCGGCGGCATAGCCCAGAAGCCTGATGCCGTGCGGGCCATTGGCGGCGGGATCAACCATTGCTGCAGTCTGCCGGGTGGGCAAGCTGTGCATTTGCCAGTGGTCAAGGCGGTCCTCCGCAGGCAGGATTCATGGGCATGCCCTGCCCGCCCTGCGGCGGTGACGTCTGCCCATGGTTTCAGCCTCGAATCAGCGTCCGGAACCGATTGACGCCGAGATGGCCATGCCCACCTGGCTGTTCTGGCTGCAGCTGGGTCTGAGCACCACCCTGGCGGTGCTGTTTGTGGTGATGGTGGTCAAGACCCGTCAGCAAAGCGCGAGCCTTCGCCAGTTGCAGGACAAGGTTGCCGGCATCGAGAACAGCCGTGCGCTGGATCGCACCACGGCCATCGAAGACCAGCTGCGCACCACGGCCGAGCGGTTGCAGAGCCTCGAACGTCAGGGAGCCCAGACGGCCGGGCTGGCCGCCGAAAACGCCAGGCTGCGCCAGGAGATTCAGGCGTTCGACAGCAGCATGGGCAAACCCGGCGGCGGCACTCCGGCTGATGACATCGCCCCGCTGCCACCCATCAAGCCCTAGCCCTTGACCGCATCGCCGCTGGCGCTGGGCAGGATCTGTCGTTGCAGGGCGATGAACATCAGCAGCACCGGCACGATCGAGACCACCGAGCCTGCCGCCACCAGGCGCCAATCGAGTGAGAAGCTGCTGGAGAGCTGCTGCAGGCCCAGGGGCAGGGTGTACAGCCCGGGGTCATCGAGGATCACCAGGGGCCAGAGGAAATCGCTCCAGGTGCCGATGAACACAAACATCGCCAGGGTGATGAGATCGGCCCTGGCGGCTGGGAGCATCACGTTCCACCATTCCCCGATTGGGGTGCAGCCATCGCAGCGGGCGGCTTCCTCAAGCTCGGCCGGCACCCCCACAAAGCTCTGGCGCAGCAGAAAGATGCCGAACGCGGTGGCGGCCTGCGGAATCACCAGGGCTGCCAGGGTGTTGCGCAGGCCCAGCTGCACCATGAGCAGGTACAACGGAATCATCACCACCTGAAACGGGATCAGGATCGTGGCCACCACCAGGGCCAGCACAAGGCCCCGGCCGGCAAAGCGCAGTCGGGCCAGGGGGTAGGCCGCCAGCGAGCAGAAGACCAGGTTGCACAGCACCGCAAGCACGCTCACCAGGGTGCTGTTGAGCAGGTAGGTGCCCATCGGGCTGCTGGAAAACAGCCTTGCGTAGGCCTCCAGGCTGGGCTGCAGCGGCAGCAGGGCTGGCGGACTGGCGAAGATGTTTTCGGCCGGACCCTTGAGCGAGGTGCTCACCAGCCACAGCAGCGGCAGCAGCATGGCCACGGCCAGCAGCAGCAGCAGCGTCAGCTGCAGGGCGGTGGCGGCCAGGGAGGTTCGTTGCCTCGCGCTCGGTTCAGCGATCGGCACAGGCTCAATCCTGGGGCCTTCCCATCATTGCGGCTCACCCGTCCAGGGGTTGGCCGCACCCAGGCGCAGATGGGGCAGCAGGAACCACAGCGCCAAAGGGGCGAGCAATGTTCAAGGGTCAGCAACTGCCAGAGTCGAGCAACAGCCAGGGACTGCCGGCAGCCTGGTGGAGGGGCAGGAGTGCTCAGTCACGACACTGTCTGGACAATGTCGCTTGTCTAGACAGTGTCGCTCCAGGATTTGGATGCTCTGTGCCTGGGTGCCGTGTGCGAGCCATCGGTGCCTCGGGAGGCTCGGGCTCAGGTTGGGGGGCTCATGGGAGTGGCGTCAGTCTCCCTTGCCCCCAAGTCCTGGCCAGGTCCCGGGGCGATGGGATCAGACCCGGGGGCGCTCAGCCAGGGGCATGTCGCCCAGCACTGGTAGGGGCCCCTTCTGCGGGTGCAGAGCCTGGCTGCGGCCGCCGGCGATCAGTCGGTTGAGGGCGTTCACGAAGGCCTGGGCCGACGCCACGACGATGTCGGTGTCGGCTGCATGCCCCGAATAGAGCACGCCGCCGGCCCGCAGCCGGATGGTCACCTCGCCCATGGCGTCGATGCCCTCTGTAACGCTCTTGACGCTGAATTCCACCAGCTCGTTGGGCACCTGGGCCAGGCGGTTGAGGGCCTGACAGACCGCGTCCACCGGGCCGGTGCCGATGGCCGCTTCGGTGAGCTCAGCACCATCGGCGCCCGCCAGAGTGATGGTGGCGGTGGGCTGCAGGCCGGTGCCGCAGCTCACCTGCACGCTCCTGAGGCTGAAGCAGGCCCCATCGGACTGCTGCACCTGCTCGCTGACAATGGCTTCGAGATCGCGGTCGCTGATCTCGCGTTTGCGATCGGCCAGTTCTTTGAAGCGGGCAAAGGCGTCATCGAGGTCGTCGCGCTCGAGCTGGTAGCCCAGCTCCTCGAGCCGCGCCCGAAAGGCGCTGCGGCCGCTCAGCTTGCCCAGCGAAATGCGGTTGTCGGCCAGGCCCACGGTGCGGGCGTCGATGATTTCGTAGGTGAGGCGGTTCTTGAGCACCCCGTCCTGGTGAATGCCGCTCTCGTGGGCGAAGGCGTTGGCGCCCACGATCGCCTTGTTGGGCTGCACCACCATGCCGGTGAGGTTGCTCACCAGGCGCGAGGTCTTGGTGATCTCTTCGGTGCGCACGCCGGTGAGGGGTTCGCTGCTGTCCGCGGGCCTTCCCAAAAACGGGTTGTAGTAGCTGCGCCGCACATGCAGGGCCATCACCAGTTCTTCGAGCGAGGCGTTGCCGGCCCGCTCGCCGATGCCATTGATCGTGCACTCGAGCTGGCGGGCGCCGTTCTTGACCGCCTCCAGAAAGTTGGCCACGGCCAGGCCCAGGTCGTTGTGGCCATGCACCGAGATCACCGCCTGGTCGATGTTGGGCACGTGGGCGTTGATGCCGGCGATCAGTTCGCCAAATTCAGCAGGGGTTGCATAGCCGACGGTGTCGGGGATGTTCACGGTGGTGGCGCCGGCCCCGATGGCGGCCTCGATCACCTGGTACATGAAGTCGGGGTCGCTGCGGCCTGCGTCTTCGCAGCTGAACTCGACGTCGTTCACCAGCGAGCGGGCGTAAGCGACCATCTCGGCAGCGATCTGCAGCACCTCGGCGCGGCTCTTGCGCAGCTTGTGCTCCAGGTGAATGTCGCTGGTGGCGATGAAGGTGTGGATGCGTTTGTTGGCGGCCGGGCCAACGGCATCGGCGCAGGCCCTGATGTCGCCTGCGGCAGCGCGGGCCAGGCCGCAGATCACCGGACCGTCGGGAGTGCCGACCGTTGCGGCGATGCGTTGCACGGCATTGAAATCGCCGGGGCTGGCAAAGGGGAAGCCGGCCTCGATGATGTCGACCCCCAAGCGCGCCAGCTGCTGGGCGATGGCCAGCTTCTCCTCCAGGTTCAGGCTGGCGCCCGGCGACTGTTCGCCATCGCGCAGGGTGGTGTCAAAGATCAGAACGCGGCCTGGATCGCGGGCCATGGTCAGCTTCCCTGCTTCCTTATGCGGAGCGAGTATGAGTTGCCTCCAGTCTATGGCGGCGGGTTCTGCCCGGCTGGGGTCCCCTGGCATTGCCTCTACACTGCAGTGACCGCGCGAAGCCCATGGCCGCTGGTGACCTGGCCCTGGTGCTTCATGCGCATCTTCCCTATGTGCGCTCCAGTGCGCCCGGTTCACTGGAGGAAGACTGGTATTTCCAGGCCCTGCAGGAGTGCTATCTGCCCCTGCTGGTGGTGCTCGAAGCGGCCGCCGCCGATCCTGCCCAGACCCCTCGTCTGACCCTGGGGTTGTCGCCCACCCTGCTGTCGCTGCTCAGCGACGCGGGCCTGAACCATCGCTTTGTGCCCTGGCTCGAGCGCCGTCTGGAGCTCCTGCCCCACGCCGCGGCCGACCAACAGCCGGCCGCACTGGCCCTGGCTGCACAACTGCGCCACACCCTGGAGCAGTGGCGTGCCCTTGATGGCCGTCTGATCCCCCGGTTTGCCCGGCTGCAGCACCTCGGGGTGCTGGATCTGATCACTTGCGGAGCCACCCACGGCTACCTGCCCCTGCTGCGCCACACCCCTGAGGCGGTGCGGGCCCAGCTGTTCACGGCCGTGCGCGAGCACGAACGGCTGCTGGGCGAGCGTCCCCTCGGCATCTGGTTGCCCGAGTGTGCTTATTACGAAGAGCTTGACCAGCAGCTGCTGGCGTCTGGTCTGCGCTACTCGATTCTCGATGGCCATGGCCTGCTCCATGCCCTGCCCCGGCCCCGCTATGGCGTTTACGCGCCGATCTGTTCGCCGTCGGGGGTGGCGTTCTTCGGTCGTGACAGCACCTCGACGCTGCCGGTCTGGAGCGCCCGTGATGGTTATCCCGGTCACGCTTCCTACCGGGAATTTCACCGTGACCTGGGCTGGGATCTGCCCGAGGCCCTGCTGGCCGAAGCCGGCATCACCAGCCGTCGCCCCCTGGGCCTGAAGCTGCACCGGGTCACCAGTCAGGCCGCTCCGCTCGATCAGAAGCAGCCCTATGACCCGGCGGCGGCCCGTGCCAGCGTCGCTGCCGATGCCCAGCACTATCTGCAGGGCCGGCTCGCCGAACTGCAGAGCCTCACGGGGGTGATGGAGCGGGCCCCGCTGCTGGTGGCACCGTTTGATGCGGAGCTGTTCGGTCACTGGTGGTTTGAGGGCCCTCAGTTTCTGGCGGAGCTGTTTCGGCAGGCGCCGGGACTCGGCCTGACTTTCACCCACCTGCGCGCCGTACTGGCCGTGGACCAGCCGCTGCAGGTGTGCCGTCCCTCCCCCAGCAGCTGGGGCCAGGGGGGGTATCACGACTACTGGCTCAACGACAGCAACGCCTGGGTGGTGATCGAATGGCAGCGCGCTTCGGCGGCCATGGTGCGGCGCGTCAACCGCGGCGTCGGCAGTGCGGCCCAGCGCGAGCTGCTCACCCAGGCCGGCCGTGAACTGCTGCTGGCCCAGAGCTCCGACTGGAGTTTCATTCTCAAGGCCGGCACCACCACCGACCTGGCCCGGGAGCGCATCGAGCGCCACCTCGATCGCTTCTGGCGGTTGATGGATGCCATCAACAGCGGCACCCCCCTGCCCGAGGGCTGGCTCGAGGCGATCAGCAGAGAAGACGGTCTGTTCCCGTTGCTGAACGCGGCTGACTGGGTCAGCCGTTCATGAGTCCTTCATCAGGATCCAGTGCTGGAAGAGCTGCTGGATGCCCCCCTGGGCCAATTCGCGGCTGAGCCAGCCGTTGATGTAGCGGCGCAGGCTGGCGTCCTTGCCACCGATCAGCCAGACCAGTTCGGAGCTGACGTTGTTGCTGAACGGTGTGATCAACGAGGTGCGGGGGTGCAGCACGGCCCAGGCAGCACCCGATTCGGCGGTGGTCAGCAACCCGTCAAAGTTGCGTTGCCCTTGCGGTGAAAAGAAGGCCCGTTCAGACGCGATCGGTTGGAGCACCACCTGCACGTTGCCCTGGCCATCGGCCAGATAGCGGCCCAGTTGCTCCTCAAGTCCCGGGCTGAGGATCTCGCGGTCTGGCACCGCCAGAACCACCGGACGGCCCAGTGCTCCGGCCCGGCCGCCCTGCAGCAGTCTGACCTTGGCATCGGGAACCACCAGGGCCAGATGCACCGTCAGGAAGCTGCGGCTGAGTTCGAAGCGGGTGGCCCGCCCAGGACTGGTCTGGATTCCGCCGGCCAGCAGATCCAGCCGCCCCTCATTCAGCCAGCGCTCGAGGAACTCCAGCGGTGCCTGTTGCAGCTCCAGTCGCACAGCGAGGTTGGCCGCCAAGGTCTGGAGCAGGTCGACGTCGAACCCCACCAGCGCGCCGCTGCTGTTGCGGTAGGCCCAGGGCAGACCATCGCTCCGCAATCCCACCCGCAGCACACCACGCCGCTGGATCGCCGCCAGGCTGACGGCCTCGATCGGCTGGGCACCCGATACCTCGGTTGGACGGGTACCCCTGTGGAGGGACTCCAGACGCAACAGCCGGTCGTCGTTGCGGTAGGCGTCCTTGAGGGCGGCGGTCAGGCCGGCTCGGCTGCCCAGTCCCATGACGCTGCCAACGGCGAGCACCAGGGCGGTACCCGCCAGGGCCACGGCGGGCCGCGGTCGCCACAGGCCCACCCCATGGGCATAGACCAGCACCGCCAGCACCACCAGCCCCTCGAGTGAGAGCACCTTTTCAAAGCGGTAGAGCCATTCGCCGTTGATGTAGACGAGCTGGAGCAGATCGATCGGCAGGCCCAGGTGCAGCAGCTCCTGCCGCACCACAGCCTTGACGCCTGACACCGCGCTCGGGATGGCGCTCAGCAGCATCGTGGCCGTTTCCTGTGGTTCAAGGGCCTGATCGACATACCAGGCCGCAAACGGGATGAACACCAACGTGGCCACCTGCCCCAGGGTTGGCAGCGCGTACCCAAGCGACACCAGCGGGGCCAGCTCATCCCCGCTCTGGGCGCTGCGCTCGGGGGCGAGCGCGCGGCCCGAGGCCTGCTCCAGGGCCGGCGGCAGCATCTCCTGCAGGTTGCTGACCAGCATCGGCAGGGCGATGAGCAGGTTGGTGCTGCTGGCGGTGAGGGCCAGGGGGCCTTTCACGATCCGCCACAGCGCCCCCAGCCCCAGGGGCGTCAGGCTGATGACGCTCAGGGCACAGGCCAGGCTCAGCAGAATGAAGCTGAGCAGGCACAGCACCAGGAACCCCTGCATGCGGATCAGTTGGTCGCCATCGAACCGAGCGACGTTGATCGCCATCAGGGCAAAGATGCCGTAGGGGATCAGGCGCACCACCAGTTTGTTGAGCCGGCCCACCAGGGTTCGGATCACCTGCAGCGGGTCGAGCAGCGCCTGCTTGCTGTCGATGCTCTGCAGCAGCACCCCGAGCACGCAGCTGAACAGCACCACAGCAGGAAAATTGTCGGCTGCCAGGGCTCCGAAGATGTTGTCGGGCAGGTAGGTGGTCAGCAGGTCGATGGGCTCATTGCGCTCAAACAGACCGGTATGGAAAAACTCCGAGGTCACCAGTGGCGGCAGGCATAGGGGCGTGGCCACCACCAGCACGGCGGCCACGGCCCACAACCCGAGCAGCACAAACCCGCCGCGGCGGGCCAGCTGGCCCAGGGAGCCTGGCCTGAGCTGGCCGAATCCCACGATCAGTTCACAGATCAGGTAAGGCATCACCACGATCTGGGAGGCCTGCAGAAACAGGGTCGCCAGCGGTTGCAGCCAGCCCGTCAGCTCCGGAGCCACCAGGCCGAGCACGGTGCCGGCGGCCAGCATCAACAGGCACTGGTTGCCGATCTGCCGTGGCCACAGCCCCAGCATCCGCCGAAGCGGCTCAGCCATCGCCAGGCGCCTCCTGCGCTGGCAGCAGCAGGCCGGCGCGCACGTCCCAGGGGGCCAGGGCAAACAGACGCACCATGGCCCCGCCCAGGTCGCTCAGGCCCAGGGTGTTGGTCAAGAAGCCAAACCAGAGCGGCTCGGGCAGTGCAAAGAAGGCGGCGAAGTGACGCCGCAGCCGGGTCTCGTCAAATCCCATCAACTTGCTGAGCCCAAAGCGGTAGAACTCCCGCTTGAGCCGTTCTTCGGCGGGCCACAGCGCCTGCCAGGCCAGGCGGGTTAGGACTGCACTGTCGAGGGTGCCAGCGTGGACGCCGCTGGCGATGGCCCTGGCCATGACCGGGGCCCGGCGCAACAGCGACCCCACCATGTAGCCCGACGCCGGATGCACCATGCCGGCGGCACCACCGAAGCCGGCGACGGCCTGAGGCAGCGCCGGCAGGGGTGGATTCATGGGAAACAGGCAGAACTCCTCGTGCTCGATCGCGATCGGCTCTGCCCCGCGGTGCGCCAGGCGCTGAAGCAGCCGTTGCCTGAGCCGGGCGTAGGGCACGGGCGGCGCCAGGGCCAACGACGTCTCCTCCACAAAAAACCGCCCCGCACCCAGGTCCATCGCATAAAGAAAGGTGGGCGGCTGCTGCCGTTGCTCGGCGCTGAGGTGGTCGCAGCGGAAATCCATGAACACGAACGTGCCGGGCTCGATGGGTGGGCGTTGGAAGGTCCCCACGATTCCGTAGGCCGCCTGCCCCGCCACAGCGGCCGAGGGCCGCTGGCTGATCAGGGCGGGATGATGGCCCGTGGCATCCACCACCAGGCGTGCGCCCAACTGCCGGTCAGCGCTGCAGTGCACCCGCAGCTTCCCGTTCTGCTGATCCACACCCAGGGCCTTGCCGATCAGGCAGCGCTGGCCCGCGCTCTCCAGCGCCGTGAGCCAGTGCTGTTGCAGCCTGCCGCGATCGAGCAATCCATAGGCGAGTCCATGCTCGCGTACGCCATCATCGTTGCCCCCGGCGCCGAAGTGACTGACACTGCGCTCCCAGCGGTGGCTCAGCAGGTGCCCCAGACCGAGTCGCTCCACCTCCGGACACCAGATCCCGTAGGTGTTGGGCCAGGGGGTGCGGGGATCCTGCGCCGACAGCAGATCGACCCGCAGCCCCTCCTCGCTGAGGGCTGCAGCGATGCACAGGGCGGCGGGGCCACCCCCCAGCACCAGCACATCCGTCGTCATCTCGCCGGTACGGTGTGGAGTCATCCTGCATCACGGGCGATGGGCGCGCTTGCTCGCTGGCTGCTGGCTGCCCTGATCACCACGGCCCTGTGGTTGCCGTTGGTGTCATGGCCAAGCCCGGCGCTGGCTGCCGAGCCACCGGTGCCCATCGATGTCGCCGTCACCGTGGGCAACGTCTACCAGTTTTCTGCCCGCGACAAGACCTACAGCATCGAGGGCAAACTGCGGGTCGCGGCTCCTGCGGCCGTCATGCGGCAGTGGTTGGCGGCGGGCCTGGATCCGATCGAGCTGCTGCGCTTCAGCAATCTGGTGGAACCATGGAACTCCCTGCTTGAGCCCATCGGGGGCCCGGTGCAGGTGGACTCCCGGCTCGCCCGCGACTATCGCTTCAACGGGCGTTTCTATTCCGATGAGATCGACTTCAGGGGGTATCCCTTTGGTGTCCTGCCCCTGAGGCTGGAACTCGAGCCTGCTGCAGGGGCCACCGGTGCGATACACGCCTATCCGTATGACACGACGGTGCCTCCGGCAGCTGCAGCGCTGCCAACGTTCACGCTGAGGGCCGACAGCCCGGACTCCAGCGTCAGCCAGAGAACCAACATGAATGGCTACCGCCTGCGCAGCTGGCGTCTGCTCAACGGGGGTTCGAGCCCCGAGTCCACGGTGGAGATGGAGCTGGTCTACGACCCGATCGGCTGGGCTGCACTGGTCAAGTGGCTGCTGCCCCTCTCGATCGCCATGGTGCTGCTGTTGCTGACCCCCAATCTGCGGGCCAGCTACGGCTCCGAACGGCTGGCGATTCCTCCGGTGATCCTGCTGACCCTGGTGTTCATGCAGCAGGCCTATCGCGATTCGCTGCCGTCCTTGCCCTATCTCACGGTGCTCGACAGTCTCTATGCCTTCTCCTATTGCGTGACCCTGTTGATGTTCTGCGAATTCATCTGGTGCGCCAACCTGATGCAACGGCTGGAGCCGGCCCGCTTTGCCGCCATCGAGCGCCGCATCGACCGCCTCGAACTGGGCCTGCAACTGGTCAGCCTGTCGGGCTATGGCGCCCTGGTTGTCTGGGCCTGGGGCCAGCGCTGAGCCCTGGGATCAGGCGATCTCCATGGTCAGGCTGGCCCGGTTGTTGCACTGGGCCGCGGCCGTCTCAAGGATCTGACGCTGGGGATCCGCGATCACCTCAAGGTGATGCTGCCCCGGGGCCAGAGCCAATGGCAGGCTGAACTGTTCGCTGGCGCCGGCGGCCAACCACGGCAGGCGCAGGTAGCGATGGTCTGAGTAGCGGTCGTCGATCACCACGGCGACGCCGACATCGCTCACATCCATGGCACCGTGGTTGAACACGTCGAACACCACGGCTCCACCGCTGTACCGCAGGTTCTCGATGGCCAGATCGCTGCCAAGCCAGTGCAGGTGTTGCAGGGGGTAGATCGCGAAGCGTCGCACCGCCTTCAGCAGGGTGCCGGGGTGGCCATGGTGCAGATGGCCGCCATGGCGCAGATCGACGCTGCAGCCATGCAGATGCAGGTGGTCGTCACCCTGGGGCACGGTCACCCTGCCGCTGCTGGGATCGGTGTCGTAGAAACCGCAGCAATCCCAATGAAGCGAGCGGCCCAGGTAGCGGATTGGATCCTCAGGGTCGCCCGACGCTGCCTCGCCAAGGCGGTAGTGCTGCAGCAGGTCATAGATGCTGCGGTTGGCGGTGCCATCGCCAGGGGCATTGGTGGCGATGGCGGCATTGCGCCGCTGCTGGCCCATGCACAGTTTGGAGGCCACGGTGATCACCAGCGACTGCCATTCCACTTCGAGTCGCAGGCCGTAGATCGGTGCAGCCGGCAGACGCCCCTGGACCTGCAGCAGGGTGATCGCTTCGGCCACGAGCTCCTGCAGCTCCCGCCCTGCCGGAGCTCCGAGCTCGGCAGGGTCGATCAGCACCTTCTGGGCTGAGACATCACCGCTGAAGCACACATAGGGGAAATGGCCGCTGCCGTCTCCCGGCTGGAGGGGCCGAATGCCGGCATCACTGGCCTGGCATTTCCAGATCGTGGTGTCGCCGCTCGGGTTGCGCAGAAAGGTGAGCTCACCGTTGTCGACACTGGTGGTGGTTCCCAGGCCCAGCACATCACCCTGCAGCGGAATGCGCTCCAGCGGCAGGTGTTCGTTGATGTCGCCCTGAATCAGGTCGGCGACGGTGTTGGCGATCCAGAGGTGGGCGCCTGAGGCCGTTGCAGGGGGCATGGCAGCGGTGGCTCAGCTCTGGCTGGTTTCGACGCTGGCTGCCACCTCGATATCGCTGTCCTCCTCGGGTGCCGGTGGTACCAGCACCACTTCGCTGAGCCGATCACCGCTGTCGAGTTTCTGCAGGCGCACCCCGGTCGCCGCACGCGATTGCTGGGGCACGGCATCGGCCTTCATGCGCACGATCACCCCACGCTCGCTGACCAGCAGCAGCTCTTCGCCGGTGCCCATCACCTTGAGGCCGACGAGCACGTCGCCCTCGCGTCTGAACTTGATCGCCCGCAGCCCCATGCCGGCCCGCTTCTGCAGGCGAAATTGGTCGACCGGCACACGCTTGCCCAGGCCGCTGGCGCTGGCCACCAGGACCCAGGGGCCCTCGCTGGCTGCGATCTCGTCGCCGTCTCCGTCGCTGGTTTCAGTGTCGATGTCGTCGTCAGTGGCGCTGGCTGCGCTGACTTCAACGCGGTCGGCCAGCTCCACCGGCAGCACATCCATGCTCACCAGCTGGTCGCCAGGGCGCAGGTTCATGGCTCTCACCCCTCGAGCGGTGCGACCCAGGGGCCTGAGCTCATCGTCAGAGAGCCTGAAGTGAATGGTCATGCCATTGCGGGAGCCGATCAGCACGCTGTCGCCGGGCTGGGCCAGCCGCACCCAGGTCAGGGCATCGCCGTCTTCGAGGGAGATGGCGATCAGGCCGTTCGAGCGGATGTTGGCAAAGGCCGACAGGCGCGTGCGTTTGATGTAACCGCCGCTGGTGAGCATGACCAGCACGGCGTCTTCAGCGAATTCACTCACCGCCAACAACGAGGTGATCTGTTCCTCCCGGGGGATGGGCAACAGCTGCACGATCGGCGTGCCCTTCGCGCTGCGGCTGCAGAGCGGCACTCGGTAAGCGGGCACGGTGTAGACGACACCCCGATCCGAGAACAGCAACAGGGCGTCGTGGTCGTTGCAGCTGATAAACAGCTTCACCGCTTCATCGCCCTGGCTGCGGGTGCCGGCCTTGCCGCGGGTGCCGCGGCTGGTGGCCTCAAACTCGTTGACCGGCATGCGCTTTAGATAGCCGTTCTCGGTGAGCATCACCACCGAGCGCTCGTTGGCAATCAGGTCAATGTCTTCGAGACCACCCTCGATGTCGAGGATCTCGGTGCGGCGGGGGGAGTCGAAGCGGCTGCGGATCGCTCCCAGCTCATCGACGATCAGCGCCAGAACCCGCTCACGGCGACCGAGAATGTCTTTGTAGTCGGCAATTTTGGCGACGAGATCCTCATGCTCGAGGCGGATCTTGTCGGCTTCCAGGGCGGTGAGTCGCCGCAGCTGCATCTGCAGGATGGCATCGGCCTGGATCTCGCTGAGGCCATGGCGATCCTGTAGTTGCTGCCGGGCGGTGGCCGTGTCGGAGGCGGCCCGGATCAGGGCGATGATCGGATCGAGCTGATCGAGCGCCAGCAGCAGGCCCAGCAGGATGTGGTCGCGTTCTTCTGCCTTGCGCAGAAAGTAACGGGTGCGTCGCTCGATCGTCTCGATGCGGAAATCGAGAAACACCTGCAGCATTTTGCGCAGGGTCAGCAACACCGGCTCCCCCTTGACCAGCGCCAGCATGTAGGCGCTGAAGTTGTTCTGCAGTGGGGTGAGCTTGAACAGGTTGTTGAGCACAACCTGGGGATAGGCGTCGCGGCGCAGTTCGATCACGACGCGCATGCCATCGCGGTCCGATTCGTCGCGAATGTCAGCGATGCCTTCAAGCTTCTTGTCGTTGACCAGCTCGGCGATGCGTTCGATCAGGGCGGCCTTGTTGGTCTGGTATGGCAGCTCGGTGATCACCACCGCATCGCGGTCGGGGCGCCCTTTGGCCTCGATTGTCTCGATGGCGGCTACGCCGCGCATGGTCACCGAGCCTCGGCCCGTGCTGTAGGTCTCGCGGATGCCGCTGCGGCCGAGGATCTGGCCCCCGGTCGGAAAATCGGGCCCGGGAATGAGCGCCATCAACTCCCGATCGCCCAGATCCGGGTTCTCGATCAGGGCCAGCAGCCCGTTGATGAGTTCGCCCAGATTGTGGGGCGGGATGTTGGTCGCCATGCCCACGGCGATGCCCGAGGAGCCGTTGAGCAGCAACTGGGGGATGCGCGCCGGCATCACGGTGGGCTCCTGCTGGGAGCCGTCGAAGTTGTCGACGAAGTCGACGGTTTCGGCCTCAATGTCGTCGAGCAGGCTGTCGGTGGTCAGGGCCTGCAGCCGCGACTCGGTGTAGCGCATCGCGGCCGGAGGGTCGTTGTCGACCGAGCCGAAGTTGCCGTGCCCATCGATCAGGGGCATGCGCATGGAGAAGTCCTGGGCCATGCGCACCAGGGCGTCATAGACCGCGGTGTCGCCATGG
>JAGWVJ010000013.1 GCA_018970945.1 Cyanobacteria bacterium REEB417 | reverse complement strand
CCGGGCTGCCAGCAACAGGGCCAGATCGCCGGTGCCGCAGCACAGATCAAGGCAACGCTGCCCAGGCGCCGGATTCACCCAGGCGATGGCCTGGCGCTTCCAGAGACGGTGCAACCCCAGGCTCAGCACATCGTTGAGCTGGTCGTAACGGGGGGCCACAGCATCGAACAGCCGCTGCACTGCCGCGGCATCGCCGGGCTCGAAACCCCTCACCGCGGCACACCGACCTCAGCCGACTCGAGGCTGACAGCCCGCAGCAAGGCCAATCCACCGTGATCGAGACCCGCCGGACTGGTGATCGTGATCACCATCACCGTGGCCAGACCCACCGCGGCTGAGCAGACCATGCAGCCGGCCAGCATCAATGAAAATTCCTGCCGGTCATTGGCCGCCTGCATGAGCTGCAGCGCCCAGGCCACCAGAGCCAAAATCGCCACGACCATGGCCAGGGCGATGGCCGTGAGGGCAGCGGGCGGCAACAGAAAGACAGCAGTCACCGCAGGCCCTGAAATTCGCAAGCACGTCCAATGCAATGTAACGAGGCGTGACAGGCCGCGCGATGCCGCAGGGGTTCAGAACGCTGGCTGCGGCGGCCGAATCGACAGACCCCGCGCCAGCAGGTCGGTCTTGATCTGTTCGACGCTGAGCACGCCATCGTGCAACAGCGACGCCAGCAAGGCCGCGGCCGCGTGGCCGCCCCCGGGGCCGCCGTCAAGGGCGGCTGCGATGTGGTCGATGCAACCGGCCCCGCCGCTGGCGATCACCGGCACCTCGACCGCAGCGGCCACCGCACGGGTGAGCGCGAGGTCGTAGCCGGCCTGGGTGCCATCACCATCCATCGATGTCAACAGGATTTCACCGGCCCCGAGACCGACCACCTGCCGGGCCCAGGCCACCGCATCGAGGCCGGTGTTCTCGCGGCCGCCCTTGACATGCACATCCCAACCGCCGCCCTCGCGGCGACGGGCGTCGATGGCCACAACGATGCACTGGCAACCGAAACGCTCGGCACCGCGCCCCACCAGGGCGGGATCGCGCACGGCTGACGAATTGAGGCTCACCTTGTCAGCCCCGGCCCGCAGCAGTTCGGTGATGGCCTCAACGCTGCTGATGCCCCCCCCCACCGTGAACGGAATCGTCACCGCCTCGGCGGTGCGGCGCACCAGCTCCACCAGGGTGGCGCGGCCCTGGTGGCTGGCGGCGATGTCGAGAAACACCAGCTCGTCGGCACCGGCGGCGCTGTAGCGGCACGCCAGCTCGACCGGATCGCCCGCATCGCGCAGGCCCACAAAGTTCACCCCCTTGACGACGCGTCCACCCGCCACATCCAGGCAGGGAATGATCCGTTTGCAGGCCATGGGAGGCGACGTCAGGCGAGTTAGGGTGGCGCCACTTTCCAGTTGCGCCGGCCATGTCCCAGGCTGCCACCCCAGTCAGCATCAATCTCGGTGCCAAGGTGCGCATCACCCGGGTGCGTGACCGCATCCCCGCCGAGATGGTCGACGCCCTGAAGGCCGATGCGACCGGCACGGTGACCGGCTTCCGCACGGTCGATGGCAAGGGCATCGGTGTCGTGGTGGAACTGGCCAACGGCAGCAAGGCCTGGTTCTTCGACGACGAGATCACCCTCGCCTAATCCGACGCTTCGCCTGAGTCGCCTCCCTTGACCAACAGCCCGAACCCCGAGGCCTCTGCAGGCGCTTCTGCCCGCCAGTTGCTGGGCATGAAAGGTGCCGCAGGCACCACCAACATCTGGAAGATCCGGCTTCAGCTGATGAAACCGGTCACCTGGATCCCCCTGATCTGGGGGGTGGTCTGCGGCGCTGCTGCCTCCGGCAACTTTCACTGGCGCCTGGCCGATGTGCTCGCGTCAATCGCCTGCATGCTGATGAGTGGGCCGCTGCTGGCCGGGTACACCCAGACGATCAACGACTACTACGACCGCGAGATCGACGCGATCAATGAGCCCTATCGGCCGATCCCCTCGGGTGCGATCCCCCTGGGTCAGGTCAGGGCACAGATCTGGATCCTGCTGCTCGCCGGCCTCGGGCTGGCCTACGGACTCGACCTCTGGGCGGGCCACACCACCCCGGTGCTGCTGCTTCTTGCCCTGGGCGGTTCGTTCGTGAGCTTCATCTACTCGGCGCCGCCGCTGAAGCTCAAGCAGAACGGCTGGCTGGGCAACTATGCCCTTGGTGCCAGCTACATCGCCCTGCCCTGGTGGGCCGGCCAGGCCCTGTTTGGCCAGCTCACCTGGACCACAGCCCTGCTCACCCTGGCCTATTCGCTGGCGGGTCTCGGGATCGCCGTGGTCAACGATTTCAAGAGCGTCGAAGGCGACCGGGCCCTGGGCCTCAACAGCCTGCCCGTGGTCTTCGGCATCGAGACGGCCAGCTGGATCAGCGCCGGCATGATCGACCTCTTCCAACTGGCGATGGTGGCCGTACTGATCGCCATCGGCCAGCACTTCGCGTCGGTGCTGCTGGTGTTGCTGATCGTGCCGCAGATGACCTTCCAGGACATCTGGCTGCTGCGAGATCCCGTGGCCTTTGATGTGAAGTACCAGGCCAGCGCCCAGCCGTTTCTCGTGCTGGGCATGCTGGTGACCGCCCTGGCCATCGGCCACAGTTCCCTGGTTGGTGCCAGCCTCACCTGAGTTGGCCCGCCCCGGCGCTCTGACACCGATCCCCTCACCCGGTTGGCAACGCACGGCCACCGTGTCGCTGCTGGTCGGTGCCGGCTTCGCCCTCGGCCAGGCGGCCCTGGTGAGCGGCATGGACGCCCTGCTGCCGGATGCACGTCGCATCGGCAGCTTCAACCGCCCCGGCACGCTCACCATCCTCTCGGCCGATGGCGAGGTGATCCAGAAGATCGGCCCGGCCACCCGCGAAAAACTCACGCCCGAATCACTGCCCACCCTGGTGGAACAGGCCTTCATCGCCGCCGAAGATCGCCGCTTTTACCAGCACAGCGGTATCGACCCCGTGGGCATCGGACGGGCCCTGGTGCGCAACCTCTCCCAACGCTCGGTCGAGGAGGGCGCCAGCACGATCACCCAGCAGCTGGCCCGCACGGTCTTTTTGAGCCAGGACGTCACCCTGATCCGCAAGCTCAAGGAGGCGGCCCTGGCGGGCAAGCTCGAGCGCCAGCTCAGCAAGCGCCAGATCCTCACCGAGTACCTCAATGTGGTGTATCTCGGTTCGAGCGCCTATGGCGTAGCCGATGCCGCCTGGATCTACTTCTCCAAGACGCCCAGCCAGCTGACGTTGCCGGAGGCGGCTCTGATCGCCGGGCTGCCCCCGGCGCCGTCGGTCTACTCACCGCTGGTCAACCCCGAACTGGCCCTCCAACGCCGCAGCATCGTGCTGACGCGCATGGAGGAAGCAGGGTTCATCGATGCCAGCCAACGGGCCGAGGCCGAGGCCACCCCCCTGGCGCTGCAGCCGGCCGAACCCAAATTCTGGGAGAGCCAGGCCCCATGGTTCAGCAGTTGGGTGCAGCAGGAGCTGCCCAAGGTGCTGAGCAAGGAGCAGCTTGAAGTGGGAGGGCTCACGGTGCGCAGCACCCTGAACCTGCAGTGGCAACGGCAGGCCCAGAGCAGCATCAACCGCTTCGCCACCGGTCAGATGGAGGGCGCTTTGGTCGCGATGGAGCCCGGCACCGGGATGGTCCGGGCCATGGTGGGCGGCAAGGACTTCAACAAGAGCCAGTTCAACCGCGCTGCCCAGGCCCTGCGCTCACCGGGATCCACCTTCAAGCTGTTTGTTTATCTGGCGGCGCTCAAGAGCGGCATGCTGCCCGAGCGCAGCGTGGTGGATTCGCCCCGTTGCTTTGCCGGGTACTGCCCGCGCAACTTTGGCGGCCGCTACCTGGGCCGGGTGTCGCTGGCCGTGGCCCTGCAGAACTCGCTCAACACCGTGGCCGTCTCACTGCTCAAGGAGATGGGCTTCGACAGGGTCATCGAAACCGCCAAAAGCCTCGGGATCACCCGCGAACTGGGCAGGTTCTATCCAATGGCCATTGGCGCCTATGAGCAGACCCTGCTTGACATGACGGCGGCCTATGCGGCGATCACCAACCGGGGGATCTACGTCAGACCCACCCCGTTTGAAGACATCCTGGGCCCCGATGGCCAGCTGCTCTGGAGCCGCCGAGCCGATGGTGACCGGGGCCGCCGCGCTGTGGCCAGCGACATCGCCGACGCCATGCTGTGGATGCTGCAGCAGGTGGTCAAGGGCGGGACCGGCGGCGGCGCGGCACTGGGCGACAGGCCGGTGGCCGGCAAGACCGGCACCTCCGAAGGGGGACGTGACCTGTGGTTCATCGGCTCGATTGCCCAGCTCACCACCGGCGTCTGGCTGGGCTACGACGACAGCCGCGAAACCGGAAACACCAGTGTGGTCGCCACCCTGGCGTGGCGCGATTTCATGGCACCGATCAGCCGGACCCTGCCGCAGCGGCAGTTCCCCGCCAAGCCCCGGCTGCAGGGCAGCATCCAACCCGATGCCAAAACGGGCCGCCCAACGGCCACCCGCAGCGGTGTGGCCGCGACCGAGCAGGCCCCTGCGGCACCGGAGCTGCCCGAAAGCTTTGCACCGGTCCCTGAAGGCACCCCCACCAATGCCCGGCCCAGCGGCCCCGGGGCGACAGTGGCTCCCGGCTCCGCTGCACCGTCCGCGGCAGGACCCGGCACGCCGCCGCCGGTCACCACGCCGCCGCCACCCGTGGCCGCCCCGCCGGTGCCCTGAGCTCAGGGCGCCTGCAACGCCGCGGTAAAGAAACCGTCGCCATCACCGGGCCAGCGCTGCCATTGCTGCTGGAGCTGCCAACCCGGCTGCTCGGCCATAAAGCGCTCGATCTGGCGTTGGTTCTCCAGGGGGTGCAGGGTGCAGGTGGCGTACACCAGGCGACCACCGGGCCGCAGCAGGGGGGCCATCGCCAGCAGCAGACGGTGCTGCAGGGCCACCAGCTCCTCGATCGCACCGGGGGTCATGCGCCAGCGGGCATCGGCATGACGCGCCAGGGTGCCCAATCCCGAGCAGGGCGCATCCAGCAGGATGCGGTCAAAACGGCCCAGCCACTGGGGCCTGAGCTCGGCCAGGGCGGCCGCATCGGCCACCACCACCTGCAACCCACCAAGTCCCAACCGTTGGCTGTTGCGCAGCAGACGGTTGAGTCGCGTCTCGGAGCGATCCACGGCCCACACCTCACCGCGATCGCCGCAGCATTCGGCGATCTGGGTGGCCTTGCCCCCAGGAGCTGCGCAGGCATCGAGGACCATCTCGCCCGGCTGGGGATCGAGCAGCAGCACCACCCGCTGGGCCGAGCGATCCTGCACGCTCCAGTGGCCCTCGACGTACCCGGGCAGCTGCCGCAGATCACCGCTGCGGCCCGTCAGTTCGAGGCCGTGCTCGAGCCCGTCGATCGGCATGGCGGTGACGCCGGCTGCATCCAGGGCCTCCTGCACCGATGCCCGCGATGCCCGCAGGGGGTTCACCCGCAGATCGAGCCTGGGGGTGGCATTGCAGGCCGCAGCCACCGTTTCGGCCTGATCGGCGGGAAGCCACTGCAGCAGTGACGCGGCCAGCCACGGGGGCAGCGAACGGCGCAGGGCCAGGCTGGCGGCGGCGTCATCGGGCAAGGCCAACCCCGCCCAGGGCTCATCGCCTTGATGGCGGCGGCCCAGCTCCCGCAGCAGGCCGTTGACCACCGGCGCCAGCCGCACCAGACCCACGGCGCGGGCCAGTTCAACGCTGGTGTTGACCGCGGCCGACGCCGGAATGCCGCGGCAACACAGCAACTGGTAGGCCCCCAGCTCCAGCACCCAGCGCAGCTTGGGGGGCTGGCGGCTGGCCGTGACCTTGCCGAGCCGGTCGAGCCAGCCATGCAGCAGGCCCCGCTGGCGCACCGTGCCGTAGGCCAGCTCGGTGACCAGGGCGCGGTCGGCGCTGGTCAGTCCGCGGCCCGCCCGTTGCAGCACCCGCTCCAGGGCCCCGTCGGCATAGGCACCGGCCCCCACCTCCTGCAGCACCTGCCAGGCCAACAGGCGGGGTCGCAGGCCGGTCACTTCAGTCATCGGCACCAGATCCGGATCCTGGGGGCGTGCATCACAAACGGTTGGGCGGATCCCACAGATAGCGCCGCAAGGGCAGCTGACCTTCAAGGTCCACGGGAATGCCCTCAGCCAACAGCAGCTCACGCTGGATCCAATCGCTGCCCTCGCGGCTGGGGCTCATGCTGATGCGGCCCTGGGCGTTGACCACCCGGTGCCAGGGCACGGCGCTGGGCAGGGGCAACCGGCGCAGGGCCCAGCCCACCTGGCGGGCGCAGCCATAGGCACCGATCAGCTCGGAGATCTGACCGTAGGTGGCCAGGCGCCCCCAGGGAATCAGGGCCACGGCAGTGTGCACGCGCTGATCGAAGCTGGAGGCTGCTGACGCCACCCCGCGCCCATGCCCCTGCTGCCGCGCCGCTTCGAACGGCTCAAGGCGGTGCTCAACCGCCGCATGGCCGACCTGACCGTGCTGCTGGAGCATGTCGACAAGCCCCACAACCTCTCGGCCATTCTGCGCAGCTGCGATGCCGTGGGTGTGCTCGAAGCTCACAGCGTCAGCCTCAAGGGTCGCCAGCCCACCTTCAACAGCACCGCCCTGGGCAGTCAGAAATGGGTGCCCCTGCACCGCCACCACAGCAGCGAAGAGGCGATTCGCGGGTTGCAGAGCCAGGGCTTCAGGGTCTTCGGCACCCACCTCAGTGCCGGGGCGGTCGACTACCGCAGCTGCGATTTCACCGGCCCCAGCGCCTTTCTGCTGGGAGCCGAGAAATGGGGCCTCAGCGATGCCGCCGCCGCCGCCGTCGACCAGGCGGTGGTGATCCCCATGCTGGGCATGGTGCAGTCGCTCAACGTGAGCGTGGCCGCGGCCACCCTGCTGTTTGAAGCCCTGCGCCAGCGCCAGGCGGCAGGGTTGGTGCCCAGCCATGGCGAAGGGGTGCCAGCCGAACGCTATGGCAGGCAGCTGTTCGAGTGGGCCTACCCCCAGGTGGCCGCCTGGTGCCGGGACCAGGGGCGTCCCTACCCCCAGCTCGACGACGAAGGCGCCATTACAGAAGATCTGCCGCGGACCCTGCGTCTGCGCTGCTGAGACTGCGCAGACGCCGGCTGCCAGCCCCCGGCAGCCACAGGGCCAGGGCCAGCACGGCCGACTCGAGCAGCATCTGGCGGCCACCCAGCAGCACCACCACCACGGCGATCAGCGCCAGCATCTTCTGCAGCAGCCCCCAGACATCGTCGCGGTTGCGGCGGCCCGAGAACCACAGGGCCAGCGCCGAAAGCAGCAGCACACTGTCCAACCACCAGGGCATCAGCGGCGATCCTTGTGCATCTGCGCTTCATCTTGGCCACCCTGTCCAGGGGCTGTCAGCCCTCAGGCGCTCAGCTGTATTGTTCTCAGCTTTTTGGTTCTCAACTGTTGGGTTCTCAGCTTTTTGGTTTTCAGCCGTCACTGAGCCAGCGCTCCAGGCCTTCGCCCAGGAACGCCAGCCCCAGCACCAGCACAAACAGGGCCAGCCCCGGAAACACCGCGGTCCACCAGATGCCGGTGGGCAATGCGGTGAGGGCCTGCTGCAGATCCCCCCCCCACTCGGGGACCGATTCGGGCAGTCCGAGACCGAGAAAGCCAAGACCGCCGAGCACCAACACCGCATCGGCGGCATTGAGGGTGAGCAGCACCGGGACCGAGGTGATCACATTGCGCAGCAGGTAGCGGCGCAGGATCCACAGCGGCCCGGCCCCGAGTGAACGCGCTGCCTCGATGTAAAGCTCAGCCTTGATCTGCACGCTCTGGTTGCGCACGACCCTGAAGTACTGCGGGATGTAGACCACGCAGAGGGCGGCGGCGGCATTGGGCAGTCCGCGCCCCAGAAGAAATGCGAGCACCACCGACAGCAACAGCACCGGCAGGGTGTAGAGGGTGTCCATCAGCAGCACCAGCAGCCGATCGACGCCGCCGCCCAGGTAGCCGCTCACCATGCCCAGGGGCACACCGATCACCAGGGCGATCACCACCGCCAGGGCCACCACCTGAAGGGCTACCCCGCTGCCGGCCAAGGTGCGAGTGCACACATCGCGACCGAGTCGGTCGGTGCCGCACCAATGGTTCAACGACGGTGGCGCGTTGACCGGGTTGTCGACCCCTGCGGCGGGATCGGGCAGCAGGCCCAGGTGCAGCAGCAACGGCAGCATCAGGGCCACCACCACGTAGGCAGCCACGATCACCAGCCCCCAGCGGGCCAGACGGGCCGAGAGGTTGGGGGGGTGGTGCATGGGGACCCGTAAACAACCGCGTCTTCGGACACCGAACCTATCGACAAACGCCATCAAACAGCTGGGTCGTAGCTATGTCAATCAAAAAGTCCCGCCTCATCACGTGGCATTGAGAAAGGTGGAAAGCCCAGGCCAGAGGCGCAGGAAATTACAGATATTTTTTACGAATCCCGTATCCACAGCCGTCTCACACCTGCAAAATGACAGCAGAACCATCGCATCAATTGACGAGTTCGTCTGACCCTCATCATCACAAGTCATGCCGTTTAAATTCGATTCAAAACCTAAACTGAAACAGCAGCGGCAGGGGTTCACTTTGGCCGAGCTCCTCATCGTCGTTGTTATCCTTGGGATCCTTTCTGCTGTCGCCATACCAGCCTATTTAAATCAGGCCCAGAAGGCACGAAAGAATGCTGCACTTTCAGGAGCACTGGCCGCAGCACGGGCATGCGCAGCTCTGCTGACAACAGGAGAAGAATCAAGCTTTGTGCTGCCTGCAAACGTTACTGGAAGCTGCTCGCTCAGCCAGGTCATGACCTACACAGACCCGGGCAGTGGGGTTACTGGCAAGGCAATGATCACATCAGACGGAGGAGTCCAAGCAGAAGATTGATCATTGAATCATGAGATACAAGATTTGAGGGCTGATGACAATTGATTATCATGCCGTTCAAGCAATATGGACTGATTTACCTAATTCATCAGGCCTATTCCCCAAAGCCTCTACTTCGACTCCGAACACCTGAATCAGTGCATGGGTCTGTAGCCAACGAATGACCATACGATTGCGGCCGCTCAACGGGGATGAACTGAACGAGATCTCGCAGTGATCTCCCAGCCTGATGTCCTGATCAACCGAGGCAGCCAGGCGCATCCCTCTCGCGCCAATTTCGATCACCTCGGCTGCAAAACGATGAATCAACTGATTCCGAAACACGGTCACGTTCACCCTGGCTTCATCGGGCAGGGGGGTTCGTCGTTGTTCCTTTCGCCGCTGATCGAACTGCCGCACGCGCTGCATCACCACCTCATGGGCGGCAAGCGGATCCTTGGGGATCCCAGCTTGAGGCATCGGATCGCGTCCTGGTTGGCGGCAACTTAAGTCGCCTTCATGGCATCGGCAGCAGGCGGCGGTGCCGCAGCGACTGAAGCCGATGGGCCGCGACGGGCAACACCTGATGCAGCTCAACCCGCAGGGCGCCAGGAGCCTGCAGCAGCACCTGGGCCCCATCAGCCGCCAGACCGTCCAGCAGCACGCGGTTGAGAACCTTGCCTCTGCTGGGGGTGCCATCGAGCCCGAATGCAGGCCCGCAACGCATCAGAACCGTGCCGCGCCAGATTGGCTCCGGCGCTCTGCCTGCGCTGTAGGTGATCGGACCTGCGGGGGTCTCCAGATGCAGCAGCACGGCACGGCCCGCCAGGCTGCACGCCGCCGCCTCGCCAACCGGACCGGCGCTTGAGGCCACCACCGTGGCCCGCTGAAGATCGCTGCGCAACAGGGCCAGCGCGCGATCGGCCAACTGCCGCTCCCGAAGCACCCGCGCCAGCCGTTGGCCGTTCTGCCCCTCGGCCATCACCGCCTGCAGCAGCAACCCAACCAGACTGAAGCCCACGCCAAAGGCCAGCAGCAGCTCGACCAGGGAAAAGCCGGCAGTCGCGTCCGAGCGCCGCCGTGAGTGCAGCATAACTGTCACAATAGTCGTCACAGCAAGGGATCCACAACGCAGTCAGCGCTGCGCGGGGCCGTACCCGGTGCAGCCTTGCTCTGGCCGAACCGCACCACTCCCAACGGCAACGACACCACAAGGCAGCGCTGCAGATCGGTACCCGCCGCAGCGAGCACCAAGGTGCCTCCATCGAGCACCAGCCCCGTGCTGCTGATGCGCAGCTCCCCCGGCAGGTTATGCCGCAGCTGCACCCCCTGCCGCAGCGTGGCTTCACCGAGTTCACAGCTGGGCAGCTGGCTCCCGGCCCCCGCCGTGACGGGGTCACCCCATCCGTTGGTCGAGAGTGCCAGCGCGCAGGGCCGACCGCTGGCCTCGGCACTGCTGCGGGCCTGCTCAAGCCCAACCGCCAACTGGCGGGCTGCCGCCTCGACCCGCTGGCGAGCCAGGCTGCGGCTTGTGCCCCCAACTCCCAGCGCCACCATCAGGCCCATCACCACCACAGCCAGCAACAGCTCGGGCAGGGTCATGCCGCCGCAGCCGCGATCAGAACGACGCATCACCTAACTCCTGGTTGAACTGGGGCACAACAGCGGGTCCGCCGCACAGCCCGAACCCCACAGGGCTGTAGAGCCGTTCGCGGCGCAAACCGTTGGGGGCACGCAACACGAGCATCACCTGCTGACCGCCCGCGGCGAGGCTGAGCTGGCGCTCCACCCCATGGGACAGCGGTGGCAACGCCGACGCCAGCTGCTGCTGCATCCACTGCGCCGCGCTGCCGCAGTCATGAGCGGGCCCATCGTGGACTGCCCCCTGAAGCACCGGTGCCACCGCCAGCAGCTGGGCCTCGATGGTCTCCATCACATCGAACTGATGGCGGCTCTGGGCCATGGCTTGGGCGCTGGAGCTGCCGATCTGTGCGGCCCCGCCGCAGGCGCTCAGGAATAGCGACGACGCGACGATCACTTCGGCCATGTTCATGCTCCCACCCCCCGCAGACCCAGCTCCCGCACAGCGATGACCCGTAGACCTGCGGCGGCGGGCGCCAGCGACAATCGATAACTGGCTCGCCACGACAGCGACCCAACGAGTTGAAGCTCCAGCTCGGCGCTGGTGGCCTGGGCTTCGCCGCCGAGGGGGCGATAGGTCGCCACGCGATAGGTGTCAGCACCGACCTGCCCCTGCTGCAGGGTCGCCAGAGCCTCGGCACTGAGTGCGCAGTCCGCCGCTGCCGCAGACCACTGGGCCTGATCCAGGCCCAACAGACAGCTGCCATGCTCGGCCAGGCGGGCGATCTGCTGATGGGCGGCCGAAGCCAGGGTGTCTTCAATCTGCAGCCGCCGATGCTGGCGCGCCAGCTGGGTGCGGTTGTGCAGGGCCAGCATCTGAAGCGAGCTGCTGCTGAGCAGCAGCAACATGGCCCCTGCCACCGCCAGGGGCAGGGCAAACCCCTCACTTTTGCGGCGGCGGCGGCAGCGTTGGTCAGATCGCCACATAGGCGCAACTCCTGAAGACGAATGTCAGGAGTGTTCCCACCCGCACCCGCAGTCCTACTGATTCAGCTTGAGCACGGCCATGAAGGCCTCCTGGGGCACCTCGACCTTGCCCATGGCCTTCATGCGCTTCTTGCCCTTGGCCTGCTTCTGCAGCAGTTTCTTCTTACGCGAAATATCGCCGCCGTAACACTTGGCCAGAACGTCCTTGCGCATGGCACTGATGCTCTCGGAGGCGATCACGCGGCTGCCGATCGCCGCCTGAATCGGAATCTTGAACTGCTGGCGAGGGATCAACTCTTTGAGCTTCTCCACCAGGCCCTTACCCACGTTGTAGGCCTTGTCGCGGTGCACGATCGTGGTGAGCGGATCGGCCTTTTCGGCATTGATCAGCACATCGAGGCGCACCAGCTCGTTCTTGCGGTAGCCGATCAGGCTGTATTCCATCGAGGCGTAGCCCTTGGTGCGTGACTTCATTTGATCGAAGAAATCGGTCACCACCTCCGCAAGAGGCATCTCGTAGTGCAGGGTGACCCGGTCGGTGGTGATGTACTTCATGTCGATGAACTCACCACGGCGCTCCTGGCACAGCTCCATCAAGGTGCCGTTGTAGGTGTTAGGGGTGTAGATCTCGAGCTTGACGTAGGGCTCCTCGATCGATTCGCGCTTCTGCGGGTCGGGCAGGGTGGCAGGGTTGTCGACCATGAGGGTCGAGCCATCCAGCATGTTGACCTGATAGATCACCGAAGGGGCAGTGACAATTAAATCCAGGTTGTATTCGCGCTCGAGCCGCTCCTGCACGATCTCCATGTGCAGCAGGCCCAGAAAGCCGCAGCGGAAGCCGAAACCCATGGCGCTGCTGGTCTCGGGCTCGTACTGCAGGGCCGCATCGCTGAGCTTGAGCTTGTCGAGGGCCTCGCGCAGATCGGGGTACTGGTCGGCATCGGTGGGGAACAACCCACAGAACACCATTGGCTTGGCCTCGGTGTAGCCGGGCAGGGGCTCGGCGGCGGGGTCATTCACCAGGGTGATCGTGTCGCCGACGCGGGCATCTGCCACCGCCTTGATCGAAGCGGCCAGGTAGCCCACCTCCCCGGCGTGCAGGCTGTCGACCTGCCTCTGGTCGGGTGCCATGACACCGACCTCATCGAGCTCGTAGGTCTTGCCGCTGGCCATCAGCAGCACCCTGTCCTTTTTGGAGACAGTGCCGCTGATCACCCTGAAATAAACGATCACGCCGCGGTAGGCGTCGTAATAGCTGTCAAAGATCAGCGCTCTGAGCGGCTCGTTGACCAGGCCTTTGGGCGGAGGCACCCGATCGACCACCGCCTGCAGGATCTCGGGCACGCCAAGGCCGGTCTTGGCCGAGCAGGCGATCGCCGTCGAGCAGTCGAGGCCGATGATCGCCTCGATCTCATCTTTGATGCGATCGGGGTCGGCACCGGGCAGGTCGATTTTGTTGAGAACCGGAATGATCTCAAGGTCATTCTCCAGGGCCAGATAAACGTTGGCCAGGGTCTGGGCCTCGACGCCCTGGCTGGCGTCCACCACCAGCAGGGCCCCCTCGCAGGCCTGCAGGGAGCGGCTCACCTCATAACTGAAATCGACGTGGCCGGGGGTGTCGATCAGGTTGAGGATGTAGCGCTCTCCATCGGCCGCGGTGTATTCCATGCGGGCCGCCTGGAGCTTGATCGTGATGCCCCGTTCACGCTCAAGATCCATGTTGTCGAGAAACTGCTCCTGCATGTCGCGCGCGGCGACGGTGCCGGTCTCCTGCAGCAGCCGGTCGGCCAGGGTCGATTTGCCATGGTCGATGTGGGCGATGATGCAGAAATTGCGGATCCTGGTGGCGGGCACATCGGTCATGGATGGATCCTAAGGAGAAGCCACCCCTGGAATCGCTCCGAACAGGCATTCCTGAATGGCATTGCCACGGCCGCGGGCGTTCAGGGTTGTTGCCCAGGTTTCTAGGGTGGGTTGAGTGAACAGCCGACCCATGAGCAGCGAAGCCGCCACCGCCGAAGCCAACAGCCCGGCCAACGACCCCCGTGCCCTCACGCTGGAAAACGTGGAGCGCAACCTCGACGAGCTGCGCCCCTACCTGATGGCCGACGGAGGCAATGTCGAGGTTGTCGAAATCGACGGCCCCATCGTCAAGGTGCGGCTGCAGGGGGCCTGCGGCAGCTGCCCCAGCAGCACCATGACCCTGAAGATGGGCATCGAGCGCAAACTGCGGGAGGCGATTCCCGAAGTCGCCGAGGTGGTGCAGGTGCTCTGAGCCCTGGCCCCTTAGGCTGCCGGCAACCCTTGTCCCCACTGGCCCCGTGCTCGATCAGCGGCTGCTGCGCGACAACCCTGAGCGGATTGCCGCCCAGCTCGCCCGCCGGGGGGTGACCATCGACCTCTCAGGGCTGCAGCAGATCGCCCGTGAGGAACGGAACCTGGAGCAGCAGCGCAGCACCCTGCAGGCAGAGGGCAATGGCATCGGCAAGCAGGTCGGCCAGCTGATCCAAGGGGGCGCCAACCCCGACAGTCCCGAGGTCAGGGCGCTGAGGGAGGCGGGCAATCGCCTCAAGCAACAGGTCGCCGTCCTCGAAGACGCCGAAAAGAGCCTCGAAATCCAGTTGCGCGAGCAGTTGCTCACCCTGCCCAACCTGCCCGCCGCCGAGACTCCCGATGGTCGCGATGAGCGCGACAACATCGAGGTGCTGCGCTGGGGAACACCGCGGCAATCGGCGGCAGGCGAAACCCTCGAAGAGCACTGGCAGATCGCCGAGCGTCTGGGGCTGTTCGAGAGCGAACGCTCGGTGCGCATCGCGCAGAGCCGCTTCGTCACCCTGATGGGCGCCGGAGCCCGGCTGGAGCGGGCCTTGATCAGCTTCATGCTCGATCTGCACGGCCGCAAGGGCTACCAGGAGGTGATGCCGCCGATCCTGGTGAACAGCGCCAGCCTGACCGGCTCGGGCCAGCTGCCCAAATTTGCCGAGGAGAGCTTTCGCTGCGCCGAGGATGACCTCTGGCTCACCCCCACCGCTGAGGTGCCGATCACCTCACTGCACCGCGGCGAAGTGATCGCGGCCGATGCGCTGCCGCTCAAGTATGTGGCCCATACGCCCTGCTTCCGGCGCGAGGCCGGCAGCTACGGCCGCGACACCCGGGGGCTGATCCGGCTGCACCAGTTCAACAAGGTGGAGCTCTATTGGTTCTGCCATCCCGATCACTCGGCTGCGGCCCATCAGCAGATCACCGCCGATGCCGAAGCGGTGCTTCAGGCCCTCGAACTGCCCTACCGCAAGATCGAACTGTGCAGTGGTGATCTCGGTTTTTCGGCAACCCGCACCTATGACCTGGAGGTATGGCTACCGGGGGCGGCGGCCTACCGCGAGATTTCGAGCTGCAGCGTCTGCGGCGATTTCCAGGCTCGGCGCAGCAGCATCCGCTTCAAAGAGGGCAAACACACCCAGCTGCTGCACACCCTCAACGGCAGCGGGCTGGCGGTGGGACGAACCATGGCCGCCCTGCTCGAGACAGGCCAGCAGTCCGATGGCTCAGTGCGTCTGCCCGCCGCACTGGCGCCCTATTTCGGCGGTGCCGTGATCAACCCACCACAATGAAGTCTGGCCGGGGCTTCACAGCATGGGTGTACTGAGCGCACTGGCGATCCTGGCCGGCCTGGTCGTGATCCACGAAGCCGGTCACTTTCTGGCGGCCACCCTGCAGGGCATCCGGGTCAGCAGTTTTTCGATCGGCTTCGGTCCAGCGCTGCTGCAGCGGAGGGTGCGGGGCGTGCAATTTGCCCTGCGGGCGATCCCCCTTGGGGGCTTCGTCAGCTTTCCCGACGATGACGACGACAGCCCGATTGCGGCTGATGATCCCGATCTGCTGCGCAATCGCCCCCTCCGTCAGAGGGCGCTGGTGATCGCGGCGGGCGTGCTGGCGAATCTGCTGCTCGCCTGGTTGGTGCTGCTGGCCCAAGGCCTCAGTCTTGGCATCCCCGCGGGCTTCAGCGCCCGGGCGGGTGTGGTGGTGAGCGGCGTGCAGCCGGGCCTGGCCGCCGCTGTGGCGGGGCTGCAAACGGGAGACCGCATCGTGGCCCTCGATGGCAGCAGCCTGGGTGGCGGCCAGAGCGCCGTCGGTCTGCTGGTGAACCAGATCAGAAGCGCACCCGGCCACACCCTGGCATTGCAGGTGAATCGCCAGGGACGGGAGCTTGAGCTCAGGCTCACGCCGGCCGAACAGGCGGGCATCGGCCGCATTGGCGCCCAGCTACAGCCCAACGGCACCGAAGTGTTCAGGCCAGCCCGGGGGCCCCTGGAGGTGATCCACCAGGCCAGCGCTGACTGGAGCCAGTTGCTGCGTCGCACCATCGAAGGCTTCACGACCCTGATCACCCACTTCGGCAGCACCGCCAGCCAGATCTCAGGCCCGGTGAAGATCGTCGAGATGGGGGCCTCCCTGGCCAGGCAGGACAGCGGAAGCCTGTTTGCCTTTGCCGCTCTGATCTCGATCAACCTGGCGGTCCTGAATGCGCTGCCCTTGCCCCTGCTGGATGGGGGTCAATTTGTGCTGCTGCTGCTGGAGGGCCTGCGGGGCCGGCCTCTGTCCGAGCGCTTTCAGATGGCGTTCATGCAATCAGGCTTCGTGTTTCTGGTGGGCCTGAGCCTTGTGCTGATCGTCAAGGACACCAGCCAGCTGGCGGTGGTGCAGCAGCTGCTGGGGCGTTGAGCGCAGGTGGCAGGGCCCCTGAACCGCTACGATGGGCAACTAATCAAGGGATCAATCGAGCCGGATGGCGAAGAAGTCGATGATTGCGCGCGATACCAAGCGCAAAAAAATGGTCGAGCGCTTCGCCGCCAAGCGCGAGGCACTCAGGGCCGCCTTCGAAGCAGCCGCTGACCCGATGGAGCGGCTTGAGATCCACCGCAAGATTCAGGCTCTGCCCCGCAACAGCGCCCCCACCCGGGTGCGCAACCGCTGCTGGGCCACCGGCAAACCCCGCGGGGTCTACCGCGATTTCGGCCTGTGCCGCAACCAATTGCGCGAGCGTGCCCACAAGGGTGAATTGCCCGGCGTGGTCAAGTCGAGCTGGTGAGCACCGGCTCACGGCTCCCAGCCATCAGCGCCCGCGAGGGCGCTTTTTTTGTAGCCGGAGGGGTCAATCACGCCACCGGGGCTGGCGGCAAAGCATGAAAAAAGAGAAAAGACCGGCAACCCAAGGACACCAGATGCGAGAATGGGATGTGACAACAAAAGGACATAAAGCCCAGTGCAAGGACAAACTCAGTCGATCTCCTTCGATGGTCGGGAGATCCGGCTGACCACAGGTCGTTTTGCCCCCCAGGCCGGGGGCTCGGTCATGGTTGAGTGCGGGGACACCGCAGTGCTGGTCACCGCCACCCGCTCGGGCGGTCGTGAGGGCATCGATTTTCTGCCCCTGATCTGCGACTACGAGGAGCGGCTCTATGCGGCCGGGCGCATCCCTGGCAGCTTCATGCGACGCGAGAGCCGCCCCCCCGAACGGGCCACCCTGATCGCCCGTCTGATCGACAGGCCGATGCGCCCGTTGTTTCCAGGCTGGATGCGCGACGATCTGCAGATCGTGGCCACCTGCCTCTCGCTCGACGAACGGGTGCCACCCGATGTGCTGGCGGTGACCGGTGCCTCGATGGCCACCCTGCTGGCCAAGATTCCGTTCCACGGGCCCATGGCCGCCGTGCGTGTCGGCCTGTTGGGCGACGATTTCGTGCTTAATCCCAGCTACCGCGAGATTGAGCGCAGCGACCTCGATCTGGTTGTCGCCGGAACGCCAGCAGGGGTGATCATGGTCGAGGCCGGTGCCAACCAGCTCCCCGAGCAGGATGTGATCGAAGCGATCGACTTCGGCTACGAAGCGGTTAACGAACTGATCAAAGCTCAGCTCGATCTGCTCAAGACCCTTGGCATCGAGCAGGTCATCCCCGAGGCACGCAGCGAAGACACCACGTTGCCCAGCTTTCTCGAAAAAGAGTGCGGCAAGCGCATTGCTGAGGTGCTCAAGGAGTTCTCCCAGACCAAGACCGAGCGCGACGACAAGCTCGATGCCATCAAGGCTGATGTCAGCCTCAAAATCGAGGGCCTCAAGGATGACGATGCCGTCCGCGTGGCGGTGAGCAGCCAGAGCAAGGCTCTCGGCAACAGCTACAAGGCACTGACCAAGAAGCTGATGCGCGAGCAGATCATCAAAGACGGCGTCAGGGTCGACGGTCGCAAGCTCGATGAGGTGCGGCCGATCCAGGCGGCGGTCGGCGTGCTGCCCAAGCGGGTCCACGGCTCAGGCCTGTTCCAGCGCGGCCTGACCCAGGTGCTGTCCTGCGCCACCCTGGGGACCCCCAGCGATGCCCAGGAGATGGACGACCTGAATCCATCGACTGAGAAGACCTACCTGCATCACTACAACTTCCCGCCCTACTCAACGGGCGAGACCCGGCCGATGCGCAGCCCCGGTCGACGCGAAATCGGCCACGGTGCCCTGGCCGAGCGGGCGCTGGTACCCGTGCTGCCCCCCAAGGAATCGTTCCCCTATGTGCTGCGGGTGGTCTCCGAGTGTCTGAGCTCCAATGGCTCCACCTCGATGGGGTCGGTGTGTGGCAGCACCCTGGCCCTGATGGATGCCGGGGTACCCCTCAAGGCCCCGGTCAGCGGTGCGGCCATGGGACTGATCCGCGAAGGCGGTGACGTCAGGATCCTGACCGACATCCAGGGCATCGAGGATTTCCTCGGTGACATGGACTTCAAGGTCGCCGGAACCGACAAGGGCATCACGGCCCTGCAGATGGACATGAAGATCACCGGCCTTGCGATGGGCACGGTGGCTGACGCCATCAACCAGGCACGGCCGGCACGGCTGCACATCCTCGAAAAAATGCTCGAAGCCATCGACAAGCCGCGGGAGACCCTGAGCCCCCATGCCCCTCGGTTGCTGAGCTTCCGCATTGATCCTGAGCTCATCGGTACCGTGATCGGCCCCGGTGGGCGCACCATCAAGGGCATCACCGAGCGCACCAACACCAAGATCGACATCGAAGATGGCGGTGTGGTGACGATCGCCAGCCACGACGGTGCCGCCGCCGAAGAAGCCCAGCGGATCATCGAAGGCCTCACCCGACGCGTCTCTGAAGGCGAAGTCTTCAGCGGTACGGTCACCCGGGTGATCCCCATCGGTGCCTTTGTCGAGATCCTGCCGGGCAAGGAAGGCATGATCCACATCTCCCAGCTCTCCGAAGCGCGGGTGGAGAAGGTGGAAGACGTGGTCAATGTCGGCGATCAGGTCACGGTACGCGTGCGCGAAATCGACAACCGCGGTCGCATCAACCTCACCCTGCGTGGCGTCCCCCAACAGGATGGCTCAGCAGGCGAAGCCGAGGCTTGACGCCACACGGCGCACAACCCCTGCTACGGACGAACGTTCAACTGATACCCCCAGTTAACTGACATTGAAGGCCAGACAGATCCTCTGGCCTTCATTCGTATACGGAATTGTTTCGTGGGGCAAAAACGAGGGGAACAGCACCAGCAATCCGACTGCCGGTTGCACAAAAAGACCCGCCTCGGAAGCCGTTCTCCAGGATGGAGGACTGAACCAGAGGGCACCCTCCCGTGTTTCGGCAGCGCTATTGAGGGGCGGCAACCCCAGATAAAGCACACCACTGAGCACCGCCTCGGGATGGGTGTGGCGCAATTGGCGACCACCGGCCTGCAGCACCACGCCCCAACCGCTCAGGCGCAGCGACTCAGGCGTTCGCTCATGCAGGCGAAAGGCCCTGTACCAATCGCCGTGACCGTCATAGTCAGCAACACAGCGTGTCACCGCAGCGCGCAGGCGCTGCTGCAGCTGTGGCCAGGGGCCATCCGAGCGATCCAACACTTCGTAGCTCTGGGAACCCCCACGTGTCGGCTTGCCGGGACGCTCATACAGAAGTGTCTGCTCCGAGCACAGGGCCGTGCGGCAATGCTCCAGCAGCGGCTCGTCAGGATCCAGCAGCGGCAGGGTCTTGACAAGGTCTGCGGGGGTCAACGGCATCGAGAGTCCCAGCGCGCGTTGATCCGCAGCAGGCAGATCGGCAATGGCAGCGAACAGGCGTGTCGACGGCAGCTGATCCGATGGCGGTGGCCACAGGTCGGCGATCAGAGCCGTGGCCTTGTCGTGGTCGCCCTGATCCAAAAGCCCATAGAACAAGGGGAGGGAGACATCGAGATTGCGCGGATCCAGAGCACGGGCCGCCATCAGCGCGTCGTGCGCCGTATCACGTTCGCCGCGTGCCAGGGCCAGTTCGGCGTTCAGCAGGGCAATGGCAAGACTCTGGACAACACGTCCGCGCAATGGCCGGAATGAGGCCTCGGCTTTCTCAAGGTCACCGAGCTGCAGAAAGAAGCGCGTGGCGTTCAGTCGCACGGGCTCCTGGTCGCCGTAGCGATCCAGAAGCGTGACGTGCAGGGCGGCGGCGGCATCGAGCCGGCCAGACTCACCCATGGCGACAGCCAGATTGAGCAGTGGCTCTGGTTCAGCGGGGAACCGCTGATGCAACCCCTGCAGCAACGTCACAGCCTGATCCAACAACCCCGAACCGATCGCAGCCTGGCTCAGGGCAAGAAGCACCGAAGGGTCATCGGGCAGCAGCCGCGAGGCCGCAACGAATGCGGTGTGCGCGGCCGCATAACGTCTGAGCCGCAGAGCACTCTGCCCCTGCAGCATCAACAGGGCGGGTGACGCCAGCGCCGTGGGCACCCCATCCAATAGCGCCAGCACAGCTTCGTCGCGCCCAAGCTTGAACAACAAACGCGACAGATTGGCGCGGATGCTCACCTGGGTGCCATCCAGTGCCAGAGCCGCTGACCACAACGACTCGGCACGGGTGTCATCACCCAGGCGCGCCGCCTGAATGGCGTCGCTGTTGAGCTGCTCAATCTGTTGCTGCAACCGAGATTCGCCTGACACGGGTATGCGGGAGTAAACGGAAGGTGCTGGTGGTGTGAGGCGTGAGCCCACAAGCCTGGCGGGATGACAGACAAAAGAGCCCCACTGCCGCTTCAGCAGTGGGGCCGGTGCTATCAGGTCACGCGTCAGGCCATGGCAGTCATGGCCGAACAATTGCCATCAGCCAAGTGTGAATTCTTCATCCAATTCCGCATCGAGCAAGGAACGGTGAATCGTTTCCGAGAGGTTGCGCAGGGTGACGGAGAAGCTGGCGCCAGCACGCTGTTTTGTAAACAGCAGATAGTTCCAACCTGTATCACTGATGCAAGCGAGGTTCATCATGTCAAGAATTACGCCATTGAGATCCTTAAGCTTCTCAACCTCACGCTTGAGATAGCGAAGTGTTGACGTGTTCAGCTCACCATTGAGCGAGAATGTCGCAATGCCATTCTCGAAGCTGAGGAGATGGGCATCAAAACCCATACCAGCAGGGGTGATGCGGCAACGAACCTTGAGCGGCTGATCACTGACTGGGAGTCTGACAAACAGATTCTGAGAATCAAAATCCTCATGAATCTTGTCATTGATCCAGACCTCTGTCAGCTCAATGCTTCCCTTAGGGAGAAGATCCGGAGCAACACGAAGGATGTTATCGGGCCAGGCTCCAGGATTGGGGCTGAAGAAGAAGTCCATCGGCAAACGATTGACAAGCAGATTGCTGTAAATCGCCGCGAGGAAGCACAACTCAAAGGAGTGATAGCCAGCCATCGAGTGACTGCCCTTGCCGCGCTCGCTACCGAGTGCATAGGGCTGGCCATTGGCAAGGACATTGAAGTAAATACCGCCCTGTTCGTAATCGAGGAACCAACCGTTGTAGAACGCAGATCCCTCTCGGGCGTAGTTCAGATACTCGGGCTTGTCGTTGTAGACACCCGCCATGATGTAGTAGGCAAGAATCCCCTGCTCCTGCTGCCACCAGGCTTTGCGATCGTGCCAGACAAGGCGATAGAAATCTTCGCCATCTTTTTTGGTCCGCTCCATCATGTCGTACCAGCCGCCACGCTGGTTGTCACAACCGGCGCCTGGAATCGCATCGGCAATCTGATGCGCGAAGGTCTTGTAACTCTCCTTGGGCCTCAGGCTCTGCATGCGCGTGAGGTTCCAAGCCACCTTGAGGTTATGACCGACAACACAACGGGCCTGGTGAATACCCCAGTTCAGATCACGTGACCAGTCATCAAAGAATTTCTCATTCATGAATGGGCTGTATCCGTAATCGGGGAAGTGATCACAGATGGTGTCAAACGTGTATTCGAGGAAATCGGCGTATTCGGGCTTTTCGGTTGCCAGATAAAGGTTAATCAGATAGGCAGGGGCATGGTCTCCTACCGAGTTCCAATTCTTCTTGGCCTTGTTGATGCCAAGAGAATCTGCCTTGGCATCAAAGGTGACCGGGTCGATATGGGAATAGTAACCACCGTAGGGACCGTGGTCCTTGTAATAACGGTCAAGGAATGAAATCGTATCCTCGATGTCAACGAGAATGTTCTTGTCTCCCGTCAGACGATAGGTCTGCGTCGGGCCAGCAAGGGCATAAATCTGCTCATAGCAAGGGATGGCATTACCGCCCTCATCGCCACCAGCAGTTGAACCCATGTACTTGCGGATGGAACCATCAGACTGAATATCAATCTGGCTGTACCAATAGGTGATGCCTTCAGTGGTGTTGCGATGACGGAAATGCTTCTGCATGTAGGCCGTCCCCTTGGTGGCAGCCTCCAGTGCCCGCTCGTCACCGGTCATCATGTAGGCCGTGGCAAAGCCATAGACCAGGCGTGAGATAGTGTCAAGATTCTGAACCCCATCAAGCTTCTTACCCTCAGCGCTGAGGTCAGTCCGGAAGTTTCTGAAGTCAATGGTCTCCCCTTCGTTGACCTGGAACTGGGATTCAAGGTAGAAGTTGAGCAGTTGCTGAATCTGGTGAATCCACCAATTCTGTTCTTCAAAGCGCAGATGATCTTCAGTTCGGCCAAACAACAGAATGTGCTTGGCTTCAAATTTCAGACCATTGGCCTCGGGGTAAAACAGGCCATAGGCATGCAGAAAGCGCCCGACCTTGAGCAGATCACGCATGCTGGGAGCCACTTGAAAGGGCTCACCAAGGTTGCGCACCAGTTCGGCATAGCAGGCAGAAGTGACCTTGACGGTGAAGGTGCGACCATCCGAGGTCTCGAGGTCAACAGTGCCCTGACTATCAAAGACATCAGGGAAATCAACCTTACGAATGTAGCCTGCAATCAGATCAGAAAAAGAGAAGTCAAGCTGGCCAGTCATGACTGAAGTAAGTGATTTGGAGGGGGAAAAATTGGATTCCCAGCAAATGGCTCATGAGCTTCACTGAATACAGACTCATTAAAGAAGCCTGAAATGACAACCAAAGGAATGAGCCAGATCAAGCAGTTCAACGCTTCGGCGATAGTCGCCAAGCACTTCAACGCTGGCTGGGCAAGGCGTTGGGTCGCAGAGACTTAATGGTTCATGCGCTGCTCGCCTCAGTCAAGGGAATCCGAGTTGTGAAGGCAACAATGCTCCGGCCAGTCACCAGATAGGAATCACCACTGAAGACGGGCGCCTCAGCAAGAGGCAAGATGTCGTTGGGAGACGGCTGGGCGGTATCGATGGTCCGGCGCCAATTCAAGCCATCAAAACGCGGGAGTCGGAATTCAACAGGTTCCCAATACATATTCATCATGACGTGAACATTCGCCAAGCCATCCGTATCCTCTGCTGTGTCACCAAGGGTCAGGGCAAGACAGCGAGCATTCGGATCATCCCAATTGGGTTGATTGAGCTGTGGGCCATGCCAGCTGATCTCGGGCACACCGAAACGGCTGACTTTCCCGGTGAAATACTTACCCTTGAAGTGGTGGATATAATCACTACGCTTCTGCATCAATAGCTTCCAGAAGCGAATCATTTCCTGGGAGTCAGGGGAAGCTATCTTTTGCCAGTCGAACCAATTGAGATCGTTATCCTGGCAGTAGGTATTGTTGTTACCTTTCTGGGTTCGCATGAACTCATCGCCACCCACCATCATGGGAACGCCCATCGAAAGCATCAAAAGAGTGGCGAAATTTTTGACCTGCCGCTTGCGAAGGTCAATCACGAATTGATCGCCTGTTTCGCCCTCTACACCACAGTTCCAACTGAGATTTTCAGTGACGCCATCATTGCTGTTTTCACCATTGGCCCAATTGTGCTTCTCGTTGTATGCGCAGAGGTCATAAAGCGTGAAGCCATCATGGGCGGTGATGAAGTTGATGCTGTTGACCGGTTCTTCATGTTGCCACTCATAGAGGTCAGCACTTCCGGTGATCCGTGATGCCAGCTCTCCAATCACCCCTGGATCGCCTTTGACAAAACGACGGATCGCGTCGCGATACTTACCATTCCATTCGGCCCAACGGGCGCCGGGGAAATAACCAATCTGATACAGACCCGCAGCATCCCAGGCCTCAGCAATCACCTTGCTGCTTCCAAGCACATCATCCAATTCGATCGACCAGATCACCGGTGGATGGGGCAACGGTGATCCATCTTCACCGCGGGTAAGAACAGAGCCTTCATCAAAGCGGAAGCCATCGACGTGCATCTCCTGCACCCAATAGCGAAGACAGTCAAGGATGAACTTCTCGCCGATCGGATGGTTGCAGTTGAAAGTATTACCACAGCCTGTGTAATCGTAGTAATATTCTCTTGAACCATCGGCCCCGGTCAGATAATAATAGGTATTGTTATCAAGGCCTTTGAATGAGAACATTGGCCCTTGATGGTTACCTTCGTCTGTGTGGTTGAACACCACATCAAGGATCACTTCAATACCCGCCTTGTGCAGGGCCTTGACCATGTCACGGAATTCGTTGACGTGGCTGCCTGTTTGCGGGCTGATGCAATAGGCCTGATGGGGAGCGAAATACCCCATCGTGCTGTAACCCCAGTAATTGACGAGCTTGTTGCCATCAAACTCCTTGATGACATCGGTGCAGTCGAAACTGAAAACAGGCAGCAATTCAACTGCCGTAACACCCAATTCTTGGAGGTAGGGTATTTTTTCAACCAATCCCCTGAACGTGCCTGGATGCTGAACGCCACTGGTTGGGCTCTTCGTGAATCCACCCACGTGCATCTCATAGATGACTGTCTCTGCCATGGGACGACGCAATGGCTGGTCACCTTCCCAGTCGTAGCCGCGGGTATCGATCACCACGCCGCGGATGCTCTGATGAAGATTGTCCCCGGGGCGGCAGGCTGCCCCTCGATCCCAGAGTCCCAGATAGTTTCCCTTGGAATAGGGGTCAACCAACACCTTCTCAGGGTCAAAACGGTGACCATTGCGGGGATCCCGTGGCCCGTCGACACGATAGGCGTAGCCAGCGCCAGGCTTCAGACCCTCGACATAAACATGCCAGAGGAAAAAGCTTTTGTTGCCGACAACATTCAGATCAATGACTTTGAAGGGCTCCAGATCACTCGGATCTCGAAACAGCAACAACTGCACAGATGTGGCATTAGCGCTGTAGATCGAAAAGTTGACGCCTTCATCGTCGACAGTGGCACCCAGCGGGTGCGCAGAACCACTGTAGATCCTGAATTCTTCTCCAGACGGAGCCAGAGGACGCCCCTTCAACATCGAAGACGTAGCTGCTGCGACAGTCATTGGGTTTGTTTGAAAGAATGCAGAAAACTGGTCACCAAAAGAAAAAGTGACGGGCCCAACTCGCCCCAGCTGCATTGAAGCAGCAGCACCAGCCTAGCTGCGTTGAATCATCCCGCAACAATGGCAACCCGATGATCTCAAGACGCCAGCAACCATGACTCGGCTTGAGATGGGCTGAGCGAACGACTGGTCAAGGCTTGACTCAGGGGGCGATGTGGACTGTTCCATTCACTGGCTAGCGCCAACGCGCAACTTTGGCAACGATTGGCGAGGACTCGATTCACATCTGTTCATTGAGAGGTGGTCATCTGATCCTTGGTGGCAGACCTGTGGATCAGGAAGCACGCTGAGGCCATTGACCATTCATGGCTGCGTCCATGCTCGCGAGCGTTCTGCGGCCCTGACTGAACTGAACTGCCTCCACTGACCATGGGTGGCTGCCAGTGGGATGCGATCGTCAGGGGCTTGGTCGCTTCAGTCTCCCTGCTGGTCTCAGCAAGTCTGGGGGCGCGTTTCAAACCGAGCGGCAAAAAACGGTCGCCGCTCTGCTTGCCTGCACCGTGGGTGGGCTGGCATCGTCCTTTCTAGGCAAGGCCATCGGCCTGCTGGAGACACGCTTTGTGAGTGCGGCGGTGATCGCCGGATGTTCATCGCCGACATTCCCGAGGGCCTGGCCAGTGACGCTGGTCTGAGCCGAACCGGGATGTCACAGCACCGCATCCTGCTGATCTGGGGACTGGTGCCCTGGCCTGCACCGTGTCGCCATGGCTGGCCTTTGAACTGCCACGTGAGAACGGCGCGTTTGTTCAGGCCACCTTGATGTCGATCGCAGGTGGTGATTGACGCCACGCCGTGAATCCCAGCGCGGCGGGCCGCTCAGAGCACAAAGCCAGGATCAATGGTCGCCATGCAGATCGCCGCACGACGGCAGAGTTCGCCATGCACCGGGCCATGGCTCGCGATCAGGCAGCCAGCCTGACGCACATCTCCGGTGTTGTAGGTGAGTGGGCTGCCATCGGCGTGGCTGAAGGCGCCACCGGCTGCCAGCAGCACCGCCTCCGGTGCCGCCATGTCCCAGTCCTTGGGCGCACTGCCACCCGAGAGTGAGAGGTAAAGATCCGTCTCGCCCCGAAGAATCGTGGCCACCTTGCCGCCGACGCTGCCGATGGAGCGGGTCTTCCCCACCTGCAGGGCTGCGACCAGCTGCTCGAGGCGCTGATCCCTGTGATTGCGGCTGGCCACCAGCACCAGCTCAGCTGGGTCGCGGCGCACGCTGAGCCGGGCAGGACTCTTTTGACCGGCGCGGTTCTCACGCCAGGCCTGGCTGCCCAGACCAAACCAGAGTTCCTCGAGCTCGGGCAGCAGCACCACCCCCAGAACCGGCCGCTGCCGGTGCACCAGGGCAAGATGCACGGCGTACTCGCCTGTGCCCTGGAGAAAATCCTTGGTGCCATCGAGTGGATCAAGGATCCAGAGCCATTCGGCCGGCAACGGCTCACCGGGGGTGAGCTGTTGCTTGGCCGTCTCCTCACTGAGCAGGGTCCAGGGAGCGTTGGGGAAGGCGCGCTCAAGGCCATCGAGCAGCCAGCCGTTGACGGCCAGGTCGGCGGCACTGACCGGTCCCTCACCACCGTCGGCAACGCTGAGTGCAGGCGGGTAGCCGTAGGGAGGCTGCTCACCCCTGCCGTAGGCCAGCAGGATGTCGGCCGCCCCCCAGCTCAGGCGACGCAGCTCGATCAGCAGGGCATCGAGGCTGATGCCTTCTGGCACAGCGGGGCTTGTGGGCATCATGGACGCAGCTCAGGGGCCCGTGCCCCACTGGGGTGCATTGTGCAGGAGGCTGAACCCGCCGCCGGAGTGCTGTATCTGGTGGGAACCCCCATCGGCAACCTGGGGGACCTTTCCCCCAGGGCCCGCCAGGTGCTTGCCGGCGTCAGTGCGATCGCCTGTGAGGACACGCGCCGCAGTGGTCTGCTGCTGCACCAGCTGGGACTGCGCCAGGCCGACGGGTCACCGCGGTTGATCAGCTTCCATCAACACAACCAGAACAGTCGTATCCCCGAGCTGCTGGCCCAGCTGGCTGCAGGCCAGCCCCTGGCGGTGATCAGTGATGCGGGGCTGCCCGGAATCTCCGATCCCGGCGAAGAGCTGGTGGCGGCGGCCCGAGCTGCGGGCCATGAGGTGATCTGCGTGCCAGGACCCAGCGCCGTGACCACGGCGCTGGTGAGCAGCGGCCTGCCGACCGGCCGCTTCTGCTTTGAAGGCTTCCTGCCGGCCCGCCCGCGTCAGCGGCGTGCCCGCCTCAGCGCCCTGGCCGACGAAGAGCGCACCCTGGTGCTGTTTGAGGCCCCCCATCGTCTGGTGGACCTGCTCGAAGACGTGCTCGAGCTGCTGGGCGATCGCCCGCTGCGGGTGGCAAGGGAACTGACCAAACGCCACGAACAGCAGGTGGGGCCCAGGGTGGGCGCTGCACTGGAGCACTTCAGGCGGGTGCCTCCCCAGGGTGAATGCACGCTGGTGCTGGGTGGAGCGCCGATGCTCTCCCCCCCCCGCTGGGACCCGACCCAGCTCAGGGCAGAACTGGGCAGATTGCTGGAGCAGGGGCTCAGCCGCCGCGAAGCCGCCCGCCACCTGTCTGAACAGAGCGGCCACAGCAGGCGGGAGCTGTATGCCCTGCTGCACGACAACGCCGACGACGCTGATGAAAGCCTGGGCCAGGGCCCAGAATGATTCCTGAACGACCCGTGGCGATGCTGCTGCGCCTGCGCCTGATCTCGGCCAGCCTGACGGGGGGGCTGCTGCTGCTGCTGCTGCTGTGCCTGGGGTCTCAGAACCTCGATCGCAGACCCCAGCTGAATCTGCTGGTTGGGCGCAGTGCCCCGTTGCCGGTTGGGTTTGTCGTGGGAGTCGCGCTGGTGATCGGTGTGATCAGCGGCGGTTGCAGCGCCGCGCTGGCCAGCCCAGGCCAGGAACCCGATTGATCAGCCGCCCGGCAAGGCGTACAACGATCCTTCGACCACCAGCCTGCTGATGCCCTTGACCTGGAGATAGGAAGCACGGCGAACCAGCAGGGCAGGATCGGGCATCTTGATCACCCTCTGGGAACGGCCGCACTGCCGCTTGGCCTGGCGCGGATTGGCAAACAGCTGAAGCGCCTGCCGCTCCTGCTCGTCAGGTGGGAGCTGACCCAGCTCAGCGAAGTCGCTGAGGGGTCTGGCCTGCAACTCAACCGTCTTGTCGACGAGCATGTAGAGGCTGTCAGGCAACAACGACGCGACCAGCTCCTGAACCTTGACGGGCTCATGGCTGATGCTCAACGGCAGCACCGGCACGACTGCCAACGGCTCGTCGTCGCCATCGCCGAGCAGATCGTCATCGGGATCGATCTCTTCGGCATCGTCATCGCCGAAATCATCGGCATCGTCGATTGCCAGGACAGCCCCATCGGCCGCGTCTGGAGGGTCGGCCTCTGAAGCATCAGGGCCAGCAGCATCCTCGGCAGCGGGGTCGAGCCCATCATTGATGCCCTGCTGAGGGTCTGGCTGCTGAGGGGCTTGAGGAGCATCGATCGCTGCCGGCTCAAGGGGCGGTTCAACGGCAGGTGCCGCGGCAGCACCATGGGGGGGTATGCGACCCCGCTGCTGCTTGAGCTGCACGTACTCAGCCGGATCGAGCGCCGCCTTGACCACGCGGCTCACCGTGTTGGGGCTGCAGCCATAGAGAGCGGCCAGATCCGCACTGCTGTGGCCCTGCCGGTAGCGCTCCACCAGCTCGATCTTCTGACTGTCGGTGAGCCGGCTGGCCGCCATTGGCACCACGTGTGAGCAGCCCGCCATCCTAGGGGTTCTGCCACCGTGCCGGACCCAGACCGCACCTGCAAGAATGCCAATCGGGCTCCCTTAGCTCAGCTGGATAGAGCAGCTGCCTTCTAAGCAGCCGGTCGATGGTTCGAATCCATCAGGGGGCGTCGCCTGGGTTCAGCCTTGCAGAGAGGGCTGGCAGAACAGCACGATCAACCAGATGCCGCCAATGATCGGAATCAGTCCGATCAGCAGCCAGGGCCAGGCCTTGCCGCTGTCGCGCAGCCGCCGCACCGCCAGTGGCATGCCGGGCACGATGCTGGCCAGGGCATACAGGGCGTAGAGCTTGTCCGAAATGATGGCGGCGACCACCGCGACGATCAGGTTGCCCAACACAAACCACCAATAGTCACCACGGTTGGAGCGTCCGGTGTAGTCGAACGATCGGCTCCAACCGCTGGAGTAGGCCTCAATCAGACGCATGGGGTTGTGGCAACTGCTGGGTTTTAGCGCTGCCCGGCGCCCACGGCCAGCGCAGCAGGGCCACCAGCAGGGTCAGCACCAGCAGAGGGGCGTCGCCAAGGCGGTCGTACAGCGTGAACTGCTGCAGCCGCGGCACCGGGAACAGACCGGTGCTGGCCCTGAATGGGGGCAGCCCGGCCACGACCCGACCACGGGGGTTGATCAGCAGGCTGGGGCCGGTGTTGGCGGCGCTGACCAACCAGCGGCCGGTCTCGAGGGCACGCAACTGGGCCAGCGCCGCAAACTGACGTTGCAGCGCCGGCGGATAGGGGTCGAGATTGGCGCTGGCCAGCAACCACTGGGCACCGTCGTGGACGGCGTGGGCCAGGGCAGAACCGTTGGCCAGTTCGTAACAGATGGCAGCGGCCAGCCCACCCCCCTGACGGGGCAGCAGCCGTGATGGGGCGCCGGGCTCGATGCCGCCGACGGCTGACAACCCGCTCCAGCGCACCAGAGCGGCCAGGGGAACCCATTCGCCCAGGGGCACCAGCCGATGCTTGTCGAGCCAGCTGCCGGGAACCTGCTCGCCCGGGGCAAATCGCAACAGGGCGCTGCGCTGCTCCAGTTGCCGGGGGCCTGCGTGCCAGCGGAAGCCACCGCTGATCAGCTCGATCGGAGTGGGTTCGTCGAGGCGCGGCTCCAGCCCCAGGGCGCCTTCGGGCAGCACCAGCAGGTCGGCCCCCTGGCGCCGGCCCTGCTCCAGGGCCCTGGCCAGCTGCCGCTGCAGCGATTGGCGCTGCACGACCGAAAATTTGTCGCGGGTGGGGATCGCCGGTTGCAGCACCAGCACCCGCTCAATGACGCCTGCGGCATCCCCAGGGCGCGGCGATGGCAGACCCGCCAGCAGCAAGGCCCCAACCCCATGGCTGACCAGAAGCCCCCCCAGCAGCAGGGCAAGCTGGCGACGACGCGATGGCCCCACCAACAGACGCCAGAGCAGCCATCCCAGGGCGAGCTGCAGCGTTGCCACGAGGCCGCTGCCCCCCCAGCTGGCCCACGCTGCCAGGGCCCGGTCGGCCGGCAAGGCCGCACCACCCAGGCCGATCCAGAACAGGGGGCTGCGGCTCAGCAGGATTTCCCCAACCCCCCAGAGCAGCGCCAGCAGCAGCGCCGACAGCGGCCGCTTCGGACCAAGACGCCTGGCCAGGAGCAACCACGCCCGGACCAGGGCACCGCCCAGGGCGCTGATCAGGGCCAGCAACACCAGGCACAACGGCTGGCTCAACCCCAGCGGCACCCCGATCCAGTCGAGCGGATGCAGCGCCAGAAGCCATCGGTGACTGATCGCCACAGCGCAGCTGCCCCACACCAGACCGGCCCAGGGCCTGCTGGCCAGCCCCCAGAGAGCGGCCAGGGCCAGCCACAGCAACGGCGGCCAACCCAGAGGCGGCAGCGCGAGCCCGGCCAGCAGCCCCGAGCCGGCTGACAGAATCAGCGCTGACAACCACCCACAACGGCCTGCGGCCATGCGCGACATCCTGATCAGCTCTGTTGTGTGCGTGATCTGCCTTGCGGTGGCCCTGGTGAGCCAGCTGGTGGCTCCCACCACAGTGGCAGCTGCCCAGCCCCCTGCCACTGTGGTGGTCGCTGCAGCCACCACGGCTGCGACCCCAGCGCCGCAGCCCGCAGGCCGGTTCGAGCTGGATCCCGACGACCCCAACCCCACCCTGTTTGCCATGGCAACCGATCAGACCGACAGCAAGGCCGTGGCCCAGGCAGGCGCCCTCGGCGGTGAACTGAGTGCTCCCAAGGAGCGCCAGACCCCAAGTGGCCTGCGCATCACCGATCTGGTGATCGGCAACGGCACCGAGGCCGTCGCCGGCAAGACCGTGGTGGTCAACTACCGCGGCACCCTGGACAATGGCAAGGAGTTCGACAGCAGCTACGGCCGCGGTCCGTTCAGCTTTCCGCTGGGGGCCGGCCGGGTGATCAAAGGCTGGGACGAGGGGGTCGCCGGCATGCAGGTGGGCGGCAAGCGCAGGCTGGTGATCCCCCCCGACCTGGGCTATGGCGAACGTGGTGCCGGCGGTGTGATCCCACCCAATGCCACCCTGATCTTCGAGGTGGAACTGCTCGAGGTGAAGGGCTGAGCCGGGAGCGGGGGCCGGATACCCCCACCCGGGTAAACCTGAAGCAATCGTTAGGATGCCGCAGGCGGTCCGGCCCGATGGCCAGCGCCGACGTCTTCACACAGCCGTTTTCGACTCCTGAACCCCATGGCCCATACGCTGCCCGCGCTGCCCTACGGCCTTGATGCACTCGAGCCCCACATCTCGCGCCAGACCCTGGAGTTCCACCACGGCAAGCACCACAACGCCTACGTCACCAACCTCAACAACCTGGTGGCCGGCAGCGATCTCGAGAGCAAGAGCCTCGAGGACACCATCACCGCCGTGGCCGGTGACGCCGGCAAGGCCGGCATCTTCAACAATGCCGCCCAGGTGTGGAACCACAGCTTCTACTGGCAGTGCATGAAGCCCGGTGGCGGCGGCCGCCCGAGCGGTGCCCTCGCCGACAGGATCAACGCTGACTTCGGTAGCTTCGAGGCCTTCGTCGAGCAGTTCAAGGCCGCTGGCGCCACCCAGTTCGGCAGTGGCTGGGCCTGGCTGGTGCTCGACAACGGCACCCTGAAGGTGACCAAGACCGGCAACGCCGACCTGCCCCTGGCCCATGGCCAGACGGCCCTACTCACCATGGACGTGTGGGAGCACGCCTACTACCTCGACTACCAGAACCGCCGCCCCGACTACATCACCACCTACCTCGAGAAGCTGGTGAATTGGGACTTCGTGGCCGCCAATCTGGCTGCTGCCTGATCGAGACGGCATCTGCCCGCCTGACCCCCGGTCACCCCGGGGGCTTTTTGCTGTCTGGTGCTGCTGCGCTGAGCACCGCCTCGGGCGCGATCCACATGGCATCGCCATAGGAGAAGAAGCGGTACCCGTTCTCGATGGCCTCGGCGTAGAGGTCCAGCAGCCGCTGACGGCCGATCAGGGCGCTCACCAACAGCAGCAGTGAGCTTTTGGGCAGGTGGAAGTTCGTCAACAGGCCCTGCACCACCTGGAAGTGGTAGCCCGGTTGGATCACCAGATTCACAGGGCCAGTGTGGGGCGCCAGCACCCCGCCCTGCAACTGGGCGACCGCCTCGAGACTGCGCACGCTGGTGGTGCCAACGGCAATCACCCGGCCGCCACGGCGCCTGCAGGCGGTCACGGCATCCACCAGCTGGGGGCTCACCTCCACCCACTCGCTGTGGAGCTGCAGCAGGCTGAGGTCTTCGGTCTCAACAGGCCTGAAGGTCCCCAGGCCCACATGCAGGGTTGTGGTGGCGATCTCAACCCCCCGCTTGCGAATGGCCTCGAGCAGTTCATCGCTCAGATGGAGCCCAGCCGTTGGTGCCGCCACCGAACCAGGACGCTGGGCATAGCGGGTTTGGTACCGCTCATCGTCAGACGCGTCATGCTCATGGATGTAAGGCGGCAGCGGGACAGCTCCATAACGCAGCAGCAGCGGTTCCAGCGCGGCTGCATCGACGCACGCCAGCGGAAACTGCACGATGCGTCCGCCCGTTTCAGGATCGGCCCCCAGCACCGTCAGGAGTAATGGCTCCTGCCCATCGGCATCCACCGTGACAACGTCTCCGGCTTTGAGACGTTTTGCCGGCTTAGCCAGGCAAAGCCATCGACCTGGACCAGCTGCAATGGCATCAGCGCCACCAACGTTGGCATCAACGGGCTGCCAAGGCTCCAGCACAAGCAGCTCGACGGCTCCCCCACTGGCGCGGTGGGCCTCCAGGCGAGCCCGCAGCACGCGGGTGTCGTTGACCACCAGCAGATCGCCGGGTTGGAGCTCCTGTTGCAGATCCCAGACGCTCAGATGGCGCGCGTGCGGCGCAGGGCCCTCGCCGGCAGGATCCACAGCCAACAACCGGGCGCTGTGGCGCGGCTCCACGGGCCGCTGGGCGATGCGCTCGGGCGGCAGCTCAAAGGCATAACTGGAGAGCAGCGCGTCAGCGAGATTCAACACAACGTGAGCTCAGTTGCCATCGAGATTGGCGACCGCCGCAGCCATCTGGGGCAACGCGCGTTCCAGGGCGCCACTCCGGTGCGCCAGCAGGTTCAGAGCGCGAGGCTCTCGGGGTTGGTGTCGATCAGCTGGGCCAGATCCTTGAGGAAGGCCGCCGCATCGGCGCCGTAGATGACGCGGTGGTCGCAGGTGAGGTTGACCTGCATCTGGTTGGCGACCCGGATGGAACCATCCTTGCTGGCCACGACCGTGGGCCGCGAACCGGCCACTGCCAGAATCGCGCCGGTGCCGGGGGGCAGGATCGCGTCGAAGCGGTCGACGCCGAACATGCCCAGGTTCGAGAGGGTGAAGGTGCCGGTGCTGTACTCGTCGGGCTGCAGCTGCTTGCTGCGGGCCCGGGCCACCAGGTCGGCCCAGTTGCGAGCGAGTTCGTAAATGTCGGTCCTGTCGGCGGACGCCAGCACCGGCGTGATCAGGCCGCCGTCTTCCATGGCCACCGCCACAGCCACGTTGATGCTGGCGGGGTAGACCATGGCCGTGCCATCGGCGCTGGTGGCCGCATTGACCTGGGGATGGCGCGCCAGGGTGACGGCTACCGCCTTCGCCAGCAGGGCCGTCATGGTGACGCCCTTGCCCTTGACCTGCTTGTAGAAGGCGTCGAGCCTGGTGGTCGTGATCGTGTAGCCCACCCGGAAGGTGGGCACCGCCAGGCTGGCCACCATATTGCGGTTGACCGCGTTCTGCAGTGTGTTGAAAGTGACGCTCTCGCCGGGTCGGCCGAAGGCGTTGCCGGCCGGGGCTGGGGCGGATCCGTTGCCGGCTGATGCGCCATTGCCGCCAGAAACGACAGCAGGGCCAGGACCTTCGGCCACCCAGGGCACGGTGTTGGGCTGGCCCTTGGCGGCCAGCACGTCGTCAGCCTGAATGCGGCCGTGGGGACCACTGCCGCGCAGCACACCCAGGTCGACCCCCAGCTGACCGGCGAGTTTCTTGGCGCGGGGGCTGGCCACCACGCGGCCACTGGCGCTGGAGGCCGGGGCAGCCACCGCCACAGGGGCTGCAGCAGGAGGTGCAGGCACGACCGGGGGAGGAGCGACCGGCACCGCAGCGGCGGCAGGGACCTCTGCGGCAGGGACAACAGAGGCGGGGGCTGATGCCGGAGCCTTGGGTGCCTTGGCCTGCACCTCGGCGATCTCGGCTTCGGTCTCGACAATGAGACCGATTGTGTCGCCCACCGGTGCACTGCCGCCAGCAGCAACGATGACCGCCGCCAGATACCCCTCCTGGAAGGACTCGACATCCATATCGGCCTTATCGGACTCGACCACGAGCACCGACTCGCCGCGTTCAACCCGATCACCGGGTTTCTTGAGCCACTCGACGACCTTGCCCTCCGTCATCGTTGACGAGAGGGCGGGCATGAAGATGTCGTGGGTGGCCAACGGAAGACTGCCGCGCTGATGGGGCGGATTTTACGCCGGCACTGCTGAGCTAAGGGGCTCAGAGGGTCCCCTCGATCGCCTCGATCACGCCGTCGCGCACGACGATGGCGACCGACAGCTTCTCGACCAGGTTGTCGCCCACCTGCACATCGCAGAAGCTTTCGAGCTGGCCCTGCTCGACGATCTGCTCCATCTCAAGATCACGCACCTGGCGCTGCTGCTCGAGCAGCTGGCGCTTCTGCTCCTCGAGCTCGGCCCGTTTGGCGGCCACCTGCTGCTGAACCGAAGCGACCTGCTCCTGCACCCGCGGATCGAGGGGGTTGGCGCTCTGGCGGCGGATCTCATCCACCACCTGCTGGCCCTCGAGCTCCAGCTGGGAGAGCTGGCCGTCGCTGTTGGCCACGGCGGCGCTGAGCTCGCGCTCGGCGTCCTCCTTCCAACGGGGCGTGACCACCGCCCGCACCGTGATCGAACGCTTGATCGAGAGAGGAGCGCCTGAACCCATGGATCTAACCAACCAGCGCTCAGCGTGTCAGCGGGTGTAGATCGCGTCAATGGCCGCCACATCGCGGGCTGCAATGCGGTCGCGGCGCTGCTTGAGGGTCTGGGTGAGCAGGCCGTTGTCGATCGTGAAGGGCTCCACCAGCGCGACCCCGGCCAGACGCTCATCGGGCCGGGCCCCGGCCCGGCCCTGCAGACGTCGGTTGAGCTGGCCGGTGAGGGCCTTGAGCACCGCGGGGTGATGCAATGGCACCCCCTGGGCGGCGGCGAAGGCCGCCATGGGGTCAGGCCTGGGCACCACCAGGGCCCCGAGAGCCTTGCGGTCCTGACCCACCAGCATGACCTGCTCCACCAGCTCATCGGCCACCAGGCAGTCTTCCAGCGGACCCGGTTCGATGTTCTCGCCGCTGCTCAGCACGATCGTGTCCTTGGCGCGGCCGGTGAGCACCAGCGAACCGTCGGCCAGCAGACAGCCCAGATCGCCGGTGTCAAACCAGCCTTCGGCATCGAGCACCGTGGCCGTGGCGTCGGGTTTGCCCAGGTACCCCGCCATCACCTGGGGGCCCCTGGCCAGCACCAGGCCGCGCTCGCCCACGCCCAGGCTGGTGCGACGTTCGGGATCGACGATGCGGATCGCCGTGCCCGGCAGGGGCTGGCCCGAACTGCCGCGGCGGTTGCACCAACGGCGCCGGCAACTGAGCACCGGGCTGGTCTCGGTGAGGCCGTAGCCCACCAGCAGCTCGATGCCAATGGCCTCGAAGAAACCATCGACATGCATGGCCAAGGCTCCACCGCCGCTGATGGCGGTCCGCAGGCGCCCGCCCACCAGCTGGCCGCGCACCTTGGGCCAGATCAACCGGGCCGCCAGGGCATGGGCCGGCCAGCGCAGCAGAGCCATTGCGGCGGCAGCCAGACGTACCCCAGCCGTCTCGGGGACCAAGGTGAGGTCGAGGGCACGGCGGCGGGCCAGGCACCAGGCGCGGCTGTTGGCCAGGGCGCCGCTGATCAACCGCTGGCGAGCCGCGGGCATACCCGTCAACGCATCACTGAAGCCCGAGAGCAGGGCCTCCCACAGCCGCGGCACACTGATCAGGTAATGGGGCCGCACCGCCTGCAGGTCGGTGCGCAGTTGTTTGAGGGTCGTGTAGGTCTGCCGGCATCCGCACGAGAACAGGAAGTACTCGGCGCTGCGCTCGTAGGCGTGCCAGATCGGCAGCACGCTCAGCACCCGATCACCGGGCCTGGGGTTGACCGCCACCCCCAGGCTGCGCAGCTGGTGCAGCAGGTTGGTGTGACTCAGGGGCACGCCCTTGGGCTGCCCCGTGGTGCCCGAGGTGTAGAGGACCGTGGCCATGCCGGAAGGTCCCGTGGCCGCACCGGCCAGTGGGGGCGGCGCTCCCGCACCGCGAGCCAGCAGATCGTCCCAGCTGTGCCATGCCCGTGGGCCGCCGGCCGCCGCAGGCGTGCTCGCGCCCCGTTCGTCCTGCAGCACGAGCACGAAGCGCAGCCGCTGCACCTGTTCAGCGGTCAGGGCAAGGCGCTCCAGCAGGGCCGCCGACTCAACCACCAGGCCCACGGCAGCCGAATCGTCGAGGATGTAGCGCAGCTCTTCGAGCGGCGCCGTGGCCCCCCGCACGGCATCGCTGGCGCCGCAGCGCATGATCGCCTGATCGGCGATCAGCCAGCGGGGCCCATTCTCCGCAACCAGCGCCACCACGTCCCCGGGCCCCACCCCCCACTGCGCCAACGCAGCAGCGGCGATATCGATGCGGTCACTGAGCTCGCGGTAGCTGAAGCGCTCCGGCGGATTGGCATGGGGAGCCTCCACGGCAACGGCGTCGCCATGGCGCTCGGCCAGCACGGGCCAGAGCTGGTCGATGCGGCTGAGCTGGCTCCAATCGGCCCGCTGGGCGATGGCCCGCAGGTCGTCGCGGCTGCCGGTCCAATGCAGCTCGGCGGTACGCACCTCAGCAGTCGTGGTGAGGCGATGCATCCGAGCGTCCTGCAACAACACGTCGGAATTCTGGCGTGTTGTTGCAGCGGTTCAGGGCCAGCAATAGGGGAGCGCGCCGGGGTTGCCCGACGATCAATCGCATGGCAACAACTGCAGGGCGAAGCGCCGGGCCAGCGCGTGCAACAGCAGGGGACGCACCTTGGTTGTGGTCAGGCCGGGGATCCAGTCACTCAGGCGGCCCACCGGTCGATCGGCGATACCGCAGGGCACGATCGCAGCAAAACCGGACAGGTCGCAGTCGACGTTGAGGGCCAGGCCGTGCTGGCTGATCCAGCGCCGCGCGCCCACACCGATCGCTGCCACCTTCCGCCCCTCGAGCCAGACGCCGGTCTGCCCCGTGCTGCGCTCTCCTGGCAACGCCAGGACGGTGAGCACATCCAGCACCACCTGCTCCAGCGCCCGCAGGTAGGTGTGCAGATCGGCCCCGTGGCGTTGCAGGTTCAGCACCGGATAAAGCACCAGCTGGCCTGGGCAGTGGTGGGTCACTTCACCGCCCCGGTCGATGCGAAACAGCGGATGGGGTGGCCGCCTTGGGTCGAAGCGCAGAAATGCCGGATCAGCCCCGCGCCCCAGGGTGTAGCAGGGCTGATGCTCGAGCAGGAGCACGGCCGCGGGCCCCTGGGGGTCATCGAGCAGGCGCTGCTGCTGCTCACGCTGCTGCTGCCAGGCCGTCTCAAACGGAACCGGACCGGACGGTTCAAGAAGGATTGCGTCGCCCGTGGACCGCGCCATCAGCCCTTCCTAGCGTTGAACCATTCCGAGCAACGGAGGCCGGACGCTCTGATGAAACTGCTCATCCATGGCCGCAATCTCGAGGTGACACCCGCAATCCGGGAATACACCGAAACCAAGCTCAGCCGAGCCATCAACCACTTTGAGGGGTTGGTCAAGGAGGCCGACGTGCACCTGTCGGTAGCCCGCAATCCAAGGGTGCCGCAGCAGACGGCCGAGGTCACCATGTTTGCCAACGGCACCGTGATCCGGGCGCAGGAACGCTCTGACAACCTTTACGCCAGCATCGACCTGGTGGCCAGCAAGCTGACCCGCCAGCTCAACCGCTTCCGGGAACGTCTGCACGAGCGCAACCACGGCCCGGTGCACCGCTCGGCCCGCGATGAGGAGGCCGGCGCGGCCACCCTGCCGCCACCCGGCTCCAGCCTCACCGATGGCAAGGAGCCCGCCACCCCCAGCCGCGGCGTGCGCCGCAAGTATTTCGCCATGCCGCCGATGAGCGTCGACGCCGCTCTGCAGCAACTCGACGTGATCGACCACGACTTCTTCGTGTTTCGCGACAGCGACAGTGGGCAGATCCAGGTTGCCTACCGCCGCAACCATGGCGGGTATGGCGTGATTCAGTCCAGGGAGTAGGCCCCCCTTGAACGCTGAGCGGCCCGATCTCGCCCCGTTGATTGACCACGCGCAGCTCGACCCCCTGGCCGGGCGCGAGGCGATCAGCCGCAGCTGCGACGAGGCCCGCCACTTCGGCTTCGCCGGGGTGTGCGTGGCCTCCCGCTGGGTGGCCCATGCCCGCGAACGGCTGCCCCGCAACGCTGGGGGTGTCGAGCCCAGGCTGGTGGCAGTGATTGGCTTTCCCTTTGGCGCGGTGCAGGCCGTGGTCAAGAGGGCCGAGGCCGAACTGGCCGCCGAGCAGGGTGCCGATGAACTCGACGTGGTGCCCGACTTCGGTGCTCTGTCGGACCGTGACAGCAGCACCCTGCTGGCCGATCTGGCCGCCGTGGCCGAGGTGGGACTGCCGTTCAAGGTCATTCTCGAAGTCGGCAAACTCACCCCTGAGGCGCTGGAGTTGCTGGTGGAGGTGAGCATCGACGCCGGTGCCGGCTTTCTCAAAACCGGCTCGGGCTTCGGACCGGCGGCCACCGCCGCCCAGGTGAGCACCCTGCGGGACCTGGCCCGCGGCCGTGCCGCGATCAAAGCCTCGGGCGGGATCGCCAGCCTCGATGCCGCCCTCGAGCTGGTGCAGGCCGGTGCCAGCCGCCTGGGCACCAGCCGCGGCGTGGCCCTGATCGAGGCCCTCAAGGCCGGTGCCTGAAGAGACCATCGAAGCCCTTGTGCTGAGCAGCCAGCCCCTGGGCGAACAGGACCGGCTGCTTGCCGTGCTGAGTGGCGATCAGGGCCTGATGCGCCTGGCGGCCCCCGGCGCTAGGCGCCCCCGCAGCAGCCTGGCGGCCGCCGTGCCCCTGGCCCACCTGCGTCTGCAGTTCGGCGGCGGCCGCGGCCTGCGGCGACTGCGCCAACTTCAGGTGTTGCATCACTACGGCACCCTGGGCAGCAGGCTTGAAACCCTGGCGGCGGCCCAGGCCCTGTGCGAACTGGCCCTGGCCCTGGTTGCCGACAACGATCCGGCCCACGCCCTGCTCAACCATCTGCTGCTGCAACTGGGCCGCCTGGAGCAACTGGTCGAGGAAAAGGGCCCCAGCCTTGAGGTGCTGGCAGTGCTGGTGCAGGGCGGCCTGCAGCAACTGGCCCTGGGGGGCTACGCCCTGCCGCTTCAGACCTGTGCCCGCAGCGGCACACCCCTGGAGCCGCCGATCGGCGACTGGGACTGGCGTTGCAGCGTGCTCAGCAGCGAAGGCCTGGTGATCGGCGGCATCGCCGGGGCGCAGTTGTGGCTCAACCCTTCGGAGCTGGCCCTGCTGCAGCGCCTGCCGCGCCCCCACCTGCCCCGCCGCAGCAGCGGTGAGCTGCTGGGTCCTGAGCCCGTGTGGCTCAAGCTGCTGGAGCTGCTGGAGTGCTGGTGCCGCGAACACCTCAACCGCCGCATTCGTTCGCTGGCGCTGCTGCGCAGCTGTTACGGCAACATGGCGCCCCAGACCCCAGCCCCGCGAGCACAGCAGCCTTGAGCAACCCAGCCGCCACCCAAGGATTGATGGCCGTGCTGCGCCTGCGCGACTTCAGACAGCTGTGGATCGGCCAAATCTTCTCCCAGCTGGCCGACAAGTTCTACATCGTGCTGATGGTGTTCCTGATTGCCCAGGTGTGGGTGACGGGCAGCGTCGACAGCAGTCCGGCCCTGGCTGAGGCCGCCGCCGCGATGCGGGTCAACCTGGAAAGCCGGGCCCAGGTGATCACCCTGCTGGCCACCGGTATCTACGTGGCCAACACGATCCCGGCGGTGCTGCTGGGCACTGTGGCGGGGGTCTGGGCCGATCGCTGGCCCAAACGCTCGATGATGGTGGCCTCCAATGGCCTGCGGGCCGTGCTGGTGCTGCTGGCACCCCTGTGCCTGCTGAGCGGTCCCTCCTGGCTGGGGCTCAGCTGGGGCTACTGGGGCCTGGTGCTGATGACCCTGCTGGAGTCGGTTCTCACCCAGTTCTTTGCGCCGGCCGAGCAGGCAGCGATCCCACTGCTGGTGCCGCCGCAGCTGCTGCTTGCGGCCAACTCGCTCTACCAGGCCACGAGCATGGCGGCCACGATCGTGGGCTTCGCCCTGGGTGATCCGATCCTGCGCTTGCTCAAAGCGCTGCTGGCCCGCTTCGAGATCGGCGGCGGCGAATTTGTGCTGCTGCCACTCTGCTATGGGCTGGCCGCTCTGGCGATCAGCCGCATCGACCTGAAGGAGAGCCCCAGGGCCGAACGTCGGCTGAGCGTCTGGCAGGAAATCGGTGAAGGGGTCGCAGTGCTGCGCAGCCAGCCCAGCGTGCGCAGCGCCATGGCCCAGCTGGTGCTGCTCTACAGCCTGCTGGCCGCCCTTTATGTGCTGGCGATCAGCCTAGCTTCGCTGATTCCGGCGCTGGGGCCCACCCAGTTCGGCACCCTGCTGGCGATGAGCGGCATCGGCCTGGCGCTGGGAGCAGTGCTGGTCGCCCAGCTGGCCGGCGGCCTCAACCGCCGTCGTCTGGCCGCCGCCGGTCTCGGCACCATGGCCTGGACCCTGGTGCTGCTGGGCCAGCTGCGCGGCAACCTCAGCTTCACCCTGATGCTGTGTGCTCTGCTCGGGGTGGGCGCCTCCCT
>JAGWVJ010000046.1 GCA_018970945.1 Cyanobacteria bacterium REEB417 | reverse complement strand
GGCAGCGAGCCTTATCACGACTGGTATCTGATCACCGATACCGGCCTGGCTTCCGCCAAAACGCAAGCCGCCGGGGCGTTCGGGTCGGTGTCGATCAACCTGCAGGCCCGCTCCCAGGAGGCCCAGAACCTGCTCAGCTCCACACCGATCACCACCGGTTACACGGGCCAGGGGCTGCAGAACAAACTCCTGGCACCCGCCAAAGGTGGGCTGCAGCTGATCGATGCCCGCGGAACCAAGCTGGGGCAAACCGACGTGGCCAACGGCCAGGCATCGGTGACCCTTAATGCGCTGCCGGCACCCGGGGCCGTGCGGCTGGCCTTTGACGGCGACGCCACCTCCAGTTATCAGGTCAACTTCCGGAAGATCACCCCCGCCGACGATGTGCGGCTCAACCTCACCTACGGCGACTTCAGCGGTCCGATGCAGCTGCAGAACCAACAGCTGCAACTGGGCTCAGCCCAACAGCTGCAGGTGATCCGCACCGACAGCGGCAGCGGCCGGGTGGACTTCGGAGTCAGTCAAGGAAACACCAACGTCAGCCTGGCCCGGCAGGCCCAGGGCGCCAGCCAGGCCAACCTGAGGGCGGATCAACTGTTCAGCACCAATGGTTGGCAGAGCAGCGAAGGCCAGGCCCAGGGGGGCGGCGGCTCCGCCCTGGTGGCGGCCGGCGCCTGGCGCCCCACCGCCGTGCTGGATGGCCATGAACTGACCCTGGCCAGCCTGGATCTGGCCGCCAACGGCGTTCAGGCCAGTTTCGCCGCCGGTCGTCCCGACGACCCCAGCGATGACGTGGTCGCCAGCTTCGGCCTGCCGAGCACCGGCAGCGCCGTCCAGACGAGTGCATCCGTGCTGACGGTGCGCCGCCTGTCGGCCATGGCCAACGGCCTGGCGCTGTACCCGTCCGACCCAGTGACCGGGGCCGTGACCGATGCCAACGGCACCTCCTGGTTGCCGCAGCAGAGCGGTTACCTGCCCGTCGCCCTCGCCGCCGCCCAGCGCCAGGGTGTGGTGCTGCGCCATCAGCAGCTTCCCGGCTTCGGCGAAACGAAACAGTTCAGCTCGCTGCCTCTGACCTTGAGCCAGACCTACGGCGCCCTGCTGCTCGTGGACGACAAGGAGAGCGATCTGATCGGCTCCTATGCCGCCGCCAATCCCAACCAGACGGTTCAATGCCTCAGCCTGATCGCACCATCGCGCGGGATCAGCTTCGCCTTCGAAGACAAGCGTCCCTGGCAGAGCAGCGATAACGACTTCAACGACCTCAGCTGCACCCTCACCGCAGCGTTACCCAGCGTGAGCCTCTGAGCAGGCAACCCGTGAGACCCGCCCGGGGTACCCCGCGGCGGGGGCTCCGACATGGAGGGCTCAAGCGTCGGTGGCGGCCCGGGCGCTGCCGCTGCGATGGAACACCGGTTGTTGCCGGGCATCCGCTTTCTCCAGCTGGCTGCGCAGCTCCGCCAGTTCCACGAAGCTGTCGGAGGCATTGCGCAGCTCACGGGCCACCATGGCGTCGGTGCTGATCACCACGATCCGCACCCCGCGGGCCCGCAACACCTCCACCAACCGATCGAGATCGCGGCTGCCGCTGATCTCCGTCACCGCCCTGCCGGGCCGACGCGGCCAGCTCCCGCAGGGGACGGGTGCGCACGGTGAAGCCGAGGCTGGAGAGCGCATCGCGAAAAGCCCGCTGATCGCTCGGATCCTTCAGTCCGGCATACCAGAAGGCGCCATCCAGCTCGATCGCCGGATCCCGCCGGGCCAGCTCGAGCAGCCGCTGCGGATCGAAGAACCAGCCCACCTTCTGCTGGGCATAGAACATGCTGTGGCCGTCGACAGCGAGCACGCGCCGCATCACGAAGTTCCCATGGCCGAGCCGAACAGCGACGGTAGGGACGCCCCCTAATGCCAGCAGGCGATCGAGGCATCGGTGCCCTGGATTTTGTGCTGCATGCGCACCTGCCCTACGTCCGCAGCAGCGAACCGGGTTCCCTGGAGGAGGACTGGTACTTCCAGGCCCTGCAGGAGTGCTACCTGCCCCTGCTTGAAGTGCTGGAGCGGACCGCAGCCGATCCGCAGCAGCGCCCCCGCCTCACCCTGGGGCTGTCCCCCACGCTCCTGTCGCTGCTGAGCGACCCCGATCTCAACGGACGCTTCCCTGCCTGGATCGCGCTGCGTCGCCAGCTGCTGCAGGAGGCCCCGCCGACCCTGGCCGTGCCGGCGCACCATCTCGAGGCGCAACTGGGGGCGGTGATGGCCCAGTGGCAGGCCTGCGGCAGCAGGGAGTGCTCGATCTGATCACCTGCGCCGCCACCCATGGCTATCTGCCGCTGCTGCGCGACTGCCCGGAATCGGTGCGCGCCCAGCTGCTGACGGCCACCCGCGAACACCAGCGCCTGCTGGGCGAACGGCCCCTGGGCATCTGGCTGCCGGAATGCGCCTACTTCGAGGAGCTCGACCGCCAGCTCATCGCCTGCGGGCTGCGCTACAGCCTGCTCGATGGCCATGGCCTGCTGCATGCCCTGCCACGGCCGCGCTACGGCGTCTACGCCCCATCTGTTCCCCCGGCGGGGTGGCCTTCTTCGCCCGCGACAGCGAAGCGACCCTGCCCGTGTGGAGCGCCAGCCAGGGCTATCCGGGCGATGGGGTGTACCGGGAGTTCCACCGGGATCTGGGCTGGGATCTGCCCGAGGAGCAGCTGACATAGCTGGGGATCAACTGCCGGCGGCCGCTCGGGCTGAAGCTGCATCGGGTTACGGCCCAGGGCTGTCCGCTGGAGGCCAAGCAGCCCTACGACCCGGATCAGGCCCAGGAGCGCCTGCGGGTCCACGCCAGCGACTACATCAACGGTCGCCTGCAGCAGTTGCGCAGCCTGGCCGAAACGATCGACCGACCGGCCCTGCTGGTGGCCCCCTTCGACGCCGAGTTGTTCGGGCGCTGGTGGTTCGAAGGACCCGGCTTCCTGGCGGAGCTGTTCCGGCAGGGGCCCGAACAGGGGCTCGCGTTCACCCATCTGCGCGAGGTGCTCGGGCAGGGGCAGGCTCTGCAGGTGTGTCGACCAACGCCTGGGTGGGGCCGGAATGGGAGCGGGCCTCGCGGGCGATGGTGCGGCGTGTGAACAGCGGCGTCGGCAGCGCCCTGCAGCGGCAGCTGCTCACCCAGGCGGGCCGGGAGCTGCTGCTGCTGCAGAGCTCCGACTGGAGCTTCATCCTGCGGGCCGGCACCACCACCGACCTGGCTCGCGAGCGAATTCAGCGCCACCTCGACCGCTTCTGGCGACCGATGGACGCCCTGAACAACAACACATCGCTACCAGCGGGTTGGCTGGACGCGGTGGAGCGGGAGGACGGTCTGTTCCCGCTGCTGAATGCCGCGGATTGGGTGAGTCGACCCGACCTAACCCTTGAGCAGAATCCAGTAGTTAAATAGGCGCTGAATACCGCCCCGTGCCACCTCCCGGCTCAGCCAACCGTTGACATACCGCCGCAGGCTCGAATCGTTGCCACCGATCAACAGCACCAACTCGGAGCTGAGCTCATTGCTGAACGGGGTGATCAAGGAGGTTCTGGGGTAGAGCACCGCCCAGGAGGCCCCCGATTCCGCGGTGGTCAGCAGGCCGTCAAATTGCTGTTGCCCGCTGGCGGAGAAGAACTCCTCCTTGGTGGCGGTCACATGCAGCTGCACCGGCACGGGGTGGCCCTCCTGGCCCAGGTATCGACCCAACTGCTCCTCGAGCCCGGGGCTGATGATCTGGTCGTCGCGCACCGCCAGCTCCAGGGGCCGCCCCAGCTCGGCCGCCTTGCCATCCTGCAGCAGCTTCAGCTTGGAATCCGGCACCACCAGCGCCAGGTTCACGGGCAGATAACTGCGGCTGAGTTCGTTCTGGATCGCCCGATTCGGGCTGGCCTGGATCCCGCCGGCCACCAGATCGAGGCGCCCCTGCTTCAACCACGTTTCCAGAACTGCCAAAGGCGCTTGCTGCAGCTGCAGCCGCACCTGCAGGTTCATGGCCAGCGCACGCATCAGGTCGACATCGAAGCCCACCATCTGGCCGCCCTTGTTGCGGAACGCCCAGGGGAGCCCATCGGCGCGCATGCCCACCCGCAGCACCCCCCGCTGGCGGATCGCCGCCAGGGTGGTGGGGGCCATCGGCTGGATGGCCCGGACCTCCAGCGGCGCCTGACCCCGCAGCGTGGTGGTGAGCGCCATGAGGCGATCATCGTTGCGGTAGGAATCCTTCAGGGCCGTCGCCAGGGCCGCCCGGCTGGCGAAGCCCAGGCCCCCGCCCAGGGCCAGCATCAGCGCCAGGCCCGAAGCGGCGCGAAGTGGCTGGAAGCGGAGCTGGCCGATGCCCTGGGTGTAGACCAACAGCGCCAGCACCACCAGGCCTTCGAGAGCGAGAACCTTCTCAAAGCGATAGAGCCAATCACCATTGATATAGAGAATCTGCAGCAGATCGATCGGCAGACCCAACGACAACAACTCCTGCCTCATCACCGCCTTCAGTCCGGACACCGAAGCTGGAATCGCGCTCAACAACATGCGGGCGGTTTCCTGGGGCGCCAGGCTTTTATCCACATACCAGGCGGAGAACGGAATGAACACCAGCGAGGCCACCTGGCCCAGGGTGGGCAGGGAATAGCCAAGCGACACCAGGGGAGCCAGCTCTTCGTCCATCTCCTGACGTACGGCTGGGTCGATCGGCTGGCCGCTGCTGCGCTCGATGGCCACGGGGAGGATCTCCTGCAGATTGCTCACCAGCATCGGCAGGGCGATCAGCAGATTGGAACTGCTGGCGGTCAGCACCAACGGGCCTTTGACAATCCGCCAGAGCTGGCCGAGCTTCAGGGGCGTGAGACTGACAACGCTGATCACGGCAGCGAGCGTCAGCACAACGAACGAGATCAGGCTGAGGGCGATATAAGCCTGCATGCGCACGAATTGCTCCGGCTTCAAACGCGCCACGTTGAGAGCAACCAGCGCAAAGACTCCAAAGGGAATCAGCTTGACCACCAATTTATTGAGCCGACTGAAGACCTTGCGCACCACATCCAGAACCGGCAGCAGCTGCTCTTTATCCTCAATCCCGCTCAGCAGAATGCCAAGCACACAGCTGAACAGAACCACGGCCGGGAAGTTATCGGCAGCCAGGGCGGAGAAGATGTTGCCGGGCAGATAGCGCGTCAGCAGATCGGTGGGCTGCCGGCGCTCAAACAGGCCGGCATGAAAGAATTCAGAGGTCACCAGTTCCGGCAGGAACAGCGGCACCACAACCACCGTCAGGGCGGCGCTCAGCCACAACCCCAGCAACACCAACCCGCCCGAGCGGGCCAGCGAGGAGAGCGATCCGGGGCGCAGCCGCCCGAAGCCCACAATCAACTCGCTGATCAGATAAGGCATCACCACAATCTGCGATGCCTGCAGAAAGATCGTGGCCAGAGGTTGCAACCAAGGCGTGTAGCCAGGCAGCAACAGCCCAACCCCAATGCCCACCACCAGCATCAGCAGACACTGGTTGCCGACGTTGCTGGGCCAGAGGGACCGGCGCATCAAAGGCAGCACCATGGCGAAGGGGATCCGGCCGGGATGGGGGGCAGGACGGTCGGCGTTCCCACACGACACGCCACCACCGCTGGATGGGCCGGTGCGCTGAAGTGTGCCACGCCTCAGCCGTGCACCTGCAGCCGCGCCCGATTGTTGGAGCGCTGCGACTCCTGCTCCAGGATGTCCTGCTCCGGATCGACGCACACCAGCAGGTCGTGGGGACCGACCGGCAGGTCGAGGGGCATCTCAAACCTCTGCCGCTCCCCCGCCGCCAGCCAGGGCAGCCGCAGATAGCGGCGGCTGCTCCAGCGATCGTCGATCACCACCACCACCCCCACATCACTGGCATCCAGCTGCCCCTGGTTGACCACCTCGAAGCGCAGCAGGCCCTCGTCGCAGGCGAGGTGATCCACCGCCAGGTCGGAGGCGAGCAGGGTGAGGCGCTGCAACGGGTAGATCGCCAGCCGTTCCAGCCGCTCCAAGCGACTCGCCGGATGTTCGTGATGCAGGTGTCCGCCCAGCCGCAGATCGCTGCTGCAGCCATGCAGGTGCAGGTGAGCGCCAGCCTGGGGAATGGTCAATCGGCCGCTTTCGGGGCGGGTGTCCCAGAACCCGCAGCTCTCCCAATGCAGGCTACCCGCCAGTGGCTTCACGCCTGCGGCATAGCCATCAGCCGGTTCCGGCCCCAGCTGGAAGTGCGGCAAGGCGGTGTAGACGCTGCTGCCGGGCAGGTCTGCCCTCGCCCCCATCATGCGGGCGACGCCGGCATTGCGGCGCAGCTGGCCGAGGCAGAGCTTGGAGGCCACCGTGATCACCAGCCCCTGCCAACGGGCACTCAGCCTGAGGCCATACATCGGGGCCTCGGCCAGCTCGCCGCCGGCCTGCAGGCGCTGCATCACCTGCTCGAGCAGGGCCTGCAGCGGCAGGCCGTCGGCATCGCTCCAGAGGGCGGGATCGACGGGACGGCGCAGGGCGCTGGCCTCATCGCTGAAGCACACTTAGGGGAAATGGCGTTCCTGGTCGCTGCCGCTGAGGGCATCGATGCCGCCGTCATGGGGGCGACTCTTGTAGACGAGGGTGCGAGGCTCGCCGGCTTGATGCAGGAAGGTCAGTTCGCCGTTGTCGAAACCGGCGGTGGTGCCCAGGCCGAGCACATCACCCTGCAGGGGAATGCGCGTCAGGGGCAGGTGCTCCCGCACATCGCCCTGCACCAGGTCCGTCACGGTGTTGGCGATGTTCAGGCTGACCATCGGGGGGAGCAGGCCACGCCCCTGCTTAGCAACAACCCCACGGGCGAGCCGCCCCAGGGTCTATATGAAGTCTGTCCCAGTGGGCCTGGCCCTGCCGTCGCTCCTGCGCTGGCCTTCGAGGGAAACGCTTTTCCCCCTTGGATTCCGAGCCCGCCACCACGCCTGCTGCGGCAAGCGATCTGATCAGCTGCCTCAAGGGGCTGCCCGACTGTCGGATGCGGCGGGGCGTCCGTTTCCCGCAGTGGTGGATGCTGCTGGTAGTCATCCTTTCGATCCTGAGCGGCCAGGGCTCCTTGGTCGGGATGGAGCGTTTTGCCAAACGGCATCGCCAGACGCTCAACGAGCTGCTGGGAACCGATTTCGGCAAGTCGCTATCGGACTCGACCTTCCGGTTGCTGCTGGCGCAGTTGGACGCTTGGCTGGATCGCGTCCCTTTGCGAGGTGTAAATCCCTGAGGCCCGTTTGCCCTGATTCGAGAGTGAACAGGGGTGAATGACAAGCTGTCATTCGCGAGGCGACTTGTGCCTCGTTGTTTCACTGCACGGGCTCGGGCATGGTTGACGATCGCCGTGGCGATCGGATGGTTCAGGCCCTGCTCGGCGCTGGTGGCCAGCCAGGTCAGCTCGCGTTCCTCCAGCTGCGGGTGCAGCACGTCCACCTGCACCACGGTCGGGTGGCCTTCGGTGAGGGTGCCGGTCTTGTCGAACACCCCCACATCCACGTCGAGCAGCTGTTCCAGAGCCCGGCCGCTGCGGATCAGCAACCCTGGGATCCGGCCCGGGTGAGGGCCGCCATGATCGCCGTCGGCACCGACATCCGCAGGCCGGTGCCCAGGTCAAACATCAGCAGAAAGTCCGCCTGGGCCACATTGCCGCCGCTGCATAGCAGCGACACGCCGGCTAGGAGCAAGGTGGGCATCACGAAGCGGTTGGCGATGCGGGCCGCGAAATTGCCTACCCGCGTGTCGTACACCGGCGCCGCCTCGATCATCGCCGTGATCTGGCCGATGCGGGTGGCTTCGCCGACCGCCCGGATCTCCACCACCAGCGATCCCTCCAGCATGATGAAGCCGGCCAGCACCTCATCGCCGGCGGCGGCATGGCGCGGCACCGACTCGCCGGTCAGCTTCACCACGTCGAAACTGCCTTCACCGCCGACAATCCTGTGGGGAATACTCCTGCTATCAGAGTGATAGAGAATGCGCTGTTGCCGAGCCAGTTCACTCACCACCAGCAGTTTCTGATACCAATACCTGCCAGCAGCCAAAAGGCTTGCCCCACAGGCGTTCAGGGCTTCAACGCTGGCCAGATTCCGTTCCAAATGGCCAAGCTGCTGTTTGATCGCCTTGCGGATCTTGCTGATGCGAGGCCGCTTCTTCTTGGCCCAGGCAAGGAATTGCTGCCGTGCCTTCTTGCGGTGTGTCCTGGGCTTTTGGCCAAAGGACTCTCTGACCTGGGGATGCATCGCATCAATCAGCTTCTCGGTGACTTCACGTGCCTCATTGAGAAGAGATAGATCGGTTGGATGCCGAATATCGGCAGGAGCACAGGACGCATCGATCAACAGGGAACCCTGATTGCTCACCACTTGTTTTGCCTGCACCGATTCATGATCTGCGCTGTCAGAGCCACCGTCTTGGTCATCATCAGGCTC
>JAGWVJ010000012.1 GCA_018970945.1 Cyanobacteria bacterium REEB417 | reverse complement strand
CAACTGCTGCCATCTGCAGTCCAATGCGATCGAGGCCGGCGTCCAGCGCGCTGAACAGGGCTGATCCCCGCCACGACGTGACGCACCCCGTCAAGCCAACCATGCCTCGAGCTGATGACTCCGCTCTGATGCAGGCCAGGCGGCTAAAGGCAGCAGCGCCAGAGCCGCATTGCTGAAGCGACCCTCACCCGTGATCTCGCGCACACACCAGGGCGGAACCACCACCGCCTGATCGGGTGCTGGCAGCTCCACCTCGGCGATCACCAGCGGAGCATTGGCCCCCTCAAACACATCGAGAACCCAGTCGCCACCGGGTAGATCAAGTCCAAAACGCCGTTTGCACAAGGCCGCTTGGGCCAGCTCCAGCAGCGCCTGGGCATCGGCCTCCGGGATGGCGTACTCGAATTCATGGCGCACCGCCGGCCCCTGGCCGGAAGCAGCGCACTTGAGCGTCAGCCAGGCGCCCCCGTCGCCATCGCAGCGCACGCGCGTGGTGAACCCCTCGGCCGAGGCACTCAGATACCCCTGCTGCAGGCGCCGCTGCCAGCGCACATGGGCGCGCCAGGCCTCACCCCGCACCAGAAACCGCCGCTCGATCTCGTAGGCCATCGGCGTGCCTCAGTTGTGGGAATGCTCGGCAGCCGTGAGGTCGCCGGCCCAGTGCAGCTTGCGGGTCAGGGCCCGGTAATACGACGGGCTCTGGTCCAGAATCACGAGCAACGCCGGATGGTCGCTGCGTTGCACCAGGCAGCGATCGCCAGGCTCGAGCACGGTCGCGTAGGCGCCATCCTTCCACAGCTTGACCTTGCGGCTCAGCTCGCCCAGGGGCCACACGCACAGCTGGGAGCGTGGAGGCACCACCACCGCCCGGCTCGAGAGGCTCATGGGGCAGATCGGGTTGACCACGATCGCCTCGATGCCGGGATGCAAAATCGGGCCCCCGGCCGCCATGGCATAGCCGGTGGAGCCGGTGGGGGTGGCGATGATCAGGCCATCGCCGCGGTACTGGTCAACCACCTCGCCGTCGATCTCGAGCTCGAGCAGGCAGGTGGGTGACACCTCGTCAAGGCAGGGCCTGAAATACAGGTCGTTGAGGGCCAGGTGGGGGCCGTCGGCCTCGCCATCGCCGCTGCCGGCATCGGGTTCCAGACGGCTCTGGGCGCGCAGCACCCGCGCCTCGAGCATCATGCGCCGCTCGAGCGCAAAATGGTCATCGCCAAGCCGCTGCCACAGCGAATCGGGCTGATCGCCGAGCCGCAGCAGGCGGCGGTCGTGGGTCAGAAAGCCCAGATGGCCGCCCACGTTGAAACTGAGAATCGGCACATCGAGCGGTGCCAGGTGGCGGGCCGCACCGAGCACAGTGCCGTCACCACCCAGCACCAGGGCGAGATCGGGCAGGTGGGGCTCGGTGGCGAGCAGTCCAGGAAACGGATTGCTGGCCAGGCCGCTGGTGGCGGTCACCACCGCCACACCCCTGGCATGCAGATCTTCGGCGCAGCGGCGGGCTTGACGCTGGGCGGCCTGGCTACCGGCACGCACGATCAGCCAGACACGCTCAAGCCGCATGGAGCCGAGGCCTACCAGCGCAGCAGGTTGAAGCGCTCCATGTCGACCGTTTCGCGGTTGCGGTAGAGCGACAGCAAAATTGCAAGACCCACAGCAGCCTCGGCGGCGGCCACGGTGATCACGAAGATCGCGAATACCTGCCCGCGAATCAGCTGACCATCGAGATAGCTGGAGAAAGCCATCAGATTGATGTTGACGGCGTTGAGCATCAACTCAATGCTCATCAGCACCCGCACGGCGTTGCGGCTGTTGATCAGGCCCCAGACGCCAACGCAGAAGAGCACGGCAGCCAGCACCAGATAGGCCTGGAGAGGAATCTCGGTGGGCAGGGTCATGGCTTGCTGGTGAGGAGGGGGGTGCGGGCCTTCTCGAGCAAGCCCTGATCGGCTGGCTCGCCGGTGATCACATCGCTGGCGAACACGTCGCGGCGTGCCAGCACAATGGCGCCGATCATGGCCATCAGCAGCAGCACCGACGCAAGTTCAAACGGCAGCAGGTAGTCGCTGAACAGATGCTCGCCGATGCGGGCCGTGGCCTCTTCACCGATCGAGGCAGGGCCCGGCAGGGCCCAGGGTGTCGTGAAGGCGACCCGCACCAGCAGCACAAACAAACCGGCACACACCAGGGCCGACAGCAACCGACGCACCGCCAGACCAGGGATGGCCGAGAGATCTTCGCGCTTGTTGACGAGCATGATCGCGAACAGGATCAGCACGTTGACGGCGCCCACGTACACAAGGATCTGGGCGGCGGCCACGAAGCTGGCGTTGAGCAGCAAATAAAGCCCTGCCACCGAGAGGAACACCCCTCCCAGCAGGAAGGCCGAATAGACGATGTTGGGCAAGAGCACCACACCGAACGCACCCACCACCAGGGTGAGCGAGAGAACGGCAAAGCAGATCTGCTGGGTGGTCGAAGCGATCGTCATGCGTCGGCGGCACCCTTGGTTGTGCCGGCAGCTTGGGACGCGGCAGGGGTTTTGGGCAAGGTTTCGAGCACCTGCTCGGGCAGTTGGCCGGCGCGGGGCCGGCTGGGATCAACGCCATGGGGGTCCATCTCGCCCTTGGGCAGGTAGGCCAGCTCCCGCAGGGGAACCACCGAGGGATCGGTGGTCACGCTGGTGGGCAGGCGGCCCAGGGCCACGTTGTCGTAATTGAGGCTGTGGCGGTCGAATGCGGCCAACTCGTACTCCTCGGTCATCGAGAGGCAGTTGGTGGGGCAGTACTCCACGCAGTTGCCGCAAAAAATGCACACCCCGAAGTCGATCGAGTAATTGCGCAACTCCTTCTTCTTGGTGGCCTTGTTCATGACCCAGTCGACCACCGGCAGGTTGATGGGGCAGACCCGCACGCACACCTCACACGCGATGCACTTGTCGAATTCGTAGTGGATGCGCCCGCGATAACGCTCAGAAGGAATCAGCTTCTCGTAGGGGTACTGAACCGTGACCGGCCTGCGGCGCAGGTGATCGAAGGTGACCGACAAGCCCTGGCCCAGGTACTGGGCTGCACTAACCGCATCGCGGGTGTAGTCACCGACTTGTTTGAGGAACCCGAACATGGCGACTCAGAGAAAACCGGACAGCGTGACGGGAGCAATCCACCTCCCATCATGGGCGGTGCAGGGGCGGTTCTGGGGCTTGATCATCCCCCGAACACGCCGGGAAAGGCCAGCTTGAGGCCAGCAGTGACCAGCAGGTTGACCAGGGCGATCGGCAGCAGGAACTTCCAACCCAGATCGAGCAGCTGGTCGATGCGTACCCGGGGCACCGTCCAGCGCAGCAGGATCGCAAAGAAGACCAGCAGGTAGGCCTTGAGCACGGTCATCACGATGCCAAGCGAGGCGGTGATCACCTGCACAGGAGCGGCATCGAGGGGCTGGCCCAGCCAGCCGGCAAGCCATTCAACCGGGATCGGGAAGCTCCAACCCCCCAGATAGAGCACCGAAACCAAAAGGGCCGAGAGCACCAGGTTGATGTAGCTACCCAGGTAGAAGAGGGCGAACTTCATGCCGGCGTACTCGGTCTGGTAGCCGGCGACCAGCTCCTCCTCGGCCTCCGGCAGGTCAAAGGGCAGGCGCTCGCACTCGGCCAGGGCACAGATCCAGAAGATCACGAAACCGACGGGCTGGCGCCAGATGTTCCAGCTGAGGATTCCCGCGCCGGTCTGTTGGTTGACGATATCGACCGTGCTGAGCGAGTTGCTCATCATCACGATCGCCAGCACAGCCAGCGCCAGGGGGATCTCGTAGCTGATCGATTGGGCCGCGGCACGCAGGCCACCCAGCAGCGAATACTTGTTGTTGGACGCGTAACCGCTCATCAGCAGGCCGATGGGCTGGATGCTGCTGAGGGCGATCCAGAGAAAGATCCCGATGCCCACATTGCTAATCAGCATGGTCTGACCGAACGGCACGACCAGCCAGCTGAGAATCACCGGCACCAGCACCAGGACCGGGCCCAGAGTGAACAGCAGTCCGTCGGCCCGGGCCGGGATGATGTCTTCCTTGAACAGCAGTTTCAGGCCATCGGCCATGGGCTGCAGGATCCCCAGGGCTCCGGCGTATTCAGGGCCGATGCGCTGCTGCACCGCCGCCGAGATCTTGCGCTCGAGCCAGACATTGACCAGCACCCCGACCACGGCGGCCACCAGCACCAGCACCATGGGCAGGGGCAACCAGAGCAGGTGGGCAGCCCCCGGGCTCAGGCCAAGGCCTTCGAGGGTCGCCTCGAAGCTGGCCTGCAGGTCAAGGGAGTTCACCATTGGAACAGCAACCGTGGAGGCAACTTAGCGGGCCTGTAGGGGCATCCAGTCACGGCCGGCAGCTCCGGTGTAGATCTGCGAGGGGCGGTAGATGCGGTTGGCCCCCAACTGTTCCTTCCAATGGGCCAGCCAGCCGGCGGTGCGGGCAATGGCAAAGATCGGCGTGAACAGATCTTCAGGAATTCCCAGCTTGCGGTACACCAAGCCCGAATAGAAGTCGACATTGGGATAGATGCCCTTGGGGCCGAGCCGCTCGGCCGCCACCTCTTCGAGCTTGCGGGCCAGGTCGTAGAGGGGATCGTGGCCGAACTGATCGAACAGGTCTTCGGCCAGCTTCTGCAGGATCACCGCCCGTGGGTCCTTGACCTTGTATTCGCGGTGGCCGAAGCCCATGATCTTCTGCTTCTGGGCCATGGCCTGCTCCAGCCAGGGCTCGACCTGATCGAGGCTTCCGATCTCCTCGAGCATGGCCAGCACGTCTTCGTTGGCACCGCCATGCAGGGGGCCGGCCAGGGTGCCCACCGCCGAGGCCACCACCGCATAGGGGTCGGTGAGGGTGCTGGCGGTCACCCGGGCGCTGAAGGTGCTGGCGTTGAGGCTGTGCTCGGCGTGCAGGATCAAACAGGTGTCGAAGATGCGCGCCGCCAGCGGGTCGGGCTCCCGCTCGGTGAGCATGTACAGAAAGTTGGCCGCGTAGGCCAGGTCGTCGCGGGGCTGGATCGGGTCCTGGCCTTTGCGGATCAGTTGAAAGGCCGCCACCATCGTGGGGATCTTGGCGAGCAGCCGCACCACCGCACCCACGATGTATTCGGGGTTGTCGAGCGCCCGGCGCGAATAGAAGAGCCCCAGGGAAGCGGCACTGGCCTGCAGCGCATCCATGGGATGCCCCCCCGAGGGGAAGCTCTTCATCATGTCGCGGATGCGGAAGCTCACCCGCCGGTGCATCTGCACCTCGTGCTCAAAGGCGCGCAGCTCGGTTGATGTGGGCAGCTCGCCCCAGATCAGCAGGTAGGCGGTCTCCAGAAAACTGCTCTGGGCCACCAGATCGCCCACCGAGTACCCCCGGTAGGTGAGCAGGCCCTGCTGACCGTCGATGTCGCAGATGGCCGACTGGGTCGCCGGCACCCCCTCGAGACCAGGGCGAAACGGCTGCCGCTCGGGCGTGGCAGGCGCGGTGGGCGACTCAACAGCCATGGCCGATGATGCTGATGCCCTGAACCTAGGGCGAGCCTGCCGATCGCTCCGTAGCGCTGACTGCAGCTCAGACTGAAGTGCTGACTGAAGTGCTGACTGCAGTGCTCATTCCAGCAGCAGCTTCGGGCTGGCCAGCAGCAGCAGGCGGCCAGGACCGGCGCCGGGCTGCCAGCGCAGCAGTGCCACGCCGGCCTTCTTGAGCTGCAGACTGCCGGCTGGCGCGGCGATCAGGGCAGCGGCCAGGTCGCCGAGGTCGGGTTCATGGCCCACCAGGGCCAGGCGCTGGCCGGCCAGGCCCTCGCCTGCGGCCAGACCCTGCAGCCAGGCCAGGGCTGCTCCTCGAGGCGCCAGGGCCTCAGCCAGGGCCAGCCCCCCCGGGGCCAGGCCCGCCGCCAGGGCCAGCTCGGCGGTCTGGCGGGCCCGCAGCAGCGGGCTCGAGAACAGCTGATTGGCACCCAGCCCGAGTTGCAGCAGCCGCTCGAGCACCGCCGCGGTGCGGCGGTGCCCCTCTGGACTCAGGGGCCGGGCCGCATCGGGTTCGCCGTCCTCGGCGATGCCATGGCGCAGCAGCAACAGCTCGCAGGTGGCTCTCTGGTTGGTGGAGTCAGTCAAAACGCAAGGCCGCGTTGAGTTGCAGCTGGGTCTCGGCCGACCCAAGTCTGAGGCTGAGGCCATCGACGGCCTCGCCCAGGTTGCGGGCGGCCAGTCCCGACAGCAACTGCCAGGGCTGCCAGCCCCGCAGCAGCCGCTGGGCCGGCCCTGCCGCCATCGACCAGCGCAGCAGGGCACCCGGGGCCGGCAGAGCCTCGAGCTCGGCCAATCGCGCCCGGGGCGGCTGGCCCTGTTCGAGCTGGGCGCCCAGGGCTTCGAGCGACCGGGCCCACCAGAGGGGTGCTGTCGTGCTGGCCGTCGTACTGAGGGCGGCCGGACTGGTATGGGCGCCCACCACGCTGGCCTCGAGGCTGCCGCTGGCGGCGGGTGCGCCTGATCTGGCGAGCAACCGGGTCCAGACCTGCACCTGCTGGCCCTGCAGATCAACGGGGGCTTCCACGAGGCCCTGGGCCTTCAGGGCCGGCTGCAGCTGCTGCGGGTCGGGGCTGCGGGCCGGGGTGCCAAGGCGCCAGCCCTGGACATCACCGCCCCACACCAGGGGGCCGGCATCGGCCTGGGCCACCAGCGCGGGCAGGGGACCGGCATCGTCGGCCGCCAGGGCCGTCTGCAGCAGACCCTGGAGCGGTTGGGGCCAGCGGGCCGGTGACTGCAGCAGGGCCAGGCTGGTGGCACCGCCGCGGTAGCCCTGCAGCAATGCCGTGCCCGCAGCGCCGCCAGCGGCCAGGGTCGGCAACGGCTCGGCCAGCTCAAAGCGGGCCTCAACGGCCAGCCCGGCACCGGCGGGGCGCAGGGCCGCCACCATCGTGCCAAGGCCCTCCGGGGCGCCGAACCACTGCTGCAACGCCTGGTCGCGGGCACAGACCAGGGCCAGACCCTCGCCCAACTGGGCGAGCCCGGCCCTGAGCCCCGGGCTGGAGGCCTGGTTCAGTTCATCGATCTGGGAGACATCGAGGGCCTGCTCGAGCACCCTGCGGCCCGAGGCGATCAGCACCAGGTCGTTGTTGATCAGGGCCGTGGCCAGCGGCTGGGTGGGCTGGCCCACCAGGCCGCCGCGGCCGCTGATCACCCCCATGCCGCGGTAGGTGCCCACCTGGACTTCGGTGCCGGCCAGGCTGCGGGTCTGCCAGAAGCGCTGCACAAAACGCCTGGCCCCTTCGGCGTCGCGGCTGCGCAGACTCAGCAGCCAGTCCCCACCCGTGGGCCCACCGGCCCGGTCGCCCAGCAGGGCCACGGCGGTTTCGGGGGCCAGCCAGGACGCCAGCTCACTGGGGTAGTCGAGGCCCGCTGCCGCAAAGGCCCCATCGCGCAGCCGGGCCATGGCCGCAGCCGCCTGGCGACGCTGGCCACCGGGGGCGACGGCGCGGGCATAGGCCTCGAGGTCGCCGCCATCGGCAAACACATAGACGCTGAGCGCGGCCTGACGGGGCACGAAGCGAGCTGCCAGGGGCATGGCCAGGGCCTGATGCTGCAGCTGCAGGGGCGAGCGCGCCAGCACCAGCCACCAGCCGACACCGGCCAGGGCCAGCAACGCCACCGCCACCGCCAGCACCACCGCCAGAAACGGGCGGGCCCTCATGCGTCCCACGCAGGATGGACCCATCTTGACCCCTGCCTCTGCCATGGCCACACCGCTCAGCATTCGCGCCCGCGAGCTGCAGGCCAGGCTGCTGGAGGGCGAGACGATCAGGCTGGTCGACGTGCGCGAAGACGCCGAGCTGGCCCTGGCCCGCCTGCCGATGGACGTGCTGCATCTGCCGCTGAGCCGCTCGGCCGAGTGGGTGGACCAGCTCGAACAGCTGCTGCCTCCCCAGCAGACCGTGGCCGTCCTGTGCCATGCCGGGGTGCGCAGCTGGCAGTTCGGCTGCTGGCTGGTGGAGGCACGGGGTTACGGCAACGTGCTCAACGTGCAGGGGGGCATCGACGCCTGGAGCATCGAGGTGGACCCCAGCGTGCCGCGTTACTGAGGGCGTCCCGGGCCTGAAACCAGATTCTGAAACCTGGTCGTGAAACAACGCGCCAGAGCGGGACGCTATCCCCTTAGCATCGAACGAACACCTGTTGCTCACTGGGTTCAGCCGCCTTGCAGACCCTTTCGCCCCGGCAACGTCAGGTTCTGCAGGCGACGGTGCGGCATTACGTCGACACCACCGAACCGGTGGGCAGCAGGACCCTGGTGCGTCGCTTCGGACTCGAGGCCAGCGCCGCCACGGTGCGCTCGGCCATGGGCGCCCTTGAGCAGCGGGGTCTGCTGACCCAGCCCCACACCTCGGCCGGTCGCATCCCCAGCCAGGCGGGCTACCGCACCTATGTGGATCAGCTGTTGCCCGCGCCTGGAGCGGCTGCGTTGCAGCTGGAGCGGGAGCTGATGGGTCTGAGCCTGCAATGGGCCGCCCTCGATGACCTGCTGCTGCAACTGGCGCGACGCCTGGCCGACCTGACCGGTCTGCTGAGCCTGATCGCCCCGCCGCAGCGGCTGCAACGCAACCTGCAGGCCGTGCGCCTGGTGCCCAGCGACGATCGCCTGCTGGTGTTTGTGGTCGAGGGTGGTGCCAGCACCTGCAGCCTCAACCTGCGGCTGCCCCCCGAGGCCCGCAACCAGCTGCCGGCACTCGAGAGCTGGGTCAGCGCCCAGCTCATCGCTGGTGCCATCGACTGGTCGTCGCTGCCTCGTCAGCTGCGCAGCAGCGGCACCGTGCTGCGGCAGGGGCTCACCAGCCACAACCAGGGTGGCGGCAGCGACAGCGCCCCGGCGGTGGCCACGGGGCTCTCCGGTCTGCTGGCCCAGCCCGAGTTCAGCCTGACCACGCAGCTGCGCCCGCTGGTGCAGCTGGTGGAACATGCCCCCCAGCAGGTGCTCCAGGGCGGCGGCATCTGGATCGGCGCCGAACACCCGATCGCCGCTCTGCACCACTGCTCTCTGGTGCAGGCCGATTATCACTGCAGCGACGGTAGCGTTGGCCAGGTGGCCCTGGTGGGGCCCATGCGCATGGCTTACGCCACCGCCCGGGCCGCCGTGTGCTCGGTGGCCCGGGTGCTCGAACGGCTGCTTGGCTGAGCCAACCCCAGGTCGGTTCAGCCGCCTGGTTCAGCTCCCCAGGCCACCGAGCTTGTCGGCCAGCTTGTCGGCGACGGTGTTGACGTCCTTGTCACCGCGGCCCGAGAGGTTGAGCACCACCTCGGTGCCTGGGGCCAGGGTGGGGCAGAGCTGATCGAGGGCCGCGAAGGCGTGGGCGGTCTCAAGGGCCGGAATGATGCCCTCGAGCTCGCTCACCAGCCGCAATGCCATGAGGGCCTCATCGTCGGTGACCGCCAGGTACTCGGCACGGCCGATCTCGCGTAGGTAGCTGTGCTCGGGGCCGACGCCGGGGTAGTCGAGGCCGGCACTGATCGAGTGCGCCTCCTGCACCTGGCCTTCGCTGTCCTGAAGCAGCAGGCTCATGGCGCCATGCAGCACCCCGATGCGCCCCTGGGTGATGGTGGCGGCATGGCGACCTGAGGCCACCCCCTCACCGGCCGCTTCAACGCCCACCAGGCGCACACCGGTGTCCTGCACAAACGGATGAAACAGGCCCATGGCGTTGGAGCCGCCGCCCACGCAGGCCACCAGCACGTCTGGCAGGCGGCCAAAGGCTTCCTGGCACTGCTGCTTGGCCTCCGTGCCGATGCAGGCGTGGAAGTCGCGCACCAGCATCGGGTAGGGATGGGGTCCGGCCACCGAACCGAGGATGTAGTGGGTGGTCTCGACGTTGGTGACCCAGTCGCGAATCGCCTCGCTGGTGGCGTCCTTGAGGGTGGCGGTGCCGGCGGTTACCGGCTGCACCGTGGCCCCCAGCAGCCGCATGCGAAACACGTTGAGGGCCTGGCGGCGCATGTCTTCGGCGCCCATGTAAATGACGCACTCGAGCCCGAAGCGGGCGCACACAGTGGCGGTGGCCACGCCATGCTGGCCGGCGCCTGTCTCGGCGATCACCCGCTGCTTGCCCATGCGCAACGCCAGCAGGGCCTGGCCCAGGGCATTGTTGATTTTGTGGGCGCCGGTGTGGTTGAGGTCTTCGCGCTTCAGCCAGAGGCGCGGGCCACCCTCGGGTCTGGCGTAGTGGGCGGTCAGGCGTTCCGCTTCATAGAGCGGTGTGGCACGGCCCACATAGGTGCGCAGCAGATGGTTGAGCCGCTCGGTGAAGGCGGGGTCTGTCCAGGCTTCGGCTGCAGCCGCCTCGAGCTCGGCCAGGGCCGGCATCAACGTTTCGGGCACATACTGGCCGCCGAAGCGCCCGAAGCGACCCGCTGGGTTCGGCCGGGCCTGCAGCTCCAGGGCCGCCGGATCGGTGCTAACGGCTGTGAAGGTCATGGTGGCGCCGGCGGTCATCACTGCCCTTGAGCGTAGGCAGAGCACCGGCTGCGGCGAGCAGGCCAGAATCTGCCTGGCGATGATGTGGCGATGACCAAAGGCGGCTGGCAGGAATTCACCAGTGCGGCCAGCCTGCAGCGGCCTGCAGAGCCAGCCACTGCCCCCGCGCCCAGGGCCGAGCAACGGGTGCGGGTTCAGCGCACCAAGGCGGGCAAAGGCGGCAAGCTGGTGACAGCGATCAGCGGCCTGGAGGCCCCTGAGGCCGAGCTGAAAACTCTTCTCAAAACCCTCAAGGCCAGCGCCGGCACCGGCGGCACTCTCAAGGACGGACTGATCGAACTGCAGGGCGACCAGGTGACCATTGCGCTGGAGGCCCTGACCAAAGCTGGCTACCGGCCCAAACAGGCCGGGGGCTGAGGCGGAGTTGTGCCGAACCTGGCCCAAAGCCTCACAACCCTGCAGCCGCGACATTTGAACCCACAAAGGCCAGCTGCAAGCGATCACGCCCGGCCAGGGCGGCAGCAAAGCAATCGCCGAAGTTGGGCTGGGCCACCGCGCCGGCTTGCTGCTGCAGGGCCTCGCGCTGGGCGTGCAGCCGTTGGTTGCGAGGCAACTGGCGCTGACGTTGCAAGGCAGCCTCGAACGGCGCCGGCCCATGAGCAGCTGCGGGCAGAGGGGGATACTTGACCGTCTGCCGCGTCTGCCGCCATGACCGCCCCCACGGCCCCCTACGGCGCCCTCACCAGCACCGGAGCGGCCACCAACATTGCCTGGCACCACAGCACGATCAGCCGCGCCGACCGCGCCCAGCAGCGGGGTCACCGCAGCGCGATCCTGTGGTTCACCGGGCTGAGCGGCGCCGGCAAGAGCACCCTGGCCAACGCCATCAACGCTGCGTTGTTTGAACGGGGCCTGGCCTGCTACGTGCTCGATGGCGACAACGTGCGCCACGGCCTCTGCAAGGACCTGGGCTTCTCCGATGCCGACCGCGAAGAGAACATTCGCCGCATCGGCGAAGTGGCCAAGCTGTTTCTCGATGCCGGCGTGGTGGTGCTGACGGCGTTTGTCTCGCCGTTCAAGGCCGACCGCCAGCGGGCCCGCGACCTTGTGGAGGCGGGCGATTTCATCGAAATCCACTGCGCCGCCGACCTGGGCGTGTGCGAAGAGCGCGACACCAAGGGCCTCTACGCCAAGGCCCGCGCCGGTGAGATCAAGGAGTTCACCGGCATCTCGAGCCCCTACGAAGCACCCGAGGCACCCGAGGTGCGGGTCGACACCGGCAGCCAGAGCCTCGAGCAGAGCGTCGCGCAGGTGCTCACCCACCTGGCCGAACAGGGGGTCATGCCCGCCGCGGCGACAACCTGATGTCGCCAGGCATACCCGCGACCCGTTTCTTGGTGAATCGTTAATCGGTTCTTGAACATGGGTCCTGACCCAGCCGATCTACTTGGCGACAGGTTCCAACCCAGCCATGTCTCTGTCGCTCAGCTCACGCGCCCGTCTCAACCTGCCCGTGAGCGGCGCCGAGATCAGCGCCTGGTCAGCCAGCGCCCAGGTGCTGCTGACCATCGGTGGCAGCAACCAGCTGGCGCTCGTGAACCTGGCCGACCCCAGCAAGCCGGCCCTGGTGAGCACCACCGCCCTGACGGGCCCGGCCAACAGTGTGGCGGTCAACAGCGCGGGCCTGGTGGCGGTGGCCGTCGAAGGTCAGGGCAGCGCCCGCTACACCGGGGGCCAGGTTCAGCTGTTCAGGCTGCAGGGCCAGGGTGCGGCCGCCACGCTGGTGCCGGCTGGGTCGCTCGCCGTGGGCGCCGTGCCCGACTCGCTGAGCTTCAGCCCCGACGGCAGCCGCATCGTGGTGGCGATCGAAGGGGAGCCCGACGAGCTCTACAACGTGGATCCCGAGGGCGGGATCGCCGTGATCACGGTGAATGCGGCCGCACCGGCCAGCTCCACGGTTCAGACCGTCGACTTCCGCAGCCTCAACGGCCGTGCGGTTGAACTCGAGGCCCTGGGCATCCGCGTCAGCGGCAAGGCCGGCAACACCGTGGCCCAGAACCTCGAACCCGAGTACGTCGCCATCAGCGCCGACGGCAAGAAGGCCTTTGTGACCTTCCAGGAGAACAACGCCGTCGGCGTGATCAACCTTGAGGGCAGCGCCCCCACGCTCGAGAGCCTGCGCACCCTGGGGGTGCTCGACTATGGCCGCGGCAACCCCAGCCTCAAGGCCTACGACCTGACGGTGCCCAGCCCCGGCACCACGAGCGCCGGGGCTGCCGTGATCGGTGGTGGCCTGTCGGGCCTGTGGTCCACGGGCAGTGACAGCCAGGGGCGCCTGACCTTCCTGGCCGTCGCCGACCGGGGGCCCAACGGCGAGAGCACCAAGGTCGACGGCAAGGACGTGCGGCCCTTCCTGCTGCCCGACTACCAGGCCCGTCTGTACCAGCTGGCCCTCGATGAGCGCACCGGCAAGGCCGAGGTGACCGGCACGATCCTGCTCAAGAACGCCGACGGCACCCCGATCACGGGCAAGCCCAACGGTGCCATCGACGAGACACCGGTCGACGCCAGCGGCAGGACCCTGGCCTTTGACCGGTTCGGCGCCGATCTTGAATCAATCAGCGTCGACAAGGACGGCAACCTGTGGATGGGCGACGAATACCGGCCGGCCATCTACAAGTTCAACCCCACCGGCACCCTGCTGGCCCGCTACGTGCCGCAGGGCGCCGGCAGCGCCGCCGGCCTCAGCGCCGGGGCCCTGGGCAGCGAGACCCTGCCGTCGAACTACGCCACCCGCCAGCTCAACCGGGGCTTCGAGGGCATGGCCTACGACGGCACCAGCAACCGCCTGTTTGCCTTTGTGCAGAGCCCGCTCGACGACAAGGCCTCGAGCACCGATGGCAGGGTCAGCAGCCTGATCCGGATTCTGGAGATCGACGCCGCCACAGGCACACCGGTCGGCGAATACCTCTACCCGATGGCCGGCAAGGCCACCGTTGGTGCAGCCGACGGGGCCCTGTACCTCAGGGGCGTCGACAAGATCGGCGATGTGGCCTTTGACCCGGCCCGGGGCACCCTGCTGGTGATGGAGCGGGACTCGAGCGTGGGTCCCACCAGCATCAAACAGGTCTATGAGGTGTCGCTGAAGGGCGCCACCAATGTGCTCGGCAACAGCCTGGCGCGTGAAGAGGAGCTGAGTCCCGACGCGCTGGCCGGCCAGGGCATCGCCCTGGCGCGCAAGGTGCTGCTCACCAACCTCTCGAGCCTGGGCTACACCCCCAACGACAAGCCCGAAGGCCTGGCCCGCCTGGCCGACGGCCGCTGGGCGGTGATCAACGACAACGATTTCGGGATCGCCCCGATCACAGGCAGCGATTTCGACAAGCTGCCCGCGAGCGAGCAGGCCCGGTACCGCCTGGGCTCCGACATCAACGGCTCCCGCACGTATGTCTATGCCAACGGCAGCGACGCCAGGGTTCAGCTCGGCATCGTCAACTTCACCCCGGTGGGCCTCGATCCCACCGAGCGCGATTACCGGATCGACCTGACAACCGGTCAGAACCTGTTTGGTCTGCGTCAGGCTGATGGCATCGCCAGCTTTGAAGCCGTCGGGGCCAATGGCCAGCGCCAAAGCTTCAGCATCGTGGCCAACGAAGGCGACAGCCGCATTCGCCCCGACGGCGACTACACCGCCCCCAGCGGCACGGTCACCAAGGACGGGAGCGTCTACAGCGATGAGACCCGCACCGGGATCAGCGGAAGAAGCCCCGACAACCGGCTCAAAACGATCAATACCGAAACGACGGCCTTCAGCCGGCCCTTTGCCTTCGGCAGCCGCTCGGTGAGCATTCTCGACGGGGGCGGTCAGGTGATCTGGGACAGCGGTGATCTGCTCGATCGCATCGCCATGGCCGCAGGGTCCTACCCCGACGACCGCTCCGACGACAAGGGCAGCGAGCCTGAGAACGTCACCGTCGGCCAGATCGGGGAGCGCCTCTATGCCTTTGTGGGTCTGGAGCGCAGCAACGGCATGGTCAGCTTTGACATCACCAACCCCTATGCGCCCACGGTCGCTCGCTACCTGCCCAACGGCACTGGCATCGTCAGCCCTGAAGGCCTGCTGTTCATCCCGGCCGCCAGCAGTCCCAACGGCCAGCCCCTGCTGATCAGCAGCAATGAGGTCAGCAAGGATCTGGAAGTGCTGAGCCTGGCCGAAGGGTTTGACAGCCGTGGACTGTCGGGCCGGGCCCGCCGCAGGGTTGTGAGCGACACCCCCGAGAAGGTGTACACCCTGCAGATCCTGCATGCCAGCGATCTGGAGGGCGATGCCGACGCCATCGCCAAGGCACCGAATTTTGCCGCCATCGTCGACAGACTGGAAGACCAGTACACCAACACGATTCGCCTGTCGGCCGGCGACAACATCATTCCAAGCCCCTTCAGCAACGCCGCCGCTGACAGCTCGATCCGGGGCGTGCTGGACGCCTACTACGAAGCCAAGCTGGGCGGCAAGAAGCTCGACATTCGCGAGGGTTTTGGCCGTTACGACGTGGCCGTCATGGACGCCATCGGCCTCGATGCCTCGGCGGTCGGCAACCACGAATTCGACGCCGGCACCAGCGCCCTGCGGGAGGTGATCGGCGCCGACATCCGCGGGACGGCCGCCGACCCGAGCAGCACCCGCTGGCTTGGGGTGCAGTTCCCTTACCTCTCAGCGAACCTCAACTTCAGCGGCGACAGCAACCTCGCCAGCCTGTACACCGACGAGATCATCAACAACGCCTACTTCCGCAGCAATCCCTACAGCAACTTCGACCTGGCACGGCAGGCCCCCAAGCTGGCCCCGGCCACGGTGATCGAGCGCAACGGCGAACTGATCGGCGTGATCGGCGCCACCACCCAGGTGGTGCAGACCATCTCGAGCACCGGCGGCGTGACGGTGGCCGACGGCAGCCAACGCACCAACGACATGGCAGCCCTGGCGGCCTACCTGCAACCCCTGATCGATCGCCTGGGAGCCCAGGGGGTCAACAAGATCGTGCTGACCAGCCACCTGCAGCAGTTCAACCTGGAGCAGGAGCTCGCCCCCCTGCTGTCGGGGGTCGACGTGATCATCGCCGGCGGTTCCGACACGATCCTGGCCGGCAATGACGACGTGCTGCGCGCCGGCGACAGCGCCAAGGGCCCCTACCCCGTGATCGTGAACGGCAAGGACGGCAAGCCCACCGTGATCGTGAGCACCGACGGCCAGTACAACTACGTGGGCCAGCTGGTGCTCAACTTTGACGCCAACGGTGTGCTGCTCAGCGACCTGATCAGCGGCGCCAACAACGGTCCGATCGCCACCACCGAGGCCAATGTGGCCCGGCTGTGGGGCAGCACCGCCGCCGCCTTCGCCAAGGGCACCAAGGGCGAGCAGGTCAAGACCCTGGTCGACGCGGTCTCCGGCCTGGTGAGCGCCAAATCGGCCGACATCAAGGGCTACACCAACGTGTTTCTCGAGGGCCGCCGCACCCAGGTGCGCACCGAAGAGACCAACTTCGGCAACCTGGCCGCCGATGCCCAGCTCTGGGCCGCCCGCAAGGTCGATCCGACGGTGATGGTGGCGATCAAGAACGGCGGCGGCCTGCGTTCAGAGATCGGCGAGGTGAGCGGCATCGGCAACAACCTGAGCTACAACCCCCCCGCCGGTGGTGCGATCAGCCAGCTCGACATCGAGAACTCACTGCGCTTCAACAACCGCATCTCCCTGGTGACGGTGAGCGCCAGCCTGCTGCGCGAGGTGATCGAGCACGCCGTGGCCGCCAGCGCCAGGGGCGCCACCCCGGGACAGTTTGCCCAGGTGTCGGGCCTGCGCTACGAATTTGACCACGACACCGACCAAAACAGCGCTGAGGCGGGGCTGCAGCGGCTGCGCAGCCTGCAGGTGGTCGACAGCGCCGGCAAGGTGCTCGACTCGATCGTGGCCAACGGCGCCCTGCAGGGCGATGGCAACCGCACCCTGCGGATCACGACGCTCAACTTCCTGGCCGATGGGGGTGACAACTACCCCTGGGTCCAGAAGGACGCCAGCGGCAATGTGCTCAAGGATGCGGCCGGCAATGTGCTCGGTCGCTGGACCAACCGGGTTGACGCCTACGTGGACGCCACCGGCGCGGTGGTGGGGGTGGCACCGGACACCACGCCCCCCACGGGCAGCAGTGCCTATGGCGAACAGCAGGCCTTCGGTGACTACCTCAAGAGCGAGTACGGCACGCCTGCCAAGGCCTATCGCTTCGCCGAGACAGCTGCCGGTGCCGACCAGCGGATCATCAACCTCGACATCGCGCGCCTGCCGGTGAGCTCCACCGCGCTGATGGCCGCCACGCCCGAACCCATCGGGCTGGCGGGCCCTGAGGCCTGGTCGGTCGAGCAGCCGTTCCTGGGATTGGAGAGCTGGGCCTAGCCCTGCTCTCCCTGCCTGAGCTGGCGGGCCCAGGCGTCGAGAAAGGTCTTGGCGCAACTGGCCATGGGCACCGCCAGCAGCAGCCCCAGCAGATCACCCAGGCCCAGCAGGCTGCCCAGGCGGGCACCCAGGGGGAGGCAGATCAGCAGCCAGGCCGGTTGCAACCCCACGATGCTTCCCATGAGCCGGGGCTGGATCACCTGATCCACCACCTGGCCCACCGAGATCGCCGCCACCAGCACCTCGATGCCGGTGCGTGGATCATCGAGCGCCAGCAGGATGCTGACCGCCGTGATCGTGAGGGCGCTGGCGTAGGGCACCAGGGTGGTGAAGCCGATCGCCACCGCAAACAGCACGCCGTACGGAATCGCCAGCAGGGTGAACACCACGATCTGGGCACCGCTGAGGATCAGCGCCAGCAGCACCTGGCCGGCGAAATAGCCGCGAAAGGTGCGGTTGAGCGTCTGCCCCACCAGAGACCTCACGGGGGGCGGCAACCACTGCAGCAGCCCCTGGCTGATCGACTCGCCGCCGATCAGCAGAAACACCGCCAGCACCACCACGATCAGGGTGTTGACCGTGAGACTCAAGGTGGCACCCAGCAGCCCCAGCAACCGCTGGCTCAGCTGACTGGCCAGCTGGCTGGTGCGGCTGAGCAGCTCACTGCTCAGATCGCCGAAGTCGGTAGGCAGCCCCCGGGCGGCGGCCAGCTCTTGGCCCCGGTTGAGCAGCACCTCCCCCTCGGCCAGCCAGCCCGGCAGGGCCGTGATCAACTCGCCCAGCTGCTCGATCAGGCGCGGCACCAGCCACAGGGCCGCCAATGCCAGGCCCGCCAGGGTGATCCCGATCACCGCCAACAGGGCCAGGGGCCTGGGCAGGCCAAGGCCCGCCAGGGTCCGGCTGGGAATGTCGAGCAGAAAGGCGATCAGCGCCGCCGCCACAAACAACGCCGGAAACGGCGCCAGCGGCAGCAGCAACTGGCGCAGCACCCACAGGTTGAGCACCAGCAGCGGCAGGGCCAGGCCGACCTTGAGCCAGGGGGGCAGCACCAGACGCTCGAGCATGGTCCTGCCTCCTCAGCCCATCTGGGCCAGGTAGGCGGCGCTGCCCAGCTCCTGCAGGCGCCCGTCTTTGGTCACCACCTGGGCATGCAGTTCGGCGCGGTAGGCAGCGACCCGCTCAGCCAGGGCCGGATCGGCGGTGGCCAGGATCTGGGCCGCCAGCAGGCCCGCATTGGTGCCGTTGCCGATGGCGACGGTGGCCACCGGGATGCCCGCGGGCATCTGCACGATGCTGTGCAGCGAATCGACCCCCGAGAGGGCTCGGCTCTGCACCGGCACACCGATCACCGGCAGGGTGGTGAGCGACGCCACCATGCCCGGCAGGTGGGCGGCGCCACCGGCGCCGGCGATGATCACCTTGAAACCACGGCCGGCGGCCTGCTGGGCAAAGGCGACCATTTCGAGCGGGGTGCGGTGGGCCGACAGCACCCGCACCTCAGCCGGCACGCCCAGGCTCTCGAGGATCTGCACCGCCGGCTGCATGGTCGGCAGGTCTGAATCGCTGCCCATGATCACCGCCACCGGTGGGCAGGGGGTGGGCTGCGGCACAGTTGCTGCAGAAACGGTCAACGGGCGCGATCCCGGCAAGACTATTGGGGCGGCAACTCCGTCATTGTCACGTGTCTGTCATGCACTGGCTCAGCGGCGTTCGCCTGCCGCTTTCCGATCAGCGCTGGCGCATCGGTCTTGAGGCTGGTCGCGGGGGCCAGGGAGCCGTGATCAGCCGCATCGCGCCGATCGCCCCGGGCGCCGCAGCCGCCGGTGACGACTGGGGCGGCGACTGGCTGAGCCCCATGGGCGTCGACCTGCAGATCAACGGCGGCCTTGGGTTGGCCTTTCCCGAACTGGGTGAGGCCGATCTGCCGCGGCTCGCCGAGCTGCAGGCGCTGCTGTGGCGCGACGGGGTCGAAGCGATCTGCCCCACCCTGGTGACCTGCGGCATCGAGCCCCTGCGCCAGGCGCTCGCGGTGCTGCAGCAGGCCCGCCACGAGGTGGCGGGCACGGCAGCATCGGGCCGCTGCAGACTGCTGGGTGCCCACCTGGAGGGGCCGTTTCTGGCCCGCGAGCGCCGCGGCGCCCACCCCGAGCAGCACCTGGCCGCCCCCAGCCTGGCGGCCCTGGCCGAGCGCATCGCCGGCTTCAAAGGCGGTCCTGAGGGCGACATCGCCCTGGTGACCCTGGCCCCCGAACGCGACGGAGCCGTCGCCATGATCGCCGAACTGCGCAACCTGGGCGTGGTGGTGAGCCTGGGCCACAGCGCAGCCAGCGAAACCCAGGCTGCTGCAGCGTTTGAAGCTGGCGTGACGATGCTCACCCACAGCTTCAACGCCATGCCGGGACTGCACCACCGCGAGCCCGGCCCCCTAGCCGCCGCCCTGCTGCGGGGCAGTGTGGCCCTGGGGTTGATCGCCGACGGCGTGCACGTGGCGCCCTCCATGGCGGTGCTGCTGCAGCGGCTGGCACCTGAGCAGGTGGTGCTGGTCAGCGACGCCCTGGCCCCCTATGGCCTGGGCGAAGGCCAGCACCGCTGGGACGAGCGGCTGCTGATCGTGGCCGATGGCAGCTGCCGCCTGGCCGACGGCACCCTGGCGGGCGTGACCCTGCCGCTGCTCGAAGGGGTGCGGCGCCTGGCCCGCTGGAGCGGCGACCCTGGCACAGCCATCGCCGCCGCGACGGTGCTGCCCCGGCAGGTGCTGGGCGATCACCGCGGCGTGCGCGAGCTGCTGCTGGGCCGCCCCCTGGCGGAGACGTTGCGCTGGCACCTGGGCACCGATGGTCTGCAGTGGCAGCCCAGCGAGGCACGCTAGGTTCCGCCCCAGTTCTGAACCGGCCCTCCTTGGCCGTCCCGCTGCACTGTCATGCCCAGCTCCGACGTGCTCACACCATCTGATTCGGCCCCTGCGAGCGCCCTTGAGACTGCCAAGGCAGCCGAGAAAGACGAGGTCAAAGGCTATTTCGAGACCACCGGCTTCGACCGCTGGAACCGCATCTACAGCGACAGCCCCGAGGTCAACCGGGTGCAGCGCAACATTCGCATCGGGCACCAGAAGACCGTTGACAACGTGCTGGCCTGGCTTGGTGAGCAGGGCAACCTGGGCAACCGCAGCTTCTGCGATGCCGGCTGCGGCGTGGGCAGCCTGAGCCTGCCCCTGGCCCAGCTGGGTGCTGGCAGCATTGCCGCCAGCGATCTGTCGGAAGCGATGGCGAGCGAGGCCGCCCGCCGCGCCGCCGAGGCCGGGATCCCCGGCGAGCGCCTCAGCTTCACGGCCTCGGATCTCGAGAGCCTGCAGGGCCGCTACGACACGGTGATCTGCCTGGATGTGTTCATCCACTACCCCCAAGCCGCTGCCGAAGAGATGGTGCGCCACCTGGCCGGCCTGGCTGAGCAGCACCTGATCGTGAGCTTTGCTCCCTACACGCCGCTGCTGGCCCTGCTCAAGGGCATCGGCCAGCTGTTCCCGGGGCCCAGCAAGACCACCCGCGCCTACACCCTGCGGGAAGCCGGCATCGTGGCGGCGGCCGCCGCCTGCGGCTTCAGGCCGGTGCGCCGCAGCCTCAACAAGGCACCCTTTTACTTTTCACGGCTGATCGCCTTTGAACGGGACTGAGCCGGTCCCGGCGGGAAGCAAGGCCTGCGGCAGCGGACCGTTGAACATCGTGAGCTTTTGGTTACTCATCTGGTTACTCATCTGTCTGCTCATCTGTCTGATTAGAAGCTGATCGAGGCCTCTTCTGCGGCGGGTAACACGACCTAAAACCGTTCCTGTGCCAAGCCACAGGGCAACGGCGCCTCAAAACGCAGCGGCTCACCCTCGGCGGTCCGAAGGGTGATCCGGTGGGCATGCAACCGGTAGCCGCCATCGCCCGGCAGGGCGTTGGTGCGGGCCAGACCACCCGCTTGGTACAGCGGGTCAGCCAGCAGTGGCGCCCCGCCCGCAGCCGCATGAATGCGGATCTGATGGGGCCGCCCCGTGGCAATCGCCACCTCGACCAGGCAACCCTCTGGGCGCACCGTCAGCAGGGTGAAGCGGCTGCAGGCTGGCAAGGCGCAGGGGTCGGCCGGCGCCGCCGCACACCAGATCGCGCCCAGGCGCGGGTGGGGTTGGCGTCCAATCGATGTCGTGATCGCCAGCGTCTGGCCCACGGCCAACCCCGCCAACGGCGAGCCGTGCTGCGGCGGCGCCAGCAGGGCCCGGTACACCTTGGTGCAGCCTCTGAAAAAACCCGCCAGAAATCTGGCGGGTTTTGCAGGCGGTGCCGCAGCGGTTGCTGCAGCCGTGCTCTCGCGCAGCTGGGCACTGAGCCAGGCGCGGGCGTCGCTGGTGCGGGCGCACACCAGCAGTCCCGATGTGTACCGCCCCAGGCGATGCACCGGCCGGGGGATGCCTGAGGCGGCATCGAGCTCTCCTGCCTGAACCTGGGCCTCAAGCTGGCCCAGCACGGTATGGCGCACAAAGCCGCCCGCGGGCAGCACCGGCAGCCCGCTGGGTTTGTTGAACACCATCAGGTCGCCGTCGTCGAACAGGGGGCTGGGCAGCACCGGCACGGAGGCCTCCTGCCAGGGGGGCCGATGCCACACCAGCCGGTCGCCGGCTGCGAGCGCGACATCGCCCCAGAGCTGCTGGCCATTGCGCCAGATCTCGCCGGCGGCGAGCCGTTGTCCCCACACCTGCCGGTCAGAATGGGCGTACCGCGCGGCGTAGTAGGCCGAGATCGGGGGTCCTGGAACCTCGGCGGCCGGCAAAAGATCGGCCAAGGACAGATCTGAAGCCGTGACCCGATCCCGATAGGCCCAGCCGTCGTTGAAGGTCGCCGGCAGCCTGTCAGTCAACCAACGCGTGCTCGAGGGCGTAGCGCACCAGTTCGGTGCGGCTGGCCGTGCCGGTCTTGATGAACAGACGGCTGACGTACTTCTCGACATTGCGGATCGAGGTCTCGAGCCGGCGGGCGATCTCCTTGTTCATCAATCCTTCGGCCACCAGCTGCAACACCGAGGCCTCGCGAGGGGTGAAGCTGTGCTCGGCCGGGGTGGCGGCCTTCTTGGTGCCGCCGCTGGCCAGCAGGGTGCGGATCTCGGAGATCTGGCGGGCCATCGAGCCGATGTCGGCATCGGCAAAGCGGGCCGCCTCGGCCAGCAGCCGTTCCTGGCGGCGCACCACGTTGCGCACCCGGGCCACCAGCTCGTCGGGGTCGAACGGCTTGGAAATGTAGTCGTCGCAGCCCGCCTGGAAGCCGGCGATGCGGTCGGCGGTCATGCCCTTGGCGGTCAGAAAGATCACCGGGGTGCCGCCCAGACGCTCGTCGGCCCGCAGCTTCTGCAGCAGGCCATAGCCGTCGCAGCGGGGCATCATCACGTCGGTGATCACCACATCGGGCAGGAGCTCCTGGGCCACCTGCCAGCCCTGCTCGCCGTCGTTGGCGGTGGTGACGGCAAAGCCCTCGTCGTCGAGATAGGCCTTGACGGCCGTGCGCAGTCCGGGTTCGTCGTCAACCAGCAACAGCCGGATCGGGGTGTCGCTGGCGCTCGGTTCAGGGGCAGCAGTGTCGGGGCTCATGGGCAGCGCTCAAGGTGGGCATTCAAGGGCAGCTTCAACGGCCTGGCGACTGGAAACGCTGTTCGGATTCCTGCAGGTGGCCGCCAAAACCCAACTGACGGGCCCGGGGGCCCAGCCCCGCGGGGTCCTGGGCCGCCAGCTCGGGAAAACAGACCGCCCACCAGATCAGATGGTCCAGCCGGTTGCTGGGATTGATCAGGCCGCCCGGGTTGAGCTGGCGCACGATCAGATCGCGGCCGTCGTTGGTGACCCGCATCGGAGCCTTGGGGCTGCAGCGGATCGTCTCGTTGCGCACCTGCAGATCATTGGGCAGCTCCAGCCAGACCTTGACCCGGCGCACATCGGGCAAGGCCGGATCACGCTCGATCTGATAGATGCCGGTGGCCTGTTTGCCACCAGCCACCACGCGCTCGCTGAGCAGCACCATGCCGGCGGGCCGAGCGCGTTCGGGTGATTCCATCAGCCCCGCCTGGGCCAGAACCGCGCCCGGAGCCAGGACCAGGGCGACGCAGCAGAGCTTGGCGAGGCTTGTCAGCATGGATCCCATGCTGGCCTACCTCGACCACCACGCCACCACCCCCTGCGACCCGGCCGTGGTGGCGGCGATGGCGCCCTGGTGGAGCGACCAGTTCGCCAACCCGGCCAGCCGCCTGTACCGCCCAGCCCTGGAGGCCGCCGCCGCCGTTGAGCACGTCACCGCCTTGCTGCGTCAAGGCTTGGGGGCCGCCGCCGCCAGCCAGGTGGTGTTCACCAGCGGCGCCACCGAGGCCAACAACCTGGCCCTCAAGGGTCTGGCCGAGGCCGCCCTGGCCAGTGGCAATCCACGGCGCCGCTTCGTGAGCGTGGTCAGTGAGCACCATGCCGTGCTGGATGTGCTGCACTATCTCGAGCGCCATGGCTTTGGCCTGACCGTGCTGCCGGTGGATGGCCAGGGGCTGGTTGATCCGGCGGCGCTGGCGGCGGCGCTCGAGCCCGATGTCCTGGCCGTCAGCGTCATGGCCGCCAACAACGAAATCGGCACGATCGCCCCCCTGACGGCTCTGGCGCCCCTGGTGCACAGCGCCGGCGCCGTGCTGCACGTGGACGCAGCCCAGGCCGTTGGGCACATCCCCCTGGCGATGGGGGCCCTGGGCATCGACCTGCTCAGCCTCAGCGGCCACAAGTTCTACGGCCCCAAGGGAATCGGCGCCCTGCTGGTGGCCCCGGGGGTGCCACTGGCGCCCCAGCTGCACGGCGGCGGCCAGCAGGGGGGGCTGCGGGCTGGCACCCTGCCGGTGCCGCTGATCGTGGGGCTGGCGGCGGCATTGGAGCTGGCGATCGCCGACCATGCCGCGCGCGCAATGCGGCTGGCGGTCCTGCGCGATCAGCTCTGGGAGGGCTTGCAGGCGATCGGCGGCTTCAGCCTCAACGGCCCGCCGCCGGGCCCCAGCCGGCTGCCCCACAACCTGAACGTGACCGCCCTGGGGGTCGAGGGCAACCGCCTGCACCAGCTGCTGCGCCGACAGATCGCGATCAGCAGCGGCTCGGCCTGCAGCCAGGGCTCGCCCTCGCACGTGCTGGCGGCCCTGGGGCGCTCGCGCCTGGAGGCCGCCGCCACCCTGCGGTTTGGCCTGGGGCGCGGCACCACCGCCGCCGAGATCGAGCAGGCCCTGCAGGCGGTGGGCGACGCCATGCAGACGCTCAGGCACCCCACAGGCTGAGCAGGCTCTGGGCTGCGTGCTGGCCCGAGAGGTAAGCCCCCTGCAGCGTGGCCGGGAAGGCCGGGCTGATGGCCTCGCCGGCCAGCACCATCCCCTGCCAGCGGCGCCCCAGCTCCTGGCGCATGGCATTGGTGGAGCCCACCGCCGCAAACGAATAGCTGCCCAGGGCAAAGGGATCGTCGCCCCAGCGGGTGATCCGCACCGCGCTAGGCTCCGGAATCACCGCGTTGGGGTAGCAGCGGCGGAGCTGGGCCAAGGCCGAGCTCACGATCGCGCCATCGCTCTGGCGGGCCACGCGGCGGGCCACCTCAGCCGCGTTGAAGCCCATCAGGCCCGGCCGGCCGATCAGCGCCGTGAGATCCACCCACTCGCTCCACAGGCCCGGCTCGGGTCCATCGTTGCGGAGCCAGCCGCGGGCATCCCAGAAGCGCTCGGGAAACAGCAGCACGATCTTGTCGAGCAGGCCCATGCCGAGGGTCTCGATCGCCCGCTGCTTGGCCGCTGGCAAGGGGGGCTCAAAGCGAATCGATCCGGCCTTGAGCACCCCCAACGGCACGCTGCAGCACAGCCCCCGCGCCTGATAAACGGCGCCGCTGGCCGTGGTCACCCGCACCCCCTGGGGGCTGTTGTGAATCTGGCGCACCACCTGAGCCAGGCGGATCTCCAGCCCCTGGGCCAGATGGCGCACCAGCTGATCGAGCCCCCCGGGCACGAGCGCATCGCCGCCCAGCAGTGGCTGGCCATCGCCCAGGGGCGCATCGGCGGCAATCGCCCCCGGCGCCGCCCCCAGCTCGTGCTCCACATCGGCGATCAGGGTGAAGCGCTGATCGGGGCTCAGCCGCGGCGGCAACAGGGCGCTGAGCGGTTGATCGGGCTCACCCTGCTGCTCGGCCCGCGCCACCAGGGCCGCCAGCCAGGCCTCGGCCCGCTCGTGGCGGGCGCCATCCCAGCGCCGTCCATCGGGCCCGACCGTGATCTGCCCCAGCCCATCGCTGGGCAGCACAGGCAGCCCCAGCTCCCTGGTGAGCAAGGGATAGAGCGGATTGTTGGCCATCCCATGCAGCCAGGAGGCCCCCAGGTCGATGGCCAGCCCCTGGCTGCGCTCGGTCCAGATGCGGCCGCCCAGCCGCTGCCGCGCCTCGAGCACCAGCACCCGGCGGCCGGCGGCCCGCAGCCGCTGGGCGCAGGCCAGGCCCGCCAAGCCCGCCCCGATCACCAGGGCATCCAACGGCGCATCGCCAGCCCCGCCGCCTTGGCTCGAGGCCCGCGATCGCCAGCCCAGCGCCGCGGCTGACAGCGCCGACGCAGCTGCCAAGCCCCGAGCCACCACAACCCGCCGCCGCATCGGCTCAAGCCCTCCGGCGTGCAATCCGCAGCTTGGCGCTGCGGGCGCGGGGATTGGCGGCGCTCTCGGCGTCGCTGGCCTGCAGCGCCTTGCGCGTCACCCGTTGCAGGCGCTCATCACTGGCGAAAGCTGTTTTGACGCGCCGGTCTTCCAACGAGTGGAAGCTGATCACCGCCAGCAGCCCCCCTGGCAACAGCCAATCAGGGGCGACCGCCAACAGCCGATCGAGCACCCCCAGCTCGTCGTTGACCGCGATGCGCAGCGCCTGAAAACTGCGCGTCGCCGGGTGGATCCGCCCCCGCCGCGCCGGCGGCGGAAAGCAGCCCGCAATCAGGTAGGCCAGCTCGGCGGTGGTGCGGGGCCGAGCAGGCTCGCCCCAGGGGCCCTGCTCCTTGATGCGGCGGGCGATGCGACGCGACAGCCGCTCTTCGCCATAGCGATAAATCAGATCGGCCAGCTCACCTTCTTCAAGCCGATCGATCAGCTCCCCAGCCGTGTTACCGGCGCCGGGGTTCATGCGCATGTCGAGGGGCCCCTCGAGCCGAAAGCTGAACCCCCGCGCCGCCACATCGAACTGGGGGCTGCTGACCCCCAGGTCGGCCAGCACCGCCGCCACGGGCTCGCTGGGCACGTAGTCGGCGAAGTTGCTGGCCACGATCTCAACCCGCTCGGCATAGGGGGCGAGTGCCTCGGCGGCGGCGGCGCGGGCGCTGGGGTCCTGGTCCAGCCCGATCAGGCGCAAACCCGGGTGGGCCTGCAGCAACAGCCCACTGTGACCGCCGCCGCCGAGGGTGCAATCGAGCAGCACGCCGCCGGCCGGCAGGTCGGCCAGGCCTTCCAGCACGGCCTCGGCCAGCACCGGCACGTGGTCAAAGCCCTGCTTGCTGGCACCTGGATCAGCCATGGCGCCATCCTCTCGCCAGGCCGGCGACTGAGACGCCGCCTGGGCTCCCTAGGATGCCCCCACCGACGCTGCCGTTTGGGCCGCCATGACCCAGCTCGAGACCCGTACAGAGCCGATGGTGGTCAATTTCGGCCCCCACCACCCGTCGATGCATGGGGTGCTGCGGCTGGTGGTGACCCTCGACGGCGAAGACGTGGTGGATTGCGAGCCGGTGATTGGCTACCTCCACCGCGGCATGGAGAAGATCGCCGAGAACCGGACGAACATCATGTTCGTCCCCTATGTGAGCCGCATGGATTATGCGGCGGGCATGTTTTATGAAGCGATCGTGGTCAACGCTCCCGAGCGGTTGGCCGATGTGCCGGTGCCGAAGCGCGCCAGCTACATCAGGGTGCTGATGCTGGAGCTGAACCGCATCGCCAACCATCTGCTGTGGCTGGGCCCCTTCCTGGCTGATGTGGGCGCCCAGACGCCGTTCTTCTACATCTTCCGCGAGCGGGAGATGATCTATGACCTGTGGGAAGCCGCCACCGGCCAGCGCCTCATCAACAACAACTACTTCAGAATCGGCGGAGTGGCAGCCGATCTGCCTTACGGCTGGCTCGAGAAGTGCCTCGACTTCTGCGATTGGTTCGGCCCCAAGATCGATGAATACGAAAAGCTGATCACCAACAACCCAATTTTCCGCCGGCGCATCGAGGGCCTGGGCACCATCACCCGCGAGCAGGCGATCAACTGGAGCCTCTCGGGCCCGATGCTGCGTGCCTCCGGTGTGCCCTGGGACCTGCGCAAGGTCGACCACTACGAGTGCTACGACGACTTCGACTGGAACATCGTCTGGCAGAACGAGGGCGACTGTTATGCCCGTTACCGGGTCCGCGTCCAGGAAATGCGCGAGTCGCTCAAGATCCTGCGCCAGGCCTGCGCCATGATCCCCGGCGGCCCCACCGAAACCCTGGAGGCGCGCCGCCTGGCCGAAGGCAAGGGCAGCGAGTTCGCCGGCTTCGACTACCAGTACGTGGCCAAGAAGGTGGCGCCCACCTTCAAGATCCCCTCGGGCGAGCTCTACACCCGGCTCGAATCAGGCAAGGGTGAGATCGGCGTGTTCATCCAGGGCAACGACGACGTGACTCCCTGGCGCTTCAAGATCCGCGCCGCCGATCAGAACAATCTGCAGATCCTGCCCCACATCCTCAAGGGGAACAAGGTGGCCGACATCATGGCGATCCTCGGCTCGATCGACGTGATCATGGGCTCGGTCGACCGTTGACGACAGGCCGCCCCTGGTGCAGGGTCACCACCGCCATCGCTTGCTGATCAGGCTGCAGCATGCAGGATGGGCCCTGCCCGCCGCGCTCACCGGCGTCCTGTGGCTCAAGGGTCTGCACCCCGACCTGCCGGGCTGGCCCTGTCCCCTGCGAGCCCTCACCGGGATTCCCTGCCCCACCTGTTTTTTGACGAGGGCCACCAGCGCAGCTCTGATCGGCGATCTGCCGGCGTCAGTGCAATGGCATGCCTTTGGCCCTGTGGTGGCCGTCAGCCTGCTGGGCTGGTCGCTGATGTCGGTTCGCCAGAGGCGGCTGCTGCCCCGCGCCCTGCCCGCCTGGCCCCTGGGCGCCGGGGCGCTGGCCCTGCTGGCCTACTGGTTGCTGCGGCTGTGGCTCAGCTTTGGGCTGGGGGTCCAGGGTTTCCCAGGATTTCCAACCAGCTGAACAAACCAGCTGAGCACTGTCATTCAGCGGATCAGCTCACCAGGCCCTTGTGATACGCCAGGTTCTGCAGATAGAAGCTGCTCACCGGTACCGCCAGCAGGGCACCCAGGCCACAGGTGCACACCGATACCACCACAACCAACACCCAGGCAAGAATTTCAATGCCAAGAAAATCAGGGCCGTTGGCTGAGCGATACACCGCACGAAACGAGGCGGCAAAGGCATCAGGGATCGACAGATCGGTCAGGAAGATGCGGTTCACATAGATCGGCATGACCAATGCCACAACCAGACCCGGCACGACGCACAGCACGAAGCCAATCGTCATCACCAGCGTGAAGACGATGCCTGCCAGCACATAACGCATGGGACGCCGTAGCAATGCGGCAAACGCTGCCTGAACCGTGATCGTCTCCCCGCTGGCGTAATGCAGGGCCGGCACGGCCACAAACAACACCCCCACCAGGCTCGAAAGGACCGAGAACGGCAGCTGTGCCAGCTGCCCAAGGGCCGAGGCCGCCGTGACCGCCGTGTCGCCAGCCAGACCGCCACCGGCCGCGCCAACACCGATCAACACAATCACCCAGGTCAGTGCTGCCCCCACGCCCGCCAGCACCGCTGTGACGATCCAGATCAGCAGAATTGTGGGCACATGGGCCAGAAAGGCTTCCCAGGCCTTGTTGATCGTGGGCTGTTCGTAGGCCGGAGGGGCAGCCATGACTGGGTGGCGCAAACTGGCTGGCATCGTGACAGCCGCCTACTGACGGCACAACCCGGCTGATGCCCTGACCCGATGCGTCCTGATGACTGGCTGCTGCTGTGCCGCACGGTTCGCTTCGGCGACACCGACGCCGCAGGGGTGATGCATTTCGCCCGTTTGTTCACCTGGTGCCATGAGGCCTACGAGGAAAGCCTCGAGCGTTTCGGCCTGCCGCCTGGCGAAATTTTTCCAACCCCCGCCCGGAGCGCGATGGCGAACCCAACGTCCAACGCGCCGGTGGCACTGCCGATCGTGCACTGCAGTGCCGACTTTCTTCGCCCTCTGGTGTGTGGTGACCCGCTGGCGATCCAGTTGACACCACGGCGCCTCGATCCCGGCAGCTTTGAGGTCAGCTATGGCTTCTGCAGCGATGGCCAACCGGTCGCCGCTGGCCTCACCCGTCACATGGCGATCGACAGTCACAGCCGTCAGCGCTGCCCCTTGCCCACTGCCATTCAGCGCTGGCTCGAAGCAGCCAGCCTCGGCGGCGGCATCCAGCCGCTCTGAACCCACCGGGCATGGGCAGGCATCGGTGCAAGCGCCACAGGAGTGCGGGCCAGGGGTTGACGCCCTGTGCAGTTCTGGGCCCGACATGCGGCTGTCCGATGCCCGAAGCGAAGCCCACCGCCAAGCAAGGGCTGTCGCCTGGACAATGCCGTCGCTGGCAACGCCGTGCAGTCGCGCCATAGAAAATGCTCTTCAGCGCGGGGAACTGCGGCGGCTGAACATCTCTCTCAGGCATGGGAGGTCTGGTCCAGTGCTGCCGACTGGTGCTGACCTCGAAGCGGCCCCGATCGAGGACATCGTGGCGATTGTGCTGGATGCCCTCACGAGCCTGCCCCGCGCCCAGCTGGGCTGCTGCATCGGCAGGTTCAGCAATGATGACCAGAAGCGGCTGAACCATGGGCTGCTGGTGGTCTCAGGCCTAGCCCGCTAGCTGGTCCACCAGCCACTGCTGCCAGCGCTGGCGCTGCCACTTGCCGGCCAGGGTGGTCTCAAGGGAAGCGCACTCCTGCCAGCGCACCGGTCGCTGGGCCGGGGGCAGCTGCTGAGCCAGCTGGTTCAGAGCAGCCAGGACAGGCTCGCTGGAACACTCGGCCCGCAGGCGCACCAGAGCCACCAGCCGCTCGCCCCAGAGAGCATCGCTCTCGCCTACCAGCAGCACTGCCGCCACCGGCAGAGCCGCAGCCTCGATCAACGCCGCGAGCCGCTGCTCCACCTGCTCGGGAAACACCGTTTCGCCGCCGCTGTGGATCGCAGCGTCGAGGCGGCCCAGAACCTGCAGACCCTGATCGCTGAACCGGGCGGCATCACCACTGAGCCACCAGCCGTCGACGGTGCGCGGCAATGGCACCAGGGCCCCCTGCACCAACCAGCCGGGGCTGAGTCGGGCAGTGGCGATCGCCAGGGCGCCGCTGCCCGACTCGACCCGCAGGCGCACGCCGTCAAGGGGAGCGCCACACCCCTGCTCACCTGCCAGAAAGCGCCTGGGCGTCAGGGCGCACACCATGGCGGCGGTTTCGGTGGCCCCATAACAGGGGGCCAGGGGCAGACGCAACTGACGGGCCATGGCCGCCAGGTCTGGCGACATCGGGGCGCCCCCCACCCAAATGAGCGCCACCTGCTGCAGCCAGGCCACCCCGACAGGATCGGCAAGCAACCGGCCCAGCTGGGTGGGCACCAGCGACAGCAGCACGGGTCCCTGGCACGCCAGCTCGGCCAGGGGCAGGGTCTCTGCCAGCGCCAGCGGATCGCGCATCAAGGCTGGAGCCAGGGTGCGGTGCTGCGCCCCCCACTGGCGACTGCGCACCCACGGCAGCAGGCCGCTGACGTGATGGAGCGGCAGGGGGTTGAGGTGCAGGCAACTCGCCGGATCGAGACCCTGGGCTGCAAGCCAGCGTCCGGTCGCCAACGCTGACTGCTGCAGGTGGGCCAGGGGCAGGACGCACCAGCGGCGCCCGCCCATGGAGCCACCGCTGCCCACGATCACACCAGGGCCGTACTGATGCTCGAGGCTCGCCGGCACCACCGGGACGGTCTCGCCCGGGCCTGCCAGGGGGACCAGTCGCCCCGCCGACCAGGCCTGCTCGAGCTGCTGCAAGCTCATGCAGCTGCCCCCCAGACCTGCCAGGGATTGGCGCTGGCCCAACCACCCCCAAGTTGCCACCCCGGAGCCAGGCCGGGAGCCGCCGGCGTGGGCCCCAGCGCCTGCAGGGCGGCCAGGTGGTTCAGCCAGCGCAGGCCGATGCCCGTCTCAAAGGCCGTGCTCAGCATCAGCCGGGGACGGCGGGCCATAAGGTCGGCCATCAGCGGCCGGGGGTCGCCGTCCTGGCTGGGTCGGCGCACCTGCCATCCCGGCCAGCTCTGGCGCAAGAGCGGGGAGGCCGACAGCGACTCGTCGAGAGCTACGGGCAGGCGGGCCGCGAGGGCTTCAAGACCCGCCTGGTCGCCCGGATCGAGGGGCTGCTCGAGCCACTGCAGGCGGGATTCAACCGCCAGACGATCGGCCCAGGCCCTCGCCGTGGCCCGGTCCCAGCGACCATTGGCATCGAGCCGCAGGCTGGCCCCTGCCGGCAAGCGCGCCAGCAGCTGCTCGAGCAGGGCCCGCTCCTCGCTGTCGCTGCGGACCGCGACCTTCCACTTGAAGGTGGGGCCGGGCTCGCCAGGTGGGCCTGCGACCAGCGGAGCCGACTGAAGAGTCTCGTCAAGGGCTGCCAGAACATCGGGCCCGGCAGGCAACAGCTGGGCCGAGGGCGGCGGCGCCAACCAACCGGATTCCAGCAGCCCATCGGCTTCAGCCAGGGCCGCACCCAGGGCGAAGGCCACGGGGCCCGGCAGCCGACCGGATGCCAGGTCGGCTTCCAGGACAGTGCGCGCGGGCTCGGGCCCCATGGCCTTGATCGCCTGCTCCAACGCAGAATCGGGCACCAGGGGGGCGGCCTCACCCCAGCCCAGGCCACCACTGGCGCTGCGCAGCTGCAGCAACCAGCCCCGCTTGTGGGTGAGGGTGGCCCGGGCCGTCTGCAACGGCCGGGGCAGCGCCAGGGCAAACGGGCGCCAGCGCAGCTGCAGGCCTGACGCGACCATTCAGAGCCAGTGCCCCAGGGCCAGGCCCGCCGCCAGGCCCAGGCCATTGATGGCCTGAAATTTCAGGGCCAGAAACTTGCTGCCGGCGATGCGGCTCGGCTCATCGTGATGACGCCCGAGCAGGCGCACCAGGGCCAGGCCAGGCGGCAAGCCCAGCCAGGCCAGCAAGGCGGTGGGCGGCCACTGCCCCTGCAGCACTGGCAGCAGCTCAAGCGCCAGGGTCAGGGCTACAAACCAGGGGATCAGCCCCGCGGCAGCCACCGTGCCCAACCGCACCACCGGCGAGCGTTTGCCATGGGCAGCGTCGTCGGCCACCTGGTGAAAGTGGGAACAGAACAGCACCAGTGTGGTAGCCAGAGCCGGTCCACTGCCCAGCTGCAGCGCCGCCGACCAGGGCACGGCCAGCGGCGCCGGGCTCAGGGCCAACAGAGCAGCCGCGGTGGCCACGGGGCCAAAGGCCAACCAGCACAGAGGTTCACCCAGGCCGTGGTACCCCAGACGAAAAGGCGGTCCCTGGTACACGTAGCCGATGCCGCAGCAGAGCAGCACCAGGGCCAGCACGTCCCCACTGCTCAGCCAGGCGACAGCGCCCATCAAAGCGAGGCCCAGCACCAGGGCGCCATTGGCCCACCCCGCCACCCGGCTGCGCCGACCGGTCAGCTGCACGACCGAGTGGGGCTTGCCGGCCGCGTCGATGCCGGTGTCGTGATCGAACACGTCATTGCTGAGGTTCTCCCAGGCCAGCAGCAGCACCGCCGCCAACACAAACACCAGCAGAGACCCCCAGCGCACCTGACCGGTGCGGCCCAGCCACCAACCGGCCGCCAAGACCACCGGCATTACCGCAACCGAATACATCGGCCACTTGATCGCCGCCTTCCACAGCTGGCGCCGCTGCGGGGCGTAACGGCTTGCGACGACCTCAGGCTCAGCCATGGCTCAGGCGATCAGCAACTGCTCTGGGGCCCATACATTTGAGCAGCCCTGTTGCCAGCCCAGGCTCCGGCGTGCAGTTCCGCTTTGCCGATCTGCTGGCCAGCGCCAGCGCCAGCGCCCGCCACCTCGATGAGGACGGAGTGCTGAGCCTGGCCTTGCCGTTGGCACAACTTGACCCCCTGCACCTGCTGCCCCTGCTTGGCGCCGGGGATGGGTTTCGCTTTCTCTGGGATGGGGCTCCGGGGCTGTGCGTGGCTGCCGCCGGCCGCTGCCAGAGCCTTGAGCTCAGCGGCCCCAGACGGTTCGAACTGGCCCAGCGGTTCGCCAGCCTGGCCCTCGGACGGCTGGCCAGTCCGGAGTGTGTGCCCGCCATGGCCCGGCCACGGGTGCTGCTGGCCTTTGGCTTCTTTGATGCGGCCGGCCAGGCCGATGCCGGTGGGGTGCCAGGGGTCCAGGCCGTGCTGCCCCAGTGGCAGCTCAGTCGCCACGGCCAGCACTGCTGGCTGCGGCTGCAGCGGCCCCTGGGCGCTGGGGTGACCCCCCGCAGCCTGGCCGAGGAACTGTGGGAACAGGCCAGAGCGCTCGAGCACCAGGCCAGCAGCGCAGAGGATCCCAGCCTGCCGAGTGTGCGTCGCTGCAACGACTGGGGGCCGGCCTACCGCATGGGCGCCGAGCGGGCCCTGGAACTGGTGCAGCGCGGTGAGCTGCAGAAACTGGTGCTGGCGGTGCGACAGGAGCTGCTGCTCGACCAGCCGCTGGACCCACTGCACCTGCTCAGCTCCCTGCGACGGCGCCAGGGCGGCAGCTGCCGGCTGCTGTGGCAGCACCAGAGCGACCGATACCTGGTCGGGGCCTCACCCGAACGGTTGCTCACGGTGCGCCAGGGCCAGCTGCGCAGCGATGCCCTGGCCGGCACCGCCGGATCCCATGACAATGGCGACACGTTGCTGGCCTCGAGCAAGGATCGCCATGAACATGAGCTGGTGATCGACACGATCAGCTCCGTGCTCAGCCAACTGGGGCTGCAGCCTCGCCGGCCTCGGCACCCGCGGGTGGCCCGGCATGGCCATCTGCTGCACCTGCACACCCCGATCACCGCGGCGGTCGGCCCCCATCACCCCCTGGCCCTGGCGGAAGCCCTTCACCCCACCCCGGCGGTCGCCGGCCTGCCGCAACGCCAGGCCCTGCATTGGTTGCGCGCCCTGGAACCGTTCGAGCGCGGGCACTATGCCGCCCCGATCGGCTGGATCGACAGCGAGGGGGATGCCGACCTGCGGGTGGCCATCCGCTGCGGTGTGGTGCACGGCGCCCGGCTCGAACTGTGCGCCGGGGCCGGCCTGGTGCGCGGCTCTGACCTGGAACGCGAAGCCCAGGAAGTGGGCCTCAAGCTGCGGGTGCTGCAGGACCAGCTGAATCTGTCCGAAAGCCTGCCGCACACCAAGCCTGTCCAACATCACCGCAGCCCGATCAGCCGATGAGCCCCGTGCCCCTCGTGTCAAGCCTCACATCCACCATCGGGTTCAACGCCGACCCCTCGGGCTTGGACGTGCTGATCCTGCTGGTGCTGGCCCATTGGCTGGCCGATTACCCACTGCAGACCGACCGCATCGCGGTCGAAAAATGTCCTGGCTGCGACAAGGTGCTCAACTGGCGCTGGTGGCTCACGGCCCATGCGGGCACCCACGGTTTCTTTGTGGCCTGGATCACCGGCGTGCCGCTGCTGGGTCTGGCCGAGTGGGGCGTGCATACCCTGATCGACTGGGGCAAATGCCAGGGCCGCTACGGCATGGCCATGGATCAGGGGCTGCACATCGCCTGCAAGCTGCTGTGGGTTCTGATGCTGAGCACGGCCGCTGGTTGAGCGTCCAACAGCTCAGGCCTACAGCAGCCGGGCGATCGTGAGATCGGCCAGGGGGATGCCACCCAGACGCTCCACCTCACGGATGCCGGTGGGACTGGTCACGTTGATCTCGCTCAGGCGGCCGTCGATCACATCGATGCCCACAAAGAACAGCCCTTCGGCCTGCAGCGCCGGTGCGAGCTCGGCGCAGATGGCCCGCTCAGCCTCGTTGAGTTCGGTGGCCTGGGGCTGACCGCCCACCGCCAGATTGCTCCGAAACTCCCCCTCACCACCACTGGGCACCCGATTGACAGCCCCCAGGGGTTCACCATCAACCAGCAGGATGCGCTTGTCACCGGCGGCGACCCCCGGCAGGAAGGCCTGCACCATCACCGGCAGGGTCTGCTGGGCGGTGACCAGCTCCAGCAGGGCCCTGAGCCCCGGGGTGGTCGCCGCGGCAAACACCACCCCCTGACCAGCCCGACCCCCCAGGGGCTTGAGCACCACCTCGCCGTGCTCGGCCGTGAAGGCCGCCAGAGCTGCGACCTGACTGGCCACCAGGGTCGGCGCCATGAGATGGCTCCAGCGCAGGGCACTCAACTTTTCGTTCCAGGCCCGCAGGGCCGCCGGACGGTTGACGATGCGCACCCCCTGGCGATCGGCCAGCTCAAGCAGGTGGGTGGCATACAGATAAGACTCATCGACAGGCGGGTCCTTGCGCATCCACACCACGCCGAACCGCTGCAGCGGCAGCAGCCGGGACTCACCGGTGGCATACCAGGGCTCACCAGGGTTCGGCTCACGCATGGTCACGGGGGTGGCCCGCACCCAGCAGCTGTGGCCCGCAACGGCTTCGCTCGCTGCCGGCCCGGCCGAGAGATCGGCCAGGGTGGCGACCCAGACCGCCAGACCGGCCCTTCCGGCAGCCTGCATCAGCGCCACGCTGGAATCCTTGGCCGGATTGAGCCGCGCGATCGGATCAATCACAAACAACTGCGCGCCCAACTGGGTGTCAGCACCGGCTGCTGCTGCAGTGGTCACCATTCAGCCCGCCAGCAGGGCGTCGAGGCGGCCACTGCGCTCCAGCGCGTGCAGGTCGTCACAGCCCCCGACGTGGTGGCCGTTGATGAAGGTCTGGGGCACGCTGCGGCGCCCTGCACTCTTGGCCGCCATGGCCGCGCGGGCCGTCTCATCGCCGTCAATGGCGTACTCGGTGTACTGCACCCCTTTGCGGTCGAGCAGGGCCTTGGCACGCACGCAGAACGGGCAGGCACGCCAGGTGTAAATCTCAACCTTCGCGGCCATCGCTGCTCCAACGGGGTGGACAGATCCTAAGGACCAGCTCAGATGCAGGACTGTTGACCCAGCTGGCACTGGGAGCGGGACTGGGACTGGTCTCGCAGAGGGGCACGCCGTTCCAAAGGGCACGCCGTCAAAGGGGCCTGAGAAAAAGCGCCAGAAATCACGCCGGTTTTTGCAGAGCCACCCCAACCAAACCCGCCCAACTCCAACCAGGCACGGCGCCTGCTGCGATCCATTGAGTACGGTCGGAGCAGGGGTTTAGCCCCAACCCAAGCTCTCACCGCCATCCCCTGTGACCGCCAGCCCCGCCACACAAGCGCAAGCTGTGCCGCTCGATCTCACCGATTTCAAGCGCGACCTCTCCGAACTCACCGACCGCCTGGGCCAAGCCCAGGACTGCCTTTGACGTTGCTGCCCTGAGCGCACGTCAGCAGGATCTCGAGCAGCTGGCTTCCCAGCCCGACTTCTGGGACGACCAGAAGGCAGCACAGGCCAAAATGCGCCAACTCGATGAGGTCAAGGGCCAACTCGAGCAGCTGCGCCGCTGGCAGGGTGCCGTGGCCGACGCCGAGGCCACCCTGGAGCTCTACGACCTCGAGCCCGATGACGACCTGCTTGGCGAATCCCACACCGCCCTCAAGCAGCTGCGCGCCGATCTGGACCGCTGGGAGCTCGAGCGCCTGCTTTCAGGCCCCTACGACAAAGAAGGCGCGGTGATCTCGATCAACGCCGGCGCCGGCGGCACCGACGCCCAGGACTGGGCGCTCATGCTCATGCGCATGTACACGCGCTGGGCCGAAGACCACAACATGAGGGTCACGGTCGACGAGCTCAGCGAGGGCGAAGAGGCAGGCATCAAGAGCTGCACGATCGAGATCGAGGGGCGCTACGCCTATGGCTACCTGCGCAACGAAAAGGGCACCCACCGGCTGGTGCGCATCAGCCCGTTCAACGCCAACGACAAGCGCCAGACCAGCTTTGCCGGCGTTGAGGTGATGCCCAAGATCGAGGAGGAGGTCAAGCTCGACATCCCCGAGAAGGACCTGGAGATCACCACCTCCCGGTCGGGCGGTGCCGGCGGCCAGAACGTCAACAAGGTGGAAACGGCGGTGCGCATCCTGCACATCCCCACGGGCCTGTTCGTGCGCTGCACCCAGGAGCGTTCGCAGCTGCAAAACAAAGAAAAGGCCATGGCCCTGCTGATGGCCAAGCTGCTGGTGATCGCCCAGGAGCAGCGGGCGGCCGAGATCGCCGACATCCGCGGCGACATCGTCGAAGCGGCCTGGGGCAACCAGATCCGCAACTACGTGTTCCACCCTTATCAAATGGTGAAAGACCTGCGCACCCAACACGAAACCACCGACGTTCAGGGCGTGATGGATGGCGATCTGGACCCCTTCATCCAGAGCCTGCTGCACGCCGGCGTCGAGGTGGGCGGAGGAGCGAGCGATGATTGAGCAGCAGACGCCGGCAAGCCCGCAGACCGGCGAAAACCCCAGCTTCGTGAAGCTGGCCATGCGCAACATGGTGCGCAAGGGTCGCCAGAGCCTGCTGCACTTCGGCCTGACGGCTGTTGGGCTGCTGGGCTTTCTGGTGCTGATCGCCAGCCTCGGCCGGCCCCAGATTCCGGGTGGCTGACTCCAGCCCAAAGCCCTTGTCTGAGGACGGCGGCATCGCTCTGGATCTGGCGTTCTCAGCCGACCCCGGCCTGGCCCCCGATCTGGTGGAGGCCGCAGTCCCCTGGTGCGCAGGCCCTGAAGCCGCTGAAGCGCACTGGCAGCAGCTCCTGGCCGGCTGGCTGCAACACCTGCAGGCCCAGCTGCCGCCCCAGCTGCGCGCACCGGCCTACAGCCTGGGGCTGAGCCTGGTCAACGACAGCGAGATCGCAGCGCTCAACAGCGACTGGCGCGACAAACCGGGCCCCACCGACGTGCTGGCCTTCGCCGCCCAGGACAACGACCTCGACGGCACGCCGGCGATGCCCCTGCCCCCGGGCCACGACGCCCTGGGCCTGGACGGGGCGCTCGAGTTGGGCGACATTGTGATTTCGCTCGAGACCGCTGCCCGGCAGGCCCCCGAGCACGGCCACAACCTCGAGCAGGAGCTGCTGTTTCTGGCCAGCCACGGCCTGCTGCATCTGCTGGGCTGGGACCATCCCGATGAGGCCAGCCTGGCAGCGATGCTGCAATGCCAGGAGGAGCTGTGCAGCAGCGTTAACGTGCAGGCCAGCGGCTCGGTCGCGGGCCAGCCATGAACACCCCCAACCCCCAAAACACCTCGGTCAGCCTGCAGGCGGCCCCGGGTCCTCGCCGCCGACGCCGGCGCATCGGGGCCTGGAAGGTGGCCGGTGATCTACCGAGCAGCTTTCGCTATGCGGCCAAGGGGTTGATCTATGGCTTCAGCAGCCAGCGCAACTTCCGCATCCATGTGATCACCGGTGCGGTGGTGTTTGGCCTTGGCCTGTGGCTGGGGCTCAGCCTCGAGCGCATGGCGGTGCTGGTGCTCACCGTGGCTGCGGTGCTGGTGCTTGAGCTGCTCAACACCGCCACCGAAGCGGTGGTGGATCTGGCCATCGGCCGCCAGTTCCACCCCCTGGCCCGCATCGCCAAGGACTGCGCCGCCGCCGCCGTGCTGGTGGCCGCCCTGGCTTCGATGCTGATCGCCCTGCTGCTGCTGCTGCCGCCGCTGCTGGCCCGGCTCGGTCTTTGAATGGTGCTTCGGCAGGGCCGCGAATGCTTCTCGTTCTCGACAACTACGACAGCTTCACCTTCAACCTGGTGCAGTACCTGGGCGAACTCTCAGCGGAGCACTCCCTGGCGGCCGAATTGCGGGTCGAGCGCAACGACGCCCTGACCCTCGAGCAGATCCGCGACCTGGCGCCCGCCGCGATCCTGATCTCCCCGGGGCCGGGGGATCCCGACCAGTCAGGCGTCTGCCTCGATGTCCTGCGCGAACTCAGTCCCACGGTTCCCACCCTGGGGGTGTGCCTTGGCCACCAGGCCATCGCACAGGTCTATGGCGGCCGGGTGGTGCGGGCCCCTGAGCAGATGCACGGCAAGACCTCACCGGTGCATCACAGCGGCGCAGGGGTCTTCGCCGGACTGCCCAACCCGCTCACCGCCACCCGCTACCACAGCCTGATCGCCGAGCGGGAATCGCTGCCCGACTGCCTCGAGATCACGGCCTGGCTTGACGACGGCACGATCATGGGCCTACGGCACCGTGACCATGGCCACCTGCAGGGGGTGCAGTTCCATCCCGAAAGCGTGCTGACCCAGAGCGGTCACGACCTGCTGGCCAACTTTCTGCGCCAGGCTTGTGCCGGCTGAGCTGGGTTAGCGTCTGGCGTCTGCCGCCCCGCCCAGCGCCCTTTTGACATGCGCCTGTTGCCGCCTGCCCCGAATCTGAGCACTGCCTTGCGGGGAACTGCCTTGGGGGCGACTGTCCTGGGCGCCACCGTGGTCGGCATGGCCGCCGACTTGAACGGTGGCGCCGCCCGGGCCGCCGGGGGGGTCACAATCACCAGCTACGGCCACAGCGCCCTGCTGATCCAGGGTGGGGGCAAGACGGTGCTGGTCAACCCGTTCAAGGCCGTGGCCTGCGCCGCCGGCCTCAGCGAACCGCGGGTCAGCGCCGACGTGATTCTGGCCAGCAGCAACCTGCTCGATGAAGGCGCTCCCGTGGCTCGCGGCAGGATGCTGGTGAATCCCGGCTCCTACCGGATCGCCGGCATGCAGATCGAGGGCATCGCCGCCCCCCATGACCGCTTCGGGGGTCGCCGCTTCGGTCAGTCGACCCTGTGGCGCTGGCGCCAGGGCGGGCTTGACTTTGCCCACCTGGGCGGCACGGCCGCCAGCCTCACCCCCTCGGACCGCGTGCTGCTGGGCCGGCCCGATGTGCTGATCATCGGCGTCGGCGGTGGCGCCAAGGTCTACGACGGCAGCGAAGCCGCCGAAGTGGTGCGCGAGCTGAGGCCGCGCCGGGTGATCCCGGTGCAATACGTGAGCGGCCGCCAGGCCCCGAAAGCCTGTGATCAAGGCGGTGTGGACCCCTTTCTCAAGGCCATGTCCGGCACCAAGGTGAACCGCACCGGCACGACCCTGAGCCTCAGCGGCAAGCTGGGCGACGGCCTGGTGATCGAGGTGATGCGCTGATCGGGCCGGCCCTCAAGCCGTGATCGCAGTGATCGCCCTGTAGGCCTGCCAGAACTGCTCCATCTGGGCGCCGGTGCCGATGCTCACCCGCAGGGAGCCGTCGATCAGAGGTTTGCCCGCCATCGAGCGCACCAGAATGCCGGCCTCACGCAGCTGGGCCTCAACGGCAGCAGCTGGCTGCCGAGGCCAGAGCAGCAGATAGTTGCCACCGGCGCAGTGATGCCGCACCCCGGCCTGCTGCAGCTGCTCCACCAGCCAGCTGCGGGCTTGCTTGACCTGCGCCACATAGGCATCGGTGTAGGCCTGATCGGCCAGGGCGGCGTGGGCCGCCGTCACCGCCACGCTGTTGATGTCGTAGGGGCCGGTGACACGACCAAGTCGGTCGATCACGGGCGCCGCGCCGATGGCAAAACCCATGCGCAGACCCGCCAGGCCAGCGGTCTTGGCCAGCGAGCGCAGCACCACCAGGTTGGGGGTGGCGGCAAAGTCGGCCAGGGGCAGCACGCTGTCGCCGGTGAAGGCCTCATAGAGCTCATCGATCACGACCAGGGTCTGGGGCGCGGCGGCCGCCAGCTCCAGGATCGGCTCTGGGGCCAGGCGGGTGCCGGTGGGGTTGTTGGGGTTGCAGATCAGCAGGATGCGGGGTGAACCACCCGCCAACGCGTGCCGAACTGCGTCGAGAGGAAAGGAGAAATCGGGCAGCTGGTAGGGGACAGCCTCGATCGCCATGCCCTGCACCTGGGCACAGGGGTTGTAGTAGCCAAAGGTGGGGCTGGTGGTGAGCAACGTCTCACCCCGGTCGCCGTAGGCCTGAAAGATGGCGTGAAGGGCGGCATCAACGCCGTTGAACAGCCCGATCTGGTCGATCTGCAGCGGCAGGCCCAGGTTGGCGATCAGCGCCTCGCGCAGTCCGTCGTACTCGGGGTAGATGCCGTAGTGATCGGCGGGAATCGCCCGGATCGCCTGCACCACCTTGGGGCTGGGCCCGATGGTGTTCTCGTTGAAATCGAGCCGCAGCAGGCCCCGCCTCCCCTCCAAAGGAGCGCTGTAGGCCTGGAGGCGCTCGACCTCGGGGCGGGCCGGCGGAAAGGTCATGGAGCCAAAGGGGCCACAGCCAACCACTCTGGCAGGCCCGACCGAGAGTCTTGGCTTACCGATAGCCTTTGAATAGATCCGCGGCACTGTCACCCATCGAGGTGTCAGCCCTGGCCGACTGTGCGGCCGTGCACCTCTGCATTCCTGAGCATCTGGCCATCCTGTTGAGTCTCAGCGAACTGGAGCGCCGCGAAGGGGTGCCGGGCAAGGAGGTGCTGAAGCCCCAGCTGCAAAGCCTCGCAGTGAACCCTGAGAGCCCCGACATTCCGCTGTGCATGGCGACGTGAAGGAGGCGACCCAATCGCGTCTCACATCCGCTCCAACGTGGGAATTCCCAAGAGGCCAAGCCCCAGTTTGAGCGTGTCTGCGGTCAGGCGGCACAGCGCCAGGCGCGAGCTGCGGGCGGGTTCGTCGGCCTTGAGGACCGGCACCTGGTCGTAAAAGCGGTTGAACACCTGGGAGAGTTCAAACAGGTAGCTGCAGAGACGATTCGGCAGCAATTCCTCTTCCACCTCGGCGATCACCGCATCGAGCTTGAGCAGTTCACGGATCAGGGCCCACTCCTGGGGTTCGCTGAAGACCAGCCCCTTGCCCGCCGTCGATAGCGAGCCGCCCTCAGCGGCCTGATCGCCCCCCTTGCGGGCAATACCGGCGATGCGTACCACGGCGTATAGCAGGTACGGCGCCGTGTTGCCGCTGAGGGCAAGCATGCGGTCAAAGTTGAACTGATAGTTGGTGATGCGGTTCGTCGACAGGTCGGCGTACTTGACCGCCGCAATGCCGACCGTGGTGGAGACGTGTTCGATGAACGCCTCCTCTTCGTGGCGACCCTCATCGGCCAGGCGGCGGCGCAGGTCGGCTTCGGCCCGCTCAACCGCCCCATCGAGCAGATCCCGCAGGCGCACGGTGTCTCCGGATCGGGTCTTGAGCTTCTTGCCGTCATCGCCCTGCACCAGGCCAAAGGGCACATGCTCGAGCTGGGCGTCGGCCGGCACCCAGCCGGCGCGGCGAGCCACCTGAAACACCCCGGCGAAGTGGGCGGCCTGACCGGCGTCGGTCACGTAGATGAGACGACGGGCACCATCGCCAGCAGGCGGCGCAGCCAGGCGATAACGGATCGCCGCCAGGTCGGTGGTGGCGTAATTGAAGCCACCATCGCGCTTCTGCACGATCACCGGCAGAGGCTTACCCTCCTTGCCGCTGACACCCTCGAGAAACACACAGCGGGCGCCGTCGTCGGTCACCAGCAGACCTGCACCATCCAGGTCGGCAACGACGTCGGCCAGGTAGGGGTTGTAAAAGGATTCGCCGCGTTCGGAGAGACGGATGTCGAGGCGGTCGTAGATGAGCTGAAACTCACGCCGGCTCTGGTCGCACAGCAGCCCCCATGCCCTGAGCGAGACCGGATCGCCGCCCTGCAACCTGACCACCTCCTCGCGGCTGGTGTTCTGAAAGGCCTCGTCGTCATCAAAGCGGGCCTTGGCCTGGCGGTAGAACGCCACCAGATCCCCCAGGTCGACGGCATCGGCCGTGTCGAGGGCCTGGGGTGCCACCTGCTTGAGGTGGGTGATCAGCATGCCGAACTGGGTGCCCCAGTCGCCCACGTGGTTGAGCCGCA
>JAGWVJ010000045.1 GCA_018970945.1 Cyanobacteria bacterium REEB417 | reverse complement strand
GCAGCAAGGGTGGCGCCGAGATCCTCTGCATCGGCACCGAACTGCTGCTGGGCAACATCACCAACGGCAACGCCCGCTGGCTGGCCGAGCAGCTGGCAGCCCAGGGCATCACCCACCTACGCCAGGAAGTGGTGGGCGACAACCGCGAGCGGGTGATCGCCGCGGTGCGCGCTGCAGCAGGCCGCTGCCGGGTGCTGATCACCACCGGCGGCCTGGGCCCCACGCCCGATGACCTGACCACAGAAGCCATCGCCGCGGCCTTTGGCACCCCGTTGGTGGAGCACCCTGCCGTCTGGGCCGACATCCAGGCCAAGCTCAGCGCCCGCGGCCGTCCGATCGCCGCCAGCAACCGCAAGCAGGCCCTGCTGCCCGAGGGGGCCCAGGTGCTGCCCAATGCCACCGGCAGCGCCCCCGGCATGATCTGGAGCCCCGTGCCGGGTTTCACGGTGCTCACCTTCCCTGGGGTGCCCAGTGAGCTGCAGGCCATGTGGCAGGCCACCGCCGTGCCCTGGTTGGCCCAGGCGGGCTTGGCCCAGGGGGTTTTCGCCAGCCGACTGCTGCGCTTCTGGGGGGTGGGAGAGTCGAACCTCGCCGAGCAGATGGCTGATCTGCTGGCGGGCACCAACCCCACCGTGGCGCCCTATGCCGGGGCCGGCGAGGTCAAGCTGCGGCTCACCGCCCGCGCCGACAGCCCAGCCGCTGCCGACGCGCTGCTGGCGCCGCTCGAAGCTGAGATCCGCCGCCGCACCGGCACCCTTTGCTATGGCGTCGATGACGACTGCCTGGCCTCGGTGGTGCTGGCGGCGCTGCGCCGGCGCAGCGACAGCGTGGCCGTGGCCGAGAGCTGCACCGGTGGCGGCCTCGGGGCGGCGCTGGCGGCAGTGCCCGGCGCTTCCGATGCGTTTGTGGGTGGGGTGATCGCCTATGCCAACAGTGTCAAGCAGGAGCTGCTGGGGGTGCCCGCCGCGCTGCTCGAGCGGCATGGCGCCGTGAGCGATCCGGTGGCGCTGGCCATGGCCGAGGGGGCCCGCCGCCTCACCGGGTCCACCTGGGCGATCGCGGTGACCGGCATTGCCGGTCCCGGCGGCGGCAGTCAGGACAAACACGTCGGGCTGGTCCACATCGCCATCGCGGGCCCGGCCAGCTCCAGCAGCCAGGCGGTGCATTTTGGCGCTGCGCGCGGCCGCCACTGGATTCAGACCCTCAGCACCGGCGAAGCCCTGAACCGGCTGCGACTGCAGGTGCTGTTGGACTGAAGGCCATGCACACAGGAACAGGATGGATCGTCTGCGCGCGATTCAGTCCACCCGACCGCCACCTAGCCCCCCCCATGCTCCCGTAACTGATTGGCTTTTTGAGCAACGGTTAGAAAACCGGCGGGAATTCTGGCTTGTTTTCCAAGACCTCCCCGACGAGGCATCCAAGGGCTGTTTCGCCGGTCCCGCAGCTGCTTAGGGTGGTCGATCGATTGCGGTTGGTCGGCTTCTTGAGCAGCGCCACTCTCTACGACAAGGTCTGGGATCTCCACCGGGTGGCCGAGCTGCCGGGCGGCAGCACGCAGCTGTTCATCGGCCTGCATCTAATCCATGAGGTCACCAGCCCCCAGGCGTTTGCGGCGCTGAATGACCTGGGCCTTCCGGTGGCGCACCCGGAGCGCACCGTGGCCACTGTCGATCACATCGTGCCCACCACCAGCCAGGCGCGGCCCTTTGCCGACCCGCTGGCTGAGCAGATGCTGGCCACCCTGGAGGTCAACTGCGCCGAGCACGGCATCACCCTGCACGGCCTCGGCAGCGGACGCCAGGGCATCGTGCATGTGATCGCCCCTGAGCTGGGTCTCACCCAGCCGGGCATGACCGTGGCCTGCGGCGACTCGCATACCTCCACCCACGGCGCCTTTGGTGCCATTGCCTTTGGCATCGGCACCAGCCAGGTGCGCGACGTGCTCGCCAGCCAGAGCCTGGCCATGGGCAAGCTCAAGGTGCGGCGCCTCTGGGTCGAGGGTCAGCTGGGTCCAGGCGTCTACGCCAAAGACCTGGTGCTGCATGTGATCCGCACCCTGGGGGTCAAGGGCGGCGTGGGCTACGCCTATGAGTTCGCCGGGCCGGCGATCGACGCCCTCTCGATGGAGGAGCGCATGACCCTCTGCAACATGGCGATCGAGGGCGGCGCCCGCTGTGGCTACGTCAACCCTGACCAGAGCACCTTTGACTACCTGCAGGGTCGCCCCTTTGCCCCGGCCGGTGAGGCCTGGGAGCGGGCCGTGGCCTGGTGGACATCGCTGGCCAGCGGAGCTGATGCGGTGTTTGACGACGAGGTGCGCTTTGATGCCGCCGCCATCGCCCCCACAGTGACTTGGGGCATCACCCCCGGCCAGGGCATCGGCGTTGATGAAACCGTGCCGACCCTCGATCAGACCGAACCCGACGAGCGCCCCCTGGCCCAGGAGGCTTACCGCTACATGGATCTGCAGCCCGGTGCGCCGATCGCCGGCACCCCGGTCGACGTGTGTTTCATCGGCAGCTGCACCAACGGGCGGCTGTCCGACCTGCAGGCGGCGGCGGCGGTGGCCAGGGGCCGCCGGGTGGCAACGGGCATCAAGGCCTTTGTGGTGCCGGGCAGTGAACAGGTGGCCGCGGCGGCCGAGGCCGAGGGGCTCGATCAGATCTTCCGTGAAGCCGGGTTCGAGTGGCGCGAACCCGGCTGCTCGATGTGTCTGGCCATGAATCCGGATCGGCTCGAGGGCCGCCAGATCAGCGCCAGCTCGAGCAACCGCAACTTCAAGGGCCGCCAGGGTTCGGCCACGGGCCGCACCCTGCTGATGAGCCCGGCGATGGTGGCCGCTGCGGCGATTGCGGGTCAGGTCACCGATGTGCGTACCCTGCTGCCATGACCAGCGCACCCTTTCCCACAGGTCCGATCCACGCCGTCAGCGGCACCGCCGTGGCCGTGCGGGGCGATGACATCGACACCGATCGCATCATTCCGGCGCGGTTCCTCAAATGCGTCACCTTCAGCGCACTGGGTCCTGCCGCCTTTGCCGATGACCGCGCCGAGCTGGGCGGACAGCATCCGTTTGATCAGCGTGCCCATCAGGGCGCCAGCCTGTTGGTGGTGAACCGCAATTTCGGTTGCGGCTCCAGCCGCGAGCACGCCCCCCAGGCGCTGATGCGCTGGGGCATTCGCGCGGTGATCGGCGAGAGCTTTGCCGAGATCTTCTTCGGCAACTGCCTGGCGCTGGGGATCCCCTGCCTCAGCGTCGACCACGACGTGGCCCTGGCCGTGCAGGCGGCGATCGAAGCCGATCCAGCCCTGACGCTCCACGCCGACCTTGAAACGCTTGAACTGGTGGGGGCGCAGGGGCAGGTCTGGCCGTTCACCATGGCTGCCGGACCTTGGCAGATGCTGCGCAGCGGTCAATGGGATGCCACCGGCCAGCTGCTCGCCAATGGGGCTGGGCTCGCGGCGACGGTGGCGCGTCTCCCCTATCTTCAGGCGTTCAGCACTGTGGTCTGAAGCCACTCAGAACGGTTTCCTCAACCCCGCTTGTGACGGGTGATAAGGCACGAAGGGCACTCCGGTGCCCTTGAAGTTGAAGTCGTTGAGACGGATCCGGATCCCACCCAGCCGCTCGTAGGGGCTGTAGTACACCCCGATGTCATAGGAGCGCCGCTGCCAGCGCAGCTCCACGTACGACCCTGTCGTGGCGCCGTAGAACCCTGACGCCGGATCGACGTTGACGCCGTAACCGAGGCTGACCAGCATGGGGCCGGCGATCTGCTGGGTCAGGCCGAAATTGAGGGTGCCCAGGTCGACCGCGCGGTCAAAGCTGAGCGGACTCAGGCCCTGCCGCAGGGTGACCCCCCCGGTGACCGCGAACTGGGTGTAGTCGAGAAACGGCCGGGTGAACTGGCCCAGGGTGAGAGTCGGCCCAGCCGAAAAGGACAGGGTGTTCTGGTACCTCCCGTCGTTGTAATAGGCGAGCGTGCCGGTCAGGTTGGTGTCGAGGCGCAGTCCCGGCACGATCGGCACCGGTGAATTGAGCAGGGCCTGACTGGCGGTCAGGGGCGCCGCCTGGCCCCGCCACAGCGGGAATGAGCTCGACAGCGCCGCAATGCCGCCGCCGCGCCAGAACTCACCCAGGTTGGGGATCACCTCGGTGCCCGAGGAATTGTTGCTGGGGCAGTTGGCCGTGCAGGCCTTGTAGTTGCCAAAGCCCAGCCGCCAGTAGAAGTTGTGACTGCTGCCTCCCCACCGGGGCAGCTGGCCCTGATCTTCGAGTGAGAAGCCATAGGCCGCATAGACGTCCTGCTCGCCCAGGGAGCCGTTCCAGAGGCGATAGCGATAGGCCCCGAACACCCGTGCAGTGCTCTCGCCAAGCAAGGGCAGGTTCACCGCCCGACCGATCTCACCCCAGCTGCGGGTGCCGTTGGTCAGGTTCTGGCTGCTCAACGTCGAGAGATCGAGATTGGCCGTGCTGGAGAAGCCCCAGCGGTTGTCGATCCAGCGGGCCAGCAGGCCGAACTGGTCACCGCTCTGTACAGGCTGGGGAACGCCGCCGCTGCCCGGTGGCGATCCCGGCAACGGGTAGCTGTTGGTGCTGCCGTCGATCGTGCGTTGCAGCATGACCTGGGGCTGCAGCAGCAGCGTTCCCGTTTTGGCAACGGTGATGGGTTTGACGTTGTAGCCGACGAAGACGCCGTTGCGATCGCGCTCGTCGAAGCCGAGCACCAGCGGTGAGTCGACGTTGTTTTTGCGCAGGCGCTGCCGCTGTCGTCCGGGAATCGGCAGCCGGTCCTCCAGCAGGATGCGGGTGGAGCGCGCCGTGAGCAACGTCTCGTCCTTGCCGACGACCGTCACCTGAACGCCGACCGCCTCCAGCCAGGATTGGGCGGGGGTGTACGGGTCATTGGTCATGCCCATGCGCGAGGCCGTCCAGCCAGTGGCGCTGAGCTTGATGTGCCGCGCCTGGAAGCGCCAGCGGCTGATGCCGCCGTCGACGAGCTTCATGTTGGAGGTGGTGTTGAGATCGCGCAGCTGCTCGGGTCGGATGCCGCCGTAGGTGTTGGCGGTGTCGGGAATGGTTTCGCGGTCGTTGAACCCCACCCGTCGTTCGAGCCGCAGCCGCTGCTGCAGCTGCACGCCGCTGACCCGCTGCTGGATCCGGCTGATCGCTTCGCTGCGGGCACGCTCCTGAGCCCGTGCCATCTGCCAGATTCCACCAGTTGGCTTGGCCGCCGGTTGTGCGGCGCCATCGGTCGCGGGCTTGAGCGTCGGCGTCACCTGGCCGCCGGCTGCCCGGTCCAGGGCCGTCGTCAGGCTGTTGGCCGTGCCGGGTTCGAGCGGGGGGGCCTCGGGGCAGCCCTGGGCCGGTGGCATCGTGGGGCGCGGCCTGCCGGCGTTGCGGCTGTCGCCGAAGCGGTAGCGCACCCCGACCAGGTAGCCGTTGCTGCCTTCGCGCACGCCGCTGTAGACGCCATAGGCGCCCGAGCGGTGGTGCAGGCGGCCCACCACCGACCAGCGGGGGTTGACCAGGGCTTCCACCTCAAACGCCAGATAGTTGAGGAACTGGCTGAAGCGCTCGCGGAAGGTGCGCTCGTAGTTGCTCACATCGGTGTTGAAGCTGACCCCTTCCACCAGAAACAGGCTCAGCCAGGGCTGCATCCAGATGCGCAGACCAACGCCCAGGGTGCCTTCGCCGAAGCTCTGGCTGGGGACGTTGGCATTGGGGACGCTCTGGTTGTAGGGGCCGCCCTGTTGTGTGGCTGCTGTGTGGCCCAGCAGGTTGAAGTCGAGTTCAAGCGCAAACGGGCCACCGTCGACCAGGCGCTTGTTGATGCCGACCCCGGCGAGGTACTCAGGACGCCAACGGCCGTTGAAGAAGAAGCTGTCACCGAAATTGGCGTCGATCATCTGACCGCCCCAGGCTGTCATCGCCCAGTCGTAGGGATGCCAGTTGGGGATCGGCGGCAGGATCGGCGTGCAGGTCAGCGGTCGTGCCGGCGTCAGCGGCACCATCGGTGCCTTCTCGAGGTCAAAGTCGGTCTCGCTGCCATCGAGGTCGAGGATGCCGTAGACATCGTCGGCCTCACCGCTGCCTTCGAGCAGGCTGTAGCGCAGTTGGCTGGCCTGCATGTACTGCAGGCCCCGTTGCAGCCGCACGCCGCCCGTGATGAACACCGTGCGGCTGCGGCTTTCGTATTCGAGCCGATCAGCCAGCAGGCGGCCGCCTGCGAGCATGGCTTTCACGTTGCCTTCGGCGATCACCCGACCGGTAGCGTCGTCGTAGTGGAGCCTGTTGGCGCTCAGTTCGAGCTCAAGCGGAACCTCGGTTCCCTCGGGCAGGCTGCCGGTGACCAGAGTGCCCGATGACTGCCGGTCGGGTTTCTGGTTCTCCGATGTTTGGCTTTTCGGTTTTTGGCTGAAAGGTTGTCGATTCTCGGGCGCCGGTGCCGCCGGGTCTTCAGCCTGGTTTGCCGAGGCCTGGGGCTGCTCGGCCGCGCTCAGCGGCAAGACCACGCCGACAAGGAGCGTGGGCGATGCCGCCAGCATCGAGCCCACACCTGCGGCAACGCATGCCGATCGAAAGGATCGGTTGTGATGCACAGGGCGTGGAGGGGTGGCGGTTGGCAGCGATCCTGCCACGCACCCCGGGGCAGATCAGCGGCAACGCCGCGGTCCGCCAACTGTCCAACGGATCACTCTTCGAGATCCTTGCGGCTTGGGGTGCGGCTGGGATCGCTGGCCAGAAAGCCGAACACGAAGATCCCGATGAAGAAGAAGACGACCGAGTAAACCGAGATCTTGAGGGCGAGCATGGTCGAGCTTGCGAATCGGGCTGGAGTCTGAGCCTTGGATCAGAGGGCCAGATGGCCCATCCTATGGGTCCTGGCAGGCCATCAAAGGATGCCCGAGCCCCCAGAGGTGCCCTTGTCTGAGCGGATTGAAACGTTTCAGTCATCTTTCTGGCTCGATCTGCAGCCCCTCTGGCGGCGGCAGGGCCCTGCTGGCGCAGGGATGTCGGCCCTCGGCGACCCCTGGGGCGCCCAGCACCGGCCCGACTGGGCCCGGCGCCGACTGATCATCTGGCCCCGTGGCGGTGGTGTCTGCGCGCTGCAGCTGGCCCTCAGCTGTCCCGAGCCCTGGCGCGGGCTGGCGCCGCGGGCCCAGGCCCGGCTGGTGCTGCGTTGGTGGGCCGAGGCGGTGCAGCTGCTGGTCGACGGGGTGGCCGTGCACCGCGGAGACCTGTTTGATTCGGCCTGTCGCTGGAGCCTGCCGGCTCGCTGGTGGCAGGGCGAAGCCCTGCAGCTGGAGCTGCGGTTGCGCAGCCCCCGCCACGACGACGGGGCGCTGGTGCACAGTCGCGTTGAGCTCGAGCCGCGCGATCCTGCCGATCCGGATGGGCTGCTGCAGCCCATCCGCCAGGAGCTTGCGGCGCTGCGGGCGGCCCTGCCGGCTCCCCAGGTTGGGGGTGAGCCGGGTTTGCATGTGCTGGGCCACGCCCATCTCGATTTGGCTTGGCTCTGGCCCGTTGCCGACACCTGGGAGGCGGCCGAACGCACCTTCGGCTCGGCCCTGGCGCTGATGGAGCGGCATCCGGAGCTGCATTTCGGCCATTCGACCCCAGCCCTCTACGCCTGGCTCGAGCAGCACCGCCCAGCGCTCCATGCACGGATCGTGGCGGCTGTGGCTGCGGGTCGCTTTGAGCCCATCAATGGTCCGTGGGTGGAGAGTGACTGCGTGCTGATCAGCAGCGCTTCGCTGCTGCGTCAGTTTCAGCTGGGTCAGCGATGGAGTCGCCGGGCCTTCCCGCAGCTGCAGCACGCCCTCGCCTGGCTGCCCGACAGCTTCGGGTTTGGCGCCGGTCTGCCGGCCATCGCCCGGGCAACGGGTGTGCGCTGGTTCTGCACCCACAAGCTCGCCTGGAACGCCTCCAATGCCTTCCCCCATCGCTTGTTCCGCTGGCGCAGCCGCTGCGGCAGCGAGGTGCTGGCATTGATGACCGCCCCGATCGGTACCGACGCCGATCCGCTGGCCATGGAGCGCTATCGCCTGCAGTGGCAGCAGGCCACCGGCCTGGGTCAGGCCCTTTGGCTGCCGGGGGTGGGCGATCACGGCGGCGGTCCCACCGCCGAGATGCTCGAGCAGCTGGCGCTGTGGCACCACCAGGCCTGCGCGGGTGCGCCCCTTGCACCTCAGCAGCACGGCAGCCTGCGCCAGTACCTGGCTGGCCTTGAGCCGTGGGCAGGGCAGCTGCCGGTGTGGCGCGACGAGCTCTATCTGGAGCTGCACCGCGGCTGTGCCACCAGCCGGCCCGATCAGAAACGGCACAACCGCAGCCTCGAACGCCTGCTGCGGGAGGCCGAGCTGGCCCAGCTGCTGGCCACTGCTGCGGTCCCTGACGCGGCCCCTGACGCGGTCACCTGCGACTGGCGTGCGCTGCTGTTCCAGCAGTTTCACGACATTCTTCCCGGCACGTCGGTGCCGGAGGTGTTTGAGCAGGCCGAGCCCCAGTGGCGTGCGGCCCGCCGCCGGGCCGTTGCCCAGCGGGACCAGGCCCTGCGGCGCTGGTTGGGCGGCAGCCCAGCCCCCGACAACCCACCGGTCGGCGCCGGCCGTCAGGCCTGGGCGGCGGTGCAGCTCCAGCCGCTGGCGGCGGAGCGCCGCTGTGTGCGGCTGCCGGCCGGTGCCTGGCACACGGCCGCCGGAACGCCCCTGCCCCGGCAGGCCTGTGCCAGCGGGGGCAACTGGGTCCAGCTGCCCCCGCTGGTGGGCGTGAGTGCGGTGGCGTTGCAGCGCCGTGGCCCCCAGCCGCATTCTGCTGGGCCCATGCCGGCAGCGGCGGTCCACGCCGAACCGCTTGCCCAGGGGCGCTGGCGGCTCGACAACGGCCGCATCACTCTCGAGCTGGGTCCTGCTGGCCTGGAGCGGCTCAGCGATGGCTGCGGCCGCTCATACCTGGCGTCCCCCATGCAGCTGCGGCGCTTCGGCGATGCCGGGGAGTTCTGGGATGCCTGGGATCTGGCTGCCGATTACCCCCAGCGGCCGCTGCCGATCACGTGGGAGCCTGGACTGGACTGGATCGAACGCGGCCC
>JAGWVJ010000002.1 GCA_018970945.1 Cyanobacteria bacterium REEB417 | reverse complement strand
AACTCAAGCGCCTGATGGACGAGTTCCAGCAGGAGCTGACCGTGCTGCGCGGCCGCGTCGATGGCCTCGAGAAGAAGGTCGGCAAGCTGGAGGCCATGCAGTTCAGCACCACCACCAAATTCACCGGCCAGGCCACCATGGTGCTGGGTGGCAATGGCTTCAGTGGCTCGGCGATCAACACCGCAACCAACAGCTTCACCAGTGTCAACACCCGCACCGGGGTCGCCTCGACGACGCCCCTGCCCAATGCGCTGAGCTTCAACTACGACCTGCAGCTGAACTTCGACACCAGCTTCAACGGTCGCGACCTGCTGCGCACCAACCTCAGGGCCGGCAACTTTGCTCGCACCGTTTTTGGTGGATCCCCTCACGCGCTCTCGCTGGCGGAACTCCAGATCGCCTTCGAGCAGCCAAGCGGCGCCGACCAACTCGGTCTTTACAAGCTCTTTTATCAGTTCCCGATCGGCTCGAAAATCACAGCCACTATCGGCCCGCGTGTGGGACAGGAAGACCTGTTCGCCCTCTGGCCCAGCGTCTATCCGTCGGACAGCATTCTCAACGTGATGACAGTCAACGGCGCACCGGCCGCCTACAACAAGAACCTGGGCGCCGGCGCCGGAATCTGGTGGCAGGACCAGAGCTGGAGCATCAGTGCCAACTACGTGGCCTTCCAGGGCATGAACGGAAACCCCAATGGTGCGCCCGTCAATGCGGGGACCGGTGGCGGTGGCATCGCCAACAAATCATCAGGGGGCAGCGGATCCGTGCAGCTCGCCTATCAACAAGAACAGTGGGGGATCGCCGCGGTCTACACCTACAAACAACCCGAAGGAGGCTTCATTCCTGGCACAACTCCCACCACCCACAGCGACCTGGATCACGCCTATGCCGTCGATGCGCTGACCAATGCCTTTGGCCTCAGTGCCTATTGGCAACCTTGGAACAGTGGCTGGGCACCATCGGTGAGCGTGGGCTGGGGGTATAACTCAACGACCTATGGCAAAAACCCTGGAGTCGGTCGCGTGAGCGCTAGCCAGTCATGGATGGTGGGGCTGCAGTGGACAGATGTATTTGCTAAAGGCAATGACTTCGGCATGGCCGTGGCCCAACCGGTGTTCGCCACAGCCCTGACCGGCGAACAGACACCCAATGACGGCAATTACGTCTTGGAATGGTGGTACAAGTATCAGGTCACCGACAACATCAGTGTGACACCAGCTTTATTCTACCTCAGTCGTCCCCTGGGTCAGCGAACCCCTGCCGGCACAGACTTCGGCCAGCTGGGGGCACTCGTGAAAACAACCTTCCGCTTTTGAGTAACGCAGGACTGCACGATCAAGGCCCTAAAGAATTAAGAGCTGACAAACGGAAAAACTGGGACTCAACCGCCAGAACACCTTGGATGATCAGGTGGTTGAGCCTTACCGCATTATTGATGCTTGGTGGTACCGGGCCGAGCAGGTTTGCGCTCAGCACCGTTACCGCCGCCGCCGCAGGCCAGAAGCGTTTCCGGCAGTTCTTGAGGTATCTGTTGAACCGCCTTGGCAGCCCATGCGGGCGCTGTAGCAGACATCGACAACATCAGAGCGAAGGAGAACATCGCACAACCGGTCACCAAGGAAAGGACAGGCGCATAGAAGGTTTGGAAGGAGCGAAGAAATTCCATGGGAGACCACAATCAGAACACCAATCATTTTACGCTGCACCGAAGCCCAGGACAACCTCCTGGACAGCGTTGGGTTGTCCACATGCCTAGGATGAAGGGTAGATTCACAACACGGATCGATCCTTGATCAGATTGGACTCCAGCCATGACAGCCATCCCTCATGCCCGCACTGACAAGGCTCAGGAGGGCAAAGCCCAGGGGCCACTCATGCGGATCGGTGAGGTTGCCAACCAGACAGGGTTGCCGATCAAAACCATTCGTTTCTACTGCGATCAAGGGCTGCTTATCTCCAGCACCAGAAGTGATGGCGGGTTTCGTCTGTTCGATCAAAGAGTCTTCGACGATCTAGCACTGATCCGCACACTGAAATACCTCGACACACCGCTAAAGCAGATTCATGAGCTGCTGCAAAGCAGGAGATCAGGCATCTGCAATTGCAACAATGTCAAGCACGGTCTGGAGCATAAAATACTAAGCCTGGAGAATCAAATCAGGGACCTGACAACGATGCGCAATGACCTACAGGTTCTGATCCAGAGCTGGCAGAATTGCGGTGGAATCCAACAGGATTCGATTGCAGACTGAACAGCAGCTCCAATGGCTCTCACCCTCTATGGCAGCACCCGCAGCCGGGCATCGATGCCGCGCTGGTACCTCGAGGAACATGCCATTCCCTACCACTGGGAAAACCTTGACCTGCAGACTGGGGAGCATCGCCAGGAGCCTTACACCACGACCAATCCGTTTACCAAGGTGCCGGCCCTCGTCGATGACAGCATCCGGGCTCCGGGGGGTAAACCGCTGCAATTGTTTGAAAATGGTGCGAGCCTGCTGCACCCGGGGGAGCAGCACACCAACGAGCTTGGCGGCCGCGGGTCGGACGGCGATCCGGCGCACGCGGCAGCGCGTAGGGCCCTGGCGAGCCGATGGATCCTGTTTGCCAATTCCACCCGGCGGTGGCACTCTTTGTATCCAGCAACCGGGACGGGGAGTTCCCCCGCCTGATGACCGTGCTCGATGGGCTATTGGGCGGCGGCCGCTCCCTGATGGCGGGGCCCTGGGGCAACCCTGGCTGGAGCAGGGCCGACTGCGCCTTGACTGCCTATCTGGCTTACCTGCCGATCTTCTTTGCCGACATCGATCTGAGCCCCTGGCCCGCCGTGCAGGCCACGATCGCCGCCACCCAGGCCCGACCCGCCCACCAGCGGGCGCTGGGCAGCTGCTGAGCGATGGGTGACATCGCCGCCATGCACTGGCATGGAGAACCACTTGAGCTGCTGGCCGAGAAGGCGGTCTGGGACCCGCGACGCCGCACGCTGCTGGTGGCCGATCTGCATCTGGGCAAGGCCGAAACCTTTCAGGCCGCTGGGATTCCCCTGCCCAGCGATGGCGATGGTGACACCCTCAATGCCCTGATTGGCCTGGCGCATCGGTTGGTCCCCGACCTGGTGATCGTCCTGGGGGATCTGATCCACAGCCGCCTGGGACTCACGCCGGAGCTGCGCCAGAAGCTGGCGGTGCTGCCCGAACTGCTGGACTGCCCGCTGCGGTTGATCGGCGGCAACCACGACAAAGGCAGCTGGATCGGCGGCATCAAACAGGAGCCGGCCCAACCCCTGGGGCCCTGGTGGTTGAGCCATGAGCCCGATCCACGCACAGGGGCCCTCAACCTTTGTGGCCACCTGCATCCCGTGGCGGTTCTGGGCAAGGGCAACAGCCGGGTTCGCACTCCCTGCTTCAGCCTTGACCAGCAGCAACAGCGCCTGGCTCTGCCGTCGTTTGGTCGCTTGACGGGAGGCCATGCCTGCAGCCAGGGTGATCACCTCTGGCTGGTGGCCGACGGGGCGATCGTTGCGTGGAATCAGCCATCACCGCCTCCAGTGACGCCCCAGCTGGCCGCCTGAAGCGGCCCCTGTGGCGCCGCAAACGCAGCCTCACGGTGGCGTTGCCAATGGGCTTTCTGGCCTTCCTGATCGCCATCGCGCCGCCGCTACCCGAACAACGGACAGCCAGCGTCGACGACCTGCTCACCGCCGCCGACGGCAAGCCCTTTCGCCTGCTGTCTGACAACGAGGTCTATGCCCTCGACTTCGATCCGCGCAAGGTGCGCGTTGACCTGCTCGAGGGCTGGGACAAGGAACAGCAGGCCTATGCCGATCGCAGCGCCCTGGGCTTTGTCTCGGGCCCCATGTATGAGCGCCATGTCGATGCCAGCGGCCGTGAGATCACGGTGCCACTGGGTGATCTCAAGCTCGGCGATCGCATCTGGCGGGGTCGCAACCGCACCGCCGCGCGTCAGAGGGCCTTTGTCGGCGTGCGGCGTGATGGCGGGGTGGAATTCGGCTACGGAGAACTGACGCCGGCCCGGGCCCAGCGGTTTGACACCTTCATCGGTGGACTGCACAGCATCTACAACGACCTTGAGCAACCGCCCTCCAGCTACCGCGGGGCCTACAGCATCAGCATGGGCCAGCAGATCCGCTATTACCTTCCGCGGATCCGCATGCTGATCGGTCTGCGTCGCGACGGCCGGATCGAGGTGTTGATGAGCCGTGAAGGCCTGACGCTGGAGCAGACACGATCGCTGGCCCGTCGACGCGGTTTGCAGGCGGCCTACATGCCCGACCATGCCTCCAAGAGCCGCTTCATCATTCCGGGGATCAAGGGCTTCAGTCAGGAGGACGCCAACTGGATCAGCGGCGGCGCCACCAGTTTTGTGCACGTGCCTTACATGCTGCGCCTGAGCCACCGCGCTCAGCCCCTGCAGGGATCGCTGCTGACCGGGCTCAGCGCCAGGGCGGCCGAAGGCCCCTGCAGCAACCCCCTGCGCTGTGGGCAGACGCTGGGCAGCCAGCTTCTCGACCGCGCCCTCGCCGGCTTCAACCGGTTGATGGAACAGGGCGTGGAACCGATCGCGCGCCTGATCTGGGCGCCCAAGCCCGGCAGCGGCGCCAAACTGGCGCGGCGCGGGTCACCGCTGCGCGAACCGCCGATCAGCGCCGATCCCCTGGCCCTGCGCCAACGCCAGGCCGAACAGAGCGTTGACCCCGAGGCCCGCGTTAACGGCGGCGACACCGTGGTGCTGCCGCCCGATCTGCCGCCACCATTGGTGCTGCCCGAGGGACATGCGCTGCCGTTCGAGGAGCCTGCCACGAATCAGCAAGGTGCCAGCCAGCACCCGCCCCTGCGCGAGGAACCACCAGCCATGACCCAGCCCGAGGCATCCTTCAGGGTTGTCACCACACCAGGCGCACCTCCGCCACCACTGCTGCCTCCGCCTTAGCAGGGCAGATCGATCACCCTGCCGCCGCCAGTGCGCGCACCACGTCACCACGGGTGAGAACGCCCACAGGCTGTTTCTGGGCATCGAGCACAAACAGACGCTGGGTGCTGCGCTCGTGCAGCAATCGGGCCGCAGCCGGCAGGCCCAGATCGGCGTTGCAGCTATGGGGGGCCTTGCTCATCACCTCGCCCACGGTGCTGCCGAGCACCTGGTGCACCTCCTTGTCCCAGTTCAACGGATTGCGCAGATAGATGACCGCGTCCAGCAGCATCACGTAGGGGCCGGCATCAAAACCGCTCTCGCGCACCATCAGGTCCTGCTCGGTGAGCTCACCCACCAGCACACCGCTGCCGTCGACCACAGCCAGACCGCTGACGTGGTGCTCACTCATCAACTGAACGGCATCCTGCAATGGGGAGCTTTCGCGGACGCTGAGCACCGGACTGGTCATCACGGCGGAGATGGGCTGCTGCACCACGGGCAGGGCTGATCGACTGCAGGCATTCTGGGGCCGAGCCGACCGCACACCGATGGGGCCCACCCGCCTGCGACAGCTTGCCGATGGCCTCACCCTGATGCGAGCCCTGCTGGGCCTGCCGCTGATCGTGATGCTTGCGGCGGGACAGGCGCCGCTGGCCTGGCTGCTGCTGCTGGCCGGCGGTCTGTCCGACTGGCTCGATGGCCAACTGGCCCGCCGCGCCGGCGGGGGCAGCGTCTGGGGGGCCCGGCTGGATCCCCTCACCGACAAGATTCTGATCAGCGCGCCGCTGCTGTGGCTGGGAGCAAGCGGCCGTCTTCCGCTCTGGGCGGTCTGGGTGCTCCTGACCCGCGAGCTGCTGATCAGCGGCTGGCGCGCCAGCGAAACCAGCGGCGGCCCGGCCTCCCTCGGCGGCAAGGCCAAAACGGTGCTGCAGTTCGCCAGTCTGCTGCTGCTGCTGTGGCCTGGGACCTGGGGCGGGGCCGCGCTGGTGAGCACGTTGCGCGGTCTGGGCTGGTGGGTGTTCTGGCCGTCACTGCTGCTGGCGCTCAGCTCAGCGCTGGGTTACGTGCGCAAGGCTTGACCAACAGCTTGCTGCGACACCGGCCCTGCCCCCCATCGCGGCGAGGGTGTCCCAGGGGGGACAGGTTGAAATGAAGTCAGGACACTGTCCCAACACTATGGGGAAAGTGTCGAGTCTCTGTTCCGACATTGTTGGGACATTGCTGCGACACTCTCGAAAAACTGTCAAAACACCCTCGAATCACTGTGTCGGCGGCGCAATCAGGGAACGCCCCCTCCCTGCGGGGTGCACGAGCAGGGTGCCCGGCAGGACATCACCCGATCAATGCCGCATCACCGCTGAAGTCAGGGCTGGTCGGCATGCGTAGGGCGTAGTCGTTGGCATAGCTATCCGCCAGGGTGGCGGACAGATCGAACTGGGGCTCCCAGGCCAGTTCACGCCGCACCCGGGTGATGTCGGTCAGGAAATGGGCCATGCGCAACGGGAAGGCCTTGCGGGCCTTCTTGTCGAGTCCGGCAGGGTCAAAGCTGCGGATCTCGACGCTGGCCGGATCCTGTCCGGCCGCGACCGCTGCGGCGTGCACGAGCCCTTTGAAGGTGACCCCCTGGCGGCCGCTGCAGTTGTAGATCCGGTTGGCGGCGGCATCGATGCCGATGCTGCGGGCCATGGCCGTGGCCAGGTCGTGGGCATGGCCCAGCTGGGTGATGGTGCTGCCGTCACCCGGCAGGGGCACCGGCCGGCCGTGCACGATGCGATCAAAGAACCAGCTTTCAACGGGGTTGTAATTGCCGGGCCCAACGATGTAGGTGGGGCGGAAGCTGGTGAAGGGGATGCCTTCGGCCCGAAGCCAGGACTCGGTGTCGAGCTTGCCGGCATGGCGACTGGCCGGGTCGGTGGGGCTGTCCTCGTCCAGGGGCCAGAGCTCGCTATCGGCATAGACGCCAGCCGAGCTCACGTAGACAAACCGGTGGCTGGGTGCTCCGGTGCGCTCGATGACGGCGCGGCTGTCATCGAGCGCGCGGCCCGAGCTGTCAACGATCACATCGAAGCCACGGCCGGCCAACGGGACCAGGTCATCAGCACGGCTGCGATCGCCAATCAGATGCTCGACCCCTGCGGGGGCCGGCTTGTTGCCGCGAGTGAACAGGGTCAGGGCATGGCCCTGGGCCAACAGCTGCGCCACCAGGGGTTTACCAACAAAACGGGTGCCGCCCATCACCAGAATCTTCATACCGCTGCCCGCTGTGGGGGGATTCGTCTGGGCGCCATTCAAACCCGAACCCGCCCTGAGGGAGCAGGCCGCCTGCAACGATTGAACCAGTGCGCGCAGGGGTGATTCCATGCAGGTGATTCCAGCCATCGACCTCCTCGATGGGCACTGTGTGCGCCTGCATCAGGGCGACTACGACAAGGTCACCCGCTTCAGCGACGACCCCGTGGCCCAGGCCCTCAGCTGGCAGCGGCAGGGGGCTGAACGCCTGCACCTGGTCGATCTCGACGGAGCCCGCAGCGGTCAACCGCTCAACGACACAGCCATCAAAGCGATCACAGCGGCACTGGAGATCCCCGTGCAACTGGGGGGCGGCGTGCGCAGCCCAGAGCGCGCCGATGAACTGTTGGCCTGCGGCCTTGATCGGGTGATTCTGGGCACCGTGGCCCTGGAGCAGCCCGAGTTGGTCGATCAGCTCGCCAGACGCCATCCCGGTCGCGTGATCGTTGGCATCGACGCCAAAAACGGCAAGGTCGCCACCCGCGGGTGGATCAGTGAAAGCTCCACCGAGGCCACCGACCTGGCGCGCCGCTTCAGCAGAAGCGGTATCGCCGCCATCATCAGCACCGACATCGCCACCGACGGCACCCTGGCGGGGCCCAACCTGACGGCGCTGCGGGCCATGGCGGAGGCGAGCAGCGTGCCGGTGATCGCCTCTGGGGGCATCGGCACCCTGGAGCATCTGCTGTCGCTGCTGAGCCTCGAACCAGCGGGCGTCTCAGGGGTGATCGTGGGCCGGGCCCTCTATGACGGTCGCGTTGACCTCGGTGAAGCGTTGCAGGCGATCGGCGACGGGCGCCTGCAGGATGTCATCAACAGCTTCACCGCCTAGTCAAGGTCGGTTGACCTATAACGGAATGACGGTTTTTTGGCCCAAGGCGTGATCACCATCCCGAACGGTGTGTTGCGCGCCGACAGCGCCTACCGACGCTGCCGCGAACTCGGCATGCGGTTGAGCAAGCAGCGGCGCATGGTGCTCGACCTGTTGTGGCAGGAGCGCAGCCATCTGAGCGCCCGTGACATCTTCGAGAAACTGAACGACCAGGGCCGCAACATCGGCCACACATCGGTCTATCAGAACCTTGAGGCGCTGCAGTCGGCAGGGGTGATCGAATGCCTCGACCGCGCCGGTGGACGGCTCTATGGCTACCGCAGCGACCCCCACAGTCACCTGATCTGCGCGGACACCGGCGCGATCCAGGATCTGGATCTCAAACTGCCGCCCGAGCTCCTGGCCGCAATCGAAGCGCACACCGGGTACGCCATCGAGTCCTACAGCGTGCAGCTCACCGGCCGGCGCAGCTGAGCCCCAGCCCGATCATCCGTGGAGGCCTGGAAATTCACCAGCCAGCCGTTACCGTTGGCGTCACTGCTCAGGGGCGTCACCGGTGGGCCGGCAACTGCTGCTCTTTGCTGAGCCCCTGCTGGCCGAAGGGTTAACGCGCCTGCTGGAGGATCCCGGCAACGGGTTGCGGGTGAGTACCAGCGAGGCCGAACCCAACGGCTCACCCCAACTGGTGCTGTGGATTCCCGAGGCAACCATTGGTCTCGAAGCCCTGCAACGCGAATCGGCACGGCTCAGCCAGACCTGGCAGCCGGCACCCCTGCTGATCGGCCTGCCCCAGGCAGCAGGCCTGCCCCGCGACGCGCTGTTGGCGCTGCCGGCCGAAGGTCTGCTTCAGGCGCCGACCGCCGACCTGCTGCTGGAAGCGATCGAAACCCTGCTGCAGGGCGGCCGGATCGTGCGACTCAGCGATGGCGCCACAACCCAGGCCCAACCCCTGGCGAATCCTGCCATTGGCCTGGGTCAGTGGCTTCTGATCAGCGGGCTGCAGCAGATCGACCAACAGCTGCGCGCGCTGTTGATCCAGCAGCAACGGGCGGACCTCGACGCGCTGACGCTGCTGCTGCTGCAGGGTCAGCTGCGGGAGCTGCGGGCAGCGCGGGCTCTGCTGTTGCTGCTGCATGGGCCCGTCAGCCTGGCCTGGGGGGCACCAGCGGCGCCGGCAGCAGCGCCAGCTCGGCACGAGCCTGGTGCCGGGCTGGCGACCAGCACAGCGATCAGCCTGGTGCAGCGCAATGCCGAGGGCAGCTGGCGCTCGATTGTCGGTGCCCTCAGGCAGCAGATCGACACCCCCCTGAACAACAGCAGCGGACAACTGCTCGCCCTGGAAGGTCTGGATGCCCGCCGGCGCCGGGATCTGTTGGGAGGCCTGCTCGACCAACTGGAACTGTTGCGGGAGCAACTCGGCTCCGGCCAGCATCAACCAGCCGTTCTGAGGCAGCAATGGCTGGAACTGCAACGGCAGCTGCGCCAGCAGGCCCTGGCCGCCATGGCCAGCCCATATGTGCGGCTGCCACTCAATGGCGAGCTCAGACCCGTGGCCGAAACCCTCTTGCAGTCCAGCGATCTGGTTGTCAACGATCCAGAGCTGCCCGATCCCCAGCCCATGCTCAATGCGCTGGTGCTGGGCCAGCCACTGCTGGTTCAGGGTCGGCTGATGGCGCCCGATGAACCGCTTGCCGTTCTCGAGCTGCAGCGGTTGGTCGCCAACTGGCTGGTGCGCAACGCCGAGCAGGTGGCTGGCCAGGTGCTGGCCGGCTGTGCCGGCTGGCCCGAACTGCGCCGCTACCTGCTGGTGCCCGAACTGCTGTCGACCCGCAACCTCGAGCGGCTGCGCAACCAGCTCAATGCCCAGCAGCGCTGGAGCACCTGGCTCGACCGCCCGGTGGCGATCTACGAAAGCCGCCGTCAGCTGCTCACCCTTGAAGCCAGCGGCATCACCAGCCATCAGCACGCTGAGCCCCGCGACCGGGAGCTCAGAGAGCTCAGCTGGGACCAGCAACTGGTCACTCTGGCGCTTGAATCACGCGACGCCCTGGCTCCGCAGTTGCAAGGTCTGATCCGCGGGCTTGGACGGCTGGTCGTGGTGCTGCTCACCCAGGTGATCGGCCGCGCCATCGGCCTGGTGGGTCGCGGCATTCTTCAGGGCATGGGACGCAGCCTCAGGGCGTCACAATGAACGCACCTGTCCCTGCTGCGTGGCACTTCGGCTGCTGAGATCCCTGCTCCCCATCGTGCTGGGGATGGTGTGCTGGTGCAGCGCCTGGGTCGCCCCGGTCCAGGCGGCGCTCACCAACAACAACTACGACGGCAACATTTATGCCCTGTATGCCGGCAACGGCTCCCTGGTCCCACCTCGCAGCACCCTGGGCCAGGCCCTGGACGCCCATCGCACCGCAGTCGTCGTCTACTACCTCGATGACGCCTCAGCCAGCAAGCGCTTTGCTGCCGTGGTCTCTGAACTGCAACGGGTCTGGGGCAACAGCGTCGAGCTGATCCCCATCGCCACCGATCCCCTGCAAAACCGTCGTGAAACCGGTGCCGGCGACCCAGCCCATTACTGGTCAGGCCTTGTACCTCAGGTTGTGGTCATCGATCCCCAGGGTCAGGTCGTGCTGGATGCCAACGGCCAGGTCGACATCGGCAGCATCAACAAAGCCGTGAGCCAGGCCACCGGAATTGCGCTGCTCGAAGGCCAGGGCAACAGCGGCACCACCGTGAGTTTCAACGAGCTGAATAGCGAAGTGCAACAGCCATGAATCCAGCCCAGCGTCAGGAAAGTGACAGCATGGGAACGCTCCAGGTGCCTGCTGAGCACTACTGGGGAGCCCAGACCCAACGTTCGATTCACAACTTTCCGTTTGGGCAATCGATGCCCACGGCCGTGGTCCATGCCTTCGGCTCCCTGAAGGCCGCCTGCGCCGAAGTGAACCTGGCCAAGGGAAAACTCGATGCAGACATCTGCAGCGCGATTGTGTCGGCAGCCGAAGAGGTGGCCAGCGGCCGTCTTGATGCGGAATTTCCGCTCAAGGTCTGGCAGACGGGTTCCGGGACCCAGACCAATATGAACGCCAATGAGGTGATCGCCAACAGAGCGATCGAGCTGATGGGCGGCGTACTTGGCAGCAAAACGCCCGTCCATCCCAACGACCACGTCAACCTCAGCCAGTCGAGCAACGACACCTTTCCAACGGCGATGCATGTGGCGGTGGCGCTGGAGCTCGAACGGCGCCTGATCCCCGCGATCGAAGCCCTGATCGGAGCCCTGGCTGACAAAGCCGAGGCCTACCGCGACATCGTCAAGATCGGCCGCACCCATCTTCAGGATGCGGTGCCCCTGAGCCTGGGACAGGAGTTCAGCGGCTATGGGGCCCAGCTCGAGCTGGGGCTCGCGGGTCTGCGGGCGATCTTGCCCCAGGTGCTGCAGCTGGCGATCGGCGGTACCGCCGTGGGCACGGGGCTCAACGCACCGAAGGGCTTTGGACCAGCGGTCGCTACCCGCCTGGCCGAGCGCCTGGGGCTACCGTTCAGCGCTGCAGCCAATCCGTTTCAGGCGCTGGCTGGGCAGGAACCGTTGGCGGCTCTGCATGGGGCGCTGACGGTGCTGGCGGGGTCACTGTTCAAGATCGCCAACGACATCCGTTGGCTGGGCAGCGGCCCCCGATGCGGACTTGGTGAACTGGTGTTGCCCGAGAACGAACCCGGATCATCGATCATGCCCGGCAAGGTGAATCCCACCCAGGCTGAAAGCCTCACGATGGTGGCCGTGCAGGTGATGGGCAACAACACCGCAGTGCAGATGGCAGCCAGCCAGGGCAATTTCGAACTGAACGTGTTCAAACCGCTGCTGGCCTGCAACGTGCTCGAGAGCATCGAGCTGCTCAGTGGTGGGTGCAACGGTTTTCGCCAGCACTGCATCGAGGGACTTTCGGTGAACCGCCGGCGCATTCGCGCGCTGCTCAATGAAAGCCTGATGCTGGTCACCGCGCTGACACCCGCGATTGGGTACGACCGCGCCAGTGCCATCGCCAAGCATGCCCATCTCCACGGTCTCAGCCTCAGGGAAGCCGCGCTGGTTCTGGGGGACATCAGCGCCGATGACTTCGACCGCTGGGTCCAACCTGAAGCGATGGTCTGAGACCACACCCCTGAGGGGCTCGCATCAATGCACCACCGGATCAATGCACCACCGGACTGAGATGCTCGAAGAGTGTGGCGAGCAAACCGGCAAGATCAGGCCGCAGCGCGGTTTCAGGAGCCGTCTCGGCAGCCAGGATGACCATCACACAGGCATCCACAAGCAAAGAAGCTTCCTTCTGGTTGAGCCTGATCAGGTGCTCGTCATCGCAATGGGTGATTTGCAACCGACACTGTCCAAGTGAGTGGATGCTGACAGCGGTATCCAGCGCTACCAAGAAGCCACGGTTTGATTTCAGATTTCTTGCCTGAGACCAGCACAGAGCCGAGCAGCAAAAAGCCCGGGTGAATGCCCGGGCCGAGGTCACTGGTGAAAGCTAGGCCCAGCAACTCACTCCTCTTCAGCACCGGCAGGGATCAACTTGATCTGCTTGCGACCCAGTTTGATCTCAAATTCATCACCAGGCTTCAGATCGAGCAGAGCGGTGTAAGCCTTGCCGATCAGGAGATTGCCGTTGCCCTGGACAGTGGCGACATAGCTGAGAGTACGGCCACCCTTGCCACGACCCTTGCCCGATCCCTCACCGAGGCTGAGACCCTTGGCCTCGAGCAAAGCCTCATAGAAAGCGGTGAAGTTCAGACGCTCAGCACCATCCTTCTTGGAGCTGACATAGCCGCAGCTGCGAACCAGTTCAGACTTGGAGACATCGCCAAGTTCCTTGACCTTGGCGAGGAGTTCGCTACCCGTGAGCATGGATTGAAAGTTGTGGGTAGTCACAACATAACGGATCGACGAATGCCTGTGAAGGGCAATTGGCAGAAATCCGTACCCAACGATTACTCCAGAAGATTCGCTGCGAGCTCGGCAAGCTCCGAACGTTCGCCCCGCACCAGGGTGACATGACCGGCGAGCATCTGCCCCTTGAACCGTTCGACGAGCCAGGTCAGCCCGTTGCTTTCGGCATCCACATAGGGATTGTCGATCTGGTAGGGGTCTCCGGTGAAAACGATCTTCGTGCCCTCACCAACGCGGGTCACGATCGTTTTGACCTCGTGGGGCGTGAGGTTCTGCGACTCATCAACAATCATGAACTGACGCGGTATGGAACGACCGCGGATGTAGCTGATGGCCTCGACCTCAAGCAGGCCCATGCCCTTGAGGTCAGCCCAGCTGCTGCGGGGACCTCGATGGCCACTGCGCGCTGCTCCCGAGGCATTCTCTTCGGCACTGCCAAGCAGATAGTCGAGGTTATCAACGATCGGCTGCATCCAGGGTGCCATCTTCTCGTCGAGATCGCCCGGAAGAAAGCCGATCTCCTTGCCCAGGGCAATCACCGGTCTGGTCACTAACAGGCGTTCATAAAGACGCTCATCGGCGACCTGGTGAAGCCCGGCTGCCAGTGCCAGCAGTGTTTTGCCGGTACCGGCCTTGCCGACCAGCGTGATCAATGGCAAGGCTGGATCCAGCAGCAGATCAAGCGCAAACGTCTGCTCGCGGTTGCGCGGCTGGATGCGACCCAGCCTGACCTTGTTGGCTCGCTTCAGAGGCTGCAGAGCCATGGTGGAAGCGCTGTAGCGGGCCAACATGGTGTGGGAGGGTTGCGCCTGATCGATCAGGGTCACCCCTTCATTGGCCTGCAGAGGCATCTGCGGCTGCAATTCGGGAGGCAGATCCACAAGGGGAAGGCCACCATCGCGACTGAGCCGATCCATGTGATCCGCACGGAGCCACAGCTCACTGATCCCCGGATAGAGATTGGCGATCGCCACTTTGTCGGTGGTGTAGTCCTGCGCGATCAGGCCGACCGCATCGGCCTTGATGCGCAGATTCGTGTCCTTGGTGACGAGCACGACCGGCGGTTGACTTCCCATCACCTCCTGAAGCCGTTGTTCGAGAGCGACGGCCAGGATGTTGTTGTCGCCATTTCCGCCCTTGAGCTCGGGGGGCAACTGGGCGAGGGTTTCGCTGCGGCAGAACACCACCTTCAGTTGGCCGCCGGGCGTACCGCCGATGGGGACCCCGTCAGCAAGATTGCCGCAATTGCGAAGCTCATCGAGCAGGCGCGAAACGGCCCTGGCATTGCGTCCCTTTTCGGAGGGATCGCGCTTGAAGCGATCGATTTCCTCCACCACCTCGATGGGGACCACCACGAGGTTGTCTTCAAAGCGTCGCAGGGCATCCGGATCGTGCAGCAGCACGTTGGTATCGAGCACGAAGGTTTTGCGCATCGAATGGAAATCCGGCTGCCGGAAGCTAATTCCCCGGGGCCGCCTACGCTCCGGCGATTCGCGCACCGTCGCGATCGTCAACACCGCACACCAACGTCCATTACGCCACCGTGACCCTGCTTCCCATCTGGACCATCGGCCTGTTGGTGCTGCTGATCTATGTCCTGCTGCTGCTGGGCCTGGGCACCGCCCATCGGATCAGGCCGGCTTCACCGTTGCGACTGCGGGCATCCGACATCGTGGTGAACCGCAGCCAAGGTGTGCTTCAGATCACCGGCAGGCTGACGATCCACAACCCCCATCGACGCATGGAGGTGTTCGTCCCCGAGATCAGACTCGCGCCGACACTCCTGGGTCGGGGGTGTCTGGCTGGGGTGACAATCGTCAGCCGGATCACCCCGGAGCATGCCGACGCCCCGGCCCGCACCGATGGCTACTGGGCGGCCTACATCGTCAAAGGCCACAGAAGCACGACTGCCCGCATTGACCTGACCATCAGCGGCGGCCAGGATCTGGCAGCACTGCTCGACACCCTGTGGCTCGAAGTGCACTGGCTGAACTATGGCCCGTTCGGGCGTCTGTGGCGTCGCGACGGAATCCTGATTTCACTGCATCGACCCGAACCGGTGGCCCCGGCAGCCGCCCCATGGCGCAACGGCGAACATTGCCAGATGCTGGCCCTGGGCACCCATCTGCTGGGCGTGCTCGACGATCCGATCGCCGTGTTGCAGACCTACGCCACCCCTCACCTGAAACCGGGTGATGTGCTCACCATCGGCGAAACACCCCTGGCGGTGATGCAGGGCCGCTACCACCACCCGGACACAGTGACGCCCTCTCCACTGGCGCGGCTGCTCTGCCGGGCGTTTCACCCGACCAGTTCGCTGGCCACGGCCTGCGGGTTGCAGAGCCTGATCGATCTGGTCGGACCGGCCAGGGTGCTCAACGCCTGGGTGCTGGGCAGCCTGCTGAAACTGCTGGGTCAGAAGGGGTGGTTCTACCGACTCGCAGGCGATCAGGCGCGTCTGATCGACGACGTCACCGGCACCACGCCGCCCTACGACCAGACCATCGTGCTCGGCCCGGAGGACGCCCAGCACTTCTGCCGCGATGCTGCAGCTGTGCTGGGCGTTGACGTCGCCGTGGTGGATGTCAACGATCTCGGACGGGTGAAGGTGCTGGCCGCCAGTGCAGGTTGCGACCAGGCGCTGCTGCAGCGCGCCCTGCGGCCCAACCCTGCCGGCAATGCCGATGAGCGCACGCCCCTGGTGCTGGTGCGTCCAGCCTGAAGGGCAGCCGGACGACCGGCCAGGCCTCACCAGGGCCGATAGAGTGAACCGAAGGCTTTCCGTGCCACAGCTTGCGCGCATCCACACCGCTGCGATGGCGCCTTGAACCACTGGCTGGCTGGCACCTTCCCCTGCTGCGCGATCCGGCCTTTCTGCCACTGCAGACCCTGCTGCAGCGTGCCGCCCTACTGAGCATGCCCGAACGGGTCATGCATTGGCTCGGCCGAGCCCAACCACTGGCTCCCCAGGTGCTGGTGGCCTTTGCCGAACTGAGCCAGACCCCGCTGGCTCTTGTGGTGTGTCAGCGGCTCAACCGCAGCGGAAGCTGCTGGCAGATCATGCACCTACGCACCACCGATGCGGAGCACCGGCGCGACCTGAGCAGCGACCTGCTCAAGGCGGCGATGCAACGCACGGCCACAACCAGCTGGGTCGCCTCGGCAGACACGGGCGATCAGCTGCGGCTGAGCGTGCTGCGCGAGCAGGGATTTCAACCCCTGCGCCAGGACCAGATCTGGTGTTGGCAGCCCGCTAACCAGGTCCGCGGGAGCCAAGACTCTGATAGCCAGTGGTCTGATAGCCATCCGTGCGACAGCAGCCCTGCTGCCATGCCCAGTGAGCTGCGGCTTCATCCCCTCACAGGGCAGACGGCGCCACTGCTGTGGCACCTCGAGCAGGTGACCTGTGCGGGCCAGTTGCGTCAGATCCTCGATCGCCGGGTCGAAGACCTGCTCGATCAGAGTCATGGTCGTGGCTGGCTGCTGATTGAGCCCAGTCGCGACGTTGCCGTGGCCGGAGTCCGTCTGATCGGTGAGCACCCCGGTGGGGGGGTGGACGTCGAGCTGACCGTTGATCCCCGCTGGCAACACCTCTATGGAGCTGCCACGACCCTGCTGCTCAGACAGTTCCGGCAGCTGCACGCCACCCAGCAGGCCCTGTGGCTGCGCAGTGATCCGTATGACCATGGGCGTCTGGCCTGGTTGCAGACGCTCGGGGCCCAGCAGCGCAGCGAACGGGTGCTCATGGCCCGCAGTCTCTGGCGCAGACAACCGCTGCCCGATCTCAAGAGCCAGGCCAACCGCCGAATCGAGGCGGTGCTGGCCCAGTTGCAACCACGGCGGCGACCCGTGCCCACGCCCCTGTCACCCCGCTGAGGGCAGCCATGGCATCCCACGCTCCCCAGCCCCGGTCAGTGCTCTGCCTCGATGTGGGCCGTCGTCGCATCGGCCTGGCGGGGTGCGACCCGCTGGGCATCAGCATTACCCCCCTGGGAGCCCTGCATCGCGGCAGCTTCCCTGAGGATCTTGAGCGGCTGCGGGCGCTGGTCGCGCGGCGGGGCGCGAACGCCCTGGTGGTCGGACTGCCCCTCGATCACTGCGGTCAGGCCACCGACCAGGCGGTTCACTGCCGCCGCTATGGCGAGCGGCTGGCCCGCCAGCTGGATCTGCCCCTGGCCTGGGTCAATGAACACACCAGCTCCTGGGAGGCCGGCGAACGCCATGGTCTGCATGGCGACCGCAGTGGCGCTCTCGACAGTGCGGCCGCAGCCCTGTTGCTGGAGCAATGGTTGCGCGAAGGCCCGGAGCCGCGTCCGGTGTCCGCGCAGACCATGCAGGCTGGCCAGGGGGCGGTCGCTGCATCATCCTGAGCGCAGCACCCCATTGACCGATGCGTTCTCAGGATCCCGACATGACCGCAGGCGACGGTCCGAGCGATGTTCCCACGGTTCTGGTCAAGGACGCGCGGGACCGCCAGCTGCTCTGCTTTTTGGAGCAGCTGATCCCGCTCGATGGCCACGATTACGCCCTGCTGACCCCGGTGGACACCCCGGTGTGCCTGTTTCGTCTGGACGACGACGAGGATCCGGAGCTGATCGACACGATTGACGCCACTGAGCCGATCCTCTCGGTCGCCGACGTGGTTCTGCAGGAACACGACCTGACCCTGGTGCGTTCGGCCGTCACGCTGACCGTCAGCGGCGAGCTGGATGAGCCCGATCCCGATGAGCTCGACGATGACGAGAACGACGACGATGAGGAGACCGAGACCTATGAACTGCTGGTCAGCTTCATGGTCGAAGAGCAGGAATATGGGCTGTACATCCCCCTCGACCCCTTTTTCGTGGTCGCCCGCATGAACAACGGCGAGGCTGTGCTCGTGGAGGGAGAAGAGTTCGAACGGGTGCAACCGCGCATCGAGGCCGAGATCGAAGAGCGGGAGGACGCGCTCTGATGTTGCGGGAGCTGCTCCGTCCCGATTGGTTGCTGGAGACCACCCTGGCCGAGCTGCCCCTTGAGACGCTGCTCGACCGGAAGATCAGGGCCCTGGTGCTCGATGTCGACCGCACCCTGCTGCCACGCCGTCAGTCGGTGCTGCCCGAGGCGGCCCGGCGTTGGCTCGACCATGCCAAGACCCGGCTGCCCATCCATCTGCTGAGCAACAACCCATCGCGGCAGCGCATCGGGGCCGTGGCACGGGAACTGGATCTTCCGTTCACCACCTCGGCAGGCAAGCCCCGACGCACGGCCCTGCGTCGCGTTCTGAAGCAACTGGGTCTGCCCCACGGCCAGGTGGCCCTGGTCGGTGACCGCGTGTTCACCGATGTGATCGCCGGCAATCGGCTGGGACTGTTCACCGTGCTGGTGAGGCCGATCGACCCCAGCGGCCTTCCCTGCCGCCAGGACCGTCTGCAACGGCTGGAACTGCACCTGGCCCGCTGGATCGGTTCCCCCCTCGGCTGATCGCCATGGTGCGCCGTTCCAGCCGTCGACGGGTCATCAAGGTAGGCACCAGCCTGCTGCGGGGCGACCAGCAGCGCAGCACCGCAGCTGTGATCGGCGATCTGGCCGACGCGATCGCCACGGCCCAGTCGCGGGGCGAGCAGATCGCCCTGGTCACCAGTGGTGCCGTGGGCCTGGGCTGCCGGGCCCTGGGCATGGAGCGACGGCCCGCTGAGGTGGTGGCGCTGCAGGCCGCAGCAGCGGTCGGCCAGGGCCTGCTCATGGCCCTCTACCAGGACGCATTCGGAGCCTCCGCCCTGGCCGTGGCTCAGGTACTGCTGACCCGAGGCGATCTGGCCTCGCGGCGGCGTTACCAGAATGCCTGCCGCACGCTGGAGCAGCTCCTTGCCTGGGGTGTGGTGCCGATCGTCAACGAGAACGACACCCTGGCCACCGACGAGCTGCGCTTCGGCGACAACGACACCCTCTCAGCGCTGGTGGCCGTGGCAATCGGGGCCGACGACCTGATCCTGCTCACCGATGTGGACCGCCTTTATTCGGGGGACCCCCGCCAGGACCCCGATGCCACGCCGATCGCGGAGGTGCGCGATCTGGCCGAGCTCAATCGCCTGGCCCAAGGTGCCAGCGGCGGCGGCAGGTGGGGCACCGGGGGCATGACCACCAAACTGGCGGCTGCGCGGATCGCCACCGCCAGCGGCATCCGTGTGCGGCTGGCCGATGGTCGCGATCCATCGGTGCTGGTCACCGTGCTGGCCGAGCAGGCCGTCGACGGACTTCTGCCGGGAACCCTGTTCCAGCCAGCGGCCACACCCCTGCCGAGCCGCAAGGGTTGGCTAGCCCACGCCCTGGTGCCAAGGGGAACCCTGCGGCTGGATCCGGGGGCTGAACGAGCCCTGCTGCAGCGCGGAGCCTCGTTGCTAGCGGTCGGCATCAGCGGCCTCGAGGGGCGCTTTGCCCGTCATGATGCCGTGCGGCTCGTGGCCGGCGATGGACGCGAGCTCGGACGCGGCATCTGCCGCCTGAGCAGCGATGAACTCGAACCCCTGCTGGGCCAGGGTGGGGTTGAGGTGGTACACCGCGACCAGCTGGTCCTGACCCCGGGTTGAGCACTACCATCAATCCCAGCCAGAGCCGGTGCATGCGTTTCAGCACACTGCTCAGCCACCTCAGCGAGGTGACTGACGCTGCCCCACGCCACCTCGCTTCCGATCCTGAACTGAGCAGCGCCGATGCGCTCGATCGGGCGGGGTCAGGCCAGCTCAGTTTTTTGGAAGCAGGCAACGCCCTGGCAGCCGCTCTCGCGGCGACCGGTGCCAGCGCCGTGCTCATTCCGGCCCATGGCGACGGGGCAGAACGTCTGCAGGCGCAAGCCAGCGCAAGGGGTCTTGCCTGGGTTGCCCTGGCTGATCCGAGGCTTGCGTTTGCTGAGGCCCTCGACGCCCTGCATCCCAGGATCGTCGAGCCGCCGGGCATCCATACCAGCGCCGTGGTGGACCCTTCAGCTCGCATTGAGGACGGGGTGCATGTGGGAGCCCACGCCGTGATCGGCCCGGCGGTGGTGGTCGCCGCGGGCTGCACCATCCACGCCAATGCCACCCTGTACCGGGATGTGGTGCTGGGCCCTGAATGTGAGATCCACAGCGGCGCCGTGTTGCACACGGGCTCGCGCCTGGGCCGCAGCTGCGTGGTGCACTCCAACGCCGTGATCGGCAGCGAGGGCTTCGGGTTTGTGCCCACCGCCAACGGCTGGCGCAAGATGCCCCAGACCGGCCGGGTGATCCTCGAAGACGGGGTCGAGGTTGGCTGCGGCAGCACGATCGATCGACCCTCGGTGGGCGAGACCCGCATCGGCGCCGGCACAAAGATCGACAACCTCGTCCATATCGGCCATGGCGTGGTCACCGGCCAGGGTTGTGCCCTGGCGGCCCAGGTGGGCATCGCCGGTGGTGCGCGGCTAGGCAACGGCGTGATCCTGGCCGGCCAGGTCGGTCTGGCCAACAAGGCGGTGATGGGCGACCGGGCGATCGCCTCGTCCAAATCGGGCGTTCACGGCGAAGTGGCCGCCGGCGAGGTGGTGAGCGGTTACCCCGCGATTCCCAACCGGCTATGGCTGCGCTGCTCGGCCGCCTTCAACAAGCTGCCCGAGCTGGCCAAGGCTGTGCGCCATCTGGACAAAGCTCGCCACCCCTGAGAACCACGGGGTCTTCACCCCATCACGCAGGTGGGGGCATCACGTTGCTTGATGAATCGCGCTGCTTGCAGAAGGCTTGCTGCTTGCAGAAGGCTTGCTGTATGGCTGCCTGACTCTGGTTGCAGGCGGGGCTGTGGTTGCAGGCATTGCTCAGATTGCAAGGAGCGGTCTGTTTGCAGGAATCACTCCGCCTTGGTTCGTGGAGCCAGCAACCATGCTCGACGTGTTGTCGATACAACGTCGATACACAGCAAGGTCAAGCATCCGCCAGTTGCACCCGCAACGCCGCGCACCGCGCCGCCCGCAGCGCCGTAGCCTCGCGCCGAACGCAGGCAGCGTTGCCCTGCCCTTTTGAGCACTGCGCGACCATGACCACCAGCCACCGGATCACCCTGCTCGCAGGCGACGGCATTGGCCCCGAGATCACCGCGGTGGCCCGACAACTGCTGGATGCGGTGAGCCGGCGCCACGGCTTCACCCTCATCTACGACGAGCAGCCCATGGGCGGGGCTGCGATCGAGGCCAATGGCGTGCCCCTGCCCGAGAGCACCCTGGAGGCGTGCCGAGCCAGCGAGGCGGTGCTGCTGGCGGCGATCGGCTCACCGCAGTACGACAAGCTGCCGCGCCAGCAACGGCCCGAGACCGGCCTGCTGGGTCTTCGGGCAGGCCTGGGGCTGTTCGCGAACCTGAGGCCGGTCAAAATCGTGCCGGCCCTGGCCTCGGCCAGCAGCCTCAAACCGGAGGTGATCGACGGCGTCGATCTGATGGTGGTGCGCGAGCTGACCGGCGGCATCTATTTCGGCACCCCGAAGGGCCGAGTGAAGACCGAGTCCGGTGAGCGCGGCTTCAACACCATGGCCTACAGCGATTTCGAGGTCGACCGCATCGCCAGGGTGGGTTTTGAACTGGCACGGCAACGCCGAGGCCAGCTGTGCTCCGTCGACAAAGCCAACGTGCTTGATGTGAGTCAGCTGTGGCGCGAGCGGGTCGAGGCGATTCACGGCGAGGCCTATGGCGATGTGGCCCTCAGCCACCTGTATGTCGACAACGCCGCCATGCAGCTGGTGAGGGCGCCCAAGCAATTTGACGTGCTGCTGACCGGCAACCTGTTCGGCGACATCCTGAGCGACGAAGCGGCCATGCTCAGCGGCTCGATCGGCATGCTGCCCTCGGCGTCGCTGGGCGAAGCCGGGCCGGGCGTGTTCGAACCGATCCACGGTTCTGCGCCCGACATCGCTGGCCAGGACAAGGCCAACCCAATGGCGATGGTGCTGAGCGCCGCCATGCTGCTGCGCATCGGCCTCAAGCAGGAGGCCGCCGCCGCTGATCTGGAGCGGGCCGTCGATCAGGTCCTGGCCGAGGGCTATCGCACAGGCGATCTGATGCAGGCAGGCTGCACCCAGTTGGGCTGCCGCGCCATGGGCGATCAACTGCAGGCGGCTCTCGAAAGCTGAAGCCCGGCAGGGGTGGCGACCGGCGACCTGCCAAACTCAGCCCCAGTTCATCGCCCACCGCGCATGTCGAAGCGTCACCCGGTCGTCGCCGTCACCGGCTCCTCAGGCGCAGGGACCAGCACTGTCAAGCGGGCCTTCGAGCAGATTTTCAAGCGCGAAGGCATCACCCCGGCCGTGGTCGAGGGCGACAGCTATCACCGCTACGAGCGCGGCCCCATGAAGGAAGCCATGGCGGCTGCCCTGGCCAAGGGAGAAAACTTCAGCCACTTCGGCCCCGAGGCAAACCTGTTTGACAAGCTGGCCGAGCTGTTCCAGAGCTACGGCGAATCAGGGAGCGGTCAGAAGCGCTACTACCTGCATTCTGTGGAGGAGGCCGCCCAGCACAACGGTCGCCTGGGGACCGACCTGGCCCCCGGCCAGTTCACCCCCTGGGAAGCAATCCCCAGCGGCACCGATCTGCTCTTCTACGAAGGCCTGCACGGCGGTGTGAAGGGTGACGGCTACGACGTCGCCGGCCTGGCCGACCTGCTCGTGGGGGTGGTGCCGATCGTCAACCTGGAGTGGATCCAGAAGATCGCCCGCGACAACAGCGAGCGGGGCTATTCGGCGGAGGCCACCGTGGACACGATCCTGCGGCGGATGCCCGACTACATCAACCACATCTGCCCCCAGTTCAGCCGCACCGACATCAACTTCCAGCGCGTTCCAACGGTCGACACTTCAAACCCGTTCATGATCCGGAACATCCCGACCCCGGACGAATCGTTCGTGATCTGCCACTTCCGCAAGGGCGCCAGGGAGAAATGGGGGATTGACTTCACCTATCTGCTTGACATGATTCACGACTCGTTCATGTCAAGCCCCACCTCGATCGTGGTGAATGGCGGCAAGATGGGTTTTGCGATGGAACTGATCCTCACCCCGATCATTCATCGCATGATCGAAGACAAGAAGACCTTGGGCTGAACCTGGGTGAACTGGAGTGGGTCTGTCTAGTCTGGAATCAGGACTCTGGGGAGGCCCACCATCGCCAGCCCATCCACGCTTGGTTCCAATGACCGACGCGGGGATGGCGCAGCAGTGTCGTTCGAGATCGCTTCGGCCCGCTCCCAACGCCTGGACCATCGCCAGGATGGTTCTGCCCGGCGGCCCTGGCTGCGGCTCGACCGCATCAACAGCGCCCTGCTGATCCGACAGGCCCGCGGTATCTATTGGAGCTACCTGAGCGCCGGTGGTTCTCTGACCCCGCCGCCGTTGGGTGTGATCGTTCAGGGGCAGCTGGGACGGGTGGTCTTCCGCTGGCCCACCCTGCTGCCCCACGAACAGTTCGTTCCGGCTGAGTGGCTGCTGGGCCCTGCCTCAACCGGTGGCCGGCCGGGACGCGCCCGACCCCGTCTGCAGGAACCATGCCCCCCAGTGCAGCCCTGAGCCTGCTGGCCGCCGTGTTCGGCGCCTGTGTGGGCAGTTTTCTGAATGTGGTGGCCTGGCGGCTGCCACGGCAGGAATCCATTGTGGCTCCAGCCAGCCATTGCCCGCGCTGCGGAACCGATCTCAATTGGTTCGACAACATTCCACTGGTCAGCTGGCTGGTGCTGCGCGGACGCTGCCGCCACTGTGGCGCCTTGATCGCGATCCGCTACTGGCTGGTGGAGCTGATGAGCGCCGGCCTCTGGGTGGCAGCGGTGTGGGCCGCACCATCGGGCCTGGGCCCAAGACCCGATGACTGGCTGGTGCTGATCGCCGGCTGGCTGTTGCTGAGTTGGTTGGTGCCTCTGGTGCTGATCGATCTGGACCACCTGTGGCTGCCTGAACCCCTCTGCCGCATCGGCCTGGTGCTGGGCCTGTTCAGCACGGCGGCGATCGGCTTTCACCAGGATGCCGGCATCGGCCGGGCGCTGCTGCTGCATCACCTACTGGCTGCGGCGCTTGGACTGTTGGGCAGCGAAGCGGTGAGCGCCGCCGGCGAACGGCTGCTGGGCCAACCGGCCCTGGGCCTCGGCGATGCCAAGCTGTCGGCCCTGCTGGGTGGCTGGCTTGGGCTGACAGGGCTTGGCCTCACGATGCTGCTGGCGGTGTTCAGCGGTGCGGCATTCGGACTGGTGGCGCGCCTCAGCGGCCGCCTCAAACCCGGCCAGCCTTTTCCGTTTGGCCCCTTCCTTGCCCTGGGCGGTGCGGCGGTCTGGCTGCTGGGCAACCGGTTCTGGCTGGTGCTGCTGCCCCTGTGAGCTGATGCAGGCGTGAAGGGCTGTCACCGCGAGCAGCTTGCCCCGTGAACAGTCAACCTGCCGCCAGGCGCCCACGGGTTCGGATCCTTTAATGGTGCAACGCTCCAGGAAGCAGGCCCACGCCGCCTGGACTCACCCCGAATTCCATGTCGCTGTTCGACTGGTTTGCCGATCGCCGCAAAACCGCCCCGGCGGTGCGCAACACCCAGGACGTGGATGAGGGGGATGGCCTGTGGAGCAAATGCCCTGAATGCGGCCTGGTCGTCTACCGCAAGGACCTGCTGGCCAACGCCAGCGTGTGCAAGGGCTGCGGCCACCACCATCGCATCTTCAGCGACGAGCGGATCGCCCTGATCGCCGATCCCGGCAGCTTCGAACCGATCGACAGCGATCTGAGTCCAACCGATCCACTGGCCTTCAAGGATCGACGCAGCTATGCCGACCGCCTGCGCGACAGCCAGAGCAGCACGGGTCTGATCGATGCCGTGATCACCGGCCTGTGCCGGGTCGACCGCCATCCACTGGCCCTGGGGGTCATGGATTTCCGCTTCATGGGCGGCTCGATGGGTTCGGTGGTGGGCGAAAAGCTCACGCGGCTGATCGAGATCGCCACGGCGCAACGGCTGCCGGTCTTGATCGTGTGTGCCTCCGGTGGAGCCCGCATGCAGGAGGGCATGCTCAGCCTGATGCAGATGGCCAAGATCTCAGGGGCCCTGCAACGACACCGCGAGGCGGGCCTGCTCTACCTACCCCTGCTGACCCATCCGACCACCGGCGGGGTCACCGCCAGCTTTGCGATGCTGGGGGATCTGATTCTGGCCGAACCCAGGGCCCTGATCGGCTTTGCCGGACGCCGGGTGATCGAACAGACCCTGCGCGAAAAGCTGCCCGACGGGTTCCAGACCGCCGAATACCTGCGGGATCACGGGTTTGTGGATCTGATCGTGGCCCGGCCCGACCTCAGGGAGACCCTGTCGAGCCTGCTGAGGCTGCACGGCTGCCCTGCACTGCAACCGGCATGAGAACCCTTCTGTTGGCGCTGGTTCTGACGTGCAGCCTGATGGCCTGCCCAGCCGCCGTGATGGCCGGTCCCGTCGATTGGCACGAAGTGCCGGCCACGGCTGCAGGTCGCCAGTGGTGGGACGCCGGCAGCCTGCGCTACAGCCGCAACGGCGAACTCACGGTGCTGAGCCGCTTTCAGCCCGCCGAAGCCAAGGATGCCGAGGCCACAAAGCCTCGCATCCTGGGGGATCTGTATGTGATGCAGATCGATTGCGGTCAGAATCTCTTCCGTGATACCTCGATCAACGGCATCCCCCGTTGGCAGGCCGAGTGGCAACCCATTGAGGGCGACGCCCTGATCGAGGCCGTGGTGCAACAGAGCTGTGCTGCAGCCACTGCGCTGGCCCCGCCCCGCGCCACGCCGCGGTCATGAGCAAACCCTCTCTGCGCGTGGCGGTGGCTGGTCTCGGCTTCGGCGAGACGGTGCATCTCGAAGCCCTCAGGGCCTCGCCGCTGTGGGAGCCGGTGGCCCTGTGGCACCCACGGGCCGAACGGCTCGAGCGGGCCTGCGCGCGCAACCAGCTCCCCGGAACCGATGACTTTGCAGCCCTGGTGGCCGACCCTGGGCTCGATGCCGTGGTGATCGCCACACCGCCGGGCCCGCGCCATGGCCTTGCCTGCCTGGCACTGGAGGCCGGCAAGCACCTGATGCTGGAAAAACCCGTCGGTCTCCACGCCGGCGAGGTCGAGGACCTGCAGCGTCAGGCCCTAGCCAAGGGGCTGACGGTGGCTGTCGATTTCGAATACCGCGCCGTGCCGCTGTTCATGCAGTTGGCCGAGCTGTTGCAGCAGGGGGTGCTCGGCGAGCCTTGGCTGGTGAAGCTCGACTGGCTGATGGGCAGCCGGGCCGATGCCCGCCGACCCTGGAGCTGGTACGCGAGCCGCGACCTGGGCGGCGGGGTGCTGGGCGCCCTCGGCACGCATGCCTTTGACATGCTGCACTGGCTGGTGGGCCCCAGCCTCGGCCTGCATGCCCAGCTGGGCACCGCCGTGGCTGAGCGTCCCGATCCCGTCAACGGCCAGCCACTCCCGGTGGATGCCGAAGACATCGCCCTGATCCAGATGGAGCTGCAGACCTCAACCGGGAAGCCGGTGCCGGCCCAGCTGAACCTGGCCAGTGTCACCCGGGCCGGCCGGGGCTTCTGGCTCGAGCTCTACGGCAGCGAGGCCACCCTGGTACTCGGCTCCGACAACCAGAGCGACTACGTGCACGGGTTCGGCCTGTGGATGGCCCGTGCGGGCGAGCCGCTGCGACCGGTGACGGCCGATCCCCGGCTGGCCTTCAAGCGCACCTGGGGTGATGGGCGCATCGCACCTGTGGAGCGTTTGCACAACTGGTGGGCCGACGCGATCACCGCCCAACGGCCAATGGTGCCTGGTCTGCTCGAGGCCCTCGGCAGCCAACGCTGCTGCGACCAGGCACGCGAGACCCTGCGCTGATCAGAGCACAGGGATCAACACGTTGGTGATGGCCATCGCGTCGTGTGGTATCTCAGCGAACACCGATCGTCCGTAGCGATGGCTACTGTTTCATTACGTTGGCCCCGGCAGTCCTGGCTGCCGGAGGTGGAAGTAGGGAAGCCCCCGAAGCAACGCGCCATCCACCCCGGTCACGACCGGATCGTTCCTGGAGGCAATGTCCATGTCCATCACCACAGCCAGACAGATGGTGCGTCAGGCCGCCGAGGCCCGCCGTGCCGCCAAGCAGAACGGCTTCGCCGTGCAGTCGCTGCGCAAGCAGCAGCTGATCGACTGAAGTCCTCGGTTGAGGCTTGCACCGTTTGCGGCCCCGTCCGGACCCCGGGCGGGGCTTTCTGCTGCGGCGCTGCCCCACACACATCGGCCGCAGGGGGGCATCCCGTAAACTCGCGCGCAGACCGGGTTTCAGCCCGCCTGCTCGTTCACTCCCTTCTGCCCCTTCACGAGGACATCCCATGGCGCTCGTACCGCTTCGCCTGCTGCTGGACCACGCCGCCGAGAACGGCTACGGCATTCCTGCCTTCAACGTGAACAACCTCGAGCAGGTGCAGTCGATCATGGAGGCGGCCCACGAGACCGACTCCCCGGTGATCCTGCAGGCCTCCCGCGGCGCCCGCCAGTACGCCGGCGAGAACTTCCTGCGCCACCTGATCCTGGCTGCGGTCGAGACCTATCCCGACATCCCGGTGGTGATGCACCAGGACCACGGCAACAGCCCTGCCACCTGCTACGGCGCTGCAGCCAACGGCTTCACCTCGGTCATGATGGATGGCTCGCTGATGGCCGACGCCAAGACTCCGGCCAGCTACGACTACAACGTTGCCGTCACCAAGGAAGTGGTCGACGTGGCCCACGCCATCGGCGTCAGCGTTGAGGGGGAACTGGGCTGCCTGGGATCCCTGGAAACCGGCATGGGCGAGGCCGAGGACGGCCATGGCTTCGAGGGCAAGCTCGACCACAGCCAGCTGCTCACCGACCCCGCCGAGGCCGCCGACTTCGTGGGCAAGACCAAGGTCGACGCGCTGGCCATCGCCATCGGCACCAGCCACGGTGCCTACAAGTTCACCCGCAAGCCCACGGGTGAAGTGCTGGCCATTAGCCGCATCGCCGAGATCCACAAGGCGATTCCCAACACCCATCTGGTGATGCACGGCTCCTCGTCGGTGCCCCAGGAATGGCTCGACATGATCAACAAGTTCGGCGGCGCCATCCCCGAGACCTACGGCGTGCCCGTGGAGGAGATCCAGGAAGGCATCCGCAACGGCGTGCGCAAGGTGAACATCGACACCGACAACCGTCTGGCCTTCACCGCCGCCATCCGTGAGGCCGCCGCCAAGGACCCCGGCAACTTTGACCCCCGCCACTTCAACAAGCCCGCCCGGGCCTACATGAAGCAGGTCTGCCTCGATCGTTACCAGCAGTTCTGGTGTGCCGGCAACGCCAGCAAGATCAAGCAGCGCGACATCAACTACTACGCGGGTCTTTACGCCAAGGGCGCACTGGATCCCAAGACCGCCGTTGCCGCCTGAGACTGGGGCCGCACCGATCACCCCACTGGGCCCCGTCAGGGGCCCTTTTTTATGGGGTGGTCTCCAGTCAGCCCTGCGGCAGACCCTCAGGCCTCATGGGCAGCGGATCAGCGACACCCTTGCGGTTGACCAGTTCCTTGAGGGCCTGATCAAGATCGCGCTCCATCACAAAGGTGACGCCATCGGTGACCACCACCCTGGCGAGAGTGGGGATGTCATTGTTTCGCGATTGCAGGTAGATGGGTTCGACGTAGAGCAGGCCGTTGCCAACGGGCATCACCAGCAGATTGCCATGGACCAGACGGGAACCCACCCGATTCCAGAGTCCAAATTGATAGCTGATCTCGGGATCCTGCTCAATCAGCGCCGACACCTGTTGCGGCCCGAGCAGCAGCCTCTGCTGGGGGAATCGCACCAATTGCAGCCTGCCGTAATGAGGCTGGTCGTTACGGGCCGCCAGCCAGCCCACCATGTTGGAGCGCTTGAGTGGCGAAAACGGAAGCAGCAGCACAAACTCAGGCTTGGTCTGCCCGGGCAGCTGCAGAGTGATGTGATATGGACGCATCGGCACATTGCTGTCGCCGTAGATCTCCAGCGGGATCGACCAGACGTCATCGCCGTTGTAGAAGGTGCGCACATCGGTGACGTGATAGCGAAGCAGGCGCTCGGCCTGAATGCTGAACTGGCTCTGGGGCACCTGCATGTGGGCTTGGAGCTCCCGTGGCATGGCGCTGAGGGGTTCAAACAGATCAGGGAAAGCCCGCTGCCAGGTGCGCAGGATCGGATCGCTGGGATCGCTGACATACAGCCAGACCCTGCCGTCATGGGCATCGACCACCGCCTTGACGGGGTTGCGGAAATAGCGGGTCCCGGCTTTGTTGGCATCCGAATAGGGATAGCTGGAGCTGGTGGTGAAGCCATCGAGCATCCAGTACTGGTGCTGATTCGGCGAATAACTCGGGTTCCCGAGAATGCGAACCGTCACGAGGTAGGGCTGGCTTTCGAAGCGCAGAAACGGGAGCAACCGGGCCAGACGCCCATTCACCTGACGCCGGATCAACAACCTGGAGCGTCGGGTGAGCGAGCCGGAGGCCAGCAGCCTGGGTTCCTGCAGGTAGACCGAGGCCATCAGCCGAAGCGGCAGCGAGCCAACGGCGATGCCGGCGCGGCCCTGGTAATGGTTGTAGACGTTGAGATCGCCGTCAGGAAAATCGAATTCACGGACCAGGGTCGGTGCAATGGCATAGGGCGCCGCCGCTGAACTGAAATACAGACGCGGACGCCCCACTGGCACCATCGCCTTGACCTGAGCCGTGTCGATGCCCAGCTGGGGAATGCCGCGCAGCTGGCCGGCTCGGCCCAGATCCTTGACGAAGTACAGCGGCAGGCCGTCAGGTCCCACCGCATTCACCGACGACACCGTGAAGCCATATCCGTGGGTGAACACCAGGTGGCGGTTGAGCCAGGTGGCCGATCCCCTGGACAGACCGCCGGTGTCGAGTTCCCGGGCCGCGATCAGCACCTGCTGGGCGCCGTTGATGGCGGGATTGCCCCGCAGCGCGTAGCGGTCTACAGCGGCCGAGGCGAAGCGGTAGTAGAGACGCAACTGCTGCAGCTGGCGGTTGGTGGCCAGCAGTGGTTGGCTGTCCCAGAGGCGGATGTTGGCCACCGTGCCCTGGGCCGCACGCAGATCGGCGGGTGTGAGCCGCTGCCTGGGGTCGAGATTCGTCTCCTCGACCGCCGACAGCCCAAAGGCATCGCGGGTGGCCTCGATGCTGCGCCGCAGGTAGGGGGTCTCGACCGCCAGCTCCCGCGGCTGCACCCAGAGACGTTGGACCACGGGCGCGCCGATCAGCTCGGTGAGCGGCACCAGCAGCGCTGTGCCCGCCAACGGCAGCAGGGCTCCTCGGCGGAGCCAGCTACCGCCATGGGGCAGCACCAGTGCCAACGAGCTCAGCAGCAGCAGGCCAGACAGCAGCAACCGCAGTGGCAGTCGCACATGCAGGTCAACCCAGCCGGCACCACTGGCCACGCCGCTGCCCTGAACCATCAGGTCAAAGGGAGCCAGTGCATTGCTAGCGGCGATCACCAGGGCCAGAACTGCAAGCTGGGGCTGCAGCACCCGCTGCTGATCGCGGCTGAGGCCTGGATAGCGCAGATCGCTGAGGCTGCTGGATTCGGTCAGGGTGAGCCAGAGACATCCCGCCAGACCAACGACGGCCTGGGCACACACCACACTGAGAATCAGGCGCAGGGCCGGCAGCTGCAGCACCGTGAAGCTCAGGTCCAGACCCGTGAGTGGATCCCCTTTGCCGAAGGGCACAGCCAGCAGCGCCGGCAGCCAGAAGCTCCAACCCCGCGCCAGGGCCGTGGCAGAGGCCGCCAACGCGGCAGCCAGGGTGATCTGAAGACTTGTTCGTGGTGCCAGGAGTAGCGCAGGCAGCAGCACGACGGCCAGGCTCAGCACCAGCACCAGGGGCAGGCCGACCACCCCGGAGAGCCCCGTGATCACCTGACCGCTGAAGGGCTCAGCGATCAGTCCCTGGGCCTGCACCCAGAGAAAGGAGAGGCCGACCGTCAGCAGAACCAGCAGCGCCAGCAGGAACAGAGGCAAGCCCCAGGCCCCCAAGACCAGGATCGGCTGCGCGGGTAGAGCCTTGCGGGCAGACTGTTGCCGCAGACGCCAGCAGCGCTGCAATTGCTGGAGCTGCAGGGGCACCCCCAGCCCCATCACCAGGGTGAACGCCGCGATCTGCAGCAGCCAGCGGCGCAGGAGCATGCCCTGGGCTTCGAACTCGGCAAACCAGAGCCATTCAATGATCAGCCTGGAGGCCAGCACGATCGCCAACAGCAACAGCGCCAGCAAGGGCACTGCCCACATCGCCAACCGCGGTCTGAACAGGGTCGACGGAGCCAGACGCTTCATCGCCCGAAGCTAGACAGCACATCGCGAACGACAAGGGGGCACGCAGGGTGTCTATACCCGATTTCCCTGATCGGCTTTTTACAAACCCTTTGCCCAGCGCTGTTAGCCTCCTGCCAGTGCTGGAGAAGTTGTTGACAGCCACCCTCGCCTGCTCTCCCACGACCGGACCCACCTTCACGGGGCTGCGCTGCAAGGAATGCGGCCACGCCTACGAAGCCAGCGCCCGCCACGTCTGCGAAGACGTCTGCTTTGGCCCGCTTGAGGTGGTTTACGACTATGAGGCCATCAGGGCGCGGGTCAGCCGGGCCACCATCGAAGCGGGACCCGCCTCGATCTGGCGTTATCGCGACTTTCTGCCGATCCAGGGTGATCCGATCGACGTCGGCACCGGATTCACCCCATTGCTCAAGGCCAACAATCTTGCCCGACGCCTTGGACTGAAGAACCTGTTCATCAAGAACGACGGCGTCAACATGCCGACGCTGTCCTTCAAGGATCGGGTCGTCTCCGTGGCGCTGACCCGCGCCCGCGAGCTGGGCTTCACCACGGTGAGCTGCGCCTCGACCGGCAACCTGGCCAATTCGACCGCGGCGATCGCCGCCCACGCGGGCCTTGAGTGCTGCGTGTTCATTCCCAGCGACCTCGAGCTGGGCAAAGTGCTCGGCACCCTGATCTACAACCCCACCCTGATGGCGGTGAAGGGCAACTACGACCAGGTGAACCGTCTGTGCTCAGAGGTGGCCAACACCTTCGGCTGGGGCTTCGTCAACATCAACCTGCGTCCCTATTACTCCGAGGGATCCAAGACCCTGGGGTACGAGGTGATTGAACAGCTCGGCTGGCAGCTGCCAGACCACATCGTGGCGCCCCTGGCGTCTGGCTCGTTGTTCACCAAGATCCGCAAGGGATTCGACGAGTTCATCAAGGTCGGCCTCGTCGATGACAAGGCCGTTCGCTTCAGTGGCGCCCAGGCCGAAGGGTGCAGCCCAATCGCCCAGGCCTTCGCCGCAGGTCGCGACTTCATCACTCCGGTCAAACCCAACACCATTGCCAAGTCGATCGCCATCGGCAACCCCGCCGACGGTCCCTATGCGATCGACATCGCCAACCGAACCGGCGGCAGCATTGCTGCCGTGGGCGATGCCGACATCGTCGAGGGGATCAAGCTGCTGGCCGAAACCGAAGGCGTCTTCACCGAAACCGCCGGCGGCACCACCATCGCCGTGCTGAAGAAGCTTGTCGAAGAGGGCAAGATCGATTCCAATGAGACCACCGTGGCCTACATCACGGGCAATGGCCTCAAGACCACCGAGGCCGTGGCCGACGCGATCGGCGCTCCCTTCACGATCGAAGCCCAGCTCGACAGCTTCAAGGCCGCCTGGCAACAGGCCCAGGCCCAGCACTGACGCCCGTATTCGCCGACTGTTCCTTTCACCATGGCCGTCCAGGTTCTGATTCCGACCCCGCTCCAGAAGTTCACCAACGACGAAGCCACAGCTTCCCTGGAAGCGGCCAGCGTCGACGCTTTGATTGATGCCCTCGATGCCCGGTATCCAGGCCTGAAGGCCCGCCTGTGCGATGAGGGCGGCAAGTTACGGCGATTTCTCAACGTCTACGTGAACAGCGAGGACATTCGCTTCCTCGACAACCAGCAGACGCTCCTGAGCGACGGTGATGAGGTCAGCATCGTGCCAGCAGTGGCCGGTGGCTGATCCTGACCTTGCAGCCCCCCAGGGTCGATCATCGGCCGGTTCTGAGGTCAACGGTCCCTGCCACCGCTCAATAGCCTGAACCCTTGGCACCCATGCCGTGCCGCGTTCGATGGCCGGGCAGAGACGACGCAATGACACAGACACCGGAGCTGACCATGGCGACCAGCCCTTTGGAGTCCTCCAAGAGCGAGCGCAATGCGAAGGATGCAGGGGCCGGCAGCAAGGCCCTGCTGTTTGACTATCGTCAGGCAGCCAATCCTGTGCGCAGTGGGCTCACCGAGCCCATTCCCTACCGCTCCTGGGGAGCGGACCTGCACCGCCAGGGGCCGAGTTCGGTGATTCCGCTCGATCTGAGTGCCGAGCTGGGGATGCCCGGTCCGGCGACGAGTCCGGCCCTGGCAGCCCACTTTGTGCGGATCGCTGCGGCCGAAGAGATCAAGACCCCAGCTGCTGCCACCAGCTCCCTGTTTTATGTGCTTCGTGGCCAGGGCACCTGCCTGCGCAGCGCCGGCAACGGCAGCCCGGCGGTGAACCTGAGTTGGGAAGCCGGTGATCTGTTTGTGCTGCCCTGCGGTGAAGCCCCGCTGCTGCAGGCCCACACCACCAGCGTTCTTTACTGGGTGCATGACGCACCTCTGCTGAGCCACCTGGGCGCGATGCCCACAGCACCGCGATTCGAAGCCACTCTCTACCCCGCCAGCTGGCTGAACCAGGAACTCGGCCGGCTTGCGGCGGCGCCGGGGAGCAGCCGCAGCAACAGACTCAGCCTGTTGCTGGCCAACAGCGATCTGCCCGCCAGCCGCACCGTGACCCATGTGCTCTGGGCCATGTACGGCATGGTGCCGTCAGGAGCCGTTCAGGCTCCCCACAGGCACCAGTCGGTAGCCCTTGATCTGATCATCGATTGCGACCCTGGGGTGTACACCCTGGTGGGCACCGAACTCAACGACGACGGCACGATCCACAACCCACAGCGGATCGACTGGGAAGCGGGAGGGGCATTTATCACCCCGCCGGGGCACTGGCACTCTCACGTCAATCAGAGTGGCAGGGCGGCCACGCTGCTGCCGGTTCAGGATGCCGGTCTGCAGACCCATCTGCGAAGTCTCGACATCCGCTTCGCGACCGGCCTCGACGCAGCAGCTGGGCAATCGGACTGAGATCAGGCAGACACCAGCTGACATTCGGCCTGCTCGTGACGGGCCACCAGCTCCCGGAAGCGGGGACCCTCAATGGTCTCCTCGCCGATCAGCAGCTCGACCAGCTGATCCATGAGCACCCGCCGTGGGGTCAGAAGGGCAACGGCTTCAGCCAGAGCCTGGCGGGCCAGATCCTGCACCTGGGCATCGATACGCCGGCCGGTCTGCTCCGAATACTGGGGATCGCTCCGCAACCAGTCGCGGCCTAGAAAGACCTCGGCGCTCTCCCCCTCGAGTGCCACGGGCCCGAGACTGGAGAATCCATAGCGGGTCACCATGGTGCGGCTGATCTGAGCCACCAGGTCCAGGTCACCGGCAGCCCCCTGGGTCACCTCACTGGGACCGAAGACCACCAGCTCGGCGGCCCGGCCAGCCAGGGCCACAACCAGCCTGGCCTTGAGAAAGGCGCGGGTGATGAGCCCCGAATCGAGTATCTCCTCATCGGGCAGGGTGCGGGCGAAGCCACCCACACCGCCGGCTCGGGGCAAAAGGGTCACCTTGTCGAGCTTGTCGGCGGCAGGCAGCAGGGTGGTGACCAGGGCATGGCCGATCTCGTGATAAGCGATCAGACGTTTCTTGGCGCTGTCCTGCAACGGGGCGACACTCAGCCCCATGGTGATGCGCTCAAGCGCATCGGTGAGGGCCCCGTCGTCGACCTGCTGCTGCTGACGCCGCGCCGTCAGAATCGCTGCTTCATTCAGCAGATTGGCCAGATCCGCCCCTGAGAATCCGGGGGTGCGGGCGGCCCAGTCGGCCAGGTTGACCCCACTGGCCAGCGGCCTGGTGCGGGCGTGAACCGCGAGAATCTCTTCGCGACCGCGGCGGTCGGGCAGGTCCACCGTGATGCGCCGGTCAAACCGCCCTGGCCGCATCAGCGCCGAATCGAGCACATCGGCGCGGTTGGTGGCAGCCAGCAGGATCACTCCGGAATTGTCTTCGAAGCCATCCATCTCGGTGAGCAGCTGGTTGAGGGTCTGCTCGCGCTCGTCGTTGCCCCCCCCGATGCCGGCACCGCGCTGACGGCCGACGGCATCGATCTCGTCGATGAAAATGATGCAAGGTGCCTTGGCCTTGGCCTTGCGGAACAGATCACGCACCCGGCTGGCCCCGACCCCGACGAACAGCTCCACGAACTCGGACGCCGCCATCGAAAAGAAGGGCACTCCCGCCTCGCCGGCGATGGCCCGGGCCAGAAGGGTCTTGCCGGTGCCGGGGGGGCCCACCAGCAGCACACCCTTGGGAATCCTGGCGCCGACCGCGGTGTAGCGCTCGGGAGCGCGCAGAAAGGTCACGACCTCCTGCAGCTCCTGTTTGGCCTCGGCGATACCGGCCACATCCTCAAAGCGCACCGGCGCCGAAACGTCCTCAAGGACCCGGGCCTGGGTGCGTCCGAAGCCGAGGGCACGGTTGGCCATCTGGGCCGAACGGCGCAACAACAGCCCGAGTCCCAGCAGCAGGAGCAGAACCAGGACCCCGTTGGCCACGAAGGAAGCCGTCGCTGCCTCCTGACGGTCATCGCGCACATTGAGTGGCACCCGCGCCTGCTGGGCTGTCTGCAACAGGGTCTGGTCGTTATGAAAGATGCTGACCTTGGCCGTCTGGCCGTTGGCGTAGCGGACCGAGACCTCGCGGCGGGCCGGGGAGAGTTCCAGCTCACGGACCCGACCGGCCTGCAGATCCTTGAGCAGCTGGCTGTAGGTGGGAGAGGCCGCTGACGTCCCAGGTGCAGCTGAACCTGACTTCGCTGGTGCTGCAGGGGCTGACTGCGATGGCCCGGCAGATTGGGTTGCGATGGGGATGACAGGTTTCGCAGCGGTCAGCAGCGTTGAGGAGAAGCCAGGAACGCTTGCGCCCACAGGGGTGTTGTTTTCAACAGAGTTTAGCGATTTGACGAAAGGCCAGCCGGCACCACAAGATTGTCGTTTGGCAACCGGGTAGCGGGATGGCTGTTCCCAAGAAAAAGACCTCCAAAGGCAAGCGCAATCAGCGCCATGCCCATTGGAAGGCCAAGGCCTCCATGGCAGCCCAGAAGGCTCTGTCGATTGGCAAAGCCGTGCTCAGCGGCCGCGCCCAAGGCTTTGTCTATCCGATCAACGACGACGAAACCGAAGCCTGAGCGCCGGGTTCGACCCTCAGACAACGCCGCCGGCCATCCAGGGTGGCCACGGCCATGGCCCGCTTCAACAGGGCTGGGTGGTACAGCACGGGCGGCAGTGAGGCCAGGCTGGCGCGCACCAGACTCCTTACCTCACGTGCCGCCATCGCCCCCTGACCGTGGCGCCGTTGCCTGGCTTCGGCCTGCATTCGCCAACGGGCGACCCGGCTCCAGTGGTCCGGTTGCAGCACCCAGAAACCGTCACAACAGGCCCACAGCGGCCGATAGGCCTCAAGGGCCCCGTTCCAGCGGGGCAGCCAACGGCGCTCCGCATCGCTGAGGCCCGTGGTCCCCGAGCTCAGCCAGCCGTTGAGTCTGGCTGCACCCATCGGCTCGATTCCCACCAGCCAGCCCTCCAGCAAGAGCGCATCAGCCGCCACGGTGATGGGCGTGGTTCGATCCCCGTGGCCCTGGTTGCGCCGCTTGTCAAAACGGGGGAGGCACAGCGGCCCACCCCCACGCCAGGCCCCAATGGCGGCGGTGAGCAGACCTGGATCATGGCTGCCTGGTGGGACCCGGTTGACCCCAAAGGGATTGCCCTCCAGGCGCGCGCGCCGCTCGGCCCAGGGTCTGTAGGCGTCATCGATCGAGACCACGGCCAAACGCAACGGCAGCAAACGGGCCAGTTGAACCAGCTGGCCCGCCAGGGTGCTCTTGCCGCAGCCGACAGGAGCCGTGAGCCCGATCACGACGCGGTGCTGCCGATCAGCGCAACGCTGCTCCAGCCAGCTCAGCAACGGCAGCACCAGGTCACTGAGCAGCAGCGGATCCATGGCGGGTGGCGTCTCGAGCCGTTGCAACCGCGCGCTCCACTGGGTCCTGACGTCGGCTTCGGGCATCAGGTTCCCAGCTTGAAGGCCTCCAACACCACCGAATACACGGCACCGAGGCGCAGGTTGTCGATCAAGACCCAGCCCAGCGGCGGCCGGCCCCGAACACAACGGCTGCGCAGGCGCACCAGCAGTTCCACCAGCAGCACCATCACGAGCACCACACTGGGACGCCCCCCCGGGATGCGATCCAGCACGTAGACCGTGAGATTGGAGCCCAGGTAATAGCCACCCAGCAAGGCAAGCAGCTGCAGACTGCGCTCCCGCCAGCTGCGCCCCCAACCGGCGAACAGCTCCGAGAACAGACCCTGCTGCAGGCGTTGGTAGCGGGTCTGCTGCAGGGGCAGGCGGGTCATCCGAGCGGCTCAGCGCACCAGGGACTGCAGATAGGAGAGCGTGATCTGGCCGTCCTGGCAAGCCGGACCGTGCAGCACCCGGGACGGGGGCCCCAGCTGACTGACCACCGCAGCGGCCCTATCCGGATCAGCCAACGACCCCAGGGAGCTGTAATGGCTGCAGGTGACCACACAGGACAGCCCGGCGGCACGGGCCGCCCGCAGGCCGTTATCGGAATCTTCGATCACCAGCAGCTCGGCGGGATCAGCCACCAGGCCGTCCGCCAGCAGCCGCTGCAGCGCCTGCACATAGGCCTCCGGATGAGGTTTCTTGCGGCCCACGTCGTCACCACAGACCCAGAAACGGAACACCGGCTCCAAGGGCCCCAGAAGATGGTCCATCAGGGCGCTGATGGCGGCACGCGAGCTGGTGGTCACGATCACCTGGCAGAGGCCGGCCTGATGGGCCTCGCGCAGCAGGTCGACGACACCAGGTCGCAGCTGCAGACAGCCTTGCTGCATCAGGTTGCGGTAATGACCCTGCTTGGCTGCCTGCAGGGCCTCAACCCGCTGCGGCTGGGGTGCTTGACCCTCCAGCTCGTGCAGCTGGGCAGCGATGCGTTCACGGCCCCCGCTGATGGCGAGCCAGCGGCCGTATCCCCGGGGATCCCAATGCAATGGCAAACCCGCCTCCGCAAAGGCGCGGTTGAACGCCGGCCGGTGACCGTCGCGCTCGGTCTCGGCGAGGGTGCCATCCACATCCCAGAGCAGCGCCCGAAGCGTGGCCACAGCGACCCCGTTGCTGGTCCAAGCGTCCCATGGAGAACCGCCTGGACCAATCGGCGGCAGCCAGCACAATGGATCGGTGTTGCCTGTGCCCGTTGCTGCCCCCGATCGACGAGCAACGCTGGCAGCTGCCTGAACCCCTGACGCCGCAGCAGAGCGCTTCACTGGATCAACTGGCCCGGCGCGCCGGGCTGGCGCCCGAACTGGTGGCAGTGCTGCTGCGCCGTGGACACTGTGACGCCGCAGCGATCGCGGCCTTGCTGCGGCCAGATCCGCCGCCGCCGGCGAGCGACCATTTCGCCGACCTGGACAAGGCGGTGCAGCGGCTGCGCCAGGCCTGCAGCCGGCAGGAGGCGATCGCGATCTGTGGCGACTATGACGCCGATGGCATGACCAGCACCGCCCTGCTGGTGGGCGTGCTGCAACGGCTTGGAGCCCGGCCCGTGGCGGCGATCCCCAGCCGCATGAACGACGGCTACGGGCTCAACACCGCGATGGTGGAAGAGCTTGCGGGCCGCTCGATCACCCTGCTGATCACGGTCGACAACGGTGTCAGCGCTGCCGCCGCCCTTGAAAAGGCCCAGGAACTGAGGCTGGAGGTGATCCTCACGGACCACCACACCCTGCCCACCACGCTGCCGCCCCACCTGGCGCTGCTGCACCCGGCCGTGACGCCATGCGATTCCCCCTACCGAGGGCTGGCCGGCGTGGGACTGGCTTACGTGCTGGCGGCCGCCCTCTGCGAAACCCTTGGCGATGCCGAGGGGCTGGACATCGCGCTCAATCTGTTTTGCATCGGCACCATCGCCGACATGGCTCCGCTGCAGGGTGTGAATCGCCGCTGGCTCCAGGAGGGACTGCCGCGCCTGGCCGCCAGCCCCCTACCCGGCCTGCAGTCCCTGATGCAGCTGGCGGGTCTTGATGATCAGGCGCTCGATGCCCAGGCCGTGAGTTTCAAGCTGGCGCCACGCATCAATGCGGTGGGAAGGCTTGGGGATCCGGCCCTGGTGGTGGAACTGCTGACCACCGACAACACGGCTCGGGCGCTGGAGCTGGCCCGGCAGTGCGAGGCCCTCAATCGCCAGCGCCGCGACCTCTGCGACGCGATCGAAGCCGAAGCGCTGGCCCTGATTGAGGCCGATGGCGAACGGCGCAGTCCGTTTCTGCTGATTGCCCAGAACCACTGGCATCACGGCGTGATCGGCATCGTGGCCGCCCGCCTGGTCGAGCGCTTCGGCCAGCCTGCCGCCCTGCTGGCGAGCGAAGGTGACGGTCGCCTGAGGGCCTCAGTGCGCGCGCCCAAGGGCTTCGCCGTCGATGCGGCGCTGCAGGCCTGTTCGCACCACCTCGAGCGGTTCGGCGGCCACCCGGCGGCCGGTGGTTTCAGCGTGCGGGCCGAAGCGCTGGCAGCCCTGCATCACGATCTCAACGGGTTAGCCGCCACCTGGCAGCAGCAGCACGGTCAGGGGTTACCGGTGGAACCCGAGGCCCTGCTGGGACTCAGCAGCATCGACCGCGGCTTCTGGCAGCAGCACCAGCGCCTCGGCCCGTTTGGCATCGGCCAGCCCGCCCCGGTGTTCTGGAGCCGCGCCTGCCGGGTGGAGCACAGCGCGGTGCTGCGGGGCGGGCATCTGCAGCTTGAACTCAGCCAGGGCCCCGCCCGCACCAGAGCCATGGGCTGGCGCTGGCAGGGCCCGGCCGGCCTGCCACCCTATGTCGATGTGGCCTACCGGCTGGTCCAGGACCAGTGGCAGGGCCACGAGCGTCTCCAGCTCGAACTGGTGGGGCTCCGAGCCAGCCAGCGCGACAGGGCCGTGGTGGTGCTGCACCGAAACCGGCGCACTTACTGGTGTCAGCAGGAGGGCGACGATCTGGTGGTGCGCAACGCTGCCGGCAACGAATTGCGCCAGCCGCTTGCAGAGCGGCTGGCCAGGCTGCACGGTTCAGGTGGCGGGGCCATTGGCCAGGGGGGTTGTGTCGGCGACGTGGGGGGAGGCGGAGACATCCACCCTTACGTGCAACGCCTGTTGGATGAAGCGGCTGTAGCCCTCGGACTTGCCGCCTGAATCCCACTCCAGGGTTCAGGAACGCACGGTCAGAGAGCGCCGCGGCGGTAGAAAAGGATGAAGATCACCGCAGGTCCGGCCAGGGTGATCAGCGCCAGAGCAGCGAAGTTGGCGATCAGGTGGAAATCCATCGGGCTCGGGTTGGGGGGCTCGGGTCGGGATCGGGAATCAGCGGCCTGCAGCAGGTCGAGCTGCCCCATCAGATTAAAAGCCCCGGCGGGCCGGGCCCGCACTCCGCTGGCCGGCTGTGACGGCTTGTCATGCTGGAGCGCATCAGCGCACCAGGCTGCATGGCGCCCTCAGGCTCAGGCTCGATGCCCAAGTGGCAGTGCATCACCGGTTGCGGAGCCTGCTGCCGGCTGGATCCGGCCCTGCGTCAGGAGGCCCTGGAAGCCCTCAGCCCCGTGCAGCGGCAGACCTATCTGGCCCTGGTGGGCGACGACGGATGGTGCCGCCATTTCGACACAGGCAGCCGGCGCTGCCGCATTTACAGCGAGCGGCCCGACTTCTGCCAGGTGAGCAACCTGGTCAACCTGTTTGCCCCCGAAGGCCTGGGCAGCGCAGCGGGCGAAGCCTTCGCCATCGACTGCTGCACGCAGCAGATCCGCAGCGAATACGGCGGCCGTGGCAAGGTGATGAAACGATTTCTGCGGGCCAACGGACGGCGGCGATGAGCGACCAGCAGGAGCCGGTAAGCATCGACGCTGCGGGCGGGGTCGGTGCGGGCGAGGTCGGCCCGGCTTCAGCCGGCTGGGGGGCGGTGTTCGTGACCACTGCCACCACCGTGTTTTTGGCCGAACTCGGAGACAAGACCCAGTTGGCCGCCCTGCTGCTGTCGGCCCAGTCGGGCCAGCCCATGGTGGTGTTTGCCGGCGCCTCGCTGGCCCTGATCTGTTCGTCACTGGTGGGGGTGGTGCTCGGCCGCTGGCTGGCCCGCCTGCTGGCTCCGGAACTGTTGGAACGCCTTGCCGGAATCCTGATGGTGGTGCTCGGTCTGTGGCTCGGCCGGCAGGCCATTCTGACCTTGCCCAACTTCAGCTGAGACCCATGGCGCTCCCTCTGGGCCTGCTGGCCTCCACCTTCGCGACGGTGTTTCTGGCAGAACTAGGCGACAAGACCCAGCTGGCGATCGTCACCATCAGCGGCACCAGCAGCCGTCCCGGCGCGGTGTTTGCCGGCAGCGCCACGGCCCTGGTGCTGGCCAGCCTGGTGGGGGCGGCGGCGGGAGGATCCCTGTCGAGCCTGATTCCCACCAACCTTCTGCAACTGGCCGCCGCCGTGGGGTTTCTGCTGATCGGCATGCAGCTGATCATCCGCAGCCTCGCCAACGCCGGGACGCCACCGGAGTGAGCCCGGCCACGACCGAACGGCTGGGTAAGATTGAAGTAACCCCTCCGGGAGTCGCAGGGTCTTAGGGCATCGCTTCGAGCCCTGAGCGTTCCTGCCCAGCCATCGCAGCCGGACTTCCGCGCGACACCCCCGTTCTTGCAGGGACCGTGCCGTGGGATTCCAGACCGCCGCCAGCTGAGCCCGTCCTGCTGCCGTTCGCCCGCCCCAACCATGAAGTTCACGGTCGCTGACCTGCTCGACCAGCTTCCCGCCGCCGAGCCCCTGCCTGTTGCCAAGCTCGAAAAAGCCCTGGGTCTGAGCCTCAAAGGTGACAAAGAGCACCTGCGCATCGGCCTCGAAGCCATGGGTCGGCTTGGCCTGGTCGAGCTGAACGACGCCGGGGTGCAACGGCTGAGCAACGACAGCCTGATTCCTGCCCGGTTGCGCTGCTCGAGCAAAGGATTCTGTTTTGCCCTGCGCGAAGACGGCGGTGAAGATATCTACATCCGTGATCACCAGCTCAACCACGCCTGGAACGGCGACCGGGTGCTGGTGCGGATCACCCGCGAAGGCGGACGGCGTCGTTCACCCGAGGGGGGCGTGCAGTGCATCCTGACCCGCACGACCACAAGCCTGCTGGCGCAGCTGGATCAGCAGGGTGAGCGGATCATCGCCCAACCGCTGGATGACCGCCTGCTGACCAGCATCGAGCTGCCGAGCGATGACAGCAAGCACTGCAACGACAACGCCGACAGCGTTGTCGAAGTGGTCGTCGATCGCTTCCCGGTGGCCCAGAGACCAGCCTTTGGCCATGTGACCCGCAGCCTGCCGATCAACGGCGGTGAAGCCGCCGACCTCGATCTGCTGCTGACCAAGCATCGACTGCAGGACCGCGGCCCGGCGCCACGGGCCACACCCAAGGCTCCGGGCGGCCACAACAGGACCGATTTAACCGGCCTGCCAACCCTGCTGCTTGAAGCCTGGCAGGGAAAGGAAGCCCCACCCCTGGCGGCGCTGTCACTGGAGCCCCTTGAACAGGGCCAGCGCCTGTGGCTGCATGCCCCCAGCGTGGCCGAACGGGTGGCACCCGGCAGCAGCACAGACCAGTGGCTGCGGGAACAGGCTGAAGCCCTTTGCCTGGGCGGCCAGTGGCAGCCACTGCTCAGTGCGGCCCTCAGCAAGGCCTGTGGCTTCAAGCCAGGCGACAGCCAGGAAGCCCTGTCGGTGGCCCTGGAACTCGACAGCCACGGCCAGCTGCTCCACTTCCGCTTTCACCGCAGCCTGATCAGGGTCGATGCCGTAGCGAGCGAGGCAGCCCTGAGTGCCCTGGCCGAGCGCAAACCCAAAAGCCGGACCCTGGCCGCCCCTCTCAAACCGCTCAAGGACCATCTCCCCCTGCTCGAGCAGCTGGTCGCCTTGGGCACCCAGCTGCGGGAGCAGCGTCTGGCGGCGGGGTCCCTCGATCTTGATCTGCCCCTGCCGGCGATCGACCGGCTCGGCGATTTGCACGTCCCCGCCCCCGATGCCAGTCGCAACGGCTGGATGGTGATCCTGCCGCCCCACCACCCCCACGCGATCCTGCGTGAAGCCGTTGTGCTGGCCGAACGCGCCCTGGGCCAACATCTGAGTGCCCTGGAACTGCCGGCGATCTTTGCTGTCAACCCGGCGCCGAGCGCCGCCGACCTGCATGACGTGGTGAAAGCAGCCCTGGCCCTGGAGATTCCCCTTGAACTGAGCGAGGAAGGCGACACCAGCGCGACCGAACTGGCCCAGTGCTTCAGCCACAGCGAGCGGCAGCGCCCCCTGCAGCAGCAGCTGCGCGGCACCCTGAACCCGGTGCAGCTGTCGGACGAAGCCGGTCTCCACATGCTGGGTGGTGCCACAACGGCCCAGGCGCCGTGGTGCAACCCGACCCTGCACTACGCCGACATCTGGAATCAGCAGCTGCTGCTGACCCTGCTGCTGGAGGGCAAGGACAGGCCGAGCATCCGCCACAAGACCAGCGTGGATCTGGCTGCAGACAGCTGCCATGGCCAGATCGACTGGCCCCTGCTCGCCGCAGGGGTGCTCGTGCCCTATACCGAGGATCTGGCCCATGGGCTGAGCGAACGCCTGAACCAGCGCCATCGTCAATTGCAGGACTTCAGCACCGACCTGGTGGCCATGGCCCAGGCTCGCCAGGCCGAGCCACTGGTTGGGCAGACCCTCAGCGGCACCATCAGTGGCGTGCAGAGCTACGGCTTCTTCGTGGAGGTGCCCCCGTCCCAGGTGGAGGGTCTGGTGCACGTGAGTTCCCTCAAAGACGATTGGTACGAGTACCGTTCGCGCCAGAACCGCCTGGTAGGCCGCAAGAATCGTCGCACCTACATGCTCGGCGACAGCGTTGATGTGGTGATCGAAAAGGTGGATCCGCTGCGGCATCAGATTGATCTGGCCGTGGTTTTGCCTGAAGGCGAAGTCGAAATCGAGCCGGTCGATGGCGACGCAGTCGATCGCGACCACGCTGGCGACAACGGCAACGCCCCGGACGCCGACTGAGCATGGGCACATCGCGGCCTCCACTGGTGCTGGCCGTGTCGGGGGCATCGGCCCAGCCCCTTGCGCAGCGGGCCCTCCAGCTCCTGCTGGATGCCGGCGACTCGGTGGAGCTGGTCACCAGTCGCGGGGCGATCACGGTCTGGCAGGCCGAACTCGGCATCCAGCTGCCCGGCGAACCGGAAGCCCAGGAGGCCTTCTGGCGCGACCGCACCGGCAGCACCGATGGACAGCTGCGCTGCCATCGCTGGAACGACCAGGCAGCGAGCATCGCCAGCGGCAGCTATCGGACCCGGGGCATGGTGATCCTGCCGGCAAGCATGGGCTGCGTTGGCAGGATTGCCGCCGGCGTGGCCACCGATCTGCTGGAGCGGGCAGCCGATGTGCACCTGAAGGAGGCTCGCCCCCTGGTGATCTGCCCACGCGAAACCCCCTGGAACCTCGTGCACCTACGCAATCTCACCGCCCTGGCCGAAGCGGGCGCGCGCATTGCTCCGCCCGTACCGGCCTGGTACCACCAGCCTCAAACCATTGAGGACATGGTGGATTTTCTGGTGGTTCGCCTGTTTGATGTGCTGGGCGAGGAGCTGGCTCCGCTGAACCGATGGATGGGTCGCCCCTGAGCCGAGCGTGAAGGTGCTGCGTCAGCTGATGTTGCTTCCGGTGCTGGCACCCCTGCTGGCGGTTCTGTTGCTGGCGGCGGCGAATCCCCGTCCGGGGGTGAGCCTGCGCCTGCTGCTCTGGAGCTCACCCACCCTGCCCCTGGGAGCCTGGATTGCCGCCGCGGCGGCCGGCGGTGCAGGACTGAGCGCGGCCGCGACGGCCCTGGCCCTGCGCCAGGGCACCCGGGAAGCCTGGACGGCTGCACCACCGTCAGGGACGAGGGCATCTGAACGCGCTACCACCCCACCGCGGCAAACCTCCCGGCAGGCGCCGCAGCGACCGCAGTCCAGCGCAGGCGGCGCTGGGCCCAGCCGGGCGCCGGGAGAACCGGCACCAACGGTTGAGGTGCCCTTCCGGGTGATTCGCCGCGGCAGTGCCGCTCCCCGTGCGACCGCCGCAGCTGCCCGCACCGACATCGACGACGGCTGGGACCAACCCACCGATGAGGCCTGGGGCTGACCGGGAGAGTCCGACCAGAGGGTCCTGACCAGCCGACCGGCACCAATCCTAGAGTCATGGCAGTTGCCCAGCAGGTCAGTGCCGGCGAGCGAACCAGCGAGCGGATCAGCGTCTGAACCCAGCACCCCAGGCCCTGCCGCCAAGGTCAAACCTCCGGCCCCTGAGGAGCAGCCGTTCGAACGGTTCGTGCCCGACCTGCTGATCCCGGCCCTGGCCAGGGAGATCAGCAGCACCGGTGGGCCGGCCTGCGATCTGAGCTTCGAGCAGGGTGACATGCCCGTGGTGGGAAGCCCCTGCTGGATGGTCAAGGGAGGTTTCAGCGATGGGCGCCGTTTCTGGTTGTGTTTCACCGCGACCGACATCAACGCGGCCAAGACCGTGAGCCTGGCTGAGCCGGGCAGCTCACCGACGGTGCTGGAGTCGTTTCTGATCGACGAAAAGAAAATGAGCCTGGCCCTGCTGGTCTCCCGCCTGGTGCAACGGCTCAATGGCCAGAAATGGCTCGGGCCCAACTGAGGCGTTACAAGCACCCGGTGGCGACGGCGTGGCCTCTACGATGCAGGCAACGCCACCTGTGCAGTCGATGGTGCCTCCGTCCGCCGTAGCCGACACGACCACAACCTCGCTCGGCAACCCCGACGCTCCGGCAATCAAGGAGCCGGTCAAGGACACGATCCTGACACCGCGCTTCTACACCACGGATTTCGACGCCATGGCGGCGATGGATCTGCGGCCCAACGAACTGGAACTCGAGGCCATCTGCGAGGAGTTCCGCAAGGATTACAACCGACACCATTTCGTGCGCAACGAGGCGTTCGAAGGTGCTGCCGACAAGCTGGATCCCGAGACCCGTCGGGTGTTCATTGAATTTCTTGAGCAGAGCTGCACCTCTGAGTTTTCAGGTTTCCTGCTCTACAAGGAGCTGAGCCGCCGCATCAAAGACAGAAACCCACTTCTCGCCGAGTGTTTTGCCCACATGGCCCGCGACGAGGCCCGCCATGCTGGCTTCCTCAACAAGTCCATGGCCGACTTCGGCCTGCAGCTTGACCTGGGCTTTCTGACAGCCAACAAGGCTTACACGTTCTTCAAGCCAAAATTCATTTTTTACGCCACCTATCTGTCTGAAAAGATTGGTTACTGGCGTTACATCGCCATTTTCCGCCACCTCGAAAAACATCCGGAAAGCAAGATTTTCCCGATTTTCAATTTCTTTGAGAATTGGTGCCAAGATGAGAATCGTCATGGCGATTTCTTTGATGCCCTGATGAAGGCCCAGCCCGATTCAGTGCGCGGGCTGCAGGCCCGTCTGTGGTGCCGTTTCTTTCTGCTGGCCGTATTCGCCACCATGTATGTGCGCGACGTCGCCCGCAAGGAGTTCTACGAAGCCCTGGGCCTCGATGCCCGCAGCTACGACAAGTACGTGATCGCCAAGACCAACGAGACGTCGGCCCGCGTCTTCCCGGTGGTTCTGAACGTCGACCACCCCAAGTTCTATGTGCGTCTGGAACGGCTGGTCAGCAACAACAACGCTCTGGCAGAGGCCGACGCCACTTCTGCCCCAGCTCCGCTGAAGCTGCTGCGCAAACTCCCCTACTGGGCCGCCAATGCTGCCGAGATGGCCAAGCTGTTCCTGATGGCGCCGATCCGCAGCGACCGGTTCCAGCCTGCCGTTCGCTGAACGGAGACCCCCACCTTGACCATCACCCCCACGCGCGCTGGCGATCCAGCGCATCAAGCTGGAGCCATCCTTTTGGGCGGTTTCGGCAGTCTCTGGAGCGGCCGGCTTGAGGCCTTGCTCGCCTCCGGCCGACGTGCGGGAGCTGATCTGGTCGAGGTCTTTCTTGAACGCACCGACCATCTGGGCGTCCTGACCGAACAGGATCGGGTCACCAGCGTGAGTCCGGCCTTCGGGCTGGGCGCCGGCGTCCGGGTCTTCCTGGGTTCCCGCGATGGTTTCGTCAGCACCAATGACCTGAGTGATCAGGGGCTTCAGAGCGCGCTCGAGCAGGCTCTCGGCATGCTTGGTCTGCAGGTCGCGTCGCTCAGCCGGGCCGGCGGCAGCGATGGCTTTGATGGACTGCCCGCTCTTCGCGACCATGCCAGCAGCAAGGTGTCCTGGCTGGCCGCATGCCCCGGCCTGGCCGAGGCCTCGTCCAAGCTGCTGGAGGGCACGGCCAGACTGGAGCGCCATGGCCGCCACCTGCAGGTGCGCCGGGGCAGCTACAGCCGCGACTGGCAGGAGGTACTGGTGGCCGCCAGCGACGGCACCTTCGCCCGTGACATTCGCCTGCACCAGTCCCTGGGGCTCAACGTGCTGGCCGCCGATGGTGATCATCGCGCCAGCCTCGGGCGGCGCTACGGCACCAGCGACAGCCCCGACGACCTGCGCCGCTGGGACGCCGACGCCTCGGCCCTGGAAATCTGTGACAGCGCCGCCACCATGCTCTACGCCGACTACGTCGAAGCAGGCCAGATGCCGGCGGTGCTGGCCAACCGCTTCGGTGGTGTGATCTTCCACGAAGCCTGCGGGCATCTGCTCGAAACCACCCAGGTCGAGCGGGGCACCACCCCGTTTGCCGACAAGGTGGGCGAACCCATTGCCCATGAGGCGGTGACCGCCATCGACGAAGGCTTGAGCCCTGGTGCCTTCGGCTCACTGAGCATGGACGACGAGGGCATGGAACCCCAGCGCACCGTCCTGATCGAGAACGGGGTGTTGAGGCGCTTCCTGAGCGATCGCGCCGGCGAGCAACGCACCGGCCATGCCCGCACCGGCAGCGGCCGCCGCCAGAGCCACGGATTCGCCGCCGCCAGCCGCATGCGCAACACCTACATCGCCGCAGGTCCCCACACCCCTGAGCAGTTGATCGCATCGGTCGACCGGGGGCTCTATTGCAAATCGATGGGTGGCGGCAGCGTCGGTCCCACGGGCCAGTTCAACTTTGCGGTCGATGAGGCGTTTCTGATCGAAAACGGTCAGCTGACCCGTCCGGTGAAGGGGGCCACTCTCATCGGTGAAGCCAAGGAGGTGATGCCAAGGATCTCGATGTGCGCCAACGATCTGGAGTTGGCGGCTGGGTTCTGCGGTTCGGTCAGCGGCAGCATCTTCGTGACGGTGGGTCAGCCCCATATCAAGGTGGACAGCATCACCGTGGGGGGCCGCTGATGGGCACCAGCCAACTGAATGCCGAAGGCCTGCGCCAGAGCCTGGAGCACCTGGCCCAGCGCCATGGCATTGACCAGTGGGATCTGGGCGCCTCATGCAGTGACGACACCTCGGTGCAGGTCGATCGGGGTGAAGCGAAGCAGATGAAGGCCGCCCAGCGCAGCGCCATCACGGTGCGCGCCTGGAACACTGACGGGCTGGTGGGCATCACCAGCACCTCCGACCTTTCGGCCGAGGGGCTGGAGAGAGCCCTGCTGGGGGCCAGCGAGGCGAGCGCCTTCGGCAATCCCGATGACGCACCGGCCTTCTCACCTCTTGCCACGGCGGCGCTGCAACCGCTGGAGCAGCCCCTGCACGAGCCGGTCAACATCCTGCAGCTGCTCGACACCCTCAAGGACGCCGAGCGGGAGCTGCTGGGCCGCCATGCGGCGATCGGGACCGTGCCCTACAACGGCCTGGCCCAGCGCCGCAGCCAGCGCCTATACCTCAACAGTGCCGGGGCCGCCCGCCAGCAGGCGATGACCACGGCCAGCCTGTATCTGTATGCCCGGGCCGAGCAAAGCGGCCGCAAGCCGCGTAGCGCAGGGGCCGTGCGACTGGCCTACGGCGCCGGTGACCTGGACATCGCCGGTTGCATCGATGAGGCGGCCGAACGCACGATCAGCCACCTCGACTATGCGCCGATCACAACCGGTCGCTACACCTGCGTGTTCAGCCCTGAGGCCTTCCTCGATCTGATCGGCGCCTTCAGCAGCCTGTTCAATGCCCGTGCCGTGCTCGACGGAGTCAGTCTGTCCACTCGCGAATCACTGGGGCAGCAACTGGCATCACCGTGTCTCAATCTGCACGACAACGGCCTGCACCCCGGCAACATCGGCGCCTCGAGCTTTGACGGCGAAGGGACCCCGACCCGGCGCCTGACCCTGCTCGAGGGTGGGGTGTTGCGTCAATTCCTGCATTCAGAGGCCACGGCCCGAGCCTTCGGTGTGGCCCCCACCGGCCATGCGGGCATGGGAGCCAAGGTCTCGGTCGGGCCTGACTACTTCGAGGTGGGACCGGCCGGAAGCTCCGCCGCGTCCGGCGGTGCCGCAGGCCTGGACCACAGCCGCCATCAGGGGCCGCTGGTGCTGATTGATTCGCTTTCGGCTCTGCATGCCGGAGTCAAGGCCAGCCAGGGATCGTTTTCGCTGCCGTTCGACGGCTGGTTGATGGACAACGGCCAGCGCGTATCGATCGAAGCCGCCACCGTCGCCGGCGACATCCGCAGCGTGCTCAACAATCTGATTGGGTTTGAAGGCGCAGCCAAGGTGACCCCTGATGGGGTGTGTCCCCACGTCTGGGTCGAGGGACTCTCGATCACGGGCGAGGCCTGAACACCCGTTCCATGCGGGTTCTGTTTTGGGGAACACCGGCCTATGCGGTCACCAGCCTTGATGCGCTGGTGACCGCCGGACACCAGCTGGTCGGAGTGGTCAGCCAACCCGACCGCCGCCGCGGGCGCGGCAAAGACCTGGTCTGCTCTCCCGTCAAGACCCGGGCCCTGGAGCTGGGCCTGCCGGTGTTCACCCCATCCAGGATCCGACGTGAACCAGAAATGCAGCAGCAACTGGCCCTGCTGGGGGCCGATCTGTCGGTGGTGGTGGCCTTCGGCCAGATCCTGCCGCCTGAGGTGCTGCAACAGCCTCCACTGGGCTGCTGGAACGGCCATGGATCGCTGCTGCCACGCTGGCGCGGTGCCGCACCGATCCAGTGGAGCCTGATCGAGGGCGATGCCCTCACCGGCGTGGGAATCATGGCCATGGACGAGGGACTGGACACCGGCCCAGTGCTGCTCGAGCGCAGCACCCCCATTGCCCTGCTTGACAACGCCCTGACCCTGGCGGCACGGCTGAGCCAGCTGACAGCCGACCTGCTGGTCGAAGCGCTGCCCCGCATCGAAGCGGCCGGACCGGGTCCTGAGGGCGAGCGACTCGAACGTCTGGGGGTGAGGGCCCAGCGCGATCAAGGGGTTTGCCATGCCCGGCCGCTGACCAAGGATGACCATCGGATCGACTGGGACCAGAGCGCCCTGGCGATTCACCGGCGGGTGATGGGGCTCTACCCAGGAGCCGCCACCCAGTGGCAGGGCAAGCGACTCAAGCTGCTGGCCAGCGAACCGCTGATCAGTCGCCTGAGTGATCAGCTCAGCCCCGATGTGCATCGGGTGCTTGAGCGCTGGTCGCCTGGGACCCATCAACCCGGGACCGTGCTCGCCTGCGAGCCCGGACTAGGCCTGGTGGTGAGCACGCGCGGCTGCCCGCTGCTGATCCGGCAGGCCCAGCTGGAGGGCAAGGCCGCCAGCAGCGGCACCAGCCTGCTGCAGCAACTGGGGGCCCACAGCGGAGACCATCTGGACGTGGACGCCTGAGTAACGGTCCGTGTTGTGTGGACTCACGCACATGGACGCTCCCCGCGATCACGGCTAGAGAGAGAGAAGACTCTGAACCGCGGTCATGGGCGAACTCTCGTATGTGGGTGAAACCGGCAGTGGCTGTCTGATCCATCGCGAGACGACAGGGCGTTACGTGGTCAGCCATCAGGAGCATCCCCGAGGTCGCGCCCATGCCGCCACCCTGGCCAGCGCCTACGCAACCTGTCAGGTGTTCGAAATGGATCTGGCGGTGGTTCAGGAATCGGATGCGGCGCGGCGGTACTGACCATGCAGCGTTTCGAGCTGATGGTGGACCTCCAGCAGCTGGGCGCGAATCGCCTCGGTCTGATCGATGCGTGAGAGGCTTAGCAGCATCGACTCGAGCTGGTCCTTGCAGTCGATCAGCACACGGCACTGGGGCGATCCGGGCTCGTAGGGCATGGCTGTCAGAAGCAGACCCTCAGTTCAACCCAGCGGGGCACTCCGTTTTGTCGCCATCGATGCCGTTGCAGATTGCGTCGTTGCCAATTGCACGGTTGCCAATTGCGCCGTTTCAGACTGCGCGGCTGGGCCCTGATTCGCAGTAAAGATCACGCGCCTGCGCCAGCACCGCGGCGAGCTCGGCATCGCTGAGGTCCAGCGCCAGGGGGAGCACGCCCTGGATCCAGCGGCGAAGAGACGCCGGCACAAGCTGACCGTCGCGCTCAAAGTCGGCAAAAAAGGCCTCCTGCGACGCGAGCACCCTGAACTTGCACGCCTCAAGCAGCTGGGCCTGCAACCGGCGTGGACGGATGCGGCGGCAGCGGCCTGGGTCCACCCCCAGTTCGAGCGCCTGGACTGAAGCGATCCCGGCGATCCAGGGGGCCAGCACCTCGAGCCGATCGGAATCCTGATGGTGGGCGCACTTGGTTTCTGGATGGGGCCAATAGATCAGCCCGGCAACCGACTCTGGCTGCCCCTGCCAGCGCAGGGCCACCGACCAGAACGAGAAGGACTCGGGCGGATGGCGATCGGTCCAGCGCAGCTGCTCGATCTGGGCATCGGGACACCTCAGCTGCCAGCGGGTGTCATCAAATCCCAGGTTCAAGGTGCCTGAGTAGTACCGACTGAGGTCGATGCCCCTGGCGGCAAACAGCGGAGCTTGCAGGGAGATGCTGCCGGCCGGGTAGGGAGTGTCCGGTGAGCGACCTGACGCGACCCCGTAGCCCTCATGCACCCGGCAGGGATGCCACTGCAGAGCCAGGGCCATTCAGGTCTCGGTGCCGTTGCCGGCCTCGTAGTGGTTACAGCGATCGCAAGGCCCATCGGGCAAAACCGCACAACGCAGCAGGGGGCTGCGGGCATTGAAACGGCAACTGGGATCGCCGATCACCCACTGGTGCCGCCAAAGGCGGGCGTCGGCCGGTCGCTGCTGCGCCTTCACCTGCAGGGCCACGGCAGCGAGCTGATAGCGACCCGCCCGGAACTGATAACGATGGCTGCGCTGCAGCACCAGGAAGCTCCGACCCTCGTTGCTGAACCAGCGACCGGGATGGGGCACATCAGCCAGATCGGCCACCTCGAGCTGATCGAGCAACCGGCCGCTGCCGCTCTGGCGCAACTCAACCCTCATGGGGTCACATCAATGGGTCTGCGGCTCGAGAAGCCCCAGACAAACAGACAGGCCACGGCCAGCAGCAACACCCATTCAGGGGGCAGGTGCTCGGGCATCCCCAGACGAAGCAACAGGCGGATTCCCACCAGGCCGACGGCCAGAAAACCTGCGGTCTCGAGGTGGCTGTAGATCTCCAGCCAGCGAATGAACAGGCCGGCGGTGAGCCGTAGCGCGATCACCCCGATCACCCCACCGGCCATCACCAGCCAAAGCCGGTCGCTGACCGCCACCGCCGCAGCAACACTGTCGAGCGAGAACGCCAGGTCGGTGATCGCCAGGGTGCCGACCACCGATGCCAGTGAAGCGACAGCTGTCGGGTCGGGGCTGTGAGCCGCGGAGGCTGGCGACTCGGACGCTACTGCTGCGTCGCCGTGCCGTCCCGACCAGAGCACCTGCAGGTGGCGTCCGCAGAGCCAGAGAAGATAGAGCGCCGCCGCCAGCTGCAGCGGCCAGACATTCAGCACCCAACGGGCCGCGACGATCAGCAGGAGGCGAAACACCAGCGCCAGAGCCAGACCCAGGTTCAGGGCCAGCTGCTGACGCGCCCGGTCGTGCAGACCACGGCTGATGGCGGCCAGCGCGATGGCGTTGTCGGCTGACAGCACGGCTTCCAATGCCACCAGCAGGGGCAGCAGCAGCAGCAGTTCACTCCACTGATCCGCGTTGTTGAGCAGCGGCAGCAACGATTGGATCGATTCGGCTTCCATCCCGGCGCAAACCGCTGCAGCGGGGCTCACAAGGGTGCACTCTAGAAAGCCTCCCTGGCCTGCCGGACCCGGCGATGCTGATCGAGATCGAGCTGGTGCATGCCGCAACCGGGCAGCGGGTGGTGCGGGCCCGCGCAATCGCAGCAGAGGGCTGTCTGGCCATGGCCCTGGGCGAGGGTGCCACCGCCGAAGAGGCCGAGGAGAAGGCCAGAAGCCGGCTCACGGCCCAACTGGAAGCCCAGACCAGCGGCCAACCCCGACGCCCCGGCAGGCCCCAGTCCAGCGCTGCCGCCCCGGTCGCTCCTGGCCAGCCCCACGCCGAACAGCCCGCTGCGCCGCCGGAGCAGGCAGTCGAACCCCCGGTGCAGGAGCCCCAGGCCGACCCCGAAGACTGGAGCAGTGAACTGGCCAACCTGGATCTGCAGCTGCAGCGGCTGGGCTGGAGCCGGGAGCAGGAGTCGACCTACCTGGCGCGCGCCTTTGGCCATGGCAGCCGCTCACGGCTCACCACCTATGCCGACCTCATGGCCTATCTCAAGGCTCTGGAGGCCCTGCCGGCAGGCACCGAGCCCGAAAGGGCCGGGGTGCCCCTGAAGCGCAGCGACCTGCTGGGCCAGTGCGACCAGCTGCTCGGGCAACTGGGCTGGGATGCCGGCCGCGGGCGCCAGTTGCTGGAATCAAAGTTCGGCCGCAGCAGCCGTCAGCAACTCAGCGACAGCCAGCTGCTGGAGTTCAACATGCTCCTGGAAGGGGAGCTGATCGCCGCGGGCGAGGCTGGGGCAGCGGGTTAACCGCGCCAACAGTGCTGCTCCAGCAGCACCAGACCCAGGCCCAGATCGTGCTGGTTGGCGTAGGCCTCACGTTCGAGGGCCTTCTGCCACTCACCGGCCTGCTGGTACGGGGGATCGTGCAGGGCCGCAGCCAGTGAAGCCGGCATGACCTGCGATAACCCCAACGGCACCGGGCGCCCCCCCAGCGATCCGCCGCGGCAGCTCTGGGCCACGTGGATGGCTTCGTGATTGAGCACCAACGCAAAGGAGCGACTGCCCTGACTGAGCACCTGGGGCTTGATGCGCACGCGGCGGGAGGCGGGATCCCATTCGGCGGCGGCACCGGCCAGCCGTGGGGGCTCCAGATGCACCGCGACGCCGATGGCCTGCAGCCTGCGCAACAGGCTGATAATGGCCAGGCGCTCGGCCGCAAAGCTCGGCGGATGGGTCACCAGCCTGCGGATCTCGGCCAGGCTCAGAGGCGTCCCATCCGGCTGGCGCCGATACCAGTAGCGCACCCCACCATCCGGCAGGCGTTCGACGCGGGGACGCCACTGCCGATCAGCCCGTTCCAACTCAGCCAGCAGGGGCTCGGCAGCCCCAATCCCTTCGGCGGGCTCCTGCCGGGGCCCTGGCCGCGGCGGCAGCGTGGCGGCGATCACGCCGAACAGCAGCACAGCCCCCGCCACAACGATGAATGGCCTTCCAGCAGGAACATCCCCGATCGGCTGGACGCTGCCATCAGGAGCGCGGGAGCTGGGCAGGGCCTGGACCAACAACCTGGGCCAGTGTGGCGGATCGCAACGCCGAGCAGCCATCACTTGCCAAGATGACCGGCTGTGCTGCCGCAACTCCATGCCCCTCACTGCCCTGGTGCGTCAGCTGCAGCAGACGCCCCTGACCGGTGAGGTGGCGGCTCGCATCAACCGCGGCGAGCGCCTGCGGCTGGGTGGTGGCGGCCGGGCCAGCCGGGCTCTGGTCAGCAGTGCCCTGGCCCGCAGCCGCCAGGCCCCGATGCTGGTGGTGGTCCCCACCCTTGAGGAGGCGGGCCGCTGGGCCTCCCTGCTGGAATTGATGGGCTGGCGCAGCTGCCAGCTCTATCCCACCAGCGAGGCCAGCCCCTACGAGGCCTTTGATGCCACAAGCGAGATCACCTGGGGCCAGCTGCAGGTGCTCAGCGCGTTGCTGGACCTGCACGACGGTGGCAGCGGCAGGGGCGTTGCCTGGAACGACCTGGCGATCGTGGCCACCGAGCGCGCCCTGCAACCCCACCTGCCACCACCGGCAGCGCTGCAGGCCCAGTGCCTGAGCCTGCGCAAGGGCGACACCGTCAACCTCGAGGAGCTGGGGGAGAGCTTGACCCGACTGGGCTATGAACGGGTCACCAGCATCGAACAGGAGGGCAGCTGGAGCCGCCGGGGCGACATCATCGATGTGTTTCCGGTCAGCAGCGAACTGCCGGTGCGGCTCGAGTTCTTTGGTGAGGAGCTCGAGAAACTGCGCGAATTCGACCCCGCCAGCCAGCGCTCCCTCGATGCCGTCGAGGTGGTGCGGCTCACCCCCAGCGGCTATGGCCCCCTGATCGCCGCGGCCCTGCGCGATGCCATGCCGGAAGGCCTGGAACACCTGCTGAGCCCGGCCGAGCTCGACAGGTTGCTCGATGGCGGCACGCCCACGGAGGGCCTGAGGCGGCTGATGGGGCTGGCTTGGGGCCAACCGGCCTCGCTGCTCGACTACCTCGATCCGGGCACGCTGATCGCCATCGACGAGCGTCGGGCCGCCCTGGCCCATGGGCAGCAATGGCTGGACCACGTGGTGAACCACCACCACGAGGTCGAAACCGACCTGGGCACCACCCTGGCGCCACGCCTGCATCGCGACCCCGCCGCCGCCCTGGCCGAGGCCAGTCATGCCTTTGCGGGCTTCGACCTGTGCGAGCTGCACGAGACCGACCACCATCCCAACCAGCTCGATCTGGCCAGCCGCTCGGTGCCGGCCTACCCCAATGCCTTCGGCAAGCTGGCCGGCCTGATCAACGGTTTCCAGAGGGACCACGCCACGGTCTGGCTGCTGTCGGCCCAGCCGAGCCGGGCCGTGGCCCTGCTCGAAGAACACGACTGCATCGCCCGCTTCGTTCCCAACCCGCTTGACACCCCGGCGATCGAGCGGCTAGTCGAGCAGAAGACGCCGGTGGCCCTGAAAACCCGGGGCACCGCCGAACTCGAGGGGCTGCAGCTGCCCGCCTGGCGGCTGGTGTTGATCACCGACCGGGAGTTCTTCGGCCAGCACAGCCTCGCCGCCAGCGGCTACGTGCGGAGGCGCCGCAAGGCCGCCAGCCGCACCGTCGACCCCAACAAGATGCGGCCGGGCGATTTCGTGGTGCACCGCAACCACGGGATCGGCCGGTTTCTCAAGCTCGAGAAGCTGGCCCTCGGCGGCGAGTCGCGCGACTACCTGGTGGTGCAGTACGCCGATGGCCTGCTGCGGGTGGCCGCCGACCAGCTGGGCAGCCTGGGCCGCTACCGGGCCACCAGCGATGCTCCCCCTGAGCTCAACCGCATGGGCGGCACCGCCTGGAGCAAGGCCAAGGAGCGGGCCCAGAAGGCCATCCGCAAGGTGGCCCTCGACCTGGTCAAGCTCTACGCCGAACGCCACAAGGCACCGGGCTATGCCTACCCGCCCGATGGGCCCTGGCAGAACGAACTGGAGGAGTCTTTCCCCTACGAGCCCACGCCCGACCAGGTCAAGGCGATCGCCGATGTCAAGCGCGACATGGAGCAGCCGTCACCGATGGACCGGCTGGTCTGCGGCGATGTGGGCTTCGGCAAGACCGAAGTGGCGATCCGGGCGATCTTCAAGGCCGTCACCGCCGGCAAGCAGGTGGCCATGCTGGCCCCGACCACGGTGCTGGCCCAGCAGCACTGGCGCACCCTGAGCGAACGCTTCGCCCCCTACCCACTCAAGGTGAGCCTGCTGAACCGCTTTCGCACCGCAGGCGAGCGCAAGACGATCCTCGAGGGCCTGACCGAAGGCTCAGTCGATGTGGTGGTGGGCACCCATCAGTTACTGGGCAAGGGCACCAGCTTCAAGCAGCTGGGTCTGCTGGTGGTCGACGAAGAGCAGCGCTTCGGCGTCAATCAGAAGGAAAAGATCAAGGCCCTGCGCAAGGACGTTGACGTCTTGACCCTCTCGGCCACACCGATCCCGCGAACGCTCTACATGAGCCTTTCAGGGGTGCGTGAAATGAGCCTGATCACCACGCCACCGCCGCTGCGCCGGCCGATCAAGACCCACCTGGCCGCCCTCGACGAAGAGGCGGTGCGCAGTGCCATCCGTCAAGAGCTCGACCGCGGGGGGCAGATCTTCTACGTGGTGCCGCGGGTCGAGGGCATTGAGGAGGTGGCCACCCAGCTGCGGGCGATGCTGCCGGGGCTGCGGCTGCTGGTGGCCCACGGCCAGATGGCCGAGGGGGAGCTCGAGAGCGCCATGGTCGCCTTCAACGCCGGCGAGGCCGACCTGATGCTGTGCACGACGATTGTGGAGAGCGGGCTCGACATTCCAAGGGTCAACACGATCCTGATCGAGGACGCCCACAAGTTCGGTCTGGCCCAGCTGTACCAGCTGCGGGGGCGGGTGGGCCGCAGCGGCATCCAGGCCCATGCCTGGCTGTTCTATCCCGGTGATGCCTCACTAAGTGAGGCGGCCCGGGCACGGCTGCGGGCGATTCAGGAGTTCGCCCAGCTCGGTTCCGGCTACCAGCTGGCCATGCGCGACATGGAGATCCGCGGTGTCGGCAACCTGCTGGGTGTCGAGCAGAGCGGCCAGATGGAGACAATCGGCTTCGACCTCTACATGGAGATGCTCCAGGAGTGCCTGGCTGAGATCCAGGGCCAGGACATTCCCAGGGTTGAGGACACGCAGATCGATCTGCCGATCACCGCGTTCATTCCCGGTGACTGGATCGCCGACAACGACGAGAAGATGGCGGCCTACCGGGCAGCGGCGGACTGCGCCAGCAAGGAGGCCCTGCTGGAGCTGGCCACGGGCTGGGTCGATCGCTATGGCGCCCTGCCGGCCCCGGTGATCGCCCTGCTTGAGCTGATGGAGCTCAAGCTGCTGGCGAGGCGTTGCGGCTTTTCAAGACTCAAGCCCGAGAAGCCCAACATTGCACTCGAGACCCCCATGGAGGAGCCCGCCTTCAGGCTGCTGCGCCAGGGGCTGCCCCAGCATCTGCATGGGCGCCTGGTGTACCAGCCCGGCACGGGCAGCACCGCCAAGGTGCTGGCCCGGGGCCTGGGGGTGCTGCCGATCCAGAAGCAGGTCGAAGAGCTCAAGGACTGGTTGGCGCTCATGGCCGCCCAGATCCCTGGGGCCGATGGCCTCACCGAGGCCCAGCGGGCCGCACAGCAGCGCGACCAGAACGCGGACGTGCTGACCGTGTGAGACGGCAGCAACACATCACGCAAAAGTCCGTTACGATTGTGAGAAGTTATGTAAAGCGCTGTTCATGGGCGAGGTGATGACGCTGGGTGCTGGCCTCGACCATGGTTATGGCTTGATTTCGGCAACGGTCAGTCTGGCGGCACTCGGGTTGTACGCCCTGTTGCAGGGTGAGAACAAGAACGACGATGATGATTCCAGTCCAGGCGGAGGGATGATGCAGCCCGTCGCTGGCGCTGCTTGAGTCTGCAGCTGTGAATCACCGGTTCCCGGGACCTTCGCTCTGGCGGTAGGCCCCGGGAACCAACACCAGAAACACCGCCCACCAGAGCACAACAGCAAGGCCGAGCGGGGCCGTGATCCACCAGCGCTGCAGCACCAACCAGCTGCCTGCCACCACGACCAGTCCCGTCAGGACGATCGTCCAGGGTTGGCACCACCAAGGTTTGAGCACCCAGATGGAGCCGGGCTCAGAACCAGCCGAACCACCCTGAGGCTCAGGTCCAAGCTCAGCTGCCACAATCCCAGGCCCCAGTCGCATTGGAGAACGCACCCATTGTCACCGGCAACCCCGTCGCAGCAGACAGCTTCCGGACAGGCAGGCGCTGATCGGGCCACCCTGCTGCGCCACAACGCGGGGATCTGGCAGGGAACGTTCATTCGCCTCGACGGTCAGGGCCGCGAACAGGAACGCTTTGCCAGCCACCTCGAGGTGGCCGAGCGCCAGGGCACAATCCATGCCGATCTCACCAACCGCAGCAGTGGGACGGTGCGCTCGATGCAGTTTGACCAGCCCCCTGCCGAGATGCAGATCAGCCCGGCAGGACACTGGAGCCTGGGGCCTGACCGGATCGGCCCCTGGCCCTGGGTGTGCGAACTGTGCCTGGTCTGGGGTGAGCAGCGCCGCCGCATCGTGGTGCGCCATGGCCTCAGCGATCTCGAGACGTTGGTGCTGGTGTGCGAGGGCCACCCCGGCCACGAACCGGCACCACCGGCCGCTCCCCTGCGGGTGCGGCCCCAGACCGTCGAGCGACACCACAGGCTCTGGAAGCTGGAGCAGCAGCCCGGCGTCACTGTGACGACCATGGCAGGCCGGGAACCCGGGCTTGCCGAAGCCGTGAGCCTGAGGTGGGACCCGGAGCCGGGGATCGCCCTCAGCCTCATGCGTCACTACGACACTTTCGGCCTGCTGCAGGCGCTCTGATCAGGGGGCGGCCGTCTGGGCCGCCGGGGCAGCAGAGGTGGCCGCTGGCAGGTTGGTAGTGCCGGGTTTGTAGGCCTTGTCGATGCTGCCGGCAGCGCGCACCTTCTTGACCAGGGTGCTCTCAGCGACCCGGTATTGGCTGTCGTTGCGGGTGCCCAGATCCTCAAGCTTGAGCCGCTGCGCCTCCTGCTCGCCCATTTTGACCTTCACATCGGGGGCGATGCCGTGCTTGTGAATGTCGCGACCGCTGGGTGTGAGGTACTTGGCAATGGTCACGGTCATGCCAGAACCGTCTGACAGGCCGCGCACCGACTGCACCAGACCTTTGCCGAAGGTCTTCTGGCCCACCAACACGGCCCTGTTGTTGTCCTGCAGGGCTCCGGAAAGAATTTCACTGGCGCTGGCGGATCCCTCATTGACCAAAATCACCAGAGGTTTGTCGGTGAGGGCACGGCCGTTTGCCTTCTTGACGTCCGTGATGCCATCACGGGTCTTGGTGGAGACGATCGTGCCCTCGTTGAGCCACTGGCGGGCGATCTCGATGCTGGCCATCAGCAACCCACCGGGGTTGCTGCGCAGATCGAGCACGTAGCCATTGACCCCCTTGGTCTCGAGATCCTTCAGCGCCAGTCGCATGTCCTTGGTGGCATTGGCATTGAACTGCTTGAGCCGGATGTATCCGACCTTGAAGCCATCGGGGGTGGTGTTGATCTGGTGATCCACCGCATGCAGTTCGATGCGCTCACGGGTCAGCGACAACTCCACCGGCTGTCCCTTGCGGCGCAGCGTCAACTTGACGGCGGTGCCGGCCTGGCCTCGGATCAGCTTGACCGCATCCTCAGTGCTCATGCCCTTGGTGCTCTTGCCATCGATCGCCGTGATCACGTCCTTGGGCTGCACCCCGGCGCGGGAGGCCGGCGAACCCTCGATCGGCGAAACCACCACCAGCTCCTTGGTCTCCTTGTCGAGACTCAGCTGGATGCCCACCCCGGACAGTTCGCCCGAGGTGTCGATCTGCATCTCCTTGAACTCGCGCGGGTCAAGGAAACGGGTGTAGGGATCATCGAGGCTGCCCAGCATGCCGCGGATGGCGTCATAGGCCTCCTTGGAGCTGCCGTAGCTCTTGGCCAGCACATCGCGTCGCAGCTTGCGCCACCGCTCGTCGTTGTACTTGCCGGTGGTATCGAGGTAATCGCGAAAGACGACCTGCCAGGTCTGATCAATGACCTCCTTGGGACTGTCGCTGACGCGCCCCATCCCCCCTGGGGGTGTGACCGCCTCGCGTGCCAACACTGCGGTGGCAGCGCAGGCACTGAGACCGAGCAGCACCACCACCGACCTGTTGACCATCTCCATCCCGCCGGGAATCCTGCAATCAAGCTAGCCGCCGAAGCCGGTTTCAGCGAAGCACCCCTGGCCCGGCATGCGGAGCGGGATCAGGGGTCAACCCAGCGGCCGTCGTCCTTGATCAGCTGGATCAGGGCTGCAACACCCTCGGTTTCTGACACCCGGCGGATCTCCTCGCGACCGCGGTACAAGGAGATCACACCCGGCGTCTTGCCCACGTAGCCGTAGTCGGCGTCAGCCATCTCACCAGGCCCGTTGACGATGCACCCCATCACGGCGATGTCGAGGCCGGTGAGATGGGCGGTAGCGCTGCGCACCTGATGCAACACCTCCTCGAGGTTGAACAGGGTTCGGCCGCAGCTGGGGCAGGCGACGTACTCGACCATCGTCTTGCGCAGCCCGAGCGCCTGGAGGATCGAATAACAGACCGGAATCTCCTTTTCCGGCGCCTCGGTGAGTGACACCCGGATCGTGTCGCCGATGCCCTCGGCCAGCAGCGGAGCAATGCCTGCAGTGCTCTTGACGCGGCCGTAATCGCCGTCACCCGCCTCGGTGACGCCCAGGTGCAGGGGGTAGGGGAACCCCTCGGCATCCATGCGGTCGGCCATCATCCGGTAAGCCGCCATCATCACCGGGGCCCGTGAGGCCTTCATCGAAACGACAATGTTGTGGAAGTCGAGCCGGTCGCAGATGCGGATGAACTCCATCGCGCTCTCGACCATGCCCAGCGGAGTGTCGCCATAGCGGAACAACATGCGCTCCGCCAGCGAACCGTGGTTGACGCCGATGCGCAGGGCCTTGTCCTGGTCCTTGAGCAGCCTGACCAGAGGTTCAAAGGTTTCGGTGATGCGCTCACCGATCGCAGCGATCTCAGCGTCTGAGAACTCACTGCGGTTGGGATCGGGCTTGTCGAACACAAACAAACCCGGGTTGATGCGCACCTTGTCGACGTGCTGAGCCACCTCAAGCGCGATCTTCATGCCGTTGTGGTGCACGTCGGCCACCAGGGGCACCGGCTGGTAGGTGTCGATCAGACGCTGGCGAATCTCGCCCATGGCCCGGGCATGGGCGAGCGACGGCACCGTCACCCGCACGATCTCGCAACCGGCCTCGTGGAGACGGCGGATGCCGGCGGTGGCACCCTCGATGTCGAGGGTGTCCTCATTGATCATCGACTGCACCACCACCGGATGGTCACTGCCGATCCAGATGTCACCCACGCGGACGCTGCGGGTCCTGCGGCGTGAGATCAAGGTGTCGTAGCGAGGGTTGCCGGCCCAGTCCGTGGACGCTGCTTGGGGGCTGGCCAGGGCGGCAGTCATGGCGGTGTACAAGCCGTCAACGGCAGCCAGGCTGTCACAGCGACAGGGTCAGCTGGGGATTGCCGGCGGGACGCCCGGTGCGGCAAGGGCTACACCCACGGCACGCAGATCCAGGCGGGTGAGAGCCCTGGGACTGCCCTCGGCCTCCCGGCCAAAGCGCAACAGGTAGGAGGGATGAAGGATCGGCATCAGCCGGCAACCGGCCAGGACGGCGGCCAGGGGCCCGGAAGCGGCCTGGTGCCACTGACCCCGCAGGCGGGTGATGCCGCCCTTGATGCCGAGCACCGCCTCCAGGGCTGTGGCCCCCACCAACAGCACCAGGTCGGGCGCCACCATCGAGATCTGGGCAGCCAACCAGGGTCGGCAGGCCGTCAGCTCGGCGGCCGTGGGCCGGCGATTGCCCGGCGGTCGGCACTTGATCGCATTGCAGATGTAGAGATCGTCCAGGCCAGCCTGCTGCAGCAGGCTGTCGAGCAGCTGGCCCGATCGCCCCACAAACGGCAGGCCGGTGGCATCTTCGTCGGCCCCGGGCGCCTCACCGATCAGCATCAGCCGGGCAGCGGGATTGCCGCGACCGACCACCACCTGCTGGCGCTGATCGACCAACCCGCAACGCCGGCAGCTGGCACAAAGCTGCCCGAGACGCTGCAGCGAGAGCGGCGCGTTCATGGCTGTTGTCGCATCCGCGGCCATCCTGCAGGAGCAGGTTGGGTCGTTTGGTTTCGGCCCGAACGGTTCCACGCAAAGGCGTGCGGCAGGATGGCCCGAACGCCCCCTGCCCCATGCCGGCGACGTCGCCTTCGCAGAGTTCTGCTTCAGCCGCGAGCGCCTGGCTGTCGGAGCGGGCCCGGGCCCTGCAACCCTCGCTGACCCTGGCGATCGCCGCCAAGGCCAAGCAGCTCAAGGCCGACGGCCGCGACATCTGCAGCCTGAGCGCCGGTGAACCCGACTTCGACACCCCGGCCTTCATCTGCGAGGCCGCGGCCCTGGCCCTGACCAACGGCCAGACGCGCTACGGCCCAGCCGCCGGCGAACCGGCCCTGCGCGAGGCCATCGCCGCCAAGCTGAGTCAGGAAAACCAGGTACCCACCAAGCCGGCCCAGGTGCTGGTCACCAACGGCGGCAAGCAGGCCCTGTTCAACCTGTTCCAGGTGTTGCTGCAACCGGGTGACGAGCTGCTGCTGCCGGCACCCTTCTGGCTCAGCTACCCCGACATGGCCCAACTGGCCGGTGCCTCGGTGCGGCTGATCCCAAGCGATGCGGCTGCCGGCTTCCGGCTGACGCCCGAGGCGCTGGAGGCCGCGATCGGACCCGCCAGCAAGCTGCTGGTGCTCAACAGCCCCAGCAATCCCACCGGCACGGTGCTGCACCGCAGCGAGCTCGAAGCCCTGGCCACGGTGCTGCGCCGCCACCCCCGCCTGCTGGTGGTCTGCGACGAGATCTACGAATTTCTGGTGGCACCCGGCCACAGCCACCACAGCCTGGCGGCGGTGGCACCCGACCTGGCCGAGCGCATTCTGATCGTCGGCGGCTGTGCCAAGGGCTGGGCCATGACCGGTTGGCGCATCGGCTGGCTGGCTGGCAACCAGAGCGTGATCCAAGCCGCGGCGGCGTTGCAGAGCCAGAGCACCAGCAATGTGTGCACCTTTGCCCAATACGGCGCCCTCGCCGCCGTGGGCGGGCCGAGGGACTGCGTCCAGGCCATGGCCGCGCAGTTCAACAGCAGGCGTCAGCGCCTGAGCGACGGGGTGCGCGCGATCCCCGGGCTGCAGTTGCAGCCGCCTGAGGGAGCCTTCTATGCCTTCCCGGATGTGAGCCATTACGGCCTCGATTCGATGACCCTGTGCAACCGCCTGCTCGACGAGGTGGGGCTGGCGGTGGTGCCGGGCATCGCCTTCGGCGACGACCGCTGCATCCGTCTGTCGTGTGCGGCTGCCGAGACGACAATCGATGATGGTCTCGGACGGTTGGCCCGGTTTCTGAAGGCGCTCTGAGGCCTGAGCAACCCCAACCCATCCAACCATCCTCCATCTGCCGTCGACCATGCCCGCTCGAGAACGTTGGACCGCCGTCGCCCTGGGCCTGAGCCTGGCCCTGGGCACGGTGGTCCTGACCCCTCACCTGCGCCCCGCCGCCGCCCAGGCCAGCCGCCCGGTGCTGCGCATCAGCGCCATCCCCGACCAGAACCCCGAAAAGCTGAACCGGCTGTACGGCCAGGTTGCCCAGCTGCTTGCCGAGCAGCTGGGCGTGCCGGTGCAGTACGTGCCGGTGATCGACTATGCCGCCGCCGTCAGTGCCTTCAGGACCGGCGACCTGGATCTGGTCTGGTTCGGCGGGCTGACCGGGGTGCAGGCGCGGCTGCAGAAACCCGGGGCCCAGCTGATCGCCCAACGCGACATCGACGCGGCCTTCCACACCGTCTTCATCGCCAACAAGGGCAGCGGCCTACAACCGATCACCAGCCTCAAGGGCCTGCAGGAACTCAAAGGCAAGCGCTTCACCTTCGGGTCTGAGAGCTCCACCTCCGGGCGGTTGATGCCGCAATTCTTCCTGCAGCAGGCGGGCGTGAAGCTCAGCGACTTTGCCGGCGGCGCCCCGGGCTTCAGCGGCAGCCATGACGCCACCATCGCCCTGGTGCAGAGCGGCACCTACCAGGCCGGCGCGGTCAACGAGCAGGTCTGGCTGGCCAACCTGCGAAGCGGCAAGGCCAACCGGACCAGGGTGCTGGCCATCTGGCGCACCCCCGCCTACCCCGACTACCACTGGATCGGCCAGCCCAACCTCGATCGACGCTTCGGTAAGGGCTTCACCACCAAACTGCGCAGCGCAATCCTCAGCTGGCGGCCCGCCAACCCCGAGCAGAGGGCGGTGCTGCAGTTGTTTGGCGCCCAGCAGTTCACCCCGGTCGACAGCAAGGCCTATGCACCGATCGAGCGTGTGGGCCGGCAACTTGGCAAGATTCGCTGACCCATCGGGGTGGGGCGGGCACCACACCGTTCAGAATCAACCCAGTGCGGTGCGGCTGCTCCGTGGTCTGGTTGATCGATCTGGTGCTGCTGCTCGCCGGCCTGGTGATCTGGACCCGCGCCAGCAATGAGGGGGATGAGGCCTGGTCGCTCTTTCTGCGCAGCATTGCCGTTCTCGATCTGGCCTTCATCACCCTGGGCAACGGCCAATGGCTGATCGAGATCCCGATGCTGGTGCTGGCACTGGCGCTGCCCTCGGCAGCCAGCCTCGAGCGGCGGCACCCCTGAGACGGCCATGAATCCCCGCGGGCCCGATCTGATCGAGGTGTCCCTGGTGGCGCTGATCCTGGCGTTGATCGTCTACCGCCTCACCCTGGCCTGAGGGCCGGCAGCTGGGGCAGGATGGGTGGTTGCGCCCTGCCCGGCACACCCACAGAACCCGCCGTTGACTGCCCTGCTGACCCTCGAGAACATCACCGTGCGGGGGCGCTGTCAGCCCCGCCTGGATGGGGTCAACCTGCAGCTCAGGCCGGGCGAACGGCTGGCCCTGCTGGGCCCCAGCGGCGCCGGCAAGAGCACCCTCCTGGCGGTGGCCAATGGCCTGTTGGAGCCCGATCAGGGCCAGGTGCTGTGGCATGGGGAAACGCGGGCCTCCAGGGCACGGGCCCGGCGGCGTCAGCAGCGCCGCATCGGCACGCTCTGGCAGGACCTGCGCCTGATTGAGGAACTGACCGTGCAGCAGAACCTCAACGCCGGACGCCTGGGGGCCTGGGGCTGGCCACGGGCACTGCTCAACCTGCTGGTTCCCCTAGAAACCCAGGCCTGCCGCGAGCTGTTGCTGCGCCTCGACCTGGAACCAGGACTCCTGGTCGAACCGGTGGCGACCCTCTCGGGCGGCCAGCGGCAGCGGGTGGCCCTGGCCAGGCTGCTGCGCCAGGAACCCGAACTGCTTCTGGCCGACGAACCCCTCGCCAGCCTGGATCCACGGCTGGCTGATGGGCTGCTGGCCCTGCTCCTGCGTGAGGGCGCAGCGCCCCGGGCGCTGCTGCTCAGCCTGCACAGGCCTGACCTGCTGGCCGGTTTTGACCGAGTCATCGGGCTGCGGGGCGGGCAGGTGGCGTTTGACATGCCACGCAGTGCCCTGACCCCCGCAACCCTGACCGATCTGTATGCGGACGCCAAGGGCGCCGCAGGCGTGGGTTGAAACCGGCCGCGCCGCTGCTGATGCTGCTGCCCGCCGCGGTGCTGCTGCCGCTGCTGCTGCTGCTGCCCCAGGCCCTGCACGGGGGCGGCTGGGAGCTAGTCGGCCAGTTTGCCGCCGCGGCGCTGCAGCCCAGCCTCGATCCGTTGGTGCTGCAGAGCCTGCTGCGGGGTCTGGCGATCACCTGCGCCGTGGCCCTGGTGGGCTGGGCCGTGAGCCTGGTGCTGGGGGTGGTGCTGGGGCTGGCCAGCGCCCGGGTGGTCTGGCAGAGCCTCAGCGGGCGGTGTTGGCCCGCCGATCTGCTGGCCCGGCTGCTGGCGCTGCCACGCTCCATCCATGAGCTGATCTGGGGCCTGCTGTTGCTGCAGCTGATCGGTCTGCAGCCAGCGGTGGCGGTGGCCGCGATCGCGATCCCCTATGGCACCCTGGTGGCCCGGGTGGTGCGCGACCTGCTGGATGCCCTGCCCCGGGCCAGCCTCTCCGCCCTGTTGAGCGCGGGGACGCCCGCGCCCACCGCCCTGCTGACGGCCCTGGGCCCCCCGCTGCTGCCGGGCCTGCTCAGCTACGGGGGCTACCGGCTCGAATGCGCCCTGCGCAGCGCCACCCTGCTGGGGGTGTTTGGCCTGGGCGGCCTGGGCAACGATCTGCTGCTGAGCCTGCAGTCACTGCAGTTCCACGAACTGTGGAGCGGCCTCTGGCTGCTGCTCGCGGTGATGCTGCCGCTCGAGGCCCTGATCGCTCGCCTGCGGCGCCACTGGAGCATGCCGGCACGGCTCAGCCTGGGGCCCCAAACACAACGCCGCCCCGTTGGCCGTCGGGGGCGGCAGATGCTGGTGCTGCTGGGCAGCCTGCTGCTGCTGGCCTGGGGCGCTGCCCGGTGGCTCCAGATTGATCCAACCCAGCTGCTGCACTGGCAACCGCTGCCGCCGCTGGGTCAAGGGGGCTGGCAGGAGGCCCTGGCCCTGCCCTGGCCAAGCCTGATCGCGGGAACCTTGCTGTTGACGCTCACGGCAGCGGCGCTGGCGGTGGGTGTGGGACCGCTGCTGCTGCTGCTGGTGGCCCCCTGGCGCCAGGGCCGCGCCCTGCTGCAGCTGGGCTGGATGCTGGGGCGGCTCTGGCCGCCACCGCTGACGGCGCTGCTGCTGCTGTTTGTGCTCAAACCCGGCCTGCTGCCGGCCGCGCTGGCCCTGGGCTTTCACAACCTTGGCATTCTGGGGCGGCTATTGCGGGAAGCCTGCAGCGCCGCCGATCCCACCCCCGAGCAGGCCCTCAGCAGCAGCGGCAGCGGGCCTCGACTCGCCCTGCTCTATGGACGCTTCAGCCGGGTGGCCCGCTCCTACCTGGCCTACGGGGCTTACCGCAGTGACGTGATCCTGCGCGAGACGGTGGTGGTGGGACTGGTGGGCGGCACCGGCCTGGGCAGCCAGCTGCGCGAAAGCCTCAGCAGCTTCGCCTGGCAGCAGATCGGCCTGCTGCTGGTGGCCTATGCCCTGCTGACCCTGGTGGGAGAAGATCTCAGCGACCGGAGCCGCCGCCAGTTGCTGGGGGCCTGACCCCGCCACCCGACTCCGCCGAACCATGCCAGTGCCGATCCCCAAGAAACTCATCGCCCTGGGCGACAGTGGCGTCTATGGCTGGGGGGATCCGCTCGAGGGGGGCTGGTGCGAACGGCTGCGACGTCACTGGATGGAGCTGCCGGGCGGACCGGTGCTTTACAACCTGGGGGTGCGTGGCGATGGGCTCGAGCGCCTGGCGGCACGCCTGGCGCTCGAGGTGGGGCGACGGGGCGAGCTCAGACGCCAGCAGCCCCAGGGCATTCTGCTGGGGATCGGCCTCAACGACAGCGCCCGCGTCGGTCGGCCGGACGGCCGCCCGCAACTGGACTCCGGCGGGTTTCTGTTTGGCCTGCAGCAGTTGCTGGCCCAGGCCCGCAGACTTGCGCCCGTGTTGGTGATCGGGCTCACCCCGGTGCTCGAGGAGGCGATGCCCTACGCCGAGGTGCTCTGGTACAGCCTGGCCGACCTGCGGCGCTACGAGGCCCTGCTGGAGGAGGCCTGCCTGGCCGCCGACGTGCCGTTTCTACCCTTGCTCGAGTCGCTGATGGGCGATCCCTCATGGCCTCAATGGCTGGACAGTGATGGTCTGCACCTCAACAGCGAGGGGCACAGGCAGGTGTACGAACGCCTGCGCCACTGGCCAGCCCTGCTGCAATGGGCCGATCTGCAACTGCAGCTGCGGGTGACGCCGGGTGCTGCCTGAGGCGCTCACCCGAACGGGTGAGGCCTTTTCACTCTGTCGGGGGAGGTGATGGCGGGAAGGCCTGGCAGACCGTGAAACCACGGACCTCAATCTGAACCATGCCGAACAACCCCACCAACACCGCCCTGCTGGCTGCGCTGGCCATGTGCCGTGATCCACGCCAGCGGCTGCAGCTGCGCAACCGGCTTGTGGAGGCCAACCTGGGCCTGGTGCACCACGTCGCCGCAGGCCAGCTGGGCAAAGGCAGCCTGAGCCATGGCGATCTGGTGTCGGTGGGTTGCATCGGCCTGATCCGGGCGATCGACTGCTTCGAGGCAGGCCGCGGGCTGCAGCTCAGCAGCTATGCGGTTCCGTTCATCCGCGGGGCGATGCAGCACGAGGAACGGGATCGCAACCAGCCCCTCAAGACCCCGCGCCGCCTGCGCGAACTGCAGCAACGGGTCTGCAGCCTGCAGAACCGACGCGCGTGCCAGGGCCTGCCGCCCCTTGGGCAACTGGATCTGAGCGCCGCCCTGGGCTGCAGCGCCCAGCAGCTGCAGGAGGCGGCGGCGGTGCAGCAGGCCCTGCGGCTCTGCAGCCTCGATGCCCCGCTCGCGGCGGCCGATGCCGATGGAGCTGTCACCAGCCTGATCGAACGGCTGAGCCACGACCCGGGCGGCAACGCCCATGCCGGCCCGGCGCTGGATCGGCAGCAACAGCAGCAGTGGCAGTGGTTGCAACGGGCCCTGGCCCAGCATGCCCCCGCCGATCGGCAGCTGCTCTGGGGCCGCATCGTCGAGAATCGCGACTGGGAGGCCCTGGCCGCCGAGCAGGGGCAGCGACCGCGCCAGCTGCAACAGCGCTACACCGTGCTCGTGAGCGCGCTTCAGAGCGGCTGGGCCAACGCCATCAGGCCGATGGCCAGAAGGGCGGCGATGGCGGTCTGAAGGCCATTGACCAGCTCATTGCTGAGCCAGGTCCAGCGGCGCTGCAGGGTGGCACCGATGGCACTCTCGATCACGGTGGCCACCAGACCCACCAGGGTCACCAGCAGCAACACCTGCTCCAGGTGGCCGGCACCGCGCAGCAACCCCAGGGCCGCGCAGACCAGGGCCATCACCAGGGCACCGGCGGCGCTAGCGGCGGTGCCCTCGAGGCTGATCGCGCCCTCGGTGCCCGGCGGCACGGGCCGCAGAGTCGTGATCAACACGGTGCGGCGACCCCAGCGTTTGCCGATCTCGCTGCCGCAGGTGTCGGCGAGCTTGGCCGCGAAGCTGGCCGCAAACCCCACCAGCAACAACGGGCTCCAGGCTGCAGGGGCCACACCACACAGCAGGGCCAGCAGGGCCCCGGTGGCGGCCGAGCCCCAGACGTTTTCTGGCCCCCGACGGCCGCCACGGGCCTCGGCCAGGCCGCGGGCCTGCTTGTGGCCGTAGCCCAGCCGGGTCACCAGCGAGCCCAGCAGCAGATACACCACCACCGCCAGCCAGCCAGGGGGCCCCAGGGTGCCCCACAGCACCGTGCCCAGGACGGCGGCGTGGACCCAGCCGGCCGGGGTGAGCAGGGGCAGGCGGCTAGCAACGGCGATCAGCGCCGCGTTGAGCAGCAGCGCCCAGCCCCAGTGCAGCCATACCGTCATGGAGCCATTGTGTTGCACTGCCCAACGGCCGTCCCAGACGACGGCCATGGGCACCGGATAATCAGCCCACGCGGGGCCATCTCCATGGTGTTCAACAACAAGGGCAATTTCTTTCTGGATCTGGGCAGCGAGGGTGCCAAACCAGCCCAGGTGGCGCTGGCCACCGAACCAGCCCAACCGGCCGAGCCGGCTGCGGCAGTTCCGATCGTCACAGTCGCTGCCGCCACCGCGGCTCCCGCAGCAGCGGTCCCGGCAACAGCGGCCCCGATGGCAACGGCTGGTCCGGCGCTGACCACCGCTGAGGCCATCGCCGCTGAGCTGCGCGCCGCCCAGGAGGCCAAACCCCCTGCCAGCGTGGTCACGTTTGCACCGGAGGCCCTGAATCCGGCCAACGCCGTGCCCACCCGCCGTCGCAAGGCCGGAGCCAATCTGGCCGGCTACAAGCAGATGGCGGCTGGCATGGTGCGCAGCTGAGCTGGCGCGATCAAGCTGGCGCGATCAATGCTCGCGCTGGCGCCAGTTGACCAGAAGCGTGGCCGCCGCCACCGCCGCCGTTGCGGTGCGCAGGATCGTGGACCCGAGCTGAACCGCCATCCAGCCATGGGCCAGGGCGGCCTGCTCTTCATCGGGACTCCAGCCCCCCTCGGGCCCGATGGCCACGCTGACCGTGGAATCTGGCGGGAGCTTCTGCTCGGCCAGCAGCCGCTCGAGCTGCGGCAGGGCGTCGCTGCGGGTGGTGGCCAGCAACCGCAGACCCGAGGTCACGGCAAAGCAGTCGCGGGCAGGGCAGGGAGGCGTCAGCTCCGGAGCCCAGAGCCGCTCGCACTGCTCCACGGCCTCACGCACCAGGCCCGCGGCGCGAGGCCCATTCCAGCGTTCGGCCACACTGCGGTCGGCCAGCAGCGGCTGCAGCGAATCGATGCCCAGCTCGGTGGCCATGCGCAGCAGCACGTCAGTGTCACGGCGGGGCGGGGCAAAGGCCAGCTGCAGGCGGGGTCGGGGAGGCGGCTGATGCTGCAGCGGCTCCGCCTGGGGCTGCTGCAGCCGTGCCGCGCCATCCGCCAGGCTGGCCTCCCAGAGCCGACCGGCACCGTCGACCACCGCAAACCTGTCGCCGGCCCGCAACCGCAACACCCGACTCAGGTAGTGCAGCTCAGGGGGCTGCAGGGCCACGGCACCGGTGGCAGCGGCAGCAGCGAGGCGTGCGGGGCTGAGCAGCAACCGGCGCAGTTCGCGACCCACGGTCAGCCGTCGAACAGCGACTCGCCCTGGTCGTCGACCGGCCAGTCGTCGTTGAGACCGCCGATCAGCAGCTCCTCGAGCTCGACCACCTCCTGGCTCAGCTGGCGCAGGGTATTGATCAACACGTCGAGCGCAACGGCATCGCTGGTGCCCAGATCGACCCAGCAGCGGGCCCAGCAGCCCTGGTACTCCATCGGGCCCATGTTGTGCATGAGGGCCGGTAGGGCGGCATCGGCCGAGGCGCTGTCGTAGCCCATCCAGCTGAGTTCGACGCCCTCCTGCTCATGGGTCTGCAGGTTCTCGGCATTGAAACCACCCAGCTTGCCCAGAAAGAACCAGCTGTCAAAGGCGGTTTCCAGGTAGCCCCGCTCCCCCTGACCAAGGGGATCGGGGCTGCGCAGCCAGATCCAGCAGTTGAACGGATCGATTTCGCGGAACTGAACCTCCATGGACCCGGCGTTGCAACCGTTCCATCAAACACGCAAGTGCGCCCCGCGGCCCTGCATGCTGAGGCCCATGCTTGAACTCGAGGGTATCCGCTACCAGAGCGCCACGTCCGTGGCGCCGGTGCTCGCGGGCATCGACCTGCAGCTGGACAGCGGCCAGCTGGGCTTGGTGGCCGGCCGCAGCGGCTGTGGCAAGACCACCCTGCTAGAGGTGATTGGCGGTCTGGCCGAGCCCACCACAGGTGAGGTGCGCTGGCAGGGCCAGCGGCTGGGCGGGCGCCAGCGGCGCTGGCTCTGCGGCCTGGTGTTTCAGTTTCCCGAGCGCCACTTCCTGGGCCTCACCGTGGGCCAGGAGCTCAAGCTCGGGCACCGGCGCCTGGCGGCCGACGATGCCGCCGCCGTGCTGCGTCAGGTGGGGCTTGGGGCCCTGTCGCTGCAGCAACAGCCCGAGCAGCTCAGCGGCGGGCAGCAACGGCGCCTGGCCCTGGCTGTGCAGCTGCTGCGCAACCCCCAGGTGCTGCTGCTCGACGAACCCACGGCCGGGCTCGACTGGAGCGTGCGGGGCGAGATCCTGAGCCTGCTGGCCGGCCTGGCCCGCCAGCGGGCGGTGCTGGTGGTCAGCCACGAACCCGAATTGTTTGCCCCGATCGCAGGTCCCTGCTGGCGACTGGAGCAGGGCAGGCTCCGTACGATGGATCGAGTCGAATCGGTGGCATGAGCGATCGGATGCTGCGCGCCACCGCCGCCGCCGGCGGCATTCGTCTGGTGGCGGTGACCACCACCGTGGCCAGCCGCTATGCGCGGCGCCGGCATGCGCTCTCGTACCTGACCACCGCCCTGCTGGGACGTGCCATGACCGCGGGACTGCTGCTGGCCAGCTCCATGAAGGTGGCCCATGGCCGCGTCAACCTGCGCATCGCTTCCGATGGACCGCTCAAGGGACTGATGGTGGATGCCGGCCGCGATGGCAGCGTGCGGGGCTTCGTGGGCAACCCCGGCCTCGAACTGGACCTGACGCCCCAGGCCGATGGCCAGCACAGCTTCGACTTCAGGACCGCAACCGGCACCGGCTATCTGCATGTGGTGCGGGATCTGGGCGAGGGCGAGCCCTACAGCAGCACTGTGGAGCTGGTGAGCGGCGGCATCGGCGATGACGTCGCCTCCTATCTGCTCCATTCGGAGCAGACCCCCTCGGCGGTGTTTGTCGGCGAAAAGATCGACAGCTCGGGGGTGCGCTGCAGCGGCGGGGTGCTGGTGCAGGTGCTGCCCAAGGCCGCTCGGGAGCCGGCCCTGGTCGCCCTGCTCGAAGAGCGCTGCCGCGAGGTGAGCGGGTTCAGCAACCGCCTGGCCGCCTGCGGCGATGACCTGCGCCAGCTATTGATCGACATCTTTCCGGATCTCGATCCGGTGCCCCTCAGTGGTGATGGCAGCAGCGACCAACCCGTGAGCTTCCACTGCCCCTGCAGCCGCAAGCGCAGTGTCAATGCCCTGCGGCTGCTGGGCCCTGATGAACTCAGCACGATCCTGGCCGAGGATGGCCAGGCCGAACTGACCTGTCACTTCTGCAACGAGGTGTACCAGGTTGGTGGGGATGAACTTGAGCAGCTGATCCGTGAATTTGATCCGGCCACCGCTCCCTCGTGAACGCCGGCTGCTGGCGCTCGCCACAGGACTCTTGATGGCGGCCACCCCCACGGCCGCAAGCCTGGCGGCGCCGCTGGCCTACATGGACAGCACGACCCTCAAGGTCACCTACAGCCCCCCCTGGAGCACGGCCGACCTCAACCGGGCGGTGACCACCCACGATGGCTTCGGCCTGAGCGTCAACTGGATCGAAACCAGCAGCGGCGGCACCGGCGACGGCAGCAGCGACGACGGTGGTGGCGGACACCACCACGGCGGCCGGGCCAACCCTGCGGCCGGCGGTGGAGGGCACAGCGGCCACGGCATGGGCAACGCCGACCAGGCCGAGCTGTGGAGCTTCGTGACCTACACCCGCCTGCTGCGGCGCTGGAACGGCAGCACCAGCCAGGCCAACATCTGGCTCGACCTGGGGGCCGGCACCGTCAGCAGCCTCGTGGGCACCAACCCCAACCTGCAGGAAGCCGCGCTCAGCGCAGCCGTGCAGATCGACGCAGAGACCCAGCGCCTCTATGGGGCGATCAGCGCCCGGACCCTCCAGTCGAGCAGCGCCAGCCGCAACCAGGCCTCAATCAAGACCGGCGTTGCCCTGAGCGCCGCCAATTACGAACGCATTCAACCCTGGATCATGGTCGAGGTGAGGGGGATGCAAGGCACCATCATGGATGTGGAGGTGATTCCAACCCTGCGGCTCCTGCACCGGCGCTACGTGCTCGAGCTGGGGGCCAGCCTGCAAGGTCACCCCCACGCAAGCCTGCGCTACACCTTCTAACGACCCATCCCGTGATGAACTCAGCCCACCCATGAACGTGCCCATGGCATGGCAATCGTTGCTCCTGGGCAGCCTGCTGACGCTGCTGGTGCTGGGAACTGGAGCTGCCGCGACCAACACCACCTGGCTGCTGAAGATCAACGGCATGGTGTGTGCCTTCTGCGCCCAGGGAATCCAGAAGAAGCTTTCGGCCGTCCCCGGCATCAGCGACATCAGCGTCGACATGGCCACCCGCACGGTACGTCTTCGCACCGGCGAGGGGTTCCGGGGCAACACCGAGACGATCCGCCAGGCGATCAAGGAGGCTGGCTACGTGCTGCAGAGCATCGAGCCGACCCCGGCGCGCTGATGGCCGGGCTGCGCCGCCTGGTGGTCTGGATGGTCAGCGGTCTGCTGCTGACCACGGCCACCCTGACCTGCTGCGTGCTGCCGTCGCTGCTGGTGCTGCTGGGGGCAGGATCGGCGGTGGCCACCCTGGTCCAGCTGCTGCCCGGCGTGGTGCTGCTGTCTGAACACGCCAGGTGGGTATTCGGCCTGGCCGGTGCCCTGCTGCTGTTCAACAGCCTGCAGCTACGGCGCCAACGGCACAGCGCCTGTCCCGCCGATCCAGCCCTGGCGCGCCGCTGCCGGCGGGCCAGGGCCTGGGCGCGGGTGCTGCATCAAATCGCCCTGGTGCTCTACGGCGTGGCGCTGCTGGTGAGCTTTGTGCTCCCCCGACTGCTGGGGCTTTGAGGCACCTGCGACCCAGGCGCTGATCGAGGGTCGATGGCTCCTAGGCGATCAGCAATGCCCCCAGGGCCAACAGCACCAGGGCCGGCAGGCTCTGCACCTGCGCCAGGGTCAGGGGCAGTCCCAGGGGCAGGGCAGGGGAGAGGGCGCCGCTCAGCAATCCGCCCACCACAAGACCCACCACCAACAGCGCGAAGGCCCACCCCACCGACATCCAGAAGCGGTTGCTGCGGCGCTTCAACAGCACCACGGCTCCGAGGGTGGCCAACGCCAGCAGCAGCTCGGGGCTGGCTGCCGGCACCAGCAGCAGCAAGGCGATCAACGCGGCGCCACCGGCCAGCGGAATCCAGGCATCGGCAGCGGGGGCGAGCCGGGGGGCCGACCACTGCAGCTGGGGCAATCCAGCCGGTCGGGGCAGGGCGCCCAGGCGGGGCAAGGAGGGCAACACCGGTTTGGCCGGTGCGGCAGCCCGTTGCTGTTCGCGGGCCGATGCCGTGCGGGCGGCGGTGCTGAGGCGACCCTGCTGGCGCTCCTTGAGGCGCTCCATCAACACGGCGTCGTAGGCGGCCTCGATGCGGGCCTTCTCGAGCGGCGCCTCGCCCACCTCGGCCAGACGCGCCAGCTTGGCGGCCTGAACCTCTTCAAAGCTCGCGTCTGCCGAGACGCCGAGCAGGGCATAGGGCTGCGACGGGTCTGCCGCTGGCTGGGGCTGGTCAGGGCTGGAATTCATGGCCGAGGGCAGAGCCGCAGCGGTGCTGCATCGAGCGTATCGAGGCCGGTTCAGAAGAGGGGCTCACAGGTGCGAAAGCCATCCTTCTGTTGCAGCCGTTGGCGGCACTGCTCGGCCTCCTCGAGGGGCAGGCGGTGTCGACGCTTGAGCAGTGGCATCTGGGGAGGCAGATGGCTGCCTTCACGCATTTCGACCGTGAAGCTGCCACCCACCCCGGGTGAGGGCACGAAGTTGACGTAATCGCAGCCCCCATCGGGGCGGGGGCGCACCAGCCAGAGTGGCTGAGCCATGCCTGTGATCCTTCGTTACAAGGATTCTGGCGCGGCTGACCCGGCAGCCGTGGCTGCCGATCAGAGGCTGATCGGCTCCACGCCGCTCACCACCGGAGCCACGGCGCTCAAGGCCAGGTCGGGATGGTCCTCGGCCAGCTGGTTGAGGTTCCAGTCGTTCTTGAACAACAGCACCGGCCGGTTCCAGGCGTCGCGCACGCTTTTGCAGTTGAAGATGCGCCCCACCGCCTCGAGCGCCGGCCAGCCGCCCACCACCCAGCGGGCCACCGCGAAACCGAGGGGCTCCAGCCGCGTCTTGACGCCGTACTCGTTTTCGAGCCGATACTGGACCACCTCGAGCTGCAGCTGGCCCACCGCCGCCAGGATCGGATCGCGCTTGCTCTCGTCGGTGTCATAGAGAACCTGCACCGCCCCTTCTTCGCGCAGTTCATTGACCCCCTTGCGGAAGCTCTTGAACGCCGAGGGGTTGGGGTTGCGCAGCCAGGCGAAAATCTCGGGGCTGAAGCAGGGAATGCCCTCGTACTCGAGACGGCTGCCGGTGTAAATGGTGTCGCCGATGGCGAACATGCCTGGGTTGTTGAGGCCGATGACATCACCGGGGTAGGCGTCTTCAACGACCTCGCGGTCCTGGCCGAAGAGCTTCTGGGGCCGTGACAACCGGATCGTCTTGCCGGTGCGGGCGTGCTGCACGGTCATGTCCTTCTCGAACTGACCGCTGCAGACCCGCACAAATGCCACCCGGTCGCGGTGGCGCGGATCCATGTTGGCCTGCAGCTTGAACACGAAACCGCTGAATCCCGGCGCCACCGGTTCGATCACCCCGGCGCTGCTGGCCCGCGGCGTGGGCTTCTGGGCCAGCTCCAGAAAGGCATCGAGGAACGGCCGCACGCCGAAGTTGGTCATCGCCGATCCAAAGAAGACCGGGCTGAGCTGACCCCCGTGCACCAGCTCCAGATCGAGGTCGGCACCGGCGCCTTCGAGCAACTCCAGTTCCTCGAGGGCCTGATCCAGGAGCTCCGGCTCCACGGCTCCTGAGTCGCGGGCCTCGGCGACCGAGAGCACCTGCTCGTCGCTGGCCTTGCCGCGCTCAGCCCGGCCGAACAGGATCACCGTGTGGCTGCGGCGGTCGATCACCCCCCGGAAGCGCTCGCCGCTGCCGATCGGCCAGTTGACCGGCCAGCAGGCGAGCCCCAGCTCCTGCTCGATCTCATCGATCAGCGCGAGCGGCTCACGCCCGGGCCGGTCCATCTTGTTGATGAAGGTGAAGATCGGGATCTGGCGCAGGCGGCAGACCTCGAAAAGCTTGCGGGTCTGGGGCTCGAGACCCTTGGCGGCGTCCTCGAGCATCACCGCGTTGTCGGCCGCCGCAAGGGTTCGGTAGGTGTCCTCCGAAAAATCCTGGTGGCCCGGGGTGTCGAGCAGGTTGATCGTGCTGCCGGCGTAGTCGAACTGCAGCACCGTCGAGGTGATCGAGATGCCGCGCTGCTTCTCGAGCTCCATCCAGTCGGAGGTCACCTTGCGCTGCTCACCCTTGGCCTTGACCGCGCCCGCCTGCTGGATCGCCCCGCCGTAGAGCAGCAGCTTCTCGGTGAGGGTGGTTTTGCCCGCGTCGGGGTGCGAAATGATCGCAAAGTTGCGGCGCCGGGCCACGGCCTCGGCCAGGGCCGCCAGTTCTGGAGAGCTGGTGCTGGTCATCGGCTCAGCCTGCCAGGCGGCCCCACACCTCGAGGTAGCGGTCATCGCGCTCGGCCACCTGCAGCTGGTCGGCCAGGCCGGCCGCCTGCAGCTGCTGCTGCACTTCAACAGCCGTGAAGGCGGCGTGCAGCGAGGCCACGTAATCGTGTTGCAGCACCGGTGGGGCGTCGCTCAGGTAGCGATCGCGCAGGGCCAGCACCGCCTCCGGGCTGGCCGGCCGCCGCAGGTCACGGACGAAAACGAGCGCCCCCGGCGCCGCCAGCTGGCGCACCGCGGTCCACAGCACCTGGGGCCCATGCAGGTGGTGCAGCAGGCTGTTGCTGACCACCGCGCCAAAGCGGCCCGCCGGCGCAGGTTGCAGGCCGGCGGGGGTGAGCAGGGCGCGGGCGAAGCCCAGGCCCGGCCAGCGCTGCGGCGCCTCGGCCAGGCGCAGGCGGGCAATCTGGAGCATCGCCTCGGCCCCGTCGACCCCCAACACCCGGGTAGCCGGCAGATGCTCAGCCAGCACGAAGCTGATGTTGCCGGGACCACACCCCAGATCGATCAGCGACGGCGGGACCTGGGCCGGCGCCTCGGCCAGCAGGGCCAGCACCCGCTCGCCCACCGCCCGATCACCGGCGCTGAAATCAGCGGCGGCGTAGGCGGCAGCCTGGGCGGCGGCATCCATCAGTTCGGGCTCACAGACGCGCTGCATCGACCAACCCAGAGCTCCAGGCGCTCACACTGTGCCTGGTGGCTGCGGCTGCTTGCACACCCCACCAGTGGCGTTATGGTTCCGACACCGAACGACCCGAGCGCCCTGTGACCGCCTCCGCCACGCGCCCCTCAGTGAACGAACAGGTCAGTCACGACCAGCCCAGTCACGACCAGGCCGGTGCCGCAGCTCTGGGCATCACCGCGGTCCAGGACTTTCCGGCGACGGCGCCGGCTGCCAATCCGGTCTTCTACCGGACCTACAGCCGCAAAAGCTCCGTAGGGCGCGAAAGCTGGCACGAAGTGGCCGAGCGCAACCTCGAAGGACTGCGCCGGCTGGGTGACCTCAACGAGGACGAGGTGACCCTGCTGCGCCGCATGCAGCAGCAGCAGAAGGCACTGCCATCCGGCCGCTGGCTGTGGATCGGCGGCACCGAGTGGATCGAGCGGTCCGAGAACTTCTCGGGGGCCTACAACTGCACCTCCACCAACCTCGTCGACTGGGACGCCTTCGGTCTGATGATGGACCTGGCGATGATGGGCTGCGGCACCGGCGCCATCATCGAGCCGCGGCTGATCGATCGCCTGCCGGCGGTGCGCAACCGCCTGGTGATCGATGGGGTCACCGACATCGGCTCCACACCCGCGGGCTCCCGCCAGCAGCACACCACCCACACTGTTGCGGGCAACCGGGTGAGCATCCGGGTGGGTGACACCCGCCGCGGCTGGGTCGACAGCTACCAGCTGCTGCTCAACCTGTGCAGCGACGAGAGCTTCGACGGCGACATCCACATCAGTGTCGACCTCTCCGACGTGCGGCCGGTGGGCGAAACGCTCAAGGGCTTCGGCGGCATGGCGAATCCGGTCAAGCTCAAGGACCTCTACCCCCGCGTTGCCCAGATCCTTGGCAAGGCGATCGGCCGCCAGCTCACCTCGGTTGAGTGCTGCCTGTTGATCGACGAGGCCGCTGTCACGATCGTGGCCGGCAACATCCGCCGCAGCGCCGGCATGCGGCAGTTCGCGGCCGATGACACGGCCGCCGCCGACGCCAAGGACAACCTGTGGCAACAGGACGAAGCTGGCAACTGGCGCATCGACCCCGAGCGCGATGCCCTGCGCATGGCCAACCACACCCGGGTGTTCCACACCAAGCCGAGCCGCGAGACCGTGCTGGACGCGGTGACCAAGCAGTTCCACAGCGGCGAGGGCGCGATCCAGTTCGCCCCCGAAGCGATCGCCCGCTCCAACGCCGACCTGTTGCCCACCCCCGAGCTGCGGGCCGAATTTGTCGACATCTACTGCGACCAAGGCCGCGAGGAGGCCGGTCGTTGGCTCACCCTGCACCACAGCGAGATCACGCCGGCCGAACTGGAGCACCGCCTGGGCCGCTACGGCCTCAACCCCTGCGGCGAGATTCTCGGCGCCGACTTCCACTGCAATCTGGCTGAGATCCACCTCAACCAGATCGACCCCGCCGATCACCAGGCCCAGGACGACGCCTTCAAGGCCGGTGGCCTGGCGGTGGCCTGCCTGCTGAACCACCGCTTCGAGGTGGAGCGCTACCGCCAGAGCCGCGCCTGGGATCCGATCGTGGGCGTGAGCTTCACCGGTCTGTTCGACTTCTTTGTGCATGCCTTCGGCACCCCCTGGCTCACCTGGTGGGAGGCCGGCCGCCCCGACACCGCCGAAGGCCGCGCCTTCAAGGCCCAGGAAGCGGCCTATCTGAGCCGTTGGAAGCAGATCGTCAATGAAGCGGTCTGGGATTACTGCGATCGCCACGGTCTGCGCCGCCCCAACCGCTGCACCACCGTGCAGCCGGCCGGCACCAAGAGCCTGCTGACCGGTGCCTCCCCCGGCTGGCACCCGCCCAAGGCCCAGCGCTTCATCCGCCGCATCACCTTCCGCAAGAACGATCCTGTGGCCCTCGCCTGCATGGACTACGGCTACACGATCGTGCCGTCGCAGAGCGACAAGGACGAACAGGGACGTCTGCTCGACGATCCGTTCGATCCCCGCTGCACTGAATGGCTGGTGGAGATCCCCACCGAGGTCAGCTGGGCCAACATTCCCGGTGCCGATGCGGTGGAGATCAACAATTTCTCGGCCCTGGCTCAGTTCGACTTCTACATGCAGGTGCAGAAGCACTACACCGCCCACAACACCAGCGCCACGATCGAGTTTCGCGACCAGGAGGTGGAGCCCCTGGCCGACGCCATCCACCGGGCGATCGAAGAAGGCGAGGGCTACATCTCGGCGGCGCTGCTGGCCCGCTTCGATGCCAACGCCACCTTCCCACGGTTGCCGTTCGAGCCGATCGACGCCGCCACCTACCTGCGCCTCAACGCCGAGGTGGCCGGTCGGCGGCGCACCGAGTGCTTCTTTGAAGCCCTCAAGCGGTACGACGGCGGCGAGCTGCTGGAGGCGGGCCCGGCCGGTTGCGATTCGGACAAGTGCCTGCTGCCCCTGGCCAAACCCAGCAACAATTGAGCTGACGCGCAGGAACCCCGGCCATGGCCCCGTCCCTGGTCCGATGCCCACCGTTGCCCTGGCTCCTGGTGGTCTCGGTTGTGCTGCTGCTGCAGGGCTGCAGCCCCTGGTGGCAGCGCCAACCGGCCAGCCGGGACAAGCTGCAGCAACGCTGCAAAGCTCTGGAGCGCGAACGCCAGAGCCTTGCACAGCAGCACCAGGCCGATGCCCAGGGATTGGTTGCAATTGCCGCCGAGGTCTACCAACCCAGTTCGGCTCCCAAGGCCCCCGATCCCGACGTGGCAAGCCGCTACAGCCAGTTAGACCAGCAGCTCGACAATGAGCGCTACATCGCCGAGCTCGACGCCTGGCGGCTGCGTGAGCAGCAGCGCCGGCAACGGTGGCTCGAGGGCCAGAACGCGCGCAAGCAGCGTGTGCAACAGCGACTGAACGAGCACCAACGGGAACTCGGCGCCCTTGAACCCAGGCTCAAAGCCTGCCCCAACAAGGGCTGACCGGGCTCAGCATCCCTCTTTCAAGTGCTCAGCACAGTGCGTGGGCCGGCAGGGCGCACAGGGCCCGCTCGAGCTGGGCCACCAGATCGCGGCAGCGGGCACGGGGACAAACCCTTCCCATCGTGGCACTCAGTCTCAGGCGGGACTCACGGGACGCGCACCAGGGCTGGTGCGGCGGCGCCGTCAATGGGATCATGCTTGGGTCGGGAACATCCCGGCGACCGCCTGGAGGGGTGGTCGAGTGGTTGATGGCTCCGGTCTTGAAAACCGGCGTGCCGAAAGGCACCGTGGGTTCGAATCCCACCCCCTCCGCTTCTAGAAGATCCGAAGGATGCCCGGCAGAGCCACAGCAGGTGAGGGCATGAATGACAGTTTGGCCAGCTGGGCCCGGGGCTAGACCGACACCTGGCCTGCTGAACCCTGACATCCCTTGTTGCATTAGCGTCCTGGCGCTGTCAGCCATGCTCACTGACAAGGCGATCCAGGCTTGTCGACCCGATCCAGAACGCTCGGGCACCAAGCACCACGACAGGGACGGGCCGGCCTTGTGGCGACGTGCACCAATGCCCTCGCTAAGAGGCTGCTGAAAAAGCGACGAAAGCCAATGGCCTTGCCCTGTTCGTGACCGTCAGCAGAGCACGTCAATCCGGTTGACCTGTCCTCTGCGGCTCGCATGCACCGCTTCCAGGCTCGATTGGCCGTCCTCAGTCCTGCGCTCCAGGACCAATGACTCCTTGATCGGCGCGTTCATGCCATCGCCTCCTGCTGACTCTGGGCTCTGAGCAGGTTGCTGATCCGGATCAGGTTGTAGGCCACCACGTGCAACCGGAATACCGCTCCCACCTTGGTTCGGCCTCGGGCCTTGAGCTGCCGGAGTCCGGCAGCCTGCTTGATCCAGCCAAAGACCTGCTCGATCCGCTTTCTGGCGTTGATCGACTGGGCGTAACCCACGTGACGAGCAGTCCGACCATCAATCGCTGATCCACCGCTCCGGCTGCTGTTCTGAGCGACATGCGGGGTGATGCCGCTGATGCGCAGGTCAGCCACAAAATCCCGGGTGTCGTAACCCTTGTCAGCTCCGAGGGTTTTCTGATGAGCGCCGCTCAGTGAGCGTGCCAAACGCAGTGCCGAATCACGCTCGGCGGTGCCGTTGGCCTGGGTGACCTCACTGGCCACCACCAAGCCGTTGCGGTTCTCCATGACGCAATGCCCCATGAAGCTCAGGAAGGCACCAACACCAGGAGCCTTTTTGAACAGCCGGGCCTCGCTATCGGTGCTGGAACGGTGGGTCTGATTGGAGAGCAGCAGACCGCGGAAGTCGCCTTTGGCACGCTTCTTGCCGGAGGTGTTGACGCCGAATCCTTTGCCACCACTGGGTGGAGGCGGACCGTCGTCCAGGCCATCGATGCGCTCCAGCGAGCTGTGGGATGCCCAGGCCCGCAGCAGGGTGCCATCGACCGAAAAGTGCTCTGAGCTCAGCAGAGGCTTGACCTCAGGCGCAGCCAGCAGGAGTTCGAGGAACTTGGCCATGAGCTCCTCATTGAGCAGCCGGTCTCGGTTCTTGGTGAATGTGGTGGGATGCCAGACGGGATCGTCGGGATTGAGGCCAACGAACCAGCGGAACAGCAGGTTGTAGTCCAGCTGCTCCATGAGCATCCGCTCTGAGCGGATGCCATAGATCGCCTGTAGCAACAAGGCCAGCAGCAGCTGCTCGGGTGGGATTGAGGGGCGGCCGCCCTCGGGGTACAGCCTGCAGAAGGTGGGGTTCAGCCGATCCAGGGCTTGATCCGCCAGCCGCCGCACCTGTCGCAGGGGATGACTGACCGGGATCCGGTCTTCTGTGGAGATGTACGAGAACAGGGGACCGGTGCGTTCCTGCTGGCCGCGCATCCACTCAGTGCCGTTGCGCCATTCTCCCGCAGGTGACTGGCTTTTTCAGCAGCCTCCTAAGGCTGCAAGGTCTCAGCCCTCCGGCCCCGCCGGCAGATGTGACACCCCCCTGGGCAGCAGACAGCATCACGCTGACGATCCGGCCCCGGCTCCAACACTCTCGACGGATGTCTGATGGTCCTGGCCCCCAGGTGCCAGCACCGGCAGCTGCGCCTGACCCCCTTGGAACCGCACCACGGCTGAGCAGGCCAACGCCCATGGCCAACGCTCCGGGCTTTGATGTCTACATGCCCGCTGTTTGGCAGAAGGCACCTGGCTAACTTGGTCATGAAGATGAATGCTCGACGCAACTTGCATGGCGTACACAGGTGGCGATCTGATCCGCGACTTTCTTGATCTTCACGAAATCTCATACGTCTTTGGCAATCCTGGTACCACTGAAACCACTTTTCTTGATGCCGTAGGCCGATCCAAGGCTCAATATCTGCTGGCACTGCACGAATCGACAGCCGTCGGCATTGCTGCGGGGTACGCCATGTTGACACGTAAGCCCGCGATGGTCAGTCTTCACACCTACCCGGGTCTGGCGAACGGTCTGTTCAACATGCGCAATGCTCTTCTCTCCGGCGTGCCACTGCTTGTAATCAATGGCCAACAGGATTCCTGATTTCTGATTCACAGTCCCGTGCTTGGTGCGCCCAATGCACAGATGGCGGAAACGGCCACCAAGTACAGCCTTGAGGTGGCTCAGGCTGAGGATCTGCCGGTCGCATTGCAGCGTTGTTGGCTTCAGGCACAGCTGCAACCAAGTGGTCCTGTGTTCCTGTCGGTCCCCATGAACTTCATGCAGGAACCCATGGCCGAGGTTGGTCTGCGCCGTACCGTCGTGCTTGATGACGTTGTGCCAGCTGGCCTCTCCCAGTTGGCTGAAGTCCTGCGGGCATCAGATGCCGGTTCTTTGGCGATCGTGGCCGACTACGCGGTAGGGGCCTCAGATGCCGTTGAACATCTCAGCCGGCTGGCTTCTTGCCTCGGAGCCGATGTGTATTCGGCCCCTTTTCATGTTCAGGGTGTTGTTAACCCCCTACATCCTCGTTACAAGGGTCAGTTGCCCGCCACCACTCGAGAGATCCGTTCGACTCTGAGCCACTATGACCGCTTGCTGTTGCTGGGCGAGAAGATCGACACGTTCACTTTCAATGGTGTGCAGGCGATCCCGGCGAGCCTGAAGATCTACCATCTCGCGCCATCGACGCGTCAACTCGGTTTCGATTACCCCTGCGACCTTGCTGTGCTGGGAGATGTGGATGCCTGTTTGAAGGCCTTGGTTGATCAACTCGCTGCTCCTGCTGATTCACCCTCTCATCACGATGGCGCTGCGGTGTTGGCTGAACTCCAGGCACAGTATCCCGCTGAGGGCACCCATGCCAGTGATGCCCTGATTCTGGATCTTCTGCAACAGCTACCGCGCGATTGCCATCTGATTACGGAAGGCTCATCCGAGGATGCACTGGTGCAGCGGATGGCCATTGCACTTGGCTTCAGCAACGTCCATTTCGCACCTCGTGGTGGTGGTCTTGGCTGGGCCATGCCATCAGGGGTTGGATTGGCACTCGCGACCGGTCAGCCTTCGGTCTGTTTCGTCGGTGATGGAGGTGCTCAGTTCTCCATCCACGCGATCTGGAGTGCCGCCAGGTATCAGATCCCCGTGGTGTTCATTTGCTTTGTGAACCGTGAATACCGGATCCTCAAGGATCTCTGGTGCGGCGCCCTCAACATCAGCGTTGACCAGGCTCGTTTTGTTGGCCTTGATTTCGACGATCCGGCCCTTGATCTTGAATCGATCGCTCGCGGCTATGGCGCACGCACCGCCTGCCTCCGGGATGCAACCACGATCCAGAGTGAGCTTCGTGCATCGATGCAACATCGAGGCCCTTCATTCCTGTTGATCGAACGTGAAGCCTGAATCGGCCACCGGTCAACTTCATTGTCGTCAAACAGCTGCACCTGCGTGAGCTGCTTGCGACGTCACCGCTCGTAGAAGGCTTCGCCAATAGCAGGGGCGCCGTTTCTCCGGGAATTAACTCCCCGAGCGTCACCTCAAGCTCCGGACTCCATCGGCTGTAGCGCTCGGGTCTGGAGTGCAGCACCCGCCGGCCATCGCTGAGCCAGCCCTCTTGCGGAGAGGGCGGCAGCAGGCCTTGAGGGCCTCTTTGATGGCGACCCTGTCCGGCTTGCTGGTGGTGGCGACGGTGAGCCTCTCGGAATCGAGGGCGTCTTCGTCGTCGAACACGACGGCGAACGCAACACGTATAAAATCACCACGGATGCTGCTCATGAGTTAACGATGCCATGCACACACAGGCCCAACGGACTGGCCAGGCCCATGCACAGCCTTGTAACAACATGGGTCCACAAGAGCATTCTTGCGTTGCTACTACTTAGCCCGCCAAATGCGTTTGCTCAGCAGCAGGTTGCAAGTAGCACTGACGCTTTACGCAAGGTTCTCGATCAGTCTATGGGGTCATTAGCCAAAGGACAGATCAAGGAGGGATACTCCACTCTTAGCCTCTATTCATCCCTGCCCAGCGCCGACATGCAGGTTGCGCTGGAAGACATCCTCAACCAACAACCTGGGATCCAGAGACGCTTTGGCGGAAGATTAGGCTACCAATTTCTTCGTTCAGAAGGCATGGGTGACAACCTAATCCGGTGGACTTATCTCGAACGGTTCGAGAAATCAGCCATCACTTGGAACTTTATTGGCTATCGAGGCAAAGCTGGCTGGATGATCTCTGGCGTCACTTGGTCGGGTGACCTTGAGCGACTGTTCGAAGGACCACAAAAATTTAAGGAATAATCCACACTGATTTACTCTGCTTTAGAGGAGTTGCAGACGGAGCATCGACACTAAAGCAGATAACTCTATGGCCCAAGTTCCTAGTCGTTACCGACGAAGAAACTGACAGCGTAAAATTTTGAAATCACCGCTGCCATCATGGCTGCAGGGCGATTGGCCGAAGGCGCACACGTCAATGTTCTATGGCCCAGGGTCATGAATCATTAGCCCATGTCCCACAACTTATTGATGTGGACAGACATCGATGCAGAGCTCTCTGTACCCAGTGGATGGATCAAGCAGCCTGCAAATAGATCATTTTGGCACCCATCCGACCACGACCTCGGCGGTCGTTCGCGCCAGCGAGCCGGCGAACGGGTGAGCGCCCAGCACCGCTTCGGTGTTGTTGGCGATGACGCTGTGCAGCAGCGCACAGCTCGACCATCCGGGCCGTTAGGACTGACATCTGCTGAAACCGATGATGGTTGAGTGCGATCCGAGTGCCCCATCAAGCGATCCACTCCAGCAGCGTCAGGCCTTGCTGCACCTGCTGCGGCAGCAGCCACGTGGCAGTGCCCAACAGCACAACCAGCAGGTCAAGGCCCTGATCGAGACTCTGGAGGGCTCAAGGCCTGCTGACCTGGCAACGCCAGGGGCCTTGCAGCAACTCGAGGGGGTCTGGGAACTGCGCTGGAGCAGCAGCCGCCAGCCCTATCTGGCCGCTGGCCCCTGGCTGGAGAATCTGCAACTGCTGGCCCCCTCCCAGGGGCGAGGCATGAATCTGCTGCGGCTATCGGGACCGCTCGGGGCGGTTGCAGGCACGGTGTTTGCCCTGCTGCGGCGCAGCGACCTGCGCCTGCAGGCGTTGTTGTTACCCGAGTCGGGGCAGGTCAGCCGAGCGGCGGATCCATGAACGCGTGCGTGCCATCCGTCAGAACACCGACGCGCCGCAGGGGCGAAAGCGACGACTCAGGCAACCTCGGGCGCCCAGCCCTGCAGACGGGTCATGTCATCGGTCCAGCCCTGACAGCGGCTGGTGAGGTGCTCGCCGTGGGTGATCAGGCCCTGGTGAAGCTGGCAGGCAAGCACCGGGATGCAATTGACTCCGGCATGGTGGCGGAACCAATGGCAGGTCATGCAGACCTTGCGGCTGCGCGCCCTGCGCAGCATCCCTTCATCGAGGTAGGGCCACTCATCAACAGGGCTGTCGTACCGGGCTGCCAGCACCGCCGGCCGGGGAAGGGGGACACCCATGAATCACTCCAGATGCATACACCTGTACTAGCATGAATTTGCGATGTTGGCTGATGGGGGCAGGCCCAGGCAGCAACGGCTGCGTTCCGCCCGTGGTGGCACCATCACCCTGCGGCGTTGGCGCAAGGCGATGGTGTCTTGCGACCAACGGTGACGGATGCGAAACTGAAAACGATTGGAATGGATCATCGGGTCAGGCCACATTCGCTGACGTTCCAACCCAGCACGACTCCATTCCTTTGCAATGTCCGCAGGCCAGCTCGCTACGGCTCAGACACCCGAGCATCAACGCCTGATTGAGGCCAATGCAGGCTTCAAGCCGTGGCGCACGTGGGGCCCTTACCTGAGCGAGCGGCAGTGGGGCACGGTGCGCGAAGACGACAGCCACGATGGCAATGCCTGGGAATCATTCAGCCACGATCAGGCCAGATCCCGCACCTACCAATGGGGAGAAGACGGCCTGGCAGGCATCAGCGATGACCGCCAACTGCTTTGCTTCGCCCTTGCACTCTGGAATGGCAAGGACCCGATCCTCAAAGAACGACTATTTGGACTCACCAACAGCGAAGGGAACCACGGGGAAGACGTCAAAGAATATTACTATTATCTGGACTCAACGCCAACGCATTCTTACATGCGTTACATCTACAAATATCCTCTTAATGCCTTTCCCTACAATGAACTTGTCGCTACCAACAAAGCCAGGTCGAGGTACGAGTCGGAATACGAACTAATTGATACGGGAATCTTCGACGAGAGTGAATACTGCGACGTCGAAGTCGAATATGCCAAAGCTGGTCCCGAAGATCTGCTGATTCAGATCAGGGTCCATAACCGTTCCAATCAGCGGGCCAGCCTCACTGTGTTACCAACCCTCTGGTGTCGCAACACCTGGGCGCACGATGGCAGCAACAAGCCCGAGTTAAAGGCAAGCCAATCCACCTCAGGTGCAGCCTGCATCGAGGCATGGCACTCCGAACTTGGTGCCTTCACATTGCAGTGCGCCGGGGCTGATGAGCTGGTGTTTACAGAGAACGAAACCAACACCGAACGGCTGTTCCAGCAACCGAATCAATCCCCCTACACCAAGTGCGGCATCCATCGCTACCTGGTTGACGGGGAGCACAAGGCTGTCAACCCAGCGCAGCGCGGCACCAAAGCCTCTGCAATCTTCAAGCTCTCGCTTGCTGCCCACAGCTCGACCAGCATCCAATGTCGACTGAGCAAGGCAACCACTGAATCACAGAACGAGTCTGCTGAACACGACTTTGATCAGATCCTGAACCTCCGAAAGCAAGATTGTGATGCCTTTTACGCCCATGTGATGCCAGCCGGATTGGATGCCGAACGACAGCTGGTGTTCAGGCAGGCGATGGCAGGGATGCTGTGGTCCAAACAGTTCTACAACTACGACATCGCTCCCTGGCTCCAAAAGCGTGGGATAGACCCCCTAGCTGTCACAAACAAACAGGTGTTCAGGAATCAGCAGTGGCATCACATGAACAACTGCGATGTCATCTCCATGCCAGACAAATGGGAATATCCCTGGTATGCGGCCTGGGATCTTGCGTTTCACACCATGGCGTTCTCACTGGTGGATCCCAGCTTCGCCAAACAACAGCTCAGTTTGATGCTGAGCAGCCGGTACCTGCACCCCAACGGTCAGATTCCTGCCTATGAGTGGAACTTCGGCGATGTCAATCCACCTGTGCATGCCTGGGCAACATACTACGTCTACCTAACTGGCGTCGGACTTCACGGCCAAGCAGATCATCAGTGGCTGAAACAAAGCTTCCACAAGCTTCTAATCAACTTCACCTGGTGGGTGAACCGGAAAGATGCCGACGGCAATAACGTGTATCAAGGTGGCTTCCTCGGACTCGACAACATTGGCATTTTTGATCGCACCGAATCGCCCGATATGGGCGGCCACCTGGAGCAGGCAGACGGCACGGCATGGATGGCCTTCTACGCCCAGACCATGGTCAACATCGCCCTGGAGCTGGCACGAAGTGATGAAACATACCGCGAATATCCAGTCAAGTTTATTAGGCACTATTTGAGAATCTCCCATGCGATGGTTAATCGCAATGCGAGCGAAAGCATGTGGGATGAAGAGGATGGATTCTTTTATGATGTTCTACGCAAAAGCGACGGAAGTTCAACACGGTTGAAAGTCAGGTCGATGGTCGGGCTGATTCCACTATGTGCCGTGCAGGTGTTCGACCAAGATGTGGTCGAGCAATTTCCAGAAATTGGCGAAATCTTGCAACGAATGCGGGATAAATACCCAGACCAACACAGCTCTTTTCATGACATCAGCCTCAAGGGTTATGCCAATCGACAAATGATGTCAGCTCTTGATGAGACCAATCTTCGCCGCGTCCTCAAGATCATGCTCGATCCCGATGAGTTTCTTAGCGACTACGGCATTCGCTCGATCTCAAAACGGCACGAAAGAGATCCCTATCGCTTTGTCCACAATCAACAAGAGTACGTTGTCCAATACCTGCCGGCCGAGTCTGATTCAGGCCTGTTCGGCGGCAACAGCAACTGGCGCGGACCGATCTGGATGCCAGTCAACTTCGCGATCATTCGCGCCTTGTCTGTCTATTTCACGTATTTCGGCAACGACTTTAAGGTTGAATTCCCGACAGGCAGCGGCCAGCTGGCAAACCTTTACGAAATCGCCGAAAATCTCTCGCACAGGCTTGTCTCGATCTTCACACGCAACGACGAAGGCCTGAGACCCGTGTTCGGCAGCCAGCAGACCTTTCAACGCGACCCCCACTGGAGGGACAATTTATTGTTTTATGAGTACTTCCACGGAGACAATGGTGCCGGCATTGGTGCCAGCCACCAGACAGGATGGAGTAGTCTGGTGGTTAATTTAATCCACTTTTTCGCCGCCAACACCCAGGAGAGTCGACTGGCGAGTGGCGGCAACACTGGACCCATCCCTGTTGAGCGCCACAGTGGCATCTGAAAGCGAAACTACAGCCATCTGAAAGCACTTCTTCTGCTGACCAACAAGTAGCCACCAGACCAGCAGGAACAGTTCTCGCCATCACAATCAACCAGAATTCACCCAGTGCGGAGCAATTCGCTCTGAGCATTCCCCAGCCTGGTTAATAACCAACCAATCATCAGAACGCAAAAAACGTGAGATTTATGCAATGATTCTGGGGCTTTATATATTCAGACATGAGTACTTCTCCAGTTGATGCCTTGGGCTATATTGCTGCAGTGCTGACGACATCAAGTTTTTTCCCCCAGGCCCTGAAGACCCTGCGCACTCGCGACACCTCGGGTATCTCGCTGGGAATGTATCTGATGTTCACCTCTGGTGTTGTTGTCTGGGCCCTGTTTGGATGGATCACTGGTGACGGTCCCGTTCTGGTTTCCAATCTCATCACTGCGTTGCCAGCGGGGTTGATCCTGCAGCGCAAAATCCAGAGTCCGCGCTGAGTCACAACTGGCCACCGTGCCGGCTCGCAGCCGCGGCTGTTGATCACCTGTGCTGTTGACCACCTGCGTTGCCCACCCCATGCGCGTTCAACCCACCAGATCCCTGGCGGTGCCTTTTCTGGGTGTTCTGGCCAGCCTGCAATTGATCGATCCCACGGTGGCCAACACGGCCCTTGTGAAGGCCGCTCAGGCCCTGGAGATGCAAGGCACCACCCTGTCCCTGGCGGCCAGCATCTCCACCCTGGCCCAGGCGGCCACGGTGCTGCTGTTGGGCTTTCTGGGGGATCGCCTGGGACGTCGTCGTGTCTTCGCCGCCGCCTTGTTGCTGCTGATCGCTGGCGATGGCATCGCCCTGGCGGCGCCCGAGGCGGGCCTGTTTCTGCTGGGTCGCGCCCTGGCCGGCATCGCCGTGGGCGGTGTGCTTGTGCTGTCGTTGGCGGCCTTGGGCGCGGTGAGTCGCCCCGATCAGCTGGGCAGGGCCTTGGGCGTGTGGCACCTGTTCACCATTGCTGGCTTTGTTGGATGCTCGCTGTTGGGTGGCTTCTTGGCCGATACCAGCTGGCGTCTGGCCTTGGGCCTGGCGCCGCTGCTGGCGCTGCTCTGCATGCCGTGGCTGCCGCTGCTGTTGCCGCCGATGGCCGCCGACACCAGGCTCAGACCCGATTGGCCAGGGCTGCTGAGCATCGCAGGCGCGATGGTGCTCTTCCTGAGCGGGGTGAGTCACGCCGTCAAGGGGTTGACCTCGCCGCAGTGTCTGGTTCCCGCCTTGGCTGGATTGTTGCTGTTCGGTCTCCATTGTTGGATTGAGTGCAACCGTCAGCAGCCGATCTTCCCGATGGCGCTCTACCGGCGTGGTTGCTTCGCTGCTGCGGTCGTGGGCGGCATCGCGCTGAACCTCGCCTGGGCCGTGGTGCAGCTTCAAACGAGCAACTTCTGGCAACTGGTTCAGCACTTCAGCACCACACAGGTGGCCCTGGCCCAGCTGCCTTTGCTGCTTTCGTTTGCTGTTGGTTCGCTTCCGGCCGGCCAGCTACTGCAGCCCGGTCGGCGCACCACCCAGCTGATGGCCGGTGGCCTCATGGCTCTGGTTCTGGGGCTGCTGTGGTTTGCCGCGTTGCGCGCCGACAGTCCCTACGGCTCCCTGGTGGTGCCAATGCTGCTGGTGGGCAGTGGGTTGGCCTTCACAATCGTCCCCCAGTCGGCGTTGTTCGTGCTGGAGGCTCCGCCGGGGTTTCTCGGCCCCGTCACCGCCTTTCGCACCACCACCGGACAATTTGGCTTTGCCCTGGGGTTTGCTGCCAGCAGTGCCATGGTGCGGGGTTTCGGGTCGGCCAGCCTGCGCGAACACCTCCAGGGCCTTGACTCTCCGGACGTCCGGAGTTCTGCCGTCGAGGCCAAGGTGCGGGCCGCACTGGGCAGCGGCATGCTGAGCCACACCAACGGTCTGCCGACCAATGTCATCGCGGTGATGCGCGAAACCTACGCCAGTGGCCTGGCGGGCACCATGGTTGTGGTGGCATTGCTGGTTGGGTTGCTCGGAGCGATCAGCCTGCTGCTGCTGGTGATCGGCCACAAGCAACAGCGTGAACAGGAAATGGCCTGACCCGGGGAGTCCCTTCCTTGAGCCCGCGATGCGGGTCCTTCAGGCTGCTTGGGCATGACGGCGGCGCCCAAGGGGCTCGATCCATTCGTTGCGCACCTGGCGGTGATGCAGAAGCTGGGGTGACAGACGGCAGCCCAACTGGATCCCCCCCTGATCCAGGAGTCGGCCCAGCCGCTGCAGAACCGCCTGCTCAGGCCTGGAGAAACGGCTCTGTTCTGCCAGCACCCACTCGATCTCCGGCTGGGTGATGACCCCGGAACTCAGGGCCTCGAGAAACAGCTCGCCCAGGGTCATGGCTTTGTAACGAATCCGTTACATCTTGCTCCGCCGTCGCGGAAAGCGCGAGCGCCGCGCTCGGCGGCCATGGCCGAAAACGGCTGGCGCAAGTGGATCGCGCAGGCCCCGCACCCCGCTTCACGTTTCTTCACGAGGCCTGCCAGGATCTCATCAACGCGCTCTCACCATGTCCACAACCCTTTTGCTCGAGCTTTTTGGCGGCTTCATGGGGGGTTGCTTTGCGCTTTGGCTGGCGACCCAGAGCCTGTCGTCACCCCGCAGCACCTTGCTGGCCGGGCTGGCACCGCTCGGGCCCGCTGTGCTGACCTACCTGCAACGGCCAGGGCTGCTGGGCTCGACCGGCCTGTTGCTGCTGCGGCTGAGTGTTGGCGTGATGATGATTCACCACGGCCAGGAAAAGCTCGCCGACCCCCAGCAGTTCGCCAACACCTATGTGGCGTCACTGCATCTGCCCTTTCCCCTGTTGTTTGCCTATCTGGCAGGTTTCTCAGAGCTGATCGGCAGCTGGCTGGTGATCCTTGGGTTGCTCACACCCCTGGGAGCCCTGGCCCTGACGGGCACGATGGCGACAGCGGCGTACCAGCACATCTTGACCGCCGGCCTGAACATCTACGTGTTGGAGCTGGTGGTGCTCTACCTGGGCGGCAGCCTGGCGCTGTTGTTCAACGGTCCGGGTCGCTTCTCGTTTGATGCGGGCATGGCACCCGAGCTTCTCGCTGGACTTGCGTCGAGGACCGTCTCGGAATCGCCTGACGCAACCCAACCCTCTGGTGTGCTGACCGCAGCAGCGATCGCGGTGGACAGCACCCAGGCCGATCGCAGGAACTGAGACCGTCAGCATTCTGCGTCAGCATGCACGGATGCAGTTGTCCACAACGTGCAGCGGATCTGCTCCTAACATGGACCTCACAGTGGTCGGTCAGCCGTTCGTTGTGGGCACTACGCAACAACTGTTCTGACCTTCTCTCCAAGCCTTGAAACGACCAGGCGGCATGCGGCACCCATGCCACGGCGATCTGCAGCCATTCGACGGGGCGATTTCATCCTTCGCCCCTATCTGGAGCGCTCGGATGCCATTGCGGCCTGGCAGGTTCTAAACACCCTGGGGCCATTCGTGATGTTGTGGGCCTTGGGGTTGTGGAGCCTTGCCCACCAACCGCTGCTCGTGCTGCCGGTCCTTGTGCTGCAGGTGCTGTTCATGGCCCGCTGCTTCTCGTTGATGCATGACTGCGGGCACGAATCGCTGTTCCGGAACCGCCGTGCCAACCGTTGGATCGGTTTCCTGCTGGGAGTGGTGGCCGGGATTCCCCAGCTGCCATGGTCCCGGGGCCATGCCTTCCATCACCGGCACAACGGCGACTGGCAGAAGTACAAGGGCCCCTCAGCCCTGATCAGCACCGAATCCTTCGCCGGTCTCAGCCCGACCCAACAGCGCTTTTACAGCTGGTTGCGGCATCCGCTGATGCTGTTCCCCGGGGGCTTTTTCTACCTGGTGATCAAGCCCAGGCTGGCGCTGCTTCTGGGAGTGATCGACCTGATCCCCTGGTTGGTCGCGCAGCTGCAGCAGGCGCCGAAGGCCAATCTCTTCAAGCTGTTTGAGCAACACAACAGCCGCCACTGGCACAGTCCGCGCGAAGGCGTGGATCTGTTCTGGAACAACGTCGCCGTGCTCAGCTTCTGGATGGTGATGGGGGCCTGGATTGGCCCCGGTCACTTCTGGAGCCTGTACGTGCCGTTGATGACCTGCGGGGCGGCACTGTTCATCTGTGTGTTCTTCGTCCAGCACAACTTTCCCGATTCCTATGCCCACCGCAGCGAGGGATGGAGCCCGATGGCAGGGGTCCTTGAGGGCACCAGCGACCTTGACCTGCCACCCCTGCTGAACTGGTTCACGGCCGACATCGGCTGTCACGCGATCCACCATCTGTGCGAGGCCATTCCCAATTACCGGCTGCGCGCCTGCCAGCACCGCAATGCCGCCCTGCTGACAAGCGTGAAGCGTCTCGGTCTGCGTGACATCTACGGCTGCTTCGCTTACATCCTCTGGGATCCCGACGCGGCGCGCCTTACGACGATTGCAGCCCAGCGTGCCTGAGGCCTGCCGGGTCTGCTCCCGCTGACATGGGCCCTGACCCTGCTGCCAAGGCCAACCAGCTGCGGCAGCGTGAAGCCGGGTCGGCCTGACGCAACCCTGGCCGCCCACACCACGGTCATGTCAACAGAAGATCAGCCCCATCGCGGGGGGGCAAGGACAGAGCCAGGGTCCGACGAGGCTCTCGTTCACGGCCAGCCGCTGCCGCTGCAGAACGATCAGGACTACCGGCAGCTCGAACAGCACTACCGGCGTTCAGCCCAGTACGCCGCGATGGTGGCACGCTACCCGCAGCTGCGCCACTGGATCAGCACCTGCAGCCAAGGCGACCTGGTGGGCGATCCAGCTGGGAATCATGACCAGCATGGTCTGCCCGGGGTCGTGCTGCAGTGGGACCGCAGCCACGGCGAAAGTTGAGCAGAGCGCTCGCTCGACTATGCATGGAGGTGAACCAAGGGATCCTCCCGTGTCCAAAGCCCAGCTCAACGCCTTCATGGTCAAGGTGGCTGCCGATGCAGACCTGAAGGCCAGGGTCGACGCCGCTGCCGATGGGGCCGCGGTGGTTCTGATCGCCCATGCCGAAGGCCACAGCTTTTCGGCTGCCACCTGGTCTCGCCACCTGCGCGGATGAGGCAGGGCCCGCCGTCGACCTGCCGCTGATCCGCTGCAGGAAGCCCAACCACGCGGCGGACGCGGTCAGAGTCGCGTCTGGACGTCGACCAGCGGCTGAACGGTTGAGCCACGACAGCGATGCCTTCTCCGCGACAGACCTGCAGCTCAGCTGCGCCCATGCCCTCTCGGCCACGGAGCTGCAGCAGCTCCTGGCGGTTGACCTGACACAGGGTCTGAGCAGCCATGAGGCCCGGCTGCGGCTGCGGCGGTTTGGACCGAATCGCCTCTCAGCAACCCGGCACAGGCCACTGTGGCTGCAGCTTGTGGCCCAGTTCCACGCGCCACTGCTGTATGCACTGCTGATCACCGGCGCTGTCAAGGCTGTCATGGGTTCGCCACGGGAAGCCGGGGTGATCTGGAGCGTGACCGTGATCAATGCGGTGATCGGCTTTGCGCAGGAGGCCCGCGCCGAGCAGTCGATCGGAGCCCTGGCCCAGGAGATTCGCTCCGATCTGGAGGTGCTGCGCGATGGCCGGCGCCAGCGGCTTGTGGCAGAGGAGCTGGTGCCTGGCGATGTGGCGATGCTGGCCGCGGGCGATCGGGTGCACGCCGATCTGCGACTGCTGGAGGTGCGACATCTCCAGCTCGATGAGTCGAGCCTCACCGGTCAGTCCTTGCCGGTGCTCAAGGGCGTTCGCCCTGATCCGCCCGCGACCCCGCTGGCCGACCGCACCGGCATGGCCCATGCCGGCAGCTTCGTCAGCAGCGGCCAGGGGCGTGGGGTGGTGGTGGCCACGGCCAATGCCACCGAGTTGGGGCACCTGGCGGCCTCCCTCAAGCAGGGGGAAACACTGAGCACCCCGCTCACACGCCAATTCAGCCATTTCAGCGTCACGGTGCTCAAGGTGGTGCTGTTCGTCTCGATCTTCACCGCCCTGGCTGGCCTGGCCCGTGGCCGCAGTGGCGCCGAGATGTTTGATGCCGCCGTGGCCCTGGCAGTCAGCGCGATTCCAGAGGAGTTGCCCGCCATCGTCACGATCACCCTGGCAATTGGGGTGCATCGGATGGCCCAGCGCAACGCCATCATCCGCAGGCTGCCAGCCGTCGAGGCCCTCGGCAGCGCCACGGTGATCTGCACCGACAAGACCGGCACTCTCACCCAGAACCGCATGGCGGTTCTGGAGCTTTATGCCGCCGGGCAACGGTTTCGGCTTGAAGAGCTCTGGCCCAATGGCAGCTCGCCCGACGCGGCAGCGGGCGATCCGCTGCAACGCAACCGCGCCGTGCATGAACTGCTGCTGGCCGGGCTGCTGTGCAGCGATGCCAGGCCCAGTGCCCATGCGGGACTGGTGGGGGATCCCACCGAAATCGCACTGCTGGCCGCCGCCCAGCGGGCGGGCCTCGATCACGCTGAGGCCCATCGGCACCATCCCCGTCGTGATGCGCTGCCGTTCGAGCCAGAGCTGCAGGTCATGGCCACCCTGCACGGTCGTGAACGGATCCTGGTCAAGGGATCGCTCGAGGCCGTGCTGCCCCGCTGCCGCTGGCAATGCGCCAGCAGCGGCTCGCGGGAACCCCTCGATCATGCGGCCCTGCAGACGGCCGCCGACGCGATGGCAGCCCAGGGGCAGCGGGTGCTGGCCTTCGCCACGGGCCAGGCCCACCCGCACCAAGCGGCACTGGCACACGACCACATCGAAACCAATCTGATCTTTCTGGGGCTGCAGGGCATGGCCGATCCGCCACGCCCTGAAGCAAGCAGGGCAGTGGCCGCCTGCCGCGCCGCCGGCATCGCGGTGAAGATGGTCACCGGCGATCACGTCGGCACCGCCACCACGATCGCCCGGCAGCTGGGTATCGGCGCTGCGCCCGAGCCACGAGCCATCGACGGCGCTGGGCTGGCGACGCTGCCGGGTGACGCCGTCGATGCCGTGGTCCAGCAGACCGACGTGTTTGCCCGCATGGCTCCGGCCCAGAAGTTGCAGCTGGTGCGCAGCCTGCAGGCGAGCGGCCAGATCGTGGCCATGACCGGTGATGGCGTCAACGATGCTCCTGCCCTGCGTCAGGCCGATATCGGCATCGCCATGGGTGCCGGCGGCACGGCCGTCGCCCGGGAGGCCGCAGCGATGGTGCTCACCGACGACAACTTCGCCTCCATCACCGCCGCGGTGGAGGAAGGCCGCGGCGTGGCGCTCAACCTGCACCGCGCCCTGGCTTTCTGCCTGCCGGTCAACGGTGGTGAGTCGTTCACCATCCTGATCAGCGCGCTGATGGGGTTGGAGCTGCCGATCACGGCGCTGCAGGTGCTCTGGCTCAACATGGTCAACTCCCTCACCATGTCGCTGCCGCTGGCCTTTGAAGCCAGACCCGCCGGGCTGATGCGCCAGCCACCGCTGCCGCCGGATCGCCCCCTGCTCAGTCGCCCGCTGCTGCATCGGTTGGCGGTGGTCTCGGCGTTCAGCTGGGTGGTGATCTTTGCGGTCTTTTTCTGGGCTGATGCCCACTACGACGATCGCGCCATCGCCCGCACCATGGCGGTGCAGGCCCTGGTGCTCGCGCGGGTGGCCTATCTGATCAGCCTCAGCTCGGTGGGGCCGAGCCGCCACGGGCGCTGGACGCGCTGCGGCCAGGCTGTGTCACGGGCCCCGGCCCTGCTGATTGGCCTGGCCAGTGCATTGGCGTTGCAGGTGCTGTTCAGCCAGTGGGAACCGATGCACCTGTTCTTCGGCAGCGCGTCACTGACCTGGCGGCAGTGGCTGCAGTGTTCCCTGGTGGTGCTGCCGATGATGCCCGTGGCTGTTGTCGCCAATCGCCTCGATCCACTGCTCGGAAACGGCCCTGCCCCCCCGCAGCGATCGATTCGACCCACCGGTCCAGCTGACGGCTAGAACCACGGTCGATGGCGACGAGGCAGCCAAGGGCAACGACGCCGTGTGGGGCGCAGGCGTGTCGGCCGGGCCCGATCCACCCCTGCAGGGCGGCGGTTCAGCGGCGTACCTTGTTGACCGCCAGGCCGGCCTCGGTGGCCGTGACAGCGGCCAGCACCAACAGGCCGATCAACCCGACCAACTGGTTCTGAGACTCTGCCGCCGCATCGGCGTCCTGAGCCAACGCCGCACCGGCCACAAACCAGGCGGTGGCCAGGGCCGAGGTGATCCAGTAAGCCTTCCAGCGACGTTGATAGAGGTAGCCGGCTCCCAGGCCGGGTAACACGTTGAGCACCACCGCCACCCAGGCGGCCGAAGCGGCAAGGATCTGCTCGCGGGTCGGGTGCATCGTCACAGCGTTCACAGCAGGCGCCACTCTGGCGAGCGAAGCGCGTGAGTGGCGGATCGCACGACTGCAGCCATCGCCATCACAGCACCATGGCAGCTGCGTCAGCTGATCAGAAGAACGCGAAGCATCCGCCGCAGGGCGACCATGGCCAGCCAGAGAGACGATGGATCAAACCTTTACGAAGCCTTGACCAGAGCCTGCACGGATTTTTACTGCTCGTTTACCAAAGCCGCGCCAGCAAGCCAAAACTTGAAAAAGTTCTGCAACCCTGCAGCCCCTGCACTGACCCGTCATGCCCACACGCAACATCGGCCAGACCGTTGCCTTGATGCCCGAGGCCAGCACTGCGGATCAAAAAAGCGAATTGCTTGATGGCAAGAGTGGTGATACAGACTTTCCCTATGCCAAGTTCAAGGTTCTCGCCACGGTCGGAGAAATCGATCCGATCACCAAGCAGGCCCTGACGGGTTACCCCGACGGAAACGCTGCCTGGCTCAAGGACAACAACACCGTTCGGGTGGCATACCAGAGCGAGTCGTACGCGACCATGTCGAATGAAACCTACCCCTGGGTGATGGAAACAGGGGTGAAGTTCACCGGATCCCACATTCATACGATCGACTACGACCGATCAAAGTTTGCGACGTTCCTGAGCAACAACAGCGGTCCCGCCAGCGAGATGTTCAAGGCCTCCGGCCATCTGTTTGATCGGGTGTTCAATGTTTTTGGCTTGGAGGTAAAACCCAAAAACACCACAAAAACAGATCTGGCAGCAAAGTGGGGCAACCAAACCTTGCCCGACGGGACCCTGGTCGAGTTCATTTCGGGAAGCCCGGCCAGCGGCAGCACCCCGGCGGTCAATGACATGCGCCTGACCCAGGGTGATTTCTTCTTCCATTCGTTCTGCGCCTCCTTCTACGAAACCGCCAACAAGTACGGCACAGGCATCGGTTTTGCCGATGACGTCTGGCTGATGGGCGAAGAATGGAACATTGGCAACAGCATGTTTGCCGATCCCGATGGCAGTGGCCCGCTGAAAGGGTCTGACGTGGCCAATGGCACCATGGGTCTGGCATCGATGGTTGTCGACGTCAAGAACGAAGTGGCCTACACTGCCCCAGCCCTGGGCCAGGGCGGCTATGAAAAGCTGGTGCCCATCAACTCGGGGCACCAGGACTATGTGCTGATCGTGGCCTCGGGTTACAACCACGACATCAATCCAGCACCTCTCAAGGTCTATGTCGGCCGCAAGAACTTTGGCGCCGATGGCAAACTGATTGACCAGAACAGCAGCAGCGTCAGTGAGCGTGACAAGTTCCTGGCTCGCAACGGTCTGCTCTATGGCCAGCTCTACGGCATGGCCCTTGATGCTTCCACCTACTCGACGTTGGGCATCAGCACGGTTGATGCCGACAGCAAGATGCTGGATGCCTACCTGGTGAATGCCAACGCTCCCACGAGTTTCTCTGCCCGTTACTACCCGACGTCGTACCGCTGGGATGGTTTCGACACTCCTGAAGCCGTCAAGGACACCGAGGTGTTTCGTTGGGCGCAGGACGGTGACACCGTCAATAATGTGAAGGAAGCCAATGCGCAACCCACGGGATACACCTTCTTCAACAGCGACACCAAGGTCGAACATTCCTCGCCTGACCCTGACACGACCAAGTCGCGCTACATCCAGAATCACACCGCCAGTGGCGGTTTGCTGGGGATTGATTTCCAGAAGATCAAACAGGAGATCGCCGCCAACGATCTCGACAAAAACGGTCTGCCTGATTACCTGAGCGCCAATGTCACCCGCATCCTGTCGGGAGCCAACGGTGCACTCAAGATCGACACCGGAAACAAAGGTGTCGGCCATTACGATGCGAATCTCAACCCTAATTCTCAGACAGCTGAGAAGCACATCAAGACCAATAAATATGCGATGGTCGCCCAGGACGGCTTGCTGTGGGCCAAGTCGTCTGATGCCGATGTCCTGATCATCGATGAGGATTCGAACAACGACTTCGGCGAGCGCAAGTTTGCCTTGCGCATCGATCCCCAGACACTCAGCGTGCTGCCCGACGCCACCGGCTATTTCCTGGCCCAGGCTGGCGGCACGAAGAACCCGAGAGCGCTGGCCAAGGTGGCGGCCAATGCTGGTGATTTCCAGGCTGCACGCAACTCGGAATTCTCAGGCAGCTGGGACGTGACAGCCCTGGTGACACGCAAGGAGGATGGCAGCTTCTACACGGTTGATGAGCTGAAGGGCAATGGCCACCAGCTGGTCGAGCAATCGCGCCCGCTCAGTGAGCACGTGTTCATCGGGGTGCTGCAGCAATCGGGTGAATCCGGCGGTGCTGTGAAAGAGAACAAAGCCGACTACGGCGGTCAGATCCTCCAGTTCAGCATTGACATTCCTACTGGTACCCCGGTCTACCGGTTGTACGACACCAAGGATGGCAGCCATTTGTTCACCACCAATGTCAAGGAGCGCGACGCACTCACGGGTCAGAACCACAACTACGAGGCCGTCGCCTTCAACCTGCCCACCAAAGGCACCCAGGCACTGCACCGCTTCTACAATTCCCGTTCGGGTGGTCACCTCTTCACCGCCAACGAGAACGAGAAGGCCAGTCTGATCGCCAATCCCCAGTCAGGACTGTTGTACGAGGGTGTGGCTGGCAATGTCTGGGCAGCTGGCAGTGCGGTCGCTGGCTCCACCCCGGTCTACCGCCTGTTCAACAGCCAGAGTGGCCTTCACCACTTCACCATGGATCAGGCGGAGCGCAGCGCTCTGCTCGGCGGTTCATCCAACTGGAGCGACGAAGGCATCGGGTTCAACGTCTGAACCAGCCGTATCAGGCGCTCTGGCGCCTGATCAGACCGTGGAGCACAGGGTCCGGTGTCGTTGACACCGGATCTTTTTTTGTGGGTCACCAAGGCTGCCCTCCCAGCACTGAGCCGTGTGCTGCCGCTCCGCAACCGATCACACCGCACGCAACGGGTGCTCTCAACTGTGGAACAGCAGCACCAGGCCCGAACTGACCTGGTGAAACTCACGCTCCTCACGGCTCAGGTCAAGGCCCACCTGCAGCGCTTCACGCAGGGCCTCGTCATAGGGCGGAGCGCCGGGAGGCGCCTCAGCGCACCACAGGGCGGCGATGCCCACTGGAGTGGCATGCCAGCGAAAGCAGGGCGTGCTGCCGATCGATGGCTCCTTGAGCGCATCCTCCAGCAGCTCATGAATGGCCATGGACGTCTGACTCTGTTCCCAGGATTGGGGTGCAGCGAAGCGGCGGCAATCAACTGAGAGCATTCGTGACGTACAGAGCCAAGCCCGAGGCCAACAGCAGCCATGCCAGCTGCACCCAGCGGCTGAGGACCAGCATGCGCCGCACAGCAACCGCATCGGGCGGTGGCGCCCCAGCCGCCAGCAGAGGTTTGGCCCGAGCGACCCCGCCATAGCGGTTGAGCCCCCCGAGCTGCACCCCCACGGCGTGGGCGTAGGCCGCCTGGGAGACCCCGGCGTTGGGTGACGGATCGGCGGCCCCATCGCGCAGGGCGGGCAGCAGCTGTCCCAGGCTCAGGGCCACGAGCCTGCAGGGCAGCCAGACGAGCAGGTCGTCGAGGCGGGCGCCGGCGGTGCCGAGCCAGCGCAACCTGCCGGTCCGATAGCCCAGCATCGAGTCGAGGGTGCTGGCAGCCTTGAACCCCCAGGCCACAGCCAGGGGTTGGCCCAGGGCCGCACCCACCAGCATCCAGAACAACGGGGCCAACACCCCATCGACAGCGTTTTCGCTGGCGGTCTCGGCCAGGGCGCGCAGCACACCGGACTCGCTGAGCCGGTCGGTGTCGCGTCCCACAATCCAGGCAAGGCGGGTGCGGGCGGCGGGCAGATCGGCGGCGGCCAGATCGCCCAGCACGGCCGCGATCGCCTGCTCCAGGCTGCGGCCGGCAAGGGCACTGGCAAGGGCGATCACCACCAGCAAGGCAACCGGTCCCTGCCACGGCGAGTCGGGCGGGAGGGCGGCAGCAACGGCCGTGAGCGCCCAGCCAGCTCCCCCGCTGCCACCCACCAGCAGCATGGTGATGAGGCAGCCCGCCAGGCGAAGCCGCCAGGGGCTCTCACCAGCCCAGGCTTCGGCCAGGCGCCGCAGGCGGGCAACGCACCAGCCCATCACCACGACCGGATGCAGGCACCAGCGCGGGTCACCGACCAGGCGGTCGAGACCGCAGGCCAGCAGCACCAGCAGCAGGTGGTGGATCAGGCGGTCTTGAGCCAGCTGAACATGGAGCGCAGGCCCTTGCCCACCTGCTCGATCGGATGCTGGCTGTCGCGCTCGCGGATTTTGGCCATCTCAGGCTTGCCGGCCTCGCACTCGGCCACGAAGTTTTTGGCAAAGGTGCCGTCCTGGATGTCGGCCAGGATGCGCTTCATCTCGGCCTTGGTGTCGGCGGTGATCAGGCGCGGACCACTCACATAGTCGCCGTACTCGGCGGTGTTGGAGATCGAATCGCGCATGGCGGTCAGGCCGCCCTTGACCATCAGGTCAACGATCAGCTTCACCTCATGCAGGCATTCGAAGTAGGCGAGCTCGGGCTGGTAACCGGCCTCCACCAGGGTCTCGAAACCGGCCTTCACCAGCTCGGAGAGACCACCGCAGAGCACGGCCTGCTCGCCGAACAGGTCGGTCTCGGTCTCTTCCTTGAAGTTGGTCTCGAGAATGCCGGCGCGGGTGCCGCCGATGCCCTTGGCGTAGGCCATGGCCAGGGCGCGGGCGTTACCGCTGGCGTCCTGCTCGATCGCAAACAGGGCGGGCACCCCCATGCCGTTCTGGTACTCCCAGCGCACGGTATGGCCGGGGCCCTTGGGGGCGATCATGACCACATCGACATCAGCCGGGGGCTTGATCAGGCCGAAGCGGATGTTGAAGCCGTGGGCAAAGCTGAGCACCTTGCCGGCACTCAGGTGGGGCGCGATCTCCTGGGCGTAGACATCTTTCTGGAACTCATCGGGCAGCAGCACCATGATCCAATCGGCCCTGGCGGCGGCATCGGCGACGCTGAGGACCTCGAGGCCATCGGCCTTGGCCTTCTCGGCCGAGCGGCTGCCTTCGTAGAGGCCGACCACCACATTGACGCCGCTGTCCTTGAGGTTCAGGGCGTGGGCATGGCCCTGGGAGCCATAGCCAACGATGGCCACCGTCTTGCCGTTCAGCAGGCTGAGATCGGCATCGGTGTCGTAGTAGAGCTTGGCCATCGGGGCGGGCAGCAGGGCTAGGGAGCAAGAGGCGAGCTTACGAAAGCGCCCTGCCGGCCCCTCACTCAGGCCTCGCTCGGGTGGGCGATCACCCGGTCGATCAGGCCGTACTCCTTGGCTTCGGCCGCACTCATGAAGTAGTCGCGGTCGGTGTCCTTCTCGATCTTCGCGAAGGCCTGACCGGTCATGTCGGCCATGCTGTGGTTGAGCATGTCCTTGATGCGAAGGATCTCCTTGGCCTCGATCTCGATGTCGCTGGCCTGGCGCTGGCTGGTGCCGCCCAGGGGCTGGTGAATCATGATGCGGCTGTGGGGCAGGGCCAGACGCTTGCCCTTGGTGCCCGCCCCCAGCAAGAAAGCTCCCATCGAGGCAGCCAGACCCACGCAGATGGTGACGACATCACTCTTGACGTACTGCATGGTGTCGTAGATCGCCAGACCGGCGGTCACTGACCCGCCCGGCGAGTTGATGTAGAGGTAGATCGGCTTGGAGTTGTCCTCCGAATCGAGGTAAAGCATCTGGGCCACCAGGGCATTGGCCACCGCGTCGTTGACCTCGGAGCCCAGGAACAGAATCCGCTCCACGCCCAGGCGCGTGTAAATGTCGACCCAGCGCTCGTACTGGCTGCCGGGCAGGCGGTAGGGAACGCTGGGGGTGCCGATGGGCATGGCTCAGGGGGTGGGTGAGGATCGGAAGGACCGGAGTGGGGAGGGTCTGAAGCACTGTCGAGACAGTGTCGCGTCAGTATCTCGTCAGTGCGCAGAAGGTGAGGGTGATGCGCAGGCGCCCTGCTCGAACACGGTTGGTACGAGCACGGCAGACCAGCCATGCCAGTCAGATCAGGCAAGCATCAGCCGATACCGGCCGGGCTGCGATCGGTGGTCACGGCGACGGCAGCGCCGCCGCCGGGCAGGTCCTTCTGGCTGGTGAGCACCCGGTCGATGAGGCCGTACTCCCGGGCCTCCTCGGCGGTGAAGTAGGTCATGCGGTCCGAGTCGCGGGCGAGCTCCTCGACGCTCTTGCCGGTGTTGGTCGCCAGCATCTCGAGCATGGTGTGTTTGTTGTGCAGCACCTCCTTGGCCCGGATCTGAATGTCGGTGGCCTGGCCGCGGGCGCCGCTGCGGGGCTGGTGCAGCACGATCGAGGCATGGGGCAGGGCGGCGCGGTGGCCCTTGGTGCCGGCGCTCAGGATCATGGCTGCGGTGCCCATGGCCTGACCGATGCAAATTGTGTGCACCGGCGGCTTCACGTAGCTGATCGTGTCGGCGATCGCAAAGGCCTCGGTCTCGAAGCCGATCGCATCACCCGAATACCAGCTGGTGCCGGTCGAGTTGATGTAGAAGAAAATCGGCTTGTCGGGGTTGTCAAACTCCAGATACAGCAGCTGGGCAATGATCAGCTCGGTGACGTCGATGCCCATCTGACGCTTGGCATCGTCATCGCTGAACAGGGGCAAGCCCAGGTACACGATCCGCTCCTTGAGCAGCAGGCTCGGCAGATCGGGAGGCGGGGTCCGCATCACCGCCGAATCGCCGTAGTAGGGGGCTGACACCGTCATCGGCGGGGCCGCTCAGGCAGAAACCGCGAGCCTAGCGGGGGTTCGCCGCGTCCGGATCGGCTCCAGGGGCCGCCCTGCCGCTGCGGCGGCGGCGGGCCTCGGCCCGGGGCTGGGGGCTGTCGTTGCCAGCCTTGGCGTCGAGCTTGGCGTCACGCCTGGAATCAGCCCTGTGATCGGGCTGGCCCGGGGCGGCCAGCGCAGGCTCGACCAGGCCATCCAGGCGGCCGAACACAATGCGACCGGTGGGGTTCTGCAGCGCGCCGGTGATGATCACCGGCAGGCGCTCGCCAATGCGGCCACGGGCTCCCTCGACCACCACCATCGTGCCGTCGTCGAGGTAACCGACACCCTGGTCGGCCTCCTTGCCATCGCGGGCGATCTTGAGCTGCAGCTCATCGCCGGGCTGCACCTCGGGCCGCAAGGCAATCACCAGCTCGCTCAGGTTCATGACCTTGAGCTCCTGCACCTCGGCCACCTTGGCCAGGTTGTAGTCGGCGGTGAGCAGGGTGCCGCCGGTGTCGGCCGCCAGCCGCAGCAGTTTGTCGTCGACCCCCTTGCCCTCGTAGCGGGTGCTGTTGACCACCAGGCGACGGCCGTACTGCTCCCGCAGTTCGGCCAGCAGCTTGAGGCCGCGGCGTCCCTTGCCGCGCTTGTCGGCATTGGCCGAATCGGCCAGGGCCTGCAGCTCGTCGATGACGCACTGGGCCACGATCACCTGGCCCTCGAGCAGGCCCGACTCGAGCAGACCGCGGATGCGGCCATCGATGATCACGCTGGTGTCGAGGATCTTGGCGCTGGCCGGCAGCAGCACCCCGTCGGCCACCAGCAGGGCTTCGGTGCTGGCGGGGTTGAACAGGCGCAGCAGGGTGCGGCCGTGCACCTCGGCCAGGTTGTAGCCCAGCACCCCGAAGAACACGTTGCTGAGCACCGCCGCCAGTGGTTTGACGAAGATCACCTCCCACGGCAGCGGCAGCAGCAGGATGGGCGCCAGCAGCAGGTTGGCCACCAGCAACCCCAGGATCAGCCCCACGGCGCGGCTGATCAGCAGGTCGGTGGGCATGGTGCGCACCTGCTGCATCAGACGGCGACGCAACTGGCGGAACAGCACCCCCGCCACCAGGCCGAACCCCGCGCCGGCGGCGGCCAGCACCAGGCGCAGCCGTTCGGCGTCCTCGACCTGGATCAGCAGCGTCTCGGGCAGCAGGTCGACGCCGAGCCAACCGGCCGCGGCACCCGAGAGCACAAACAGGATCAGGATGAGGAGGTCAACCATGCCCGCTCTGGGGGACGTCAGTGCCCCTCCACGGGGCAGCTTGCCTGATTCCTGCCCCTTTGGCCTGCCTGGGTAACCGACCTCTGTGATGTTTGCCCCCCGCAGCGCCTATCTGCACATTCCCTTCTGCCATCGGCGCTGCTTTTACTGCGACTTTGCGGTGGTGCCGCTGGGCGACCGGGCCAGTGCCGCGGCGGGAGCACCCGGCTCGGCCACGATCGCCGCCTACCTGGAGCTGCTGCAGCGGGAGATCGCCGCCAGCGGCGGCGGTCCGCCGCTGAGCACGGTGTACCTGGGCGGCGGCACCCCCTCACTGCTCAGTGAGGACCAGGTGGCGAACCTGCTGGGGCAGCTGCACCGGCGCCATGGCCTGGCACCCGGCTGCGAGGTCACCCTGGAGCTGGATCCAGCCAGCTTCGATGAGACCCGGCTGAGGGGCTACCTGTCGGCCGGCGTCAACCGGGTGAGCCTGGGCGGCCAGAGCTTTGATGACAGCGTGCTGGCGGGCCTGGGACGCCGGCACCGGCGCCACGATCTGATGCAGGCCATCAGCTGGCTGCGCGCAGCCATGGAGCAACGCGAGCTGCGCAGCTGGAGCCTGGATCTGATTCAGGCGGTTCCTGCGGTTGCCGGGGCCTCGGCCCCGCCGGATCTGGCGGCCTGGCAGGTGCAGCTGCAGCAGGCGATCGCCACCGGCGCGCCCCACCTGTCGGTCTACGAGCTGACCCTGGAGCCCGGCACGGTGTTCGGCAGACGCGCGCAGCGGGGCCAGCTGCAGCTTCCCGATGACGACCTCGCCGCCGACCAGCTGGAGCTCACCAGCGCCTGCCTGGGGGCCGCCGGCTACGGACGCTACGAGGTGTCGAACTATGCCCTGCCAGGCCATGCCTCACGCCACAACCGGGTCTACTGGAGCGGGGCCGACTGGTGGGCCTTTGGCCTTGGAGCTACCAGCTGTCTGGGTGGCCAGCGCCTGGCGCGGCCGCGCACCCGCGAGGCCTACGCCGCCTGGGTGCAGCAGCTGGAGGCACGCCCCCACGCGACAAGCACGCCCAGCCGGCTGCCCCTCGATGAGCGGTTGCTGGTGGGGCTGCGCCGCCGCGAAGGGGTGCTGCTGGGGTCCCTGCTCGCCCAGGCCGGGCTGGGCCAGGGGGCGTCATTGCTGGACGCGCTGGGACGACAGCTGCAGCACGAACGCGACGCCGGGCTGCTGCTGCTCGAGGGCAACCGCTGGCGCCTCAGCGATCCAGCGGGGCTGGGTCTGAGCAATGCGGTGCTTCGGTCTCTGCTGCGCGCGTTGGGTCCCGTTGGGTCCGAACCCACTGCCGCAGGGCCGCAAGGGCCTGTCCCCTGAGGTCCACCGCAGGCCTGGCAAAAGGGGGCTGGCAGGCGCTGATGCCCAGCAGGTCAGCGGTGACCAGCACCTGGCCATCGCAGTGGGGGCCGGCGCCGATGCCGATCACCGGGATCGCCAGCACCTGCTGCAGACGCTGACCCAGCGAGGCCGGTACATGCTCGATCACCAGGGCAAAGCAGCCCGCCCGCTGCAAGGCCTCGGCCTGGCGCTCAAGCCGCTCCTGACGGACCGGATCGGTCGCCTGGCGGCGGTAGCCGAGTTGGTGCACCGACTGCGGCGTCAGGCCCAGATGTCCCATCACCGGGATGCCGCTGCGCACCAGGCGATCGATCACGGCCAGCGTCTCGGGCTCGGCACCTTCGAGCTTGACCGCCGCCGCCGGCGACTCCTTGAGCACGCGACCGGCGGCGGCAACGGCGGCGTCGGCACTGCACTGATAGCTCAGAAACGGCAGATCGCAGATCAGCAGCGGCTGGGCCGCCGGTTCAGCGATCACCGAAGCCACGCCACGGCCCACGGCGCAGCAGTGGTGCAGCATCGCGTCGAGGGTCACCGGCAGGGTGGTCGCATAGCCCAGCGCCACCATCGCCAGCGAATCGCCCACCAGTACGGCATCGACCCCGGCCTCGGCCACCCAGGCGCCGGTGGGGGCATCCCAGGCTGTGAGCACGGCCAGGGGGGCACCTTCCTGTTTGCGGCTCAACCAGTCGCCGGGGCGCAGCATCGGGGCCCAACTCGGAGCAAGGCACCCTTGCTAGCATCCGAAAGACTCGGACCCACGCGGCCCTGACGCCTAAATCTGGTCAGGACCGGAAGGGAGCAGCCACAAGGGATGCTCAAGGCAGGCGTGGACTCCGGGTCACCCTCTTCAAGGCTCAACATTGACATTGCCGAACCTCCACAGCCGGGTTGATTCAGACACCTGAATTCAGGACCCTGGATTCAGATCCCCTGATCAGAGGGCTTGGCCTGGCGATTGAGCAGGAACGGCGGGATTTTTGCGCCACGTTCCTCGATTGTGGTGGTGAAGCTGACCCCACCAAAGGCCGGACGCTCAGCCCTGTAGGGGGTGCCGCTTTCAAACCCGGTGGCGATCACGGTCACGTGGATCTCGCCCTCGAGCCGCTCATCGACCACGGCGCCGACGATGATGTTGGCCTCGGGATCGACCACGTCGTAGATCACCTCTGAAGCGGTGGTCATGTCCTCCAGGGTCATGTCCTTGCCACCGCTGATGTTGATCACGCAGCCCTTGGCCCCGTCGATGCGGGCCGACTCGAGCAGGGGGCTGGTCATCGCGGCCTGGGCGGCTTCGCTGGCCCGGGAGCGTCCCGAGCCCACACCGATGCCCAGCAGAGCGGTGCCGGCATCGGCCATGACCGAGCGCACATCGGCAAAGTCGACGTTCACCAGACCGGGCCTGGTGATGATGTCGCTGATGCCCTTGACACCCATGCGCAGCACGTCATCGGCGGCGCGGAAGGCTTCGTTCAGGGGAGCGCCGGCGATGGCCTCCCGCAGGCGGTCATTGGGGATCACGATCAGGGTGTCGACATGCTCAGCCAGCCGGGCGATGCCCTCCTCGGCCTGGCGCATGCGCTTGCGCCCCTCGAAACCGAAGGGCTTGGTGACGATCCCCACGGTGAGGGCGCCGACCTCTTTTGCCACCTCGGCCAGGATCGGGGCCGCACCGGTGCCGGTACCGCCACCCATGCCGGCGGCGATGAAGACCAGATCGGCACCCTGCAATGACTGCTGCAGCTCGGCACGCGACTCTTCAGCCGCTTTCTGGCCGATCACCGGATTGCCACCCGCACCCAGACCGCGGGTGAGCTTCTGCCCCAGCTGGATGCGCTGGTCGGCCGACGACTGCAAGAGCGCCTGGGCATCGGTGTTGAGCACCCGGTAGCCGAGGCCCTGGAGCTCGGCGCTGATCATGCGGTTGACTGCATTGCTGCCACCGCCACCGACGCCGATCACTTCGATGCGTGCCGACTGACTGGGGACGATTCCCGCATTCATGGAGGCGGCTTGGGTCATCGGGGCCTCAAGGCCGTTGCTGGGTGGCTGCATTATGTCGGTCAAGGTCGCGCTCGTCACAAAGCAATGACACACCTTTGCGCGTTTCAGCGCTGGACGCAACGACCTGTCTTCAGCGGCTGGCAGGGGCCGGTGGGGCGGCTCGGGTCGGGCCGGGCAGGCTGATCTCGGGCTGTTCCGGATCGCTCAGATCAAGGGACTGCAGCTGACGCCCCTTGAGCTGGGCCGGCAGTTCGCGCAGCAGATGCTCCAGCACGTCGATGCGGCGGGCAAGGCGCTCATCCAGGGGGCCGAAGCGAACCGCGCCCAGGGTGCTGGTATCAAGCCAGAGACTGCCGCCCGGTTCAAAACGGATCTGCTGCACGGCAGCACCGAACTGGGGGCGACGGGTGAGCAGCTGGGCCAGGGCCGGCCGGTACTGGGGCTGCCAGCCCTTGACCATCAAGGTGAAACCACCGGCATCGGGCGGTGCCACCAGAGCCCCGGACTGCTGCCGCGCCGTCATCCAGTTGCCGAGCTGGTCGACGTAGCCGATCTCCGGACCCTGGGACCCGCGGCGCTCGGCCCGGGCCACAGCCCTGCGGTCCACCAGCTGCACCCGCAACCGCGGCGGGGCCATGAGCCGCACCACCTGCACCTGCTCCACGGGCAGCGCAGCCGAGAGCTGGGCAGCCAGGCGGTTGGGTTGCACGGTGAGCAACGGCAGGGGAAACCGCAGATCGGCGGCCTGGATGAGCTGATCGCGCTGCACCTGGCGGCTGCCGATCAGCTCCACCTGGTCGGGCCCGCGCAGCACCCAGCCATGGCGAAGCAGGGTGATCCCCAGCCCGACCGCCACCCCGGTGAATACCACGAAACGCCAGAGCTGGCGCAGGCTTTCAACACGACGCTGCAACCGCAGCTGACGCCGCCGCTCGGCCTGGGTCACAGCTCGCAGCGGGAGCGGGACATCAGCTCGTCGATCCAGCGACGGGCCCGCTCCGCATCGGCAAAAGGCAGATCCTTCTGTTCCCCACCACCGACCAGGCGCAGGCGGCAGGCACCCTGACTCTCGTCGGTGAGCGGGGCTTCTCCGGAGCGCAGGGCCAGCAGTTCGACGAGTTCGAGCTGCTTGATCACGAACGCATCCACCGGCTTGAGCTGACCCGCCTCAAAGGTGCTCCAGCTGAGGATGCCGTCCACGAGCCGGGCGGCGCCCATGCCATCGAGCTTGGCCAGCTCGGCGCCCTCGGCCCACTCGCGAAACAGCCGCTGTCGCCGCCGCTCCAGCCATCCGAGGGCCGTGAGCAGCACGAACACCAGCAGTAGCGGCAGCCACAACAATCCGTGAGACATGGCAGATCAGGCGGCGGCCCGGGTCTGGCGCCATTCTCCTGCGCCCTGGACCAATTGGTGCAGAAGCGTTTCCAGATCCACGCCCGATGCCGCCCACAGCATCGGATACATGCTCAGGCTGGTGAAGCCCGGCAGGGTGTTGATCTCGTTGAGCCAGAGGTCGCCGCTCGCCGGGTCGTAAAAGAAATCAACCCGCGCCAGGCCGCTCGCGGCCACGGCCTGACAGGCTGCGATCGCCATGGCCCGGGCGCGCTCGCTGAGGGCAGCGGGGACCTCTGCCGGAATCAAGGGTTGGCTCTTGCCGTCGCTGTATTTGGTGGCGTAGTCGTACCAATCGGCGTCAAAACAGATCTCGCCGAGCACCGACGCCTCAAGAGCCCGCGTGCCGCCGCCCCGGACCGCGCATTCGAGCTCGCGGGCCCTGACCCCCTGCTCCACGACGATGCGCCGATCCAGTCCGGCGGCCAGCAGCAGACCGCTCAGGAGCTCGGCGCGAGCGTTGGCCTTGCTGATGCCCACCGACGAGCCCAGATTGGCCGGCTTGATGAAGCAGGGGTAGCCCAGCTGGGCTTCAAGCCGATCCAGCAAGGGTTCAGGCGCGGCGTGCACCTCGGCCGCGTCGACGGCGGCGTAGGCCACCTGGGGCAGGCCGGCAGCCGCAAAGGCTGCTTTCATCGCCAGCTTGTCCATGCCCACAGCCGAACCCAGCACGCCCGAGCCCACAAAAGGCTTCTGCATCAGCGTGAACAGCCCCTGGATGGTCCCGTCTTCACCGTTGGGGCCATGCAGCACCGGGAACCAGACATCGACAGCCAGCGCCCCCGCCGGAAAGCCTGAAAAACCCCCGCGGGCCAGCTGCTCGCGAGCCCCGGCCCGGCCCGCGGGCACAGCCGTCTCAAGAGCGGCCTCGAGCTGGTCCTGACTGGCCGGTGTGCCCTGCTCAAGGACCGCGGCAGCGAGGTCGCCCCCCCACCAGCGCCCCTGTTGATCGATGTAAAAGCAGCGCAGCTGGTAACGCTGAGCGTTGGCACCGCGGCGCAGCCCAGCAGCAACGGTTGCTGCCGAACGGATCGAGACCGCATGCTCGCCCGAGTCACCGCCGTAGATCAGACCGATACAGGTCGGGGATGCAGCAGCGGTCTGGCCAGTAGCAGTCGGGCCCATCGGCAGCGGTCGGCAGCCTGACGATGCAGGCCGTCACAAAGGTCAGGCCAGTGTGCCGCTCAATGAGAAGGCGCGCACCTGGTCGATGCGGACGTCGACCAGATCGCCGGGTTGCCAGGTCGCACCCGTCACTCCATCGGTCGAGGGTCGGGCAGCCGCAAAGAAGGTGAGCCGGTTGGTCCGGGTGCGGCCCATTACCTGATTGGGGTCCTTCGAGTTGATGCCCTCCACCAGGATCTGCTCAACGCGGCCGAGGTAACGGGCGCTGCGTTCTTTGGCGGTGCGCTCCACCAGGGCGTTGAGCTCCTGCAGGCGCGCCACCTTGACCGCCTCGTCCAGCTGGTTGGACCAGTCGGCCGCGGGGGTGCCGGGGCGGGGCGAGTAGGCCGCGGTGTTGACCTGGTCGAAGCCGATCTCCTCGATCAGATCGAGGGTGCGGCGGTACTGGGTGTCGGTCTCCCCCGGAAACGCCACGATCACATCGGCGCTGATGGCAGCATCGGGCATGCGCTGGCGGATGCGGTCGATGATGCGGCGGTAGCGATCGATGGTGTAGCCGCGGGCCATCGCCTTGAGCACCTCGTCATCCCCGCTCTGGAACGGGATATGGAAGTGCTCACAGACCTTGTCGAGGCCGGCGCAGGCATCAATGAGGCGTTCGGTGAAATAACGCGGATGGCTGGTGGCGAAGCGGATGCGTTCGATTCCCCTGACGCCGTGCACGTGGTGCAGCAGGTCGGTCAGGGTGTGGGCGCGGCGCCCCTCGGGGGTGATGCCGGGCAGGTCGCGGCCGTAGGCGTCGATGTTCTGACCCAGCAGGGTGATCTCCCTGTAACCCTGCTCGGCCAGACCCTCGATCTCGAGCCTGATCGCTTCGGGCAGACGCGACTGCTCGCGGCCCCGCACCGAAGGCACCACGCAGTAGGTGCAGCGCTCGTTGCAGCCGTAGATCACGTTGACCCAGGCGCAGACCTGACTGTCACGCCGGGCGGTGGTGATGTCTTCAAGGATGTGGTGCCCGTCGGTGGCCACCACCTGCTGTCCCTGCTCCACCTGGGCCAGCAGGGTGTCGAGCCGGTTGGCGTGCTGGGGGCCCATCACCAGGTCGAGCTCGGGCACGCGCCGCAGCAGGGATTCGCCCTCCTGCTGGGCCACACAACCCGCCACCACCAGGGTGAGGTGGGGATTGGAGCGTTTGCGCTGGGCCTGGCGTCCCAGGTAGCTGTAGACCTTCTGCTCAGCGTTGTCGCGGATCGTGCAGGTGTTGTAAAGAACGAGATCGGCTTCCTGCTCAGCCCGGGCTTGCTGATATCCCATCGATTCGAGGATTCCGGCCATCCGCTCGGAATCCGCCTTGTTCATCTGGCAGCCGAACGTGGTGATCCAGTAACTGCCCCGTGCGGAGCGCGCCGCAGTCTGCCCAGGGGGGGTGATCGTTGTCGCCGTCATGGCTCCAGTGTCTCCCATGGTGAGCTGGGTTTGCCGAGCGCGAGGGTGGGGAGTGAAGGGATCCCATGAAGGGCGCTGCTTGAAGTTCCCCATTGGAAGCTCCCATTGAACGCACAACTGGGACCTATGGACGCTGTCTCGTTCTGGGGAGTCTGAGACGACGCGTCCCGAGGGCTGTCGTTGCGGTCTCGGTTGGAGAATTCTCGATGGGATCCCACAGCAGATTCTCGAATCCAGGTCCCTTAAAAAACGCGCCAGTCTTCTGGCGTGTTTTTTTAAGGGACCTCCAGGGGACTGGCGCCAACCGTCCAGTCCCACCGAGTGGACCGGTTCGTGCGGGCCGGAGCTGACAGCCCATGGCAAGTTGTCAGCGGGAGGTCAACGTGATGCACCTGCGCCTGCGACGCTTTCGGCTCACCAAGGCGGTGCCATTGGCGATCAGCCGCGGTAGCAGCAGCGGTGACGAGCATCTGCTGGTGAAGCTCGAGCATGGTGAGCGCATCGGGCTCGGTGAAACGGGCAGCTTTGACACCGGGCATCACCGCTACGAAACCCGCGCCATTGCCGCCGAGCTGGAGGCCTTTGCCCCCCGTGTGGCGCAACTGGGTGAGGCACTGGAAGCCCGCTTGACAGCGCCCACCGTGCAGGAACCGCCGCCGCCGCGGGCAGAGCTTCCCGCTGACCTGATCAACCCGCTGCTGGCGGGGCTGAGTCCACCGGCGCGATGCGGCCTCGATCTCGCCCTGCACGACTGGTGGGGCAAACGACTCGCCCAGCCACTGCATCGGCTCTGGGGGCTGGATCCAGGGGCGTGTGTCGCCACCAGCGTCACCCTCGGGCTCGGAGAGACCTTGGCGGTGTTGGCGCGGCTCGAGCGCTGGTGGCTGCAGCTGCCAGCCACCCGCATCAAGCTCAAGCTGGGCAGCCCCGACGGGGTGGAGCACGACCGGGCGCTGGTGGTCGCCGTGGCTGAGCGGCTGCGGCAACGGCAGCAGCAGTGCGGTGGGGCCTGCGAACTTCAGGTCGATGCCAATGGCGGCTGGACCCTGGAGACCGCGCAGGCCATGGCACCCTGGCTGGCCGAGCAGGGCGTGGTGCTGCTGGAGCAGCCCCTGGCGCCGTTGCTCGACCCCGACGCCGATAGGGCGGGCTTTGCGGCGCTCAAGCCCCATTGCCCGTTGCCGCTGGTGGCCGATGAGAGCTGCTGGAACCGTGGCGACGTGGAGCGGCTGGCCCCCCACATCGACGGCATCAACATCAAGCTGCTCAAGTGTGGTGGCCTGCGCGAGGCCCTGGCGATGGCGCGCGACGCCCACACCCGGGGCCTGCAGGTGATGCTGGGCTGCTACGGCGACGGCAGCCTGCTCAACGGCGCCGCCGCCCACCTGCTGCCGCTGGTGCACTGGCCTGACCTCGACAGCCACCTCAACCTGGTCGATGACCCGTTCATCGGTCTCGAGCGGCGCGCTGACGTGCTGCTGCCACCCACGGGTGCGGGGCTGGGCATCAGCTGGCACAACCCTTGCGAGGCTTGAACCATGCCGATGAACGTCCCGCTTCAACCCGAGCAACGCCTGGTGCTGCTGCTGCATGGGGGCAGCGACAACCTGAGCGGCAAGACCGGCCTGGCCATGCTGCGCTACAGCCGCGCGCCGATCGCGGCGGTGGTGGATCCGGACCAGGCTGGACGGCCGCTGCAGGTGATCTGTGGCATCGACCACCCGGCGCCGGTGGTGGCCTCGCTGACCGAGGCCCTGCCCCACGGACCGCAGGTGGCCGTGATCGGGCTGGCTCCCTCAGGGGGAATGCTGCCCGATGCCCTGCGCCGCGATGTGGAAGCCGCGCTGCGGGCCGGGCTCAGCGTGGCCAACGGACTGCACACCCGCCTGGCCGCCGACCCGACGCTGGCTGCGCTGGTGCAGCAGGGCCAATGGATCTGGGATCTGCGCCAGGAACCAGAGGGTCTGCGGGTGGCTGCCGCGCGGGCGGCTGCGCTGCCCTGCAGGCGGCTGCTGGCGGTGGGCAGCGACATGGCCGTCGGCAAGATGAGCGCCTGCCTTGAGCTGCAGACCGAAGCCCTCCGCCGCGGCCTCGATGCCCGCTTTGTGGGCACCGGCCAGGCAGGCATCCTGATCAGCGGCGGCGGGGTGGCCCTCGATGCGGTGCGGGTCGACTACGCCGCCGGTGCCGTGGAAGCGGCGGTGCTGGAAGCGGCGAGCGGTCTGCGCCCAGGGCTGGGCCCTGTCACCTCGGCCAGCTGGATCCTGGTGGAGGGTCAGGGGTCACTGGCCCATCCCGGCTCGACCGCCACGCTGCCGCTGATCCGCGGCAGCCAGCCCACCGACCTGCTGTTGGTGCACCGCCCCGGTCAAGAAGCGATCAAAGGTCTGCCCGAGGTGGCAGTGCCGCCCCTGGCCGAACTGATCACAGCGGTGGAGGCTCTGGCCGCCTTGGCACGCCCCGATGGACGGAAGCCACGGGTGCGGGCCATTGCCCTCAACACCGCCCTGCTCGAGCCTGCCGAGGCGGCCACGGCCCTGAACGCAACCCATGCAGCCACCGGTCTGCCCTGCCACGATCCGGTCCGAGGGGGGGCGGCTGCGCTGCTGGATGCCCTGCTGGGTTGATCGCATCCGAGGCGATCACGAACCCGATCGACAACAACCGAGCCAAGAAAAAAGGGCGAGCGAGGGGATTCGAACCCCCGAGTGGCGGCGCCACAAGCCGCTGCCTTAACCGCTTGGCTACGCCCGCCGCGGAATCGGAATCTACCAAATGGGCCTTCAGCAACCGTGCCGATGTGCAGCAAGTCGGGGCAGAACCATGACGAACCTGCCAGCCTTGTCCACACTGTGGCCCCTGGGTCTTGGCAGAGCGCGGTACCCGACAACTGTGGTGTGCGATCGCCGCCCTGACGGTGGTGGCCGTCGGTGGTCTGGTGGTCACCAACCCCGGCAAACGCGAGTTCGAAGATTTCGCCGGGCACCGCCTCAGCGCGCTGCTCGATGAAGAGCTCTGCCAACGATCGGCCATGCCGTTGCTGCTGCAGCTGGTGATTCAGAACTGCAGTGAAATGGTTCGCGCGCAACAGCAGACCCTCGGGCAGGTGGCCCGCGACCACAGCCGACGGCTCAATCTCGGCGTGGCCAGCCTTTACACCACCCAGTTCGGAGGCCAGCAGCTGCTGGGTCAGTGGAAACTGCCGCAGTACCGGATCACGACGCTGGCACTGGCCGGCCAGTTTGTGGTTCTGCAAACCAGCAGCCAGCCCTGACATGCGTCTGCGCGTTCCCCGCTGCCTCATCGACGCCCGCCTGCAGGACCTGCCGCCGGCCGATGACGAAGGCCTGGTGACGGTGCAGCTGCAGCTGGAGGCGGGGGTGGTGCGCCGCCTCCAAGCCGCCCCCGCAGAGGCAGGAGCAGCCGCGCCCCTGGCGATCACGCCCCCGGTCGACGCCCACGCCCACCTCGACAAAACATTCAGCCACGGTGACTTCCCCAACCCCGGTGGCACCATGGCCGGCGCCCTGGCCGCCAACCGCCTTGAGTTCGCGGCCCGAACGGCCGAGCAGGTGCAACAGCGCAGCGAGCGGGCCCTGCAGCAAGCCTGGCGCCACGGATTGCGGGCGATCCGCAGCCACATCGACAGCGGCGCTGGCCCCGCCAGCGAAGCCAGCTGGGAGGTTCTCAGCGACCAGCAACGGGCCTGGGGCGGGCGGGTCGCCCTGCAGCTGGTGGCCCTGGTGCCGATCCACCACTGGCTCACGCCCGAGGGTGAGACCCTGGCCCGACGGGTCGCCGGCTCCGGTGGGCTGCTGGGGGGCGTGCTGGGGCCCCCATTCGGCCATGGCCTCCAGGATGCGGGTGCGGTCCGCGCGCTGCTGCAGCTGGCCGAGCGCCTTGGTTGCGGCGTCGATCTGCATGTCGACGAAGGCGACGACGCGCCTGGGGTGGGCATGGCGCTGATGGCCCGCGAAACCCTGGCGCTGCGGCCCGGTGTGCCGATCACCTGCAGCCATGCCAGCAGCATGGGCCTGCTCAGCGCCCCAGCCGGCGAGCGCCTGGCCGAGCAGTGCGCAAGAGCCGGGCTCAGGGTGGTGGCCCTGCCGCGCACCAACCTCTGGCTGCTGGGCCGACGCGCCGAACAGACCCCCTGGCTGCGGGCCCAGGCCCCGATCCGCATGCTGCAGCGGGCCGGGGTGGAGGTGGCCGTGGCTGGCGACAATGTGCAGGACCCCTGGTACCCGGGCGGGGACTACGACCCGATCGACCTGGTGCGGCTCTGCTTCACCACCAGCCACCTCAACCCCGGGCAGCGGCAGGGTCTGACCCCGTTCACCACCGCCGCGGCGCGGATCATGGACCTCTCCTGGGATGGGGTGCTGCGGCCCGGCTGCCCCGCCGACCTGCTGGTGCTGGCCGCAGGGAGCTGGGCCGAGGTGCTGGCCCGGCCGCCGGCCCGCCGGGTGATGCGCAGCGGCACCTGGCTGGAGCCTTTGCCAGAGTCGCCCTTTGCCGGTGCTCTGCCACGAGTGACGTGCCATGAGTGACGTGCCATGAGCGTCCTGCCCACGACGCTGCCGGCAGGGCTGCCCCCGGAGCCTGACGATGCCACGATCGCCCTGCTGCGGGCCGAACTGGCCGAGCAGCACCCTGAACTGCGGGTCATCGGCACCGAAGCGATGGCGGATCTGAACCGCCTGTCGCGCGACTTCTTTGCCTATTCACCGGTTCTGGAGCCACTGCTGCAGGGCCAGCGGGCCCAGCTGGTGGCCGCTGCCAGCTGCGTGGAGCAGGTGATGGCGGTGGCGGCCGCCTGTGCGCGTCACGGGGTGCCGCTCACCTGCCGCGGCGCCGGCACCGGCAACTACGGCCAATGCGTGCCCCTGTGCGGCGGGGTGGTGCTCGATCTGGTCGGGCTCAACCGGCTGCGCCACCACGATCCAGCCACAGGCGTGATCACGGTCGAGGCGGGCGCACTCATGGGCGATCTGGAGCGCCAGCTCGCCCCGTCGGGGCGGACCCTGCGGCTGGTGCCCAGCACGGTGCGCAGCGCCAGCATCGGCGGGTTCATCGCCGGCGGCGCGGGCGGCATCGGTTCGTTGCGCTGGGGCTTCCTGCGGGATCCCGGCAACCTCCTGGGCCTGGAGGTGGTGACCGTTGAACCCGTGCCCAGGCTGCTGCAGCTCGACGCCCTAGGCAGCGAACCGCTCAACCACGCCTACGGCTGCAATGGCATTCTCACGGCCCTGCGGCTGCCCACGTGTGAAGCGGTGGACTGGGTGCAACTGGTGGCGGGCTTCGGCGACTGGGACGCAGCCCTGACCGCCGCCCAGGCCCTGGGGCGCAGCGCCCTCGAACTCAACAGCCTCTGCCTGCTCGAGAGCGACGTGGCCCTGGCCATGCCCTGGCCCGCGGGCTGCAGCGGGCCGATGGGGGAGCACCGCCTGCTGCTGCTGGCGGCCCCTGCAGCCTTGGAGGTGCTGCCGGAGCTGATCACCCGCCTGGGGGGACAACTGCTGTGGTCCCAGCCCCAGAGCCAGAGCCGGGGCATCGCCCTGCGCGAGCTGGGCTGGAACCACACCACCCTGCACTGGCGCGCCAACCACGACGGCTGGACCTACCTGCAGCTGTTGCTGCCCCACCCCGAAGGGCCCTGCCTGGCCGAGCTGCGGCGGCGCTGGGGTGCGGCGCTCGTCTGGCACCTGGAAGGGGTGCGGCACCAGGGAGCCCCGCGGCTGGCCTGCCTGCCGCTGGTGCGCTGGCAGGGGGTCGGACAGCTCGCGCAGCTGATCGACGACTGCCGCTCCCTGGGGGCCTTTCTGTTCAATCCGCACGTGCTCAGCGTCGAGGACGGCGGCCTGGGGGTCATCGACGCCGACCAGGTGGCCGCCAAGGCCGCCCACGACCCCGCCGGCCTGCTCAACCCCGGCAAGCTGCGGGGTTGGCTCGAGCGTTAGCAGCCCAGGCTGGCGCGGGTGTCGACGCCGGTGATCGGATGGGTGCCCTCGGCGTCGCGGCAGAGGGCGCGCTGATCGTTGCGATCGATCAGGGCATCGCTGAAATCGGCGTTGGTGACCGTGGCCCCAGCAAAGCTGCTGCCCGAAGCGATCGCCCCGCTGAGGTTGGCTGCGGTGAAATCAGCCCCCGAGAAATCGACCTTGTCCATCAGCACCCCGCTGAGGTCAGCCCCTTCAAAGCTGGCCTCAGGGAAGGCCGCCTGGGTCAGGATCGCGCCGTGCAGCTGGGCACCAGCAAAGTTGGCCTGGCGACCCGACGCCCCGGCAAACGAGGTGTTGGCAAGATCCTGACCATGGAAGTCGGCGCCGTTCTGGTTGGTGAGGGTGTAATCGACCCCCGAGAACTCAGCCCTCACAGCCGCTGGAGCGACCAGGACGGCGGCCATGCACACCAGGCCGATCAGCAGCGCCGCCAGCCAGCGTCGGCGCTGGAGCTGCCAGCCATCCTGTGACCTCTGATCTGCCATGAGCCCCTCGCCCGACCCGGTCACTCTGGACCAACCCCCACCGGCGGGCTGCTCTCGAGGAGGTGGGCAATCAGATAGAGCGAACCGGCCACAATCAGCCGTTGCTGTTGGGGCAGCCGTTGCTGTTGGGGCAGGCGCGCCGCCCGCAGCGCCTGTGGCAGGTCGCGGGCCTGGTGCAGGGCTGACGCGAGCAGGGGCTGATCGTGCAGCGCCGCCGCCAGCTGGTCACGGCTCCAGCTGGCATGGCCGGGCACGGGCACGATCCAGGCGCGATCGCCCGGGGCCAGCAGGGCCCGCAGGATGCCGGGCCCCTGCTTGTTGGCCAGCATGCCGATCACCCACTGCCGCGGTCCTGAGCTGAGCCCGTGGCGCCCAGGGTGGGCCTCGAGCTCGGCCCGCAGGGCAGCCGCCGCCGGCGGGTTGTGGGCGCCGTCGAGCAGCAGTGGCAGGCCGTCCCAGTCGAGCTGCTGCAGGCGTCCGGGCCAGCGGGCCGCGGCAAACCCCGCCCGCATGGCGGCGCCATCGATGGGCCACCCCCGCGCCGCCAGGGCCTCACACACGCCCAGGGCCACCGCACCGTTGGCGGCCTGCACCGAGCCCGCCAGTCCGCAGGGACTCCACTGACCCTGGATCAGCAGATCACCGGCGGCGTTCTGGGGCAGGGGATCAACCCAGGCCAACCGGGCCCCGCAGGCGGCGGCCCGGGCCTGCAGCACCGCGGCGACCTCGGGCGCCTGGGGAGCGCTGATGGCCACGGCACCAGAGCCGAGCACGCCGGCCTTTTCGGCGGCGATGCTGGCCAGGTCGGGCCCCAGAAACTCGCAATGATCAAGCCCGATCGAGGCCAGGCCGATCACAACCCGGTCGGGATGGCAGGTGGTCGCATCGAGCCGTCCCCCCAGCCCCACCTCGAGCACCACCAGCGGGCAATCCGCCTCGGCGAAGGCCAGAAATGCCGCCGCCGTGACCAGCTCGAACGGCGTCAGCCCATGACGGCGCGCTGCCGGCGTGGCGGCCAGCAGATGCCGGCGCAACACCAGGGGGGCAATCGGCTCGGCCCCCGGCCGAACGCGTTCGGTCCAGCTCACCAGGTGCGGTGAGGTGTACAGCCCGGCATTGATGCCGGCGGCCAGCAACACGCGATGCACCAGGGTGCTGATCGAGCCCTTGCCGTTGGTGCCGGCCACCTGCACCGCCGCAAAGCACCGATCGGGATGCCCCAACTCAGCCAGAGCGCCCTGCAGGCGATCGAGGCCCAGATCGACGCCCCGACGGCTGAAGGGTTCGATCAGATCGGCGAAGGCCGCGTCAGTCGACAAGGGTCCTCAGGGCCCGTTCGAGACTGGCCACGGCCCGGCGCAGATGGCGCGGTTGGATCACCAGCGGCGGCACAAAGCGCACCACCGAAGGCCCGGCAGGCACCAACAGCAGGCCCTCGGCCAGGGCCGCCTTGACCAGCTCTGGAGCGCTGAGGCCCGACTCGGCACGCAGCACCAGCCCCTGCAGCAGTCCCCAGCCGCGCACCCCTTCGAGCTGGGCGGGGTGTCGAGCCACCAGCGCCGCCAGCTGTTGCTGCAGCTGGGTGCCCATGCGCTGCACATGGGGCAGCAGATCGCGGCGTTCGATCTGCTCAAGCACGGTGAGGCCGGCGCGGCAGGCCATCGGATTGCCACCAAACGTGCTGGCGTGGTCACCGGGTCTGAAGTGGTCGGCCTGAGCCTTGACGGCCAGGGCGCCGATGGGGAATCCGCCGCCGAGACCCTTGGCCAGGGTGATCGCATCGGGCTCCACACCAAGCTGTTGGTAGCCCCAGAGCTGGCCGCTGCGGCCCACGCCGATCTGTACCTCGTCAAAGATCAGCAGAACCTGGTGCGCGTCGCAGAGCTCGCGCACGCGGGCGAAGAAAGCCGGGTCACCGGGAATCACCCCACCCTCGCCCTGCAGGGGCTCGAGCAGCACGGCCGCCACCTGCGGACCGCTGGCCTCGCAGGTGGTCAGCAGTGCTTCGAACGCCGCGATGTCGTTGTAAGGGAAATAGCGAAAGCCCTGGACCATGGGCTCAAAACCCTGGTGGTATTTGGGCTGACCGGTGGCGGTGACCGCCGCCAGGGTGCGGCCGTGAAAACTGGCCTGGGCCGTGAGAATCAACGGCTGCGCGATGCCGCGCACCTGATGGCCATGCTTGCGGGCCAGCTTGATGGCGGCTTCGTTGGCCTCGGCCCCCGAATTGCAGAAAAACACCCGGTCAAAACAGCTGCGCGCCCTGATCAGTGCCGCCAGCTGCTCCTGCTCGGGGATGCGGTACAGGTTCGAGACGTGCTGCAACCGGCCCAGCTGACGGGCCAGGGCCCGCCGCAACGCCCCATCGCTGTGACCCAGGGCGTTGACGGCGATGCCGGCAACGCAGTCGAGGTAGCGCCGTCCATGGCTGTCCCACACCCAGACATCGCGACCGCGCACCAGTTCCAGCGGGTAGCGGGCGTAGGTGTCCATGACCGGGCTGAGGTCGGTTGCGACCGCAGCTTCAGATCCAATGGGAGCGGTGGGACTCGAACCCACATGCCCGAAGGCGCTCGATTTTGAGTCGAGTCCGTCTACCAATTCCGGCACGCTCCCGCGACTGGGAGCTTACGCGGCGTTGATGCGACTGATCTGGGCGCCCACGGCGTTGAGCTTGTCCTCGAGGAAGGCATAGCCCCGATCGAGATACTCAAGGCCGCGCACGGTGGTAATGCCATCGGCAGCCAGGCCTGCCAGCACCATCGCCGCCGAGGCCCGCAGGTCGGTGCCCTGGACCGGGGCACCGCTGAGACGGGCCACCCCCTCGACGAAAGCGGTATTGCCCTGCATGCGGATCGCCGCCCCCATGCGCTGCAGCTCTGCCACGTGCTGAAGTCGGTTTTCGAAGATGTTCTCGGTGATCACGCTGGTGCCCCGCGCCGTGGCCAGCAGGCTCATGAACGGCGCCTGCAGGTCAGTGGGGAAACCGGGGAACGGCTGGGTGCGCAGATCGACCGCATCGATCTGCTTGGCCTCGATCGTGACACCGATACCGTCATGCTCGATGCGACAGCCGGCCTCCTCAAGTTTGGTGATCACGGCGCCCAGGTGCTCGGGGATGACCGGGGTGATGCGCAGGGCCGAGCGCGTGATCGCCGCAGCCAGAAGAAAGGTGCCCGCCTCGATGCGATCGGGGATCACGGCATAGTCGGCGCCATGGAGCCGCTCGACCCCTACCACCGTGATGGTGGGGGTGCCGGCCCCGCGCACCCGGGCACCCATGGCGATCAACAACCCGGCCAGATCGACCACCTCGGGCTCCTGGGCGGCGTTGTCGATGACGGTCTCACCATCGGCGAGCACCGCTGCCATCATCAGGGTTTCGGTCGCACCCACACTGGGGCAGTCGAGATGGATGCGGCCGCCCTTGAGGCGATGGCTGCGGCCGGGCACCACCGCATTGACGACACCATGTTCGATGGTGACCCGGGCCCCCATGGCCTTGAGGCCCTTGACATGCTCGACCACCGGGCGGGTGCCGATCTGGCAGCCACCGGGCAGGGGCACCCGGGCCATGCCCATGCGCGCGAGCAGCGGGCCGATGCAGAAGAAGCTGGCCCGCAGGCTGTTGACCAGCTCGTAGGGAGCGGCAGAACTGTTGATTCGGTCGCCGGTGAGCTCGAGCACGTCACCCAGGCGCACAACCCGAGCACCGAGGCTGGACAGCATCTCGCCCATGGCGGTGATGTCGGTCAGGGGCGGCACATTGCGCAGGCGAATCGTGTCGCGGCTGAGCAGACAGGCCGCCATCAACACCAGAGCCGAATTCTTGGCACCGCTGACGGTCAATTCACCGCTCAGCTGACGCCCCCCACAGACCTCGAGCTGGGGGGTGAGAATCACCTTGCTGCGGACAGCAGTGACTGTCATGGCGAGGACTGTCCGCTCAATTGGGCGCATCTTGACAACAAAAAGTGAGACCGTCTAGACGGCCGCCGCCCAAAGTGTCTTGAACGCCCTGCGGGGTCCTGCCATGGCGTATGGTGGCTTGGTGCCTGCGGGCACGTCGTCACGCGGATGTGGCGGAATTGGTAGACGCGCTAGTTTCAGGTACTAGTGGCAGCAATGTCGTGGGAGTTCAAGTCTCCCCATCCGCATTTTTCTCATGATCGTTCTCAAGATCAGCAATGCATCCGAGCTTGTCGCTGCCAAGCTCGGTAAGTTCCTTGAGAGCCTGACGCCCGACGGCCTCGATGCCGCCACGGTCGAAGACGTGTTGATCAAGAAAATGGTTGAAAACCTGCAGGCCGAGGGGCTGAAGGGAGAGATCGCGGCCGTCCGGGGACTCAACCTCGAGGGCAAGCAACTGACCATCGACGACGGCCTGCATGTGCGCCGCGTTCAGACCTTCTGAACCCCAGCTGATCAGCAGCCGCCGCAACCCCCTGGTCGGGCAGCTGCGCCAACTGCACACCCCGGCAGGTCGCCGGCAGGCTGGTCTGGTGCTGCTGGAGGGGACCCACCTGGCCCAGGAGGTGCTGCGCCTGGACCTTCAGCCCCGGCAGCTGCTCTGCACGCCCGCCTGGGCTGAGGCCCACCCCGGGCTGCTGACACAGCTGACCACCCGCATGGAGCGCCCCGGCAGCGGCCCCACCCTGGTGAGCGAGGCGGTGCTGGCCGCCGTGGCCACCACCGAGCATCCCGATGGGGTGGTGCTGACGCTGGAACCACCCGAGCCGCCGGCCCCAGGCAGCACGTTCGTGCTGGTGCTGGACGGCATCCAGGACCCGGGCAACCTGGGCACCCTGCTGCGCACCGCCCTGGCGGCAGGCATCGAACAGGTGTGGCTGGCCGGCGGAGCCGACCCGCTGCAGCCCAAGGTGCTGCGCGCCTCGGCCGGGGCGGCCCTGGCCCTGCCCCAGCGGCGGCTCGAGCGGCAGGGGGTGGTCGCGCTGGTGAACCAGGCGCGGGGCGACGGTCACCAGGTGGTGGCGGCGGTGCCGCCGGGGGCTGCAGGCGCCCGGCCCTATTGGCTGCTCGACTGGCGCCGGCCCACCCTGGTGCTGTTGGGCGCCGAGGGGCCAGGGCTGTCGGCGCCGCTGCTGGAGCTGGCGACCCAACGGGTCTGCATCCCCCACAGCGATGCCGTCGAATCGCTCAACGTGGCGGTGGCGGCGGCGCCGCTGCTGCTCGAGCGCTGGCGGCAGGAGAGAATGCCCGGCAACTGATGCATCCGGGGCCCGTGAGCGACGGCAGCTTTGATTTCGATGTGCTCGTGATCGGGGCCGGTTACGGCGGCTTCGATGCGGCCAAGCACGGCTGCGAACACGGCCTCAAGGTGGCCATCGTCGAAAGCCGCGACATGGGCGGCACCTGCGTCAACCGCGGCTGCGTGCCCTCCAAGGCCCTGCTGGCCGCCAGCGGCCGCGTGCGCGAGCTGGCCGACAGGCAGCACCTGGCCCAGTTCGGCATCCACGCCGGGCCGGTGCGCTTTGAACGCCAGAAGATCGCTGACCACGCCAACCAGCTGGTCGCGACCATCCGCGCCAACCTCACCAAGACCCTCGAGCGGGCCGGCGCCACGATCCTGCGGGGCGAAGGACGCCTGGCCGGCCCCCAGCAGGTGGTGGTGCGCGAGAGCGGCAGCGGCCTTGAGCGCACCTACCGCGCCAAGGAGGTGATCATCGCCACGGGCTCCGAACCCTTTGTGCCCCCCGGCATCGAGACCGACGGCCGCACCGTGTTCACCAGCGACGAGGCGGTGAACCTGGAGTGGCTGCCGCGCTGGCTGGCGATCATCGGAAGCGGCTACATCGGCCTTGAGTTCGCCGATGTGTACACCGCCCTGGGCTGCGAAGTCACCGTGATCGAGGCCCTCGATCGGGTGCTGCCCACTTTTGACCCCGACATCGCCAAGATCGCCGCACGCCACCTGCTCGACGGACGCGACATCGACGCCCGCGCTGGCGTCCTGGCTCAGACGATCACCCCCGGCTGCCCGGTCACGATCGAGCTGGTGGAGATGAAAACCCGCGAACCGGTCGAGACCCTGGAAGTGGATGCCGTGCTGGTGGCCACCGGCCGCGTGCCCAGCAGCTCCAGCCTGAACCTGGGCGCGGTGGGGGTCGAAACCAACCGCGGCTTCATTCCCGTGAATGACCGCATGCAGGTGCTGGTGGGCGATGAGCCGGTGCCCCACCTGTGGGCCGTGGGCGATGTCACCGGCAAGATGATGCTGGCCCACACCGCCGCTGCGCAGGGTGCCGTGGCGATCGACAACATCCTGGGGCACGGGCGCCAGATCGATTACCGCTCGATCCCGGCTGCCACCTTCACCCACCCCGAGATCAGCTCGGTGGGCCTCAGCGAGGCCGATGCCAAGGAGCTGGCCGCCCGCGATGGCTTTGAGCTGGGGGTGGTGCGCAGCTACTTCAAGGCCAACTCCAAGGCCCTGGCCGAGCTCGAGAGCGACGGCCTCATGAAGCTGCTGTTCAACAAAGGCACCGGTGAGGTCCTCGGCGCCCACATCTACGGCCTGCACGCCGCCGATCTGATCCAGGAGATCGGCAACGCCGTGGCCCGGCGCCAGAGCGTCAGGCAACTGGTCAACGAAGTGCACACCCACCCGACCCTGTCGGAAGTGGTCGAGGTGGCCTACAAGCAGGCCGCCCTGGCGCTGGCGTCGTGAATCAGATCACCAACGCAAACCGCACGATGCAATCGTCGTAGTCGCGGTCGCCCAGCCCCCATTGGTCTTCAATACCCCAGGCATTGGGACCAAAACTGGTGAAGTGGGCGCCGCCATCGCTATTGGCGGCAGCGAATGCGAAATAGGTTTCGCCACTCCCGTGCACGGTCAGCATGGGGGCCAGAATCTGGCCCGCCGCCAGAGAAAAGTTGAACGGCAGAACCTCCAGATTGGCGATCTGCAACGATCCCCCAGCGGCGGAAAGGCGGTTAGCAGGATTCCGAGCCGCCACGGAATAACCGGGGTCTCCGGGCTGCAGCAATAGACCGCTGACCGGATCACGGACGGCTCCGGAGGTATCGGCGACGCTGTAGAACTCCAAGGTCGCGTCAAACGAAGCCGAACGACTCAACGATCCCTGCACGCTGGCTGTGGTGCCAGCAGCCAGGCGTGTGGTGTTGATCAGATCAATTGCTGGGTTCGCCGTCTGATCAACCGGCAGGGTGGAGGCTCGACTGGAGGTCGCTGCAAAAGAGGCGTAGAAGCGACGGCCCTGCGGATCCTGATAGGCGTCGATGGTCTGACCACTCACGGTGTCGCTGACCGCCACCCCTAATCGAGAGCCGATGAGCTGATTGCTCCAGGGATTACGCAGCACCGGACCATCGACCTCCACCAGGGTGACCTGGGCCGCAGCGTTCAAGTCGTTTGTAATGGTTACGGTGTGGTCGGTGCTGGGGACGGTGAATGGCCCCGGAGCTGCACCTGGTGCGCTGGGATCGTTGCCGGGACCCCCTGGGTTGTAGACGGCCTGGTACTGACCCGATGAGGGCATACGGACGGCGGTAAGACGGCTGATTGCGGCCTGATCGCCTTCGAGAATCACGTCATAGTAATTGTCATGGTCTTCGACATAGCCGGCATTGATCGCAGCACCCGCCTGGGACAGATCGGCCAGCCCCAGCACCGTGATCGTGCCAAAGGGGCCCAGTGTCACCGGTACTCCGGCCTGGGTGATCTCGATAAGGCCACCGAGCGCATCGCGGGCCTGAAGGATGAAGTAACGACTGAACTCCGTTGGGAGCAGACTGGCAATGCCATCTGGTGAGAATCCAGCACTGGTGTAGAGCCTCAAGCGGTACTGGGCGCGACTGCCATACAGATCGCTACCACTGTTGTTCTGTGAGGTCAGACCGACACCCAGAGGGCCACCCTCACCCAAAGTACTGATGTGGTTCAATTTGGCGGCCAACAGCTTCGGGCCATTTCCCGTGACATAGGGATTGGCGCTAGCAACGCTGAATCCGACCGCACTCACAGGTCCGCCAGGACCAAGCACTTCGAGAGGAGAGCCGTCGTTGACAACAGTCACCGATGTCGGATAGAAGGCCCCAGCTTCACCAGGTCTCAGACGATTGCCGAAAGAACCTGCAAGCACGACCGTCTGACGCTCGTTGAATTCAAGATTGGGCAGAAAGGCTGCTACAGCTGGGGTGACAACCTTTCCATCGCTGAGGGTGACGGCAAAATCGGAGCCACTAACCCTGGTGGGAAGAACCGGATAACTGAAGACGACAGGTATGGTATCCGCCTGCAGCAGATTAACACCATAAATCGCAGTCGTATTGTCAGTTGAAGCG
>JAGWVJ010000044.1 GCA_018970945.1 Cyanobacteria bacterium REEB417 | reverse complement strand
GCAGCTTCTCCACCAACAGCCTGGGTCGTGGTGCCAACGATGTAACCGTGAGTGGATCTCTGGAGTATGTGATCGCTAGCAAAGCCTCGCTTTACGCGACTGCAAGCTACGAGGCATTTTCAACAGGTAGTCAGTTCGCCTACGGCGGGGGCGTCAAGCTCAGCTTCTGAAACTAGGGATCTCGGGCAGCAGCGGAATTAACCGCTCCAGGGCTACGCCGCGGCTGGCTTTGAGCAACAGCACATCGCCGGCTTTCAGCCAGGCGCTGAGCGGCTCGGCCGCCTGTTCGGGTGTGCTGACGACCGCCAGATGTGTCAGGGATGCGGCCGTTGCGGCCATCGTCCGCCCTTCGGCGCCGGCATCGACGATCACCAGACCATCGAGGCCCAGTTCGGCGGCCCGGGCGGCGACGCGGCGATGTTGGTCGAGGCTGTGCTCCCCCAGCTCGAGCATGGTGCCCAGCACGGCAAAGCGGCGACCGCTTTCGTTGGCCAGCAGATCGAGGGCCGCCAGCACCGCTTCGGGCGAGGCGTTGTAGCTCTCATCGAGCACGGTGAGACCGCCCTGCAGCAGGCGCCGGTTGCGGCCACCGGGAACGTCGACCTCAAGGCCGCTCAGGTCGCTGAGCGCGACCCCGAGCTCCTGCGCCACCGCCAGGGCCAGCAGCAGGTTGCGGGCGTTGTGTCGACCGGCCAGGGGCAGGGGTACCGCTGCGCCAGAGGCGAGTTGCAGCTGTTGGCCGGTCGCGTCGATGCTGCCGACCAGGTCGGGTGTCATGGTACCCGCGGCCAGGCCATCGCCAGCGAGGGCCACCCGCAGCACCCGGCCGCTCCACACCGCGGCCAGAGCGGCGTCGAGCAGTGCGTCGCCCGCCGCAATCACCACCAGGCCATCGGGCCGCAGGGCGGTGCTGATCTCGCATTTGGCGGTGGCGATCGCGTCGCGGCTGCCCAGCCGCCCGATGTGGGCGGTGCCGATGTTGGTGATCACCGCCACGTCGGGTTCGCTGCAGCGACTGAGCCGCTCGATCTCTCCCAGGCCCCGCATGCCCATCTCGACCACCACGGCACGGTGCTCAGGGCTTGCGCCCAGCAGGGTCAGCGGCACGCCGATGTCGTTGTTTTCGTTGCCCCTGCTGGCCCAGATCGGTCCCAGAGGGGCCAGCACGGCACGAATGAGCTCGCGGGTCGTGGTCTTGCCAGCTGATCCCGTGACGGCGATCACCGGGACCTGCAGACGTTGGCGTGCCCGCTGGCCCAGCTGCTGGTAGGCATCCAGGCCGTCGTTGACGCCCCAAAGGAGACATCCCCGTTCGGCAGCCCGTTGTTGCAGCTGCTGCAAGCCGATGCCGGCCGCCTCGTCCAGCCGGGCTGTCTCGAACACGACGGCACGGGCCCCCTGGGCGATGGCGTCGGCCACGAAGTGGTGGCCGTCAAAGCGTTCTCCCACCAGCGCCACAAACCCATCGCCGGCCTGCAACTGGCGGCTGTCGGTGCAGATGCGCAAGCAGTCCTGCGCAGCAGCGGGGCTGTCGGCCAGGGCTGCGGCTTCGCCAGATCCCTCGATCGGCGGGCCGAACAGCTCCTGCAGGTCGTGCAGCTGCAGCACCATCAGGAGGTCGCGGCGGGGTCGAGCAGGATCATGCCTGAACCCACCCGGGCCCGATAGCCCACCACCTGGTTCTGGGCATCGATTAAGGTCAACGACTCGAACCCATGCTCGAGGCTTCGCTTGAGCCAGGTTGCGGCGAGCTGTTGCTGGCGCTGTGGCGCGAGCTCGGCAAAGTTGGCGCCCAGCTGCAGCCGTAGTTCGCTGTGCGCTGGATTGGCCTGCAAGGCAGCGATCAGGTCGGGTTCCAGGCCTTGTGTGAGCAGCGGCAGCAGGGGATCGAGCGGAGGTGCCGCCGTTGCGGCTTTGGAGGCCGTGGTTGTCGTTGCCGTTGCCGTTGCTGCCCGGTGGCTTTCGGGTGGGGGTGGCTTTGCATCGCTCTCGCTTTCGCCAGCCGTCGTGACCGATGGCAGGTCCTCGGCAGCCGGCGGCTGTTCAATCGGCCTGGACGCGATCTCCGCCTCGGGGGCCGGCGGCGCTTGCCCCCGCTGCAGCAGGGTCGCTGCGGCCAGCGGCAGGCCAAGCAGCAGGCCCAGCAGCAGGGGCCAGAACAGCGGCGCCAAGGCCTTTGGCCACACACCAGGCCGGGGCAGCTCCCCAGCGCCGTTGCGGCGCCACAACGCCCGCAAATCGAGCCGCAGGCTGGCGGCTACGGCCTGCAGGGCCTGCCCCAGCTGCCGCCATGGGCTCTGGTAGGGAGCCGGCAGGTTGGAGCGGTCGGCCATGGGCCGTTTCTAGCTGGAGCCTGGGCTCAGTTCTAGTTCTGGCCGCGCAGCCGCAGCAGCCCCGCCAGCCCGCGGCGTGACGGATCGGCCTCCTGCCCCTGGGAGAACTGCTCGACCGCGGCGGTGTCGGGGCTCGGTTCCTTCACCCCGCAGACATCGCGGTACATGGCGTCGTAGGCGAGGGCCGAGCGGGCCCAGCTGAAATCGACGCCCATGGCCCTGCGCTGCAGCTCCTGCCAGCTGGCCTGGTTGCGGTAGGCCTCCCATGACCGCACGATCGCGGTGTAGAAATCGATTGGTTCGTAGCGGTCGAAGCCGTAGCCGGTGCCGCTGCCTGCCAGCGGGTCGTTGGGAGGCACGGTGTCCACCAGGCCACCCACGCGTCGTACCACCGGAATCGAGCCATAGCGCATCGCCAGCAACTGGCTGATGCCGCAGGGTTCAAAGCGGCTGGGCATCAGGAAGGCGTCGCTGCCCGCATAGACCAGCCTGGAGAGGGCGTCGTCGTAGGTGAGGAAGACGGCGAACCGGCCGGGATGGCGTGAGGCCATCTGCCACAGCCCACCCTCGTAGGCCCGGTCACCCGTGCCCAGCACCACGATCTGGCTGTCGGTGTAGGCCAGCACCCGGTCGGCCACCTGCAGCAGCAGATCGACACCCTTCTGGTCGACCAGCCGGCTCACCAGGCCCATCAGATAGGTGCGCGGGTTGACCGCCAGCCCGAAGCGATCCTGCAGGGCCGCCTTGTTCTGGGCGCGTGGGGCCAGGTCGCTGGCGCTGAACCGGGCCGGCAGGCTGGCATCGGTCGACGGATTCCAGTCGTCGGTGTCGATACCGTTGAGAATGCCGCGCAGCTTGCCGCTGATGTAGTTCAGCAGGCCCTCGAGCTTTTCGCCGTATTCGGCGGTGCGGATCTCCTGGGCGTAGGTCGGTGAGACCGCATTGACCCGGTCGGCATAGAGCAGGGCCGCCGCCATGGTGTGGTCACCCTGCATGTACCAGGGGCACCAGGTCATGCGCTCGAGCTTCCAGCGCCAGGGGCCCTGGTACTTGAGGTTGTGGATCGTGAACACCGTGCTGATTTCGGGGTCCTGGTGCATCCACACCGGGATCATGCCGGTGTGCCAGTCATGGCAGTGCAGTACCTGGGGCTTCCAGTGGTTCCAGGCGAATTCGGCCACCGCGCTGGCAAAGAACGTGAACCGCCAGTCCTCGTCTTCACCGCCATAGATGCGCTCGGCGTCGAACACCGGGTGCCCCACCAGATACACCGGAAGGCCCGACTGGGGGTGCCGGGTTTCGAAAACCGCGAAGTCGTTGCCCATCGTGTGGCCGCGCCACACCGGCTCGGCCGGGATCTGCAGCCGGCTCCACAGCCGGCCGTAGCCCGGCAGGATCACCCGTACGTCGTGGCCCAGGGCCGCCAGGGCCGGTGGCAGGGAGCCCACCACATCGCCCATGCCTCCCACCTTGACCATGGGGGCGCATTCGGCGGCGGCAAACAGGATTCGCACGCAGTGTCCGGCGGAGGGCGCAACTTTACGGGCTGCCGCCGGACCGTTCTGTGATCAGGGCAGCCAGGGCACGTCCGAGAAATCGGGCGGGCGTTTGTCGAGAAACGCGTTGCGACCCTCCTGGCCCTCGGCGGTCCTGTAGAAGAGATGGGTGGCCTGGCCCGCCAGCTCCTGGATGCCAGCCAGACCGTCGGTTTCGGCGTTGAAGGCGGCCTTGAGACAGCGAATCGCCGTGGGGCTGTGCTGCAGGACCTCTCGGCCCCAGCGCACCCCCTCGGCCTGCAGCTGATCGAGCGGCACCACCGCATTCACCAGCCCCATCGCCAGCGCCTCGGTGGCGCCGTACTGCCGGCACAGAAACCAGATCTCGCGCGCTTTGCGCTGACCCACAACCCGGGCCAGGAATCCGGCGCCGAAGCCCCCGTCGAAGCTGCCAACCCGGGGTCCTGTCTGGCCGAACACGGCGTTGTCGGCGGCGATGCTCAGATCGCAGAGCAGGTGCAGCACCTGACCGCCACCAATGGCGTAGCCGGCCACCAGGGCGATCACCACCTTGGGCAGGCTGCGGATCAGCCGTTGCAGATCCAGCACGTTGAGCCGGGGCAGGCCGGCCTCATCGACATAACCGCCATCGCCCCGCACGCTCTGGTCACCGCCGGCGCAGAAGGCCCAGCCGCCGTCGGCCGCCGGTCCGGCTCCGGTGAACAGCACCACCCCGATCGAGGGATCGTCGCGCACCCGGCTGAAGGCGTCGCAGAGCTCCTGCACCGTGCGGGGCCTGAAGGCGTTGCGCTTGTGGGGGCGGTTGATGGTGATGCGCGCCAGGCCGTCGTCGCTGCGCTCCAGGCAGATGTCCTCGTAGCTGCCGCTGGCCCGCCAGATCCCCTCGGACTGGTGGGCTGCAGAACCGGAGTCGGCGCTCATGGCGCGATGGCAAGCACTGGGGCCATTGTGCGCAGCCGCTGGCGCAGGGCGGCATCGGCCCTGCGGTCGGTCTGCAGCTCCAGCACCGCCAGCGACTGGTCCAGTGCCCAGCTCAGTGCGCCAGCAAGATCCTGCCCCGGTGCCAGGCGCCTGTGCGCCACCCCGTGGGCGGCACAGAGCAGGCCCTGATCCACCGCCTGGGGCATGGCGAACAGACGGTCAAAGTCCATCGGCAGGCCTGTGCTCCCAGGTCTGTGGCGGATCGGCAGCTGCTCGAAGATGCCGCCGCCGCCGTTGTTGATCAGCAACACCGTGAGCCGCCCCTGAAGTTGGCGGCGCCACAGCCAGCCGTTGCTGTCATGCAGCAGGGCCAGATCGCCCGTGACCAGGGCCGCCTGGCCCAGGGCCTCGGCGACACCACAGGCGATCGACAGGGTGCCGTCGATGCCCGAAGCCCCCCTGAAGCCGAACACCGGCCGCCAGGGGGCCGCCGGGTCGGCAAAGCTTTCCCAGTCGCGCACCGGCGAGCTGTTGGCCAGCACCAGGGGCAGCCCGGGGGGCAACAACCGACTGAGCTGGCGGGCCAGGGCCGGTTCGTTCAGCGGGGTCTCGTCGGCCTGGTCGTGTTGCTGCATGAGCAGCTCATCCAACAGCTGCTGCACGGCCGCGTCGCGCTGTCGCCAACCCTGCAACAGGGCCCGGTTGGCCGGCTCGGCCTGGCCCTGCCAGATCGTCTGCGGTTGGCTGCTGCACCAGCGCTCCAGTCCCCCCGACCACTGTTCGGCCAGACCAAGCGGGTCAAGGCACCGCGGCTCCCCTTCGCTGACCAGCACCTGCCGGCTGCCCTGGGCCTCCAGCCACTGCTGCAGCCGCCGACTGGCCGGCAGCGGCCCCAGGCGCAGCACCTGGGGTGCCTGGGGGACGGTGTCGGGCGCCGTCAGCAGCAGGTCATACCCGGCCAGCGGCTGCAGACCGCTCTGGCCCCGCAGGTTGCTGAGGCCATCGGCCAGCAGCGGCCAACCGCTGCGCCGCAGCCAGTGTCCCAGGGCCGCCACATGGCCAGGCCAGTGCTGGGGCAGGCCTCGCCAGGGTCCGGCGATCACCACGCCACCGCGATCGGGATCGAGCTGTGGGGCCGGTGGCAGGCCTGGCTCTACCCCGGTGGGCTCGGCTTCAGGGGTTCCAGCAGGTGTGGGCAGTGCCACCGGCACACCCTGCAGCTGCTGCCACTGCCCCGCATTGCTGTGCAGTGGCTCATCAAAGGGCAGATTGAGCTGCACCGGACCGGGGGCCGCACCAGAGAAGCCCTGGGTGGCCGCCAGGGCCCGGGCGGCCAGGCTCTGCAGCTGGCCTTCACCCATGGCGGCCAGACCACTGGGATCGCCGCTGGCAAACCAGCGCAACGCCGCCGTCAGAAACGCCTCCTGGTTGACCGTCTGATTGGCACCACAGCCCTTGAGCCGTGCGGGTCGATCGGCGCTGAGCAGCAGCAGCGGCACGGCGCCCCAGTCGGCTTCCACAGCCGCTGGCAACAGGTTGGCGACGGCAGTACCTGAGGTGGTCACCACGGCGGCCGGCCGGCCGCTGGCCCGCCCCCAGCCCAGGGCCAGAAAGGCCGCCGAACGCTCGTCGATCGCCGTCAGCAGCCGTAGGCCATCGGCTTCCAGCAGGGCAGCGGCCTGGGCCAGGGGAGCCGAACGGCTTCCTGGGCACAGCACCAGGGTGCTCAGACCGCCAGCGGCCAGGGCCCTGAGCAGGCACAGAGCGGCCCGCAGGTTGGCAGCAGCCAGGGGCTGATCAACGGGCTCGGGCAGTGGCCCCACCAGCACGGTTCAGGATGGAGGCTCCATCCTGCGATCCCGGCGCCCCCGCCCATGAGCACCACCCCCGGCAGGCCCCTGTGGCGACGGCTGCTCGGACCGCTGCTGTGGGTCGCCCTGGCCCTGGCCCTGCGTCTCTGGGTGGTCGAACCCCGCTGGATTCCATCGGGTTCGATGCTGCCGTCGCTGCAGCTGCAGGACCGCATTCTGGTTGAGAAGCTGCGTCCCCGTCTCGGGCTGAGCCTGGCCCCCGGCACCGTGGTGGTGTTTCATGCGCCGCCCGCGCTGGTGCGTGCCGGTTACGACCCCGATGCCGCGCTGATCAAGCGGGTGGTGGCCGGTCCGGGCGATCGGGTCGAAGTGCGTGCCGGCCGACTGCTGCGCAACGACCAGCCCGTCGATCCCGATTGGACTCCAGTGACCATGGACTACACCCTGGCCCCCCTGCGGATCGGCGACGACGAGTTGCTGGTGCTGGGCGACAACCGCAACGCCAGCCTCGATTCCCATCTCTGGGGACCCCTGCCCCGGAAGGCGGTGATCGGTACGGCGCTCTGGCGTTACTGGCCGCTGGAGCGGTTCGGTCGCATACGGACATCACCCCCTGAAACCCTCCCTGGACCCTCCGGAGGGTTGGGTTAAGGTGCAGACGTGACGCGGAGCACACCGGAGATGTTCAACCCGGAGTTCCTGACGACGGACAGCGACGCCATCAGCGGCAACTCGCTGATTCAGTATCTGCAGGAGCAGTCTCCCGACGTGCTGCAGCGTGTTGCCCGGTCTGCCAGTGGCGACATTCAGGACATCATTCGCCACAACGTGCAGGGCCTGCTGGGCATGCTGCCGGGCGAACAGTTCGAGGTGAAGGTCCAGACCAGCCGCGACAACCTGGCCGGACTGCTGGCCTCCGCCATGATGACCGGGTATTTCCTGCGCCAGATGGAGCAGCGCATGGAACTGGAAACCACCCTGATCAGCACCGCCGGTCTCGATCCAGACGACGGTTCTGATCCAGGCGAGCTCAGGCTCTGAAACCTGGGCCTGACCTTCAGGGTTCCGCGGGCACGACACCCAGCCTCACCAGGGCCTGATCGATCGAGGCCAGCAGCGACCAGCTGCCCGCGTCGACGGCCCACGCGCGGCTGTCCAGTCGATCGGCCAGCGACGCCAGGGTGTCGGGGTGGCAGGCCACCGGAGCCTCGTGGTGCGCTGCAATCAATCGGTTGATTCCCGGCAGCGCGGCCAGCTCACGCAGCCACCGGCTCAGCTGGGTGCGGCAGCGGGGAAACACAAGGCGCTCCAGCACTGGGGCAATCTGCAGGCCATCGCTCTGGGTGGCCACAAGCTGTTCAAACTCGGCCTCCCAGCCCGCGGGCCAGCGAAAGGGATAGAGCCCGAAGTGGTTGCGGGCGCGGCGCTCCGGTTGGGCCAGCGCGTCTTTGAGGGTCTCGACCAGGGGCGGCACCATCAGACTGGCCGGACGCAGGTAAGAGGCAAACAGGACCAGGCGCCACCAGCCGCGCTGCCGTCGCTGCGGATCATCGAGCAGGGGCTCGCTGCCCCGTTCGCGGGCGTGGAACAACAGTGGCGTGGGGTCGAGGGCAAACACCGGCGGTGGTTGGCGGCCGATGCTCACCAGGGCATCCGTCACCAGCAGGCTGCCGCTGCCGTGATGCAGGCAAGTGGCCTCCATGAAGGTGCCCAGACCCAGGTCGAGCGGGCCCAGGGCGCTCCAGTGCAGCTCGTCGCCATGGGGGACCCCATCGTCAAACAGCACCCGGGTGCGCCGGGCTGGAAAGCCCAGCCAGTCCAGCGGCAACAGCAGCGGAAAACTCCACTGCCCCGGTGTCACCCACACCGTCGCGTCGGGAAAGGCGCGCGCCATGGCCGGCACCGGCAGTTTGTGCTCGAGCCCCGAACTGCTGGGCAGCACGATCGTGTGCACCGGACCATGGCTGGCCTCCAGCGTCTGCAGAGCCTTGCGCAGCGCCGCTGTGGGCGCGACCGGGGCATACAGCAGCAGCCCGCCGTGCACCTTGAGCACGGTCATGCGGATCGGTACGGCCACGTAGTAGACCCCCTGCAGCTGCTCGAAGCTCCAGACCTGATCTGGAACCAGCTCGCGCACCAGGGTTGGCCGCTGGCCGTAGGGGTACAGAGGCAGCAGCGGCCACCAGGGCCAACGCTCATCCGGGGCGGGCATCGGGCAGGTCGAGGGCGTCTGTGATCGGGTCGGGTTCAGGCCAGCAGCACCAGTGACAGGCTCATTACCAGCATGCCGGCCATGACCCCCGCAATCATCTGGTGGTGCGTGCCGTAGCGCTGGGCCGCAGGCAGCAGTTCATCGAGGCAGATGTAGACCATCACACCCCCGACAGCGGCAAAAATCACACCCATCACCAGGGGGCTCATCAACGGCCGCAGCAGTCCGTAGCCCAGGAGTGCTCCCAGGGGCTCGGCCAGGCCAGAGGCAAAGGAGATCCAGAACGCCTGGGCGCGGTTGCCGGTGGCGTAGTGCAGCGGCGCTGAGATCGCCAGCCCCTCCGGAATGTTGTGAATGGCGATGGCCAGGGCAATGCCGATCCCCAGTCTGGGGTTGTTCAGTGCGGCAATGAAGGTGGCCAGCCCCTCGGGAAAGTTATGGATGCCGATGGCGAGTGCCGAGAACAGTCCCATGCGCATCAGGGTGCGGGCCTCTTCGGCGGTGGCAGGTTTGGTTGCGCTTCCCTGGGGTGGGGGCATCACCATGGCGTGGCTGGGCAGCAACTGATCCAGGGCTGCCATGGCGGCGACGCCGGCAAAGAACGCGGCCACCGTCATGGCGTAGCCGCTGCGCGCCCCCAGCACCGCAACCAGGGCGATCTTGGCCTTGGGGAAGATCTCCACAAAGGAAACCTGCAGCATCACCCCGGCCGAAAAACTCAGCGACAGGGCAAGCAGACGAGGGTTGTACTGACGGTTCACCAGGCCCAGCAGACTGCCGATGCCGGTGGACAGTCCGGCA
>JAGWVJ010000082.1 GCA_018970945.1 Cyanobacteria bacterium REEB417 | reverse complement strand
ACCAAGGTCGGCTGCGTGGAGGAGGTGGCCTGGCGCAACGGTTGGATCACCTCCGCCGAACTCGCTGCCCTGGCCGAGCCGCTGCGAAAGAGCGGCTACGGGGAGTACCTGGCTCGCTTGGCTAGCCGGGCGGTTACCGACCCAACGCCCGCTTGAGCCGCTGGGTGGCACGGTAGGCGCGACTGCTCAGGATCGCGTTCAACTGGGCAGCCTCAGCAGTCTGCTCAGAGCCCAGCACGCTGGTGGCGGCTTGGGGCAGTTCCCGGATGTGTCGGAAGAAGGCCACCAGGTCGGCTGCGAAATCGGCCCAGGTGCGCGCTGCGATCGCCCTCTGCAGTTGGGAGATCCGCGCTGCGCCAGCTGCGGGATCGGCCAGCAAACGCGCCAAATCGTCCGTATGGGCCTGGACGGACCATCCGTTCGGCAGCCCGCTTGCCCCACTGATCTCCTTCAAGGGCCCGAAATCACCGAACACGCTGGCGGTGCCCAGAACCGCGGCCTCATAGGGGACGAAGCCGAACCCTTCCGCACTGCTCGGATACATCACCGCCATGGCGTGGGCGAGCAGCCACTGCCGGCTGGCGGGGCTCACGTGCCCGACCAGGTGGACGCGATCACGCAGGCCCGGCACGTCGGCGAGTGCGGCCTCCTCAGCCTGCTGGCTGGAGCTGCTGCGCACGTGCAGGCCCGCCAGGACCAGGTGCTCGGGCCGGCCGGACTGCATGGCCCGCTGCCACGCCCTGATCGCCAGGTCCCGGTTCTTGTGCTGGAAGTCATTGCCGAGGACGAGGACGAAGTCGTGCCCTTTCAGGCCGGCCCGTACCCCATCAAGATCGGCATCAGGTTCGGCTGGCGTGCTGGCCACGGCGATGTGATCCAAGCCCAGGGGCAGGTCCAGGACGCGTTCGGGCTCTAGTCGTGGCACTTCCTGCAGAAGTCGATTCGCCACGTCCGCACTGATCGCGGTGATGCCATCGCAGGACAGCGCAATCCGCCGCTGCAGTCGGCGGTAGGCGTGCCAGGCGGCAGCGGAGCCGTGGTAGCGCGGGATGTCGTAGGCAATGAGATCCAGGTAGGTGGTGACCACCCGGGCGCCCAGCTCGCGAGCCGCGCTGATGTTGCTGCGGTGGTCGATCTGGTTGGGGTACCAGACGATGTCCGCGCGTTGCTGGATCACGCGACCGGGGGCGGTGTGTTCGGTCGTCGTTTGCGGCGAGCCGATCAAGCGGACCCCCGGTACCCGGCTCAAGTGGGCGGCGTACCCGGGCAGCGAGTCCAGGCCGAACAGCAGCACCTCGGCCATCTCCGGCCGGGCCGCGAGGGCCTCGATAGCTGCCGTGGTGAGCACCTGCGCACCGGTCTGGTACGGGCCCAGCCAGGTGACGTCGACTGCGACGGTCAGGGCGGCCTCGGCTGCCGCTGCGACCCCTGGCTGCCGAGCCGCGGCATAGGCGGCGCTCGTCGGATCGGCTGCCTCGATGCGGTCGCACTCCGCCTGATCCAGCAGTACCGGTGCCTGCGCTACATCATCCGCAT
>JAGWVJ010000081.1 GCA_018970945.1 Cyanobacteria bacterium REEB417 | reverse complement strand
CGACCAGTTCGGCATCCAGCACGGGAACCGCCAGGACCAGGTGCGCGGGCTGGCAGCGGCGCAGCGCCAGCAGGGCGGCCCTGACGGTCATGCCGGTGGCGATGCCGTCATCGACGACGATCACGTCACGCCCGCCCAGATCCGCCGGGCGCGCCTCGCCAAAAAGCCGCTGACGGCGACGCAGTTCAGGCATGGCGGCCGCGACCAGCCGTTCCTGTTCAACCCGGCTCAGCGTGGTGCGTGCCAACGCGGCCTGGTTCCAGACCACAATGCCGCCGGATGCGATGGCTCCAAGCGCGAATTCGGGCTCCTGAGGACTGGCGAGTTTGCGCACGCTCCAGCAGCGCAACGGCAGATGGAGCTGCTGGGCCACGGCGGCGGCCACGGCGACCCCGCCCCTGGGAAGCCCGATCACCGTGGTGGTGTCGGAGCCATCACGCCAGCGCTGCAGTCGCTCGGCCAGGGCGATCCCTGCCGTCCAGCGGTCTGGCCAGAGGTGGTGTGGAACCGCCATGGCCCGGACCTTAATTGGGCTGCCGCGTCGGCTTCAGTGACTGCGTCCCGTGGGCCACGCATCTGCAGCAGATCCTCGGTGCTTGCAGACCTGCTGGGCTCGGTGGTGCTGGGCTTGGTATCTCTCCGGGATCTTCCATGTCGAACCCACCAGCCTTGATTCGTGCGCTCACCGATCAGGTCGATGTCGGCTTCTCCGGTGCGCGTCCCTGGGATCTGGTGGTGCACGATCGGTCCTTTTATGGCGACCTGCTGCGTCGCGGTAGCCTTGCACTGGGGGAGGGCTATGTGAATGGCCGCTGGGATTGCGGGGCGCTGGATCAGCTGTTCACCCGATTGCTCACCCTGCCGGCCACCCGGGAAGCGGCAACGGGCTTCGGTGCACGGGCCCGGTTGCGGGTCAATGTGCAGCGTTGGCTCGAGCGCTGGGTCAACTGGCAGAGCCACCGCAGATCGTTTCGTGTCGGTCAACAGCACTACGACATCGACACGCGGGTCTATGCGGCCACGCTCGATTCGCGCCGCATCTACAGCTGTGCCTGCTGGCATGCCGCCGATGACCTTGAGACAGCTCAGACCCACAAGCTGGAGCTGATCTGTCAGAAGCTCGAGCTCAGGCCAGGCCAGCGGCTGCTGGACCTGGGTTGTGGGTGGGGAGGGCTGGCGGCCTATGCAGCCCGCTTCTTCGGGGTGCAGGTGGTCGGCATCACAGTGTCGGCCGAACAGGCGCGGTTCTGCCGGCAGACCTATCGCGATCTGCCATTCGAGGTGCTGTTGTGTGACTACCGCGCGCCCGCATTGTTGGCGCAGCAACCCTTTGATCGTGTGGTGTCGATCGGCATGCTGGAGCATGTCGGGCGCCTCAACGATCGAACATTCTTTGGGGTGCTCGCGCGGATGCTCACGCCCGATGGCCTGGCGTTGATCCAGACCATCGGTTCCCATGATACCAACAGTGATCTGGACCCCTGGATCAACACCTACATCTTTCCCGATGGACGGCTGCCTTCGGCCCAGCAGGTTTGCCATGGATTTGAACCCTGGTTTCTGCTTCAGGAC
>JAGWVJ010000043.1 GCA_018970945.1 Cyanobacteria bacterium REEB417 | reverse complement strand
TGGGGGCGGACTGTAAATCCGCTGGCTCTGCCTACGTTGGTTCAAATCCAACCCGGCCCACCTTCCACATGCCCTTGTAGCTCAGCGGTAGAGCACTCCCTTGGTAAGGGAGAGGTCACGAGTTCAAGTCTCGTCAAGGGCTTTCACCCCCCGGGCACTGTGGGCAGCAATGCTTGTGCGGGCGCCACGCGGGGCCATGCTGTGGGCAGATCAGCAGCATTCCGGTGGCCCCTGCCCTGATTCAGCGCCTGTTTGGCAAGCCCTTGCCGCGCTCCGAGGCCGACAGCGAGAAGCTGCCCAGCTACGAGGCGCTGCCGATCCTGTCGTCAGATGCCCTCTCCTCAGTGGCCTACGCCACCGAGGCGGCCCTGGGGGTGCTGATCCTGGCGGGCAGCGGCGCCCTGGGCCTGTCACTGCCGATCACCGTGGCGATCATCGTGCTGATCGCGGTGGTGGTGCTGTCGTACCGCCAGACGATCGAGGCCTATCCGGAGGGCGGCGGCTCCTATGTGGTGGCCCGCGAAAACCTGGGTACGGCCGCCAGCCTGGTGGCCGCGGCATCGCTGCTGGTCGATTACACCCTGACGGCGGCGGTCAGCCTGATGGCCGGCACCCAGGCCCTGTCGTCGCTGCTGCCGGGGCTGTTGCCCTACGAAGTGCCCCTGAGCCTGGTGCTGCTGGTGCTGGTGGGCTGGGCCAACCTGCGCGGGGTCAAGGAGGCGGGGCGCGCCTTTGCCCTGCCCACCTACACCTTTGTGGTGATGGTGGCGCTGCTGGCCCTGTTCGGCCTGCAGAACCTGGTGACGGTGCATGGCTTCACACCCGATCCGGCACCGCTGGTGCGGGCGGCCGAACCCCTGGGCCTGTTTCTGATCCTGCGGGCGTTCAGCTCGGGATGCTCGGCCATGACCGGCATCGAGGCGATCGCCAACGGGGTCAAGATGTTTCGCGAACCCTCGGCGCAGCGGGCCCGCAGCACCATGCTGGTCATGGGCACCATGCTCGCGGCCATGTTTCTGGCGGTGAGCGGCCTGGCCTGGCTGTATGGCATCGCCCCCGATCCCGACCGCACCGTGATGGCCCAGATCGGGATGCGGGTGTTCGGCGATGGCAGCCCCCTGTTCTGGGCCCTGCAGATCACCACCCTGCTGATCCTGACCCTGGCGGCCAACACCGCCTTCGCCGGCTTCCCGCGGCTGGCGGCGATGCTCGCCAAAGACCAGTTTCTGCCAAGGCAGATGGGCTGGACCGGCGACCGACTGGTGTTTCAGAACGGCATCGCCGTGCTGCTGGTCGCGACCGCCCTGATCGTGCTGATCTGCCAGGGAAACACCACCGTGGCGGTGAACCTCTACGCCCTGGGAGTGTTCATGGCCTTCACCCTGTCGCAGGCGGGCATGGTGGTGCGCTGGTGGCGGCTGCGCGGGGCCGGCTGGCTCGGACGGTTGGCCATGAACGCCCTGGGGGCGATCTGCACCGCGCTGGTGCTGTTGGTGATCGTGGTCAGCAAATTCGACGAAGGCGCGTGGACGGTGGTGATCGCCATCCCGCTACTGGTGATGCTGCTGGCGCGGATCCGCGGCCGCTACAGGCGTGTCTATGCCGCCATGGCGATCGATCCGGCCCGGATCAGACCCGTCCGGGTGACCCCGCGCCAGCCAGCCATCGGCAACACCAGCGTGGTCTGGATCGCCTCGTTCTCGCAGCCGAGCCTTGAGGCCCTGCACTACGCCGCCACGGTGTCAGACCGGGTGGTGGGGGTCTGGGTGCTGGCCGAAGAAGATGATCCGCAGCTGATCCGCCAGCGCTGGGCAGCTCTGGTGGGCGACGCTCCGGGGGTGTCGCTGCAGATCCTGGAGAGTCCCTTTGCCTCGCTGGTCAACCCGTTTGTGGACTTTGTCGAAGCCCTGGAACTGCAACAGCCAGACGCGGCGCTCACGATCGTGATGCCGATGGCGATCCCGCGCTACCGCTTCGACAGCCTGCTACTCAACCAGCGAGGCATCAACATGCGCCAGGCCCTCGACGAACGCCACAACCGCGTGTTCACTCTGGTGCGGTACTACCTGCCCGCCTGAAGCCGCGGGAGCCATGCCGACCTCCCTTCGCTGCCTGATCGTCGAAGACCAGCTGATGTTTCTCGAGCTGCTGCAGCGACTGCTCGAACGTCAACCGGGTCTTGAGGTGGTCGCCACTGCTGCCACCGTGGTGGCGGGTGTGGCGGCCTGCCGGCTGCACAGGCCCGACCTGCTGATTCTGGACCTGACCCTGGCCGATGGCGACGGACTGCCGGTGCTGGCAAGCCTGGGCCAGTGGTCCCCGGCGGGGCGGGCCGTGGTGCTCTCGGCCCAGGCGGCCGGCTTCGTGTGCCCCGAACCGCTGCAGTCACTGCTGCTGGCTGTCATCGACAAGACCGCCACCTTCGAAAGCCTGACCGCGGTGATCGCCGAGCTGCTGCCGGCGCCGCCCGCTGCCATCGATCTCTCGCCCCTGACACCGCAGCAACAGCGCATCTTTGCCCTGATCGGCCAGGGGCTCAGCAACAAACAGATCGCGCGGCAGCTTGGCCTCTCGGTAGCCACGGTGGAAACCCACCGCAAGGCGATCGCCCGGCGCCTGGGCCTGAGCGGCGCCGAACTGGTGTGCAACGCGGCCCTGCGGCAGCCTTGAGACGCCTGCTGCCCGAGCGTCTGTCGGCGCGGCTGTTGCTCTCCAGCGGCCTGCAACTTCTGCTGGTAGGGACAGCCCTGGGGCTGCTGGGCTATGCCACCGGACTGCGGGAAGGGCTGGAGCGGGTCGCGATCGAGCGCCAGCAGCACCAGCTCACCAGCCTGTCAACCGCCCTGTCGATGCGGCTGCGCGTGCCCCAGACCATCAACCGCGAAAACATGCTGGCCATCCGCCAGGGAATGCTGAAGCTCGACGATTTCAACCAGTTGGGGCTGCGCTTCTGGCGCCAGATGCAGATCTATCCGGTGAGTTACATCAACTGGGGAAGCAGCGCCGGCAGTTTTCTGGGGGTCGAGCGCCTTGAGAGCGGGCGGCTGGTGCTCAACCAGGACAGCGCTCGCCCCCTGGGGCGGGGGCGTCTGGGGGTCTATGCCCTGGGAGCCCATGGTGAACGGGGTCCCCTGCTGGAGATACGGGAGGGCATGACCACTTTTCACCAGGAGGCCTGGTACACCGACACGGTCAAGCTCGGCCGCGCCACATGGAGCTCGATCTACCAGTGGGAGGACAAACCCCAGGTGGTTGCGATCTCCTACAACGAACCGGTGCGCGATGGGCGCGGCACGCTCCTAGGCGTGATCGGCGTCGACTTCGTCCTGAGCCAGCTGAGCAGCTGGTTGCAGCAGCTCTGGACGCACCAACAGGGCCTGGCCCTGGTCGTTGAACCCGGTGGCCTGATCGTGGCCAGCTCGAATCCGGAGCTCGCCCTGGTGCACGCCGGCGGCACCCGCCAGCGTATGCGGATCGACCAGCTGGCCGACCCGCTCAGCCGGGCCGCGGCCCGCCGGTTCTTCGTGGGGCAGTCCGGCGGCCGCGGGCTGCGGCCCCACCGGGCTGCCATCGCCAGAAGCCACGGCCAGGGGCGCAGCCGGGTCAGCCTCAACGGGCAGACCTACAACCTCGAAGCCCTGCCCTGGGGACGGGCCGAGGGGCTGAACTGGCTGCTGATCACGGCGCTCAATCAGGACGCCGCCCTGGTGCTCAGCCAGCAGCAGAGCACACTCGCCCTGCTGCTGGGACTGCTGGCGCTGGCTGGCGCCGTGCTGCTCAACCGGCAGCTGATCGGCTGGCTGCTGGCGCCCATGGAACTGCTGCGCCGCCGCGCGGCCCAGGCGCTGGCTGCACCCGACCAGCCGTTTACGGCCGACCTGCCGGCGGGCGCAGCCGTGGAGCTGGCCGGTATGGCCGCCGCCTTTGCCGATCTGGTGTCGAGGCTGCAACGCAAGGATGCCGCGGCGCTGCAGCTGCTCAGGGCCAAGCTGCGCACCAGCCTGGAGGCCTCGGCCGTGGCCCACGAAATCAAGCTGCCCCTGAGTCAGATCCTGCTCAGCAGCCGCCTGCTGCTCGAGAGTGCTGACGCCGATGCCGCCCTGGGGACCGCCACCCGTACCGAGCTCAACGCCATCGCCAGCGCTGCCGATCGAGTGGTCACCACGATCGAAAAGATGCGCACCCTGCTGCGCAACGTTCAGACCAACCACAGCCGCCTCAACCTGGCCCACGTGGCCAGCAGCGCCTTGCTGTACATCAAACCGGCCCTGAACCGGGCCGGCGTGCAGGTCGAACGCGAGGGGCTTGAGCAGCCCTGCCTGATCGACGGGGACAGCACCCAGCTGCAGATCGCCCTGGTCAACCTGCTGCGCAACAGCCTCGAAGCCCTGGAGAAGCAGCCCCCGCTGCGACGCCTGCGCATCTGCCTGGAGCAGCAGAGCGACAAGGCGTTGTTGAGGATCGAGGACAACGGTCCTGGATTTCCAGCCCTGCCGGATCTGCTCGAACCGCTGCAGACCAGCCGCCGCGAGGGGTCTGGCATTGGGCTGTTTGTGGTGAGCACCACCCTCGAGAACCACAGGGGCAGCATTGAGCTGGGCCGCTCGAGCCTGGGCGGCGCGGCGGTCACCCTGCGGCTGCCACTGGCCACCCCAGACGGCCTACCCAGTTCTGGGTAGGTGCGGAAGCAGGGGCGTGCCCCATGCATACGTTGCATACAACACAGCCCTGGCCGACTGAAAGGCCGCCTGTTTCAAGCGGTCCTTTCCATGAGCGACATCTTTCTCGATGGGCTGCCGGTTCTCGATGGCCTGGAAATCACCGGCAGCACCAGCATCACCGCCCGCTGGCTGCGCTGCGATCAGAGCTCGGTCTCCCGCACCTACCGCCGCGTCAGCGCGCTGCTGCATCTCGAGTTCGGCAAGCACAACGGTCGCTACCGGGCCGGCCGCAATCGCGAGCTGCTGTCCTGCCTGCGGCAGGCCGCCCAGCTCAGGCGCCTTGAGCAGGGCTCGGGACAGCTGCACTGGATCAGCCAGCCAGACCTGCGCCTGCCCAGCCGGCTGCTGGAGCCCTTGGGGCCCCTGCCCTGCAGCTGGCCGCAGGGTCATGACTGCCTGACGCTGCTGCAACAACGGGTCCTCGATCTGCTCGTGCTCAGCGGCGCACCGGCCCAGACCCTGAACCGCATCGCCGAGCGACGGGGGTTCGCCTGCGCAAGCTGGAGCCTTGCTCCCGACCTGACCCTGCTCACGGCCTTCGGGCTGCGGGATCACCCAACCGTGGCGGGGCTGGTCATGCAGCTCGGCTGCTCTGCCAGCCTGGACGACCCGCGTCCGGTCGGCAGAGCGCTGGCATGAACCAGGCAACACCTCCTCCGCTTCCCGACATCGCGGCGATGCGGCAACTGGTGCAACGGGGCGAAAGTCGCCCCCTGCGCTGGCGGCAGGACCAACTGCAGCGGCTGCAGACCCTGCTGACCAGCCACGAACAGCAGCTGATCGAAGCCCTGGGCCATGACCTGGGCAAGCCCCAGCTGGAGGCCTCGATGGAGCTGGTCCTGGTGCGCCAGGAGCTGCGGCTGACCCGATCACAGCTGGGGCGTTGGATGGTGCCCGAAGCGCTGCCGCTGGCCGTGTTTCTTCAACCCGGCCAGGCCAGCCGCGTCTGCGAGCCGCTGGGCTGTGTGCTGATCCTGAGCCCCTGGAACTATCCGTTGCAGCTGTGCCTGCATCCCCTGGTGCACGCCCTAGCGGCGGGCAACACCGCCGTGCTCAAGCCCTCCGAACACGCACCCGCCACCGGCGCGCTGATCGCCGAGCTGATCAGCGCGAACTTCGCTGCCGATGTGGTGCGGGTGGTGCTGGGCGACGGGGCCACGGCCGCAACGCTGCTGCAGGAGCGGTTTGATCACATCGTGTTCACCGGCAGCGGCCGCGTCGGCCAGCTGGTGATGCAGGCTGCGGCACGCCATCTCACCCCGGTGACCCTCGAGCTGGGGGGCAAGAGCCCGGCCATCGTGCTGGCCGATGCCGATGTCACCGTGACGGCCCGAAGGCTGATCTGGGGCAAGGGGTTCAATGCCGGCCAGACGTGCGTCGCCCCTGACTACCTGCTGGTCGAGCAGCCGATGCAGGCGCAGCTGGTGGCGGCCCTGCAGCAGCAGCGCGATCGGCTCTACGGCTCCGACCCGCTGGCCAGCCCCGATCTGGGCTGCATCGTCAACGCGGCCCAGTTCGAGCGGCTCGAGGCCCTGCTGCTGCAGGCCCGGCAGCGAGGTCAGATCCTGATCGGCGGCCGCGGCGACAGGGCCAGGCGTCGCATCGAACCGACCGTAGTGCTGGTCGAGGCCCATGGGGACGACCCGCTGCTTAGCGATGAGATCTTCGGGCCGATCCTGCCGCTGCTGACCATCGCCGGCCTGGAGGAGGCGCTGGCGTTCATCAATGCCCGCCCCAAACCGCTGGCCCTGTATCTGTTCAGCCGGAGTGACCAGGCCCGGAGACGCACCCAGGCGGCCACCAGTTCGGGCACCCTGGGCTTCAACGATGTGATCCTGCAGGCGGGCGACGCCAACCTGCCCTTCGGCGGGGTTGGTGCCAGCGGCATGGGTTGTTATCACGGCCGCGAGGGGTTCCTGGCGTTGTCGCACCGCCGGACCGTGCTGCAGCGTCGCTTCTGGGGGGACGTGTGGTTGCGCTACCCCCCCTACGGGGGCAAGTGGCCCCTGCTCAAGCGGCTGCTGGGCTGATGCTCGCCTGATCAGCAGACCTGATCAGCTGGGGGCTGGGCGAGATCTGGCAGGCCTCCTATGGTTTGCCCCATCTATGCATAGTGTCGATGCGTCGCTCCCTCGCCGCCCTGGCCCTAGCTGTGGTGTTGCCGGCCGGAGTTGTGCTGCCCTCTGCCAGCCGTGCCGATGTGGTCGTCAAACCGGGCGAAACCTTGTCTGAGATCGCCGAACGCAACGGCGTGAGCCTCACCCGGCTGATGCAGGCCAACGGCATCTCCGACCCCGCCTTTGTGGAGGCTGGCCGTCGCCTGGTGATCCCAGGCACCCGCAGCACCGCCGCCGCCGCGCGCCCGGCGCCCGCGGCAGGGGGCAGCACCACCGTCAAACCGGGCGAAACCCTTTCGGAGATCGCCGACCGCCATGGCACAACGGTGGAGCGGCTGATGCAGCTGAACGGCATCAGCAACCCCAATCTGGTGGCCGCCGGCACCCGCCTGACCCTGCCGGGCCAACCACGCCGCAGCGTGGCCCAAAGCGCCAACTCCAGACATCACGTGGTTCAGTCGGGAGAAACCCTCAGCCACATCGCCGATGCCTACGACATGCCGGTGGAGCGTCTGATCGCCCTCAACAGGATCAGCGACCCCAACCTGGTGGTGGCCGGTACCCGCCTGGAGATCAAGGCGCCCCCACCGGTTGCCAAGCCCAGACCAGTGGCCCAGAAACCCAGACCGGCCGCCGGCCCCGTGGCAGCCAAACCAGCGGCCAAACCGACCCCCAAAGCCGTGGCGGTTGCCAGCCAACAGCCTGCCGACAGACCCGTTGCCAGCAAACAGGTTGTCAACAAACAGGTTGTCAGCAAACCAGAAGGAGTCAAACCCTCTGACGCCCAACCAGCACTGGCCGCCGCTGCCGCGAGTGCGACGACAAGCAGCCAGACCGTGGCAGCCAGACCCGTCGACAGCACGGCAGCGGAAGCTAAGAAAACGGAACCCAAGTCAACTGAGCCCACGGCCGCCAAATCCAGTGCAGCCGAATCCAGACCAGTTGACACCAGGGCCGCTGACACCAGGCCAGCTGATCAGAAGCCCCTCGCGGCGAAACCGGTCAGCAGCCGGCCCATCGCCGCAGCCATGGCCACCAGCCAACCCGCCGCTCGCACCAGTCCGGCGGCCAGCAGCAAGCCTGTCAGCAGCAAACCGGCCGCCGGCAAAGCAGGCCCCGACTGGCGCACCTACGGACCGATGCAGATCGACTGGGCCAACTGGCGCTCCATGGGCGGCAGCCTGGTGGCGCCCAGCCTGGGCAGCGACGGCAAACCCCATTACCTGGCTGTCAACTGCGGAGCCCGCAAGATCAATGCCACCAGCCAGAGCGGTCAGTGGAAAACCTGGGACAACCCCCAGAGTGATGAGGAGCAGCGGCTGGTGAGCGACCTCTGCACCAGCCGGGGGGGCTGAAGCCTCAGGCAGCCCAGTGCAGCGGCCATGGTCGCCGCAAATAGGTGCGACCGGTCGGGCGCAGGTAAAGACGCTGGGCTCCGTCATCACTTTCAGCAATCAGCTCCTCCTGCACCAGTCGACGGGCCAGCCAACCCCAGTGGCCCTCACCCTGGTGTTGGCGCTCAGCCAGTTCGCGCTTGAGCACGTTGAGTTCGAGCCCATCCTGCTGGGCCAGGGCGGCCAACACCTGGGAGGCCTGCTCGGACCAGTCACGCCGCTGACCATCGGCCCGCTCGCAGGCATCGCAGCGCCCACAGGCCGCAACCAGTTCACCGACAGCCTGCAGCAGGGCTTGCTCACGGCAGCCATCGCCCTCGGCGATGGCCTCCATACGCCGCAGCTGTCTCTGGGCCAGATGGCTGCGCAGCCGGTCGGCCTCGTTGTCCCGCTGGGCGGCGAGTGCCCAGCCCAGGCGAATGCGGTCGCCCGATGAATAGAGCACCAGGCAGCGTGCCGGCAGCCCATCGCGACCGGCACGGCCCGACTCCTGCAAGTAGGCCTCCGGGCTCACCGGCAGCTCGAGATGGAGCACCAGGCCGACATCGGCCCGGTCGACCCCCATGCCGAAGGCCACCGTGGCCACCAGCACCGGCTGCTCCCGACCCAGAAAGTGCGCGAGCGCCTGGCGGCGCTGCGCGGGCTCGAGACCAGCGTGGTAGGCAACGGCCTCAAGGCCGACCTGCTGCAGGCGCTGGGTCCAGGCTTCAACGGCACGGCGCGTGCGCGCATAGATGAGCCGGGCTCCGCGGGCCTGCTGCAGGGCCTCGAGCACCACGGGCAAGGGGTCGGCCGGCCGCAGGACCATGGCATAAGCCAGGTTGCTGCGCCGCGCCGAATGCACCTGCAGCAGCGGTCGACGCAGCCGCAACAGACGAATGATGTCTGCCCGCACCTGGGGAGCTGCTGTGGCGCTGAGAGCCACCAGCGGCACGCCACTGCAGAGCTCGCGCAGGTGCCCGATGCGCCGGTAGTCGGGGCGGAAGTCGTGGCCCCAGGCGCTGATGCAGTGGGCCTCATCGACGGCCAGGGCCACCAGTCGGCCGCCGCCGTGCTGCTCTTCGAGCATCTGGCGGGTGCTCGAAAGCTGCAGGCGCTCGGGCGCCAGATACAGCAGCCGCATCCGCCCCTGCCTCAGGCGCTGTCCCAGGTCGAGGCGCTCGACCGTCGGCAGATCACGGTGCAGGCAGGCCGCCGCCACGCCGCGGGCCAGAAGCTGGCCCACCTGATCCTGCATCAACGCCACCAGCGGTGACACCACCACCACCAGGCCCTGGCGCAGCACTGCGGGCAGCTGATAGCAGAGCGACTTGCCACCCCCGGTGGGTAACACCGCCAAGGCGTCCTGGCCCGCCAGCAGCGCTTCGATCACCTCGCGCTGCCCGGGCCGAAAGTCCGACCAGCCGAACTGGCGCTGCAGGGCGGCGGCCAGGGGGTCGGTCGCAACACTGGCGTCGCAAGATTTGCTCAACAGAGCCCCACCCCTGGTGTGGCAGCAGCTTACCCAGCCTGCTCAGGCACCAGATGTGGGAATGCTCAGGGGTTGCATCGTTGGCGGCGGCAACTGGTCGGCCGCCTCCTCGACCAGCTGCAGCCGCACCCGCTTGCCCCCGGCCAGCTCCCCCAGGGAGACCCGCATGGTGTTGCCGCTGAGGCTCTGCAGCGCCGTGAGCAGTTCGCGCAGGTGCGGTGTGCTGCTGCCGCTCTCGAGCCAGAGGCGCTCCTGAAGGCCGCCCAGGCGGCGCCAGCTGGTGTGCAGCTTGAGCACGGCCGCCTCGAGGGCCTGGGCCTGGCCGACCGCGTCGGCCAGCAGTCCCAGGGCATCGAGCCGCTGGGCCTCCTGCAGGGCTTTTTCAAAGTCGAGCTCACCCTGCTGAAAGGCGCGCACCGCCAGCGAAGCCTCGGCGGCCTTGCTAAGCCAACGGGCCGTGGAGGTCACGTCCCTGACACGCTCGAGCTCGGGCTCGTCGCGCAGCACGCGGCGCAGGTCGTTCTGCTGCTCCTCGGGCAACTTGGCCAGCTCCTTGACCAGGGGGGCCACCGCGCGCGGGGGCAGCAGGTTCTCGGCGGTGCGCTGGCGGATCTCCTCG
>JAGWVJ010000080.1 GCA_018970945.1 Cyanobacteria bacterium REEB417 | reverse complement strand
GAACTGCCAGTCAAACCAGTGTGATCCCGGCAGTGTTGAAGCTGCCCAGCGCGACGTTCTCGAGCACGGTGGAGCCCAGGGCGGTCTGCACCAGCAGCCCACCAGAACCTGCGGCGAGCCGGTAGCCCAGCGATGCCGCCACCTGCAGCCGATCGCCCGCCTGCCAGTCGAAGTCTTTGATGCGGTCGGCCCCGGCCGAGAGCACGAACACGTCGGCCCCGGCGCCGCCCAATAGTTCGTCGTCGCCATCGCCGCCGTCGAGGCGGTCGTTGCCGAGGTCGCCGGTCACCAGATCGTTGCCACCGCCACCGAAGACAGTGTCGTCGCCCTTGCCACCGCGCACGGTGTCATCGCCCAGATCGCCGTAGAGCGTGTCGTTGCCGGTGTTGCCATTGATCCAGTCGTTGCCCCTGCCGCCGCGAATCTGATCGTTGCCGCCGCCACCGTGGATGATGTCGTCGCCCTGTGCCGCCGAGAAGAACTCCGAATAATCGCGCCCCTGAATCACATCGGCGCCGTTGGTGAACAGCTGCACCTCAGCCCCCCACAACTGCACCATCGCTTCGATGTCGGCATCCGTATACCAGGTGGGCCAGCTGCCATTGAGGGGCTGGCGGTAGGCCATCACCGTTTCCTCGGGAAAGGCGCTCGCGCCCGAATTGGCGCTCACAAACACATCACCGTCGCTGTTATCAAACGGGTGCTCCAGCCCCAGCGCATGGCCCAGTTCGTGAATCAGGGCGTAGCGCAGGTAGTCGGGCTGATTCGAGAGGGCGGGGCCGTTGAGCATCAGCTCCCACCAGTTGCGCCGGTTGCTGCTGTTCGACAGCGCGATGCCCAGGGTGGTGCCGCCGCTGTCGACCACGATCTCCCGGTCGAGAAACAGATTCACCTCGCCCTGGGCCTGGGAGCTGACGATGACAAAATCGAGATCGATCAGGCTGTCGAGCCTGGCGACCGTGCTGCGGTAAAACTCCTGCAGGCCAGGATCAATCGCCAGCGCCTGAATCGTCTGGGCGCCATAGGGGCCGCCCCCCACCGCCACGGGACCGCCGCTGATGTTCATGTACAGCGCCAGCACCCCATCGGCCGCCACCGTGGTGCGGGTGAAGTTGCTGAGGCTCGCAGAGATCAACGCGCTGGGGGGCACCGGGCGCACCTCGGTTGCCAGGGCCACGCCGGCGCCGCCGGCAACCACGTGCTCAGCGTTCAGCAGTTCGCTCTGACCGGTCTGGAGCAAGCAGGCGTAACACATGGCTCTGGCGCAATACTCTCGGGTTCAGGCAAACAGAGCCTCTGCCGGCAGCCCAGCCAACAGGGGAGCCACACCATCCTTATCGGAAAGGATCGGTTGTGCCAAGGGCCAGGCAATCGCCACCTGGGGATCATTCCAACGCAGGGCCCGTTCGCTCTCGCGGTTCCAGACGTCGGTGGTCTTGTAGAGCACCTCGGCCTGGTCGCTGAGGGTCACAAACCCATGGGCAAACCCGGCCGGAATCCACAGTTGCTGGTGGTTCTCGGCGCTGAGCCGGGCCCCGGCCCACTGGCCGAAGGTGGCCGAGCTGCGGCGCAGGTCGACCGCCACATCGAGAATCTCGCCCACCACGCAGCGCACCAGCTTGCCCTGGGGGTGGGGCGGCAGCTGCCAGTGCAGCCCGCGCAGCACCCCCTGCCGCGAGC
>JAGWVJ010000011.1 GCA_018970945.1 Cyanobacteria bacterium REEB417 | reverse complement strand
AACCGGCAGTCCAGGAGGGATTCCAGAATTTGTCGAGACTGATCTCGCTGCGATGGGTGTTGCCGCTGCGGTCGGCATGCAGGTGGCGAAGGGTCTCGCCGATAGCGACGCGATGATCTCCCGGTGGGAGCTGCTCCAGCAAACGGTGGGCAAGCTCAAGATCGAGCAGGCTGGCGCTTCCCTCATCGGGCCGGGGCGCCTGGGACGCCGGACCGACACTGTTGCCACTGAAGAGATAGGCCAGTGCGGGATGCCACTGCCAGTAACGCAGGATCGCCACCATCCAGTCGGGTCGACTAAAAAATGGATGCTGTTCAAGGCTCGGTCCCCCCAGCAGCAGATGGTTGCCACCACCGGTTCCCAGCGTGCGGCATCCGTGCTGCTTGAAGGAGCGCAGGCCAACGGCGGCAGCACCCTGCTCGAGCACCTCGAGCCAGCGGGCATAGTCGGCCCATGTGCGGCAGACCGGCAGGTTGATTTCGAGCACACCGGGGTCTGACGCCAGCCCCAGCACCTGCCAGTGGCCGTCGATGTCAAGCGGCAGCACACCGCTCAGCTGGGGCAGGCAAAGCCCTTGGCAGCCGCTGGCAAGAGCCGCCAGCAACTGTTCGAATGGGACACGCTCCACCGGTGGCAGAAAGAGCCCCCATCCGTCTGACCATCGCTCGATGGTCAGCACCTGCCGCAGCTCCTCGGATGGGAAATGCTCCAACGGGAGCCGCAGACCCGCTGGACCGCTGGCACCGCTGAGCGCGCGCTGATCCGGAGGCAGGATCCAGGCAAAACTGTGCCAACCCTGTGGATTCCAGCTCAGGGGAAGCGCCCAGACCTGTCGGCCTGGATCATTCGGATCGCAGAGTTCCAGGGCCGGCAGCTCGACGCCCAGGGCCACCTCCAGCCCAGCCAGAAAAGCTGTGATCCGGGCGGCGTCGGGCACCACGGGGGCGGCGGGTTCCTGCGCCGAAGGCGCTGGCCAGGTCACCACCGGGGTGCCCTCGGACCCGGTGATCAACCTCAAGGCCCAGCGGGGGTTGACCTCACCGTCGTAACGCTTGCCTGGGCAGTACAGGAGGGTGCTGCCAGGCCAGGCGCGCTGCTGCAGCTGGGCCGCCAGTGCTCGTGCATACCCCAGCTTGGTGGGACCATCGGCGGCCACGCTCCATTCAGGGCCCTGGGGATCGAGCGGCACATAGGTTGGCTCACCACCCATGGTCAGGGTGATGCCGGCGCGCTGCAAACGCGACTCGAGGGCTGCGGCTGTGCTCTCCTTGGCAACAGACACCAGCAATGCAATCGCTTCTTCAGTCATCGCGCAGTGCAGCGTCAACTGAAGAACCAATCGCTACCGAGTGGCTGATTGATCAGGATTCGAGCACAGCCAGGAGCCACAACAACAGCAATCCAGTCGCGAACCAGGCGAAACATTGGGCTGATTGACCTGCCGTCGCCTGCGCCTTGATCTCGGGAACCAGGTCGGACGCTGCGATGTAGAGAAAGTTGCCCGCAGCAAAGACCACCGGAGCCGGCAACGGTAGGGAACCAGCGAGCAGCCAGCCAGGCGGCGACACCCGCAGCCGGATTGATCAGAAAGGTGCTGGCGATACCCAGTCCACCCACGAAATTGTTCGGAGCATCGCCGAGCAGCACCAGCAGCACAAGGGGTTTGACAGCACGGGGCTGACGGCGGTGGGAATGGTGCCAACGGAGCAGTTGCTCGAGAGCCAGAAATACGCTGAATCCAGCCGCCAGAGCACTGGCAGAAACGAGTGGCGGCATGGCCATCAAGCCCTGGGGAAGCATGTGAAACAGGGCTCCCCCCAGCAGTGATCCCCTGGGTTTTCAGTCCCGCCACCACAACCAGGCCTCACGGTTGATCAGCAGGCCGACTGCCGTCAACACGAGCATCAACAAAACCTGGTCACTTCTTGAATCAGGAATGCGGATGTCGGCAATCAGATGCATGCCATTGCTTACGGTGTAAACAACACTGAACCAGAACTGCGCGCTGCGCCAAGCAACATTCTTGCTCCAGCTTTGTGGCGCTGAGATAGCATGAATCGTCAGCAACAGCGCCAGCAAGGGCAGCAGAAAATAGACCAACATCGCCATGAAAACTGTCGCAAGCTTTCCAGGCGGAACATGGGACTTGATCTCCACTGACAATCCATGGAATAGAGGCATCAAGCCCAACTCCACGTGATAAAGCATCAACAAAAGCCAAGCCATCCAGAGGCCAGCCAGACGCAGGCCATGGTCAACCTTCATTCGAGTAGCCCGACTCGAAAGGCTTGATCAGTCTGGCCGTGGCAGCCAAGTTAACACTGCTGCCCCATGCTGCAGATTCACCAAAATGAAGCTGCAATGCTGAAACAGCAGGTCATGACAGGAACATCCAAAGCAACTTGTTGACTTCGTCAACCCTCAAAAGTTGCCCGAGGTGCACTGACACCCGCTGACTGCTGCCCCTTGAGAAACGCCAACATGGTATCGGCATCAGAGACCTCGAATGGGTCAACCGGGCAATGGTCTTCAAAGCCTGGCTCGACAAAGATTTTCTCGATCAACCCATCATTGACAAGCATGGAATAACGCCAAGAACGCAGACCGAAGCCGAGATTTGACTTGTCAACCAGCATCCCCATCTTGCGGGTGAATTCACCATTGCCATCAGGCAGTAGAAAGACATTTTTTGCTCCAACATGACGCCCCCACTGGAACATCACAAAAGCATCATTAACCGAAACACAAATGATCTGGTCGACGCCCTGAGCCCTGAATTCCGCATCAAGCTCCTCATAACGGGGCAAATGGTTTGATGAGCAGGTCGGCGTGAATGCGCCAGGAAGCGAAAAGACAACAACTCTCCTGCCGGCGAAGAGCGCATCACTGCTGAGGTCCTGCCAGCGATAGGGATTGGGACCGGGAACGGATTCATCCCGCACCCGTGTCTTGAACACCACCCTTGGAACACGTTCGATGGGAGCCATGGCAAACAGAACGGAGATCAGTGGGCTGACGAGCGGCCTCCGGCCGGTCAGGCACGAGGAGCTTACTCATAACGAGTACGACCTGGCCACGGGAGGACGGGTGCCCAGCCATGGCAGCCCAGACTGATCGCTGGATGAACGACGGTCCTGTGTGGGCTGCTGACAAACTGCGGCGATCGACCCACCTCTGATGGCCCGTCGACAGCGGTATCTGAACACCCTGGCAGGCCTCTGTGGTCTTGCCCTGGTGGGCTGTGCCAATGATGAGGACACCCTGCAGAGCCAGAAACTGGCCCTGATCAAGGGGCGGGGCGAACTCATCTGCGGTGTGCAGGGAACATTGCCGGGTTTCAGCAGCGTTGAACGCGACGGAACCTATGTGGGATTTGATGTGGACATCTGCAGGGCCGTGGCGGCGGCAATGCTGGGGGATCCCGACAAGGTTCAGTACCGCGACCTGAACCCGAGCGAGCGCTTTGCAGCGCTTGCCAGCGGAGAGGTTGATCTGCTGTCACGCAACACCACTTACACCCTGAGCCGCGACGCAGCCGGTGGCAACGGTCTCAGCTTTGCCCCCGTTGTCTTTTTCGACGGCCAAGGGCTGATGGTGCCCAGGGCCAGTGGCATCAGCAACATCAAGGGTCTGAGCGGCAAGCCGATCTGTGTGGAGACAGGCACCACAAGCGAGCTCAATCTGGCCGACCGCATGCGGGCCTTGCAGGCGCCCTACACGCCCCTCAAATTTCAGACCTCGGATCAGACCTATGCCGCCTATCTGCAGGGACGCTGCGCTGCGGTGACCACCGATCGCTCCCAGCTGGCGGCCAAGCGCACCGGCTTGCCCAATCCCGATGACCACGTCCTGCTCCCTGATGTGATCAGCAAGGAACCCCTGGCTCCCGCCACCGTGAACGCTGATCCCCTGTGGAGTGATGCGGTGCGCTGGACGATCTATGCGCTGATGCAGGCAGAGGAACTCGGCATCACACAGGCCAACGTCGAGGCCAAGGTCGCCGAAGCCAGAGCCAACCCCAACCTCGCCGATCTGCGGCGATTCCTGGGCGTTGAGGGCGATTTCGGCAAACAGCTCGGCCTCAGCCCCGATTTTGTGGTCAAGGCACTCAGGGCCGTCGGCAATTACGGAGAGATCTTCGAGCGCAACGTGGGCTCAGGTTCGCTGCTCAGGCTGGAACGGGGTCTGAACCGCTCCTGGAAGGCCGGTGGCCTGATCTACGCACCACCGTTCCGCTGATGCACACACCCTGGTGGCGAAACCGACGGCTTCTGCCCCTGCTCGTGCAGGCGACGGTGGGATTGGTGGTGTTGGTGACGATCGCCTATCTGCTGGGCAACCTGGTGCGCAATCTCAGCGCGGCAGGTCTGCTGCTGAGCTGGCGTTGGCTGAACCTGCCGGCGGGTTTCGACATCTCCGAGTCGCTGCTTCCCTTCAATGCCGAATTGCCCTACTGGCGCGCACTGCTGGCGGGGCTGGTCAACACCGTGCGCGTGGTGCTGATCGCTCTGGTGGGAGCCACCCTGCTCGGCACGGCCGTGGGCACGGCTGCGTTCAGCAGCAACGGGCTGCTGCGACGCCTGTCGCGCACCTATGTGGAGTTGATCCGCAATGTGCCGTTGCTGCTGCAGCTGCTGTTCTGGTATTTCGTGGTGTTCCTGAGCCTTCCCGACGGCAGTGCCGCCATCCAGCTGCCCTGGGTGGTGCTGGCCAAATCGGGGCTTCACCTCGGATCACCCCAGCTTGTGAATGGTGTCTGGCAGGGCAGCCTGCGCATCACCCTCGAATTTGCGGCCCTGCTGACCGGTCTGATCATCCACAGCGGTGCCTTCATCGCCGAGGTGGTTCGGGGTGGGGTGGCGGCGGTGCCCCCAGGCCAGTGGGAAGCGGCCCGATCCCTCGGATTGCATGCGGGCCAGACCCTCTCGCGCATCGTTCTGCCCCAGGCCCTGCGGGTGATCGTGCCCGCCCTCAACAGCCAGTACATCTCCCTGGCCAAGAACTCATCGCTGGCCGTGGCCTGTGGCTACAGCGATCTCTATTCAGTGGCCGAAACCACCCTCAACCAGACAGGCCGATCGGTCGAAGTGGTGCTGATCCTGCTGGGCACCTATCTGGCCATGGACCTGGTCATCTCAGGGCTCATGAACCGACTGAACCGGCTGGTCCAGATTCAGGAACGCTGATGAACCGAGCACGGGCACTGACGAACCGACTGCGCCGTGAACTGTTCGCGACCCCGCTCGACGGCCTGATCACCGTGGTCCTGCTGATCGGGCTGGTCTCCGGTCTCAAGGCCCTGCTGCACTGGAGCCTGACCCAGGCCGACTGGGCCGTGATCCAGGCCAACAGCACCCTGCTGGCCGTGGGTCGTTACCCGTTGAACCAACAGTGGCGCCTATGGCTGCTGACCGCCTTGCTGAGCGGAGCGGCGGGCATCAGCTGGGGACTGCTGCGCGGAGCTGGCTGGCCGCGCAGCGATCGCCTCGCTGCAGCCGTGCTGCTCGTGCTCGGCCTGGTGTTGCCTGCAGGCCTGGGGCTGGCGGCACCGCTGCAACAGCGCTGGTGGTGGCTCACCGCCTTGTTGTTGGTCGGGCGCTGGGCCGCCGGTCGCTGGGGGTGTGAGCTACCACCGCGCTGGCGACGTCTGCTGCCACTGACGTGGCCGGTGCTGTACCTGTCTGGGCTGGGGCTGATCGGCGGTGGGCTTGGCCTGATGACCGTCAGACCGTCCCAGTGGGGCGGACTGCTGCTCACCCTGACCGAAGCCAGTTTCGCGATTGTGGTGTGTTGTCCCCTGGGGATCGCGCTGGCCCTGGGACGGTGCAGTGAGCTACCACTGCTGCGCTGGTGTTCAACGCTCTACATCGAATTCATCCGCGGGGCGCCGCTGATCACCCTGCTGTTTCTGGGGCAGAACATCCTCGGTTTTCTTCTACCCGGGGGCCTGGCTCCCGATCGCGTCTGGCGGGCCGCCTGGATTCTTACCTTCTTTGCCGCCGCCTATGTGGCCGAGGCCGTGCGCGCCGGCCTGGCGGCCCTGCCCAGAGGCCAATGGGAAGCAGCCCGCTCGCTGGGACTGAACATGGTCCAGACCCTGCAGCATGTGGTGCTCCCACAGGCCCTGCGTGCGGCACTGCCCGCCATCGTGGGCCAGTTCATCACCTTGCTGCAGGACACCACCCTGCTCTCGCTGATCGGACTGCTTGATCTGCTCGGCGTCGCCCGCGCCGTGATGGCCAACCCAGAATTCCTGGGCCGCAATGCCGAGGTTTATCTGGTGCTGGCCATTCTGTTCTGGTGCTGTTGCGCGGCCCTGGGGGTGGGCAGTCGCTCCCTGGAACGTCACCTGAATCGCCAAGTCCTGCGTTCTCAACCATGACCAGCCCAACCACCGCAGCTGACCCTGGCGTCGTGATGATCGAGGCCCGCACAGTCGAGAAGTGGTACCCCAACGGCTTCCATGCCCTGCGCGGGGTCGACCTGACCGTGCACCAGGGCGAGGTCGTGGTGATCATGGGGCCCTCGGGTTCGGGCAAGAGCACCTTCCTTCGCACCTTCAACGCCCTTGAAGATTTTCAGAAAGGCTCGATCGTTGTCGATGGCATTGAACTCTCCGATGACGTGCGCCGCATCGACGCCATCCGCCGCGAAGTGGGCATGGTGTTTCAGCAGTTCAACCTGTTTCCGCACCTGAGCGTGCTCGACAACCTGACCCTGGCACCCACCCTGGTGCGCCACCGCAGCAAGGCTGAGGTACAGCGACAGGCCCTGGAGCTACTGGCGCGCGTCGGCATCCACGAACAGGCGCACAAGTTTCCCGGTCAGCTCTCCGGTGGACAGCAGCAACGGGTGGCGATCGCCCGCTCGCTGTGCATGGAACCGCGTCTTCTGCTGTTTGACGAACCCACCAGTGCCCTGGATCCCGAGATGGTGCAGGAGGTGCTGATGGTCATGCAGGAGCTGGCCAGGGAGGGCATGACCATGGTCGTCGTCACCCACGAGGTACGTTTTGCCCGGCAGGTCGCCGACCGGGTGGTGCTCATGGCCGAAGGCGAAGTGGTCGAAATCGCGCCACCTGAGAGGTTCTTCACGGCCCCGCAGCATCCGCGCAGCAGACAGTTCCTCAGTCAAATCAGTTAAGGCCGAAGGCCCGAACTAGCGCTGATTGAAGTCGAGACAAAGCTGCTGGACGCCACCGTCACCAACCACACCGCCTCGGCGCCCCCGCGCCAACGCGGTCTTGGGCAGACCGGCCCGTCGTGAGCCATGGCGACGCTGAATGGCGTCGGCGACCGTGCCAAATTCTGCCCCTCGACGCAGCGCCCAGAGCCGATCACGGGCCAGGGCCGCCGCCGCCGACCAATCGACGATCGGGCTTGGATAGTCACGACCGAGCACACAGCCACACCGCCGTTGGGTTTCCCCATCCATGGTCCAGGGGTGGTGCAGGTGCACGGCCGGAACCTGGGCCAGCTCGGGCAGCCAACGACGCACGAACAACCCCCTGGGATCATGATCCAGAGCCTGCTTGAGCGGGTTATAGATGCGAATGGTGTTGATCCCGGTTGTGCCCGACTGCATCTGGCACTGACTCCAGTGGATGCCGGGCTCGTAATCAACGAACAGGCGTGCCAGATGCAGGCCGGAATCGCGCCATGGCAGCCAGAGCTGGTAGCTGGCCACCGACAACAGCATGGCGCGCATGCGGAAGTTCAGCCATCCGGTAGCGATCAGTGAGCGCATGCAAGCGTCGACAAAGGGCAGACCGGTGCATCCCAGGCTCCAGGCCGCCAGCCTGTCGGCCGAGAGCTCGCGCAGGCCGGCCGTGTGCGGATGCAACTCGCTGAACTCGAGCGAAGGCTGGTCCTCGAGCTTCTGCATGAAGTGGCAATGCCAATGCAGACGCTCCTCAAAACGATGCAACGCCAGCGCCCAGGCGGGTTGCCCCTGGGCCAGCAGCTGGTCGCGACGGCCTCGTGAGTCCTGAATCACCTCCCTCATCGAAAGGGTGCCCCAACTGAGGTGGGCCGACAGTCGGGAGCAGCTGCTCACGGCCCTTGCCGGATTGGACAGATCGCGCTGGTAACGCTGGCTGCTTTGCGTCAGAAAGCCGTGCCATTGCACGAGGCCATTGCTGCGGCCCGACGGTTGACGCGCGACACAGCCGTCGTCCGCAAGGCCCAGCTCGGCAACCGAGGGAATGGAGCCGGGGTCCACTGCGGCTAGGGGTTCCAGCGCCACCGGGGCGGGCAGGATCGGGCTGGCCATGCGTGCTTCCCAGCGGCCTGCCCAGCCCTCACGACTGGGCAGGGGCCGGACCACGCCGAACTGGGGACGTTCGCTCCAGGGGATGCCCTGACTGCGCGCCCAGGCGGCGACCCTGCGGTCACGGGCATAGGTCCAACCGTTGCCGGTTTCCTCGTGACTCCAGAGGTGGGCGACGCCGAAGTGACGATGGGCACGAGCCAGGACGGCGACCACCTCACCTCGGCGGACGACAAGCGGCATGCCCAGCGCGGCAAGCGCCTGGCGTAGCTCAACCAGCGCTTCGCGGCAAAACGCCCACTGCCGAGCCGAAGCATCCTGCTGCTGCCAGAGCTCCGGCTCCACCACATACAGGGGCAGGACCGGCCCGCGACACGACGCCTCGACCAGGGGTGCATGGTCAACGATCCGCAGATCCCGCTTGAACCAGACGACGTGCACGCAGCCCATGACCGAGCGACGCACCAAGGGGAGGCTGCGCCATTGTGGCCAGCTGGCCGGGCCGGCGCGAACCCGCCACCGTTGCCGGTAGCTTCCCACCATGAACGCACCTGCCGTACTGCTCAGCCGACTGGCTGAGATTCCCGCCATGGCAGCGGGGCAACGCCGCCTGGTGGTGCTGCTGAGCCAGCTGGGCGATTTCGACAGCCTCGAATATGCCCAGGCGCTGGTTGATGAACTGCCCAGACTCCAAGCTGCTGGCATCGCGCTGCAGGTCATCGGCATCGGCAACAGCGACGGGGCAGACCGGTTCTGCTCCTACACCGGTCTGCCGAGGAACCGGCTGATCGTCGACGCCGAACCGACCCTGCATCGCGCCCTTGGTCTCTACGCCGGACTGCGACCTCCGGGTGGACCCTGGCCGGGCCTGCTACTGATGTGTGCCGGCATCGGCTCACCGGGAACCCTGGCAGAAGTGTTGCGGGGCTACAGCGGTGATCGCACGGCAGCCGAGCGCATCGGCGCTGATCAGGTCGTGCAGCTGGGTCGGTGGCTGACGATCCGTGGATCCCTGTTTGACCGGTTGGGATCTGGGTACCAACGGCCGTTTGAGCTGGCCACGGTGCGCCTGCGCAACATGATCGAAGTACTCGGCCACTGGCGCACCTATGTGCCCCGGGACGATGCCATCACCCAGCGAGGGGGCACCTACCTGCTGGAGGTCGACGATTCGGTGCTCTACAGCTATCACGACCGCGGCATTCTGGGCTTCTCGGCGACGATGAATCGCCCCCTTCGCTTTCTGGAGCCCTTTCTGGTCGCCTGAGCGGTGCCGATTCACTGCAGGATTCAGCCATCCCCGCCCGATCCTGATCATCAAGCCTGGGCAGGGGTTCAGTGGGCTGCAGCAACGGCACCACGACGCTGCTGACGCCCAGCATCAGAAACGAAACCGCCCCCAGTACCGCCAGCAGGCGCAGACCGAGGCTGCGTCCGGGGTCAACCAACGGCTCGTCATGGTCGTCAGCATCGGTGGGGGGCTTGGTTGGTGACACCGAACGGGGACCCGGCAGCAATGCAGCCTGCAGTTGCTAGCACGAACGGCGCAGCAGCAGAGCCCCTTTGGGTGACAGAGATTGCAAGCAGGGGATCCGGGCCAGCGCTTGACATCCCGAAGCAGAGGCTTTAGTACAGGTGTACTGACCACGTGGCGATGGCCATCTCTTCCCCCTATGCGCTGTTCAGGGCCGCTGATGCCCACGGGCCCCAGGCCGTGCCGTCTGGCTGGCACGATGTTTACTCTTCCCTGGACCAGGTCCCCCCGTCTGCAGTCCTGACGCCGAAGCGTCCCAACCAGACTGGGTGGTGCTCGATGGTTCAGGGAGAGCTGTTTCAGCAGCCCTGGTCCTGAGGGGCTGCTGAAACAAGAGGACGGTTGTCCACCCATCCCGGCCCCTTGGCGCCTAGGCCCGGATCAGGAGACGCTGGTGACCATCCCGCCCGTTGATCTGTGGTGCTGCAAGCCGAACAGGGTCAGATTCAGATCCATACCGAGAACATCTTTCCGATCATCAAGAAAGCCGTCTACAGCGGTCACGAGGTGTTCCTGCGTGAGCTGGTCAGCAACGGCGTTGACGCGATCAGCAAACGCCGCATGGCGGCCATGGCGGGCGACTGCAGCGAAGGGCCCGAAGGCAGGATCGAAATCCGCATTGACCGCGAAGCCAAGACCCTCACGATCAGCGACAACGGCATCGGCATGAGTGCCGAAGAAGTGAAGCGCTATATCAACCAGGTAGCCTTCTCGAGCGCCGAGGACTTCCTCGAGAAGTACAGAAGCGAAAGCGATGCCATCATCGGGCACTTCGGCCTGGGCTTCTATTCGAGCTTCATGGTGGCCAGGCATGTTGAACTGGTGACCCTCAGCGCACGGGAGGGCAGTGAAGCAGTGCGCTGGAGTTGTGACGGCTCCCCCAGCTTCAACCTCGAAGCGGCTGAGCGCGGCGAGCCCGGTACCGACGTGATCCTACATCTGATGGACGAGGAGCTCGAGTACATCGAGCCTGCGCGCATCAAGACGCTGATCACCACCTACTGCGATTTCATGCCGGTGGAGGTTCAGCTCGAGGGCGAGACCGTTAACAAGCGCGAAGCGCCCTGGCGCAAGAGCCCGCGTGATCTGAGCGACAACGATTACATCGAGCTCTACCGCTACCTGTATCCCTTTCAGGGGGATCCGCTGCTGTGGGTCCACCTCAACACCGACTATCCCTACAACCTTCAAGGCATTCTGTATTTCCCCAAATTCACCGGTCGGGCCGACTGGGAAAAAGGAGAGATCCGCCTGTACTGCAACCAGGTGTTTGTGAGCGACTCGATCAAAGAGGTGGTGCCCCGCTACCTGCTGCCTCTGCGCGGCGTGATCGACTCTCCGGATATTCCGCTCAATGTGAGCCGATCGGCCCTGCAGACCGACCGCCGAGTGCGCTCCATCGGCGGCTTTGTGGCCAAGAAGGTGGGCGATCGGCTCAAGGAGCTGTATCGCGATGATCCCAAGCGCTATGCCGAGATCTGGGAGTCGCTCGCTCCCTTCATCAAGATCGGGGCCATGGAGGACGATAAATTCGCCGATCAGGTGGCCGAACTGGTGCTGTTCGGCACGACTGCGCCAGCACAGGAACAGCCTGCCGCCAGTGATTCCGGGGAGCCAAGCGGCGATGCCTGGGCAGATAACGACAAGGCCATCGATCCGATTCCTGGCGACGGAGGCAAGGCTTACACCACCCTGGCTGGCTACCGCTCACGCCTCGAGGCAACAAGCGACAAACGGATTCTCTACTGCACCGACGAAGCCGGCCAAGCCGGAGCCCTCGCCCTTTGGAAAAGCCAGGGGGCCGAAGTGCTGCTGGCCGACACGTTTATCGACAGCCAATTCATTCCATGGCTCGAATACCGCCATGAGGAACTGAAGTTTCAGCGTGTCGATGCCGAGCTTGACGACTCCCTGCAGGAGAAAGACAGCGAGCTTGCTGACGCCGAAGGCAAAGACGCCAGTGAAAAGCTGCGTGAGCTGTTCAAGGCGGCTCTGGCCAATGACAAGGTGACCATCCAGGTGCAATCGCTCAAGGGCGACACGGCGCCGGCCGCCCTGATCCTGCTGCCCGAACAGATGCGCCGCATCAACGACATGGGCGCGCTGATGGAGCAACGCCTGCCGGGCCTGCCCGACCACCACGTGCTTCTGGTGAACCGCCGTCACCGCCTGGTCGAGGGGCTGCTGAAGCTCTCAGCCGGCTCAGTGATCACCACACCTGGCGCCGGTGCCAGCACGTCGCCCAGCCAGCAACTGGCCGACGACCTGGGCCGCCATCTCTATGAAATGGCCCGCCTGGCGGTCGGGGGGCTCGAGCCCAACCAGCTGGCCGGTTTCCAGCAGCGCAGCGCCGACCTGATGGGCCGACTCATGGAGCGTGGCCTGTAGGTTGTCATCCAGGCCCAGATAGTCAGGCCCAGGCACAGTTGTTCGATGCCGGCCTGACTGCTGGCGACAGCCTGCCAGTGGCGACCAAGCAGGCACTCATAGGCGCTGCAGAAAGCTTCACCAAGACCACTGTGCAACCGGGCATCGGCGGCAAAGGCCACCAGCGACTCACACACGTTGGCTGGCAGAAGCGGCTACTGGCCTGCTGCTAACGGCCCCAGTGGTTGTCGTTGTCTTGACGCTGTCCGGGATCGAGCTCGCACTCGACACCATCGAGATCCGCCGCCAGGCAGCGGTAACTCTTGGCCGTCGGATGGTGATGGCACACAGCGATGGCGCGTGGGCGATCAGCTCGGTGGTGGCCGCTGCAGTAACGCCGTTGGACCCTCAAGCTGACTTCGGCACCCGATCAGATCAACGGGTTCTGAATCGGTAGGCGATGCCACCGTACAGAACATCAGCTCAGAACTTCAGCCAACCCTGGGCCTGGGCCCATTGGAGACCGAGGCTGCCGATCAGCGATCCGAGCAGCGCACCAGCAAAAGCGAGCAAGGCAAGTGGAGCTCCGATGGCCTGGCTAGCGGCCGAGGGCTCGACCAGGGTCAGGCGCTGATCGGCAGCGGTTCGTTGATCCTGCTGACGGCGGACAAGGGCTTCGAAATCAGGCATTCGATCTCCTGGGCAACAGATTGATAGGCCGACCACCCGGCCATGCGCCGGGGGTCGGAACGCCCCCGGTCATCACAGGCGGCATACACGGGCAATCCTTGGGTCTCGGCCTTGTCAAAGGCCGCCAGTAGAGGAATCTCGGCAGCCAGCACCGTCAGACCGAGGCTGGCGAGAGCTTGGCGCGCTTCGGCGGCCGTGCGCTGCTGGCGTGGATCAACCTTCACAAGCAGCACCGCATGGGGAACACCGACCTGCTGCAGCAGCTGGGCCAGTTCAACCGTCAGCTCGACGGCGCGAGCTTTGGGGGCGGTGGGAAGCAGCACAAGATCGGAGCCCACGGCCAGATGGCGTAGTTCCTCTTCATCGCTGCTGGCCTGCCCATCCGTGATCACCACCTCGGCGCTGCGGGTGGCCTTGGCAGCAGCTTCAACCGGAACGATCGCAAAGGGGAGGTCGCCGCGGATGCCGTAGGCAAGGGCCGAGCGGTTGCGGTCTGCATCGACCACGCAGACAGCGTGACCTCGATCAGCCCAGACACTGGCCAGATGGATGCTGGTACAGGTCTTGGCGACGCCACCCTTCTGGCCCGAAACGGTGATGAACACCGTGGCTGAGCAACTGCGTCAGAAGTTAGGTGGGTTCCGATGCTCCGGCAGTCAGCTTGCACACCAACCGGGCGTCTGTCATCAAACCTGAACCCAGCCAGCCGGTTCGGCCAACGGGCTCAACCCGGGATGAGTGCGGCCAGTCGCTGCCGGAAATCGCCCTTGGGCATGCCACCCCTGAGCTCTCCATAGATCGTGAAATCGCCCTCAGGCTCGCTCACCAACAGGTAAGTCGGCCATCCCATGCCCTGTTTGTTGGGGTACTGGGCCAGCAGCACCTTGCGATAGCGCCGATAGGTCTCGGTGTCCTGAAGCATGACGCTGACGAAACTGCAGCCCAGTTCAGTGCAGACCCGCTCGTCGTAGTGGCTCATGCGGTGGCAGGTGCCGCAGTCTTCGGAACTGAACTTGAGCAGGTGCAGCATCGTGGCGTTGCAGCGGGCACCCGGGACGGTAAGGAGTGGCTTGATACAGTGGTGGAGCTGGTCACATTCCTCAAGGTTTTTCCTTCTGGATGCTCTGGCCAAAAGTTTTGTTGTTTCGTCTGTCAGGTCTGGTCATGTCCCGCGTCTGTGAACTCACTGGCAAGCGCGCCAACAACGGCATGGCCGTGTCGCATTCTCACGTGCGCACCAAGAAGCTGCAGCAGGTCAATCTGCAGGAACGGCGCCTCTGGTGGGCCGAGGGCAACCGGTTCATCAAGCTGCGTGTCTCAACACGGGCCCTGAAGACCATCCAGAAGAAAGGCCTCGGAGCCTATGCACGTGAGCTGGGCATCAACCTGGCCCGACTCTGATCGGCCAATCCATCGGGGGCGAGCGGGTCCTTTGCCTTGTGTTCCGGCACTGTTGTCCTGGCTGCGCAAATAGCACAGCAACGTGAGGTCTGCATGAACCGCCGAGCGCTGCTGGTCCAGGGCTGTTCAGCAGCTGCAGGTTTTGCTTTGGGCTGCCTTGCCACCCCAGCAAAAGTCCTGGCCCTTGGCGGCGTCCTGCCACAACTGGGGCAGAGGGCGCCGGACTTTGATCTGGCTGGGGTCAGCCCCGATGCGACCGGCCAACCCCTTGACACAATCGTCAGTCTTGAGGCGCTGAGTGGTCGCTGGGTCGTTCTGTATTTTTACCCCAAGGACTTCACCAGCGGTTGCACCCTCGAAGCCCGTGGGTTCCAGCGGGATCTTGAGGCCTATGCAGCAGCCAATGCCGTGGTCATCGGCGTCAGTGCCGATGACCCTGATCAACATGCCGAGTTCTGTGGCAGCGAAGGACTTCGCTACACACTGCTCTCAGACCCGGGAGGCCTGGTGAGCCAACGCTACGGCTCCTGGATCGCTCCCTTCTCCCAACGACATACGTTTCTGATCGATCCCGACGGTGTCCTGCAGGCCAGCTGGACGGCTGTAAGACCCGCCGGGCACAGCCAGGAGGTACTGGGCCAGTTGATGAGCCTGCAAAGCCGCACAGCATGAAACGCCGGCGGCTGCTGCAGCTTCTGGGCTGGAGCCTGCTGGGAGGTTGGGCCGGCCGTCTGGGAGCTGGCGTCAATCCGGCCCGGGCACAGCTGCAACCCAACGCGCAGAGCCCCCCGCCGCCGCCGCCAAGCGTTCCCGGAGCAGGGAGCGGCGGGCGTGTGCACGTGCTGGCCACCGCCGACTTCGGTAGCGGCAACCGCCAGCAACGGGGTCTGGGCCAGCAGATGGCTGCTCTGCACCGCCGTGATCCGGTGGAGCTGGTGATCCTGGGCGGTGACAATATCTATGCCGGGCCGGGATGGCGCGACGGCGATCTCAAAGGCATCGAGGCCACGTTTGAGCGGCCCTATCGCGAACTGATCGCGGCAGGGGTGCCGTTTCACGCCGTACTTGGCAACCACGACATCCGCACGGCCAACGGCAATCCCCAGCTCAGCTACCCAGGCTTCGGCATGAGGGGTCGCTGGTACGGCATCCGTCGGGGCCCGATCGAGTTCTTCATGCTCGACACCAACGGCAACGCCGACTGGACGCTGCAGCTGCGCTGGCTCAACGGGGCACTGATGGCCAGCAACGCACTCTGGAAGGTGGTGGTGGGTCACCATCCGATCTACTCGGCCGGCCACTATGGCGATGACGCCAGGTTGATGGCCCGCCTGGCGCCGATCCTGGCCCGTCACGGGGTGCAGCTCTACATCAATGGACACGACCACAACTACGAGCGCACCCGTGCCATTGCGGGTACGACGTTTCTGACGATTGGTGGAGGCGGCGCCAGCCTCAGACCTGTGAAGGCCAACAGCCGCACCGCCATGGCAGCCAGCGTGCACAGCTTCGTGGAACTGATCATCACCGAGCGCACCCTGACAATCAACGCCATCGACAGTCGGGGGCAGCCGCTCGACAACGCCACGCTCAGACGTTGAGCAGAGCGGCCAGTTGAGCAGCCTGCCGCCGTAGGTTCTCTCTGAGCTCAGCGGGGGCGGGTCGATCCAGTTGCCGCTGCCAGCTGTCCAGCAGGTCCTCCGGGCAGGCAGGGGCCAGCAGGCTATGGCATGGGCATCCAAGGGCCTGGGCGGCGGCCTCGACCTTGGGGTCGTAGCTGAGAGCCGCTGTGGGGGCTCCGCTCACCGCCGCCAGGATCAGACCGTGCAAGCGCATGGCGATGACAAGACCGGCTGAAGCAAACACAGCCTTGGCCTCAGCAGGAGTCATTGCCTGCACCTGGCGGCTGCGGCTGCGCAACGCCTCGGGCAGCAGGCCCGCCTGATCGAGGTCGACCAGCAGGGTCTGATCCTGATCGTGATGGAAAGGCAGCCACAGCACCAGCCGGTCGGCAGCCTGGGCCAGGGCTGTCAACGCGTCCAGGTAGGCAGGCCAATCGTTGGGGCCCAACTGCGTTGTCGGGCGCAGGCAGACCACGATCGGACCACCCAGCCCCGCCCAGGGCACAACGTCACTGGCCCAGACGGGATCGGCCGCGACGGGATCGCAGCGCCCCAACGAAGCCGCCAGGGCAGCCGACGCTGGATCGCGCCAGCAGACTGCCGTGGCCAGGGGCAGCAGCAAGCGCACCAACCAGCGGCTGCGGCGCCGCTGCAACGGGCCCAGGCCCTGGCCCCATAACACCACCGGCTTGCCCTGGGCCCGGGCAGCGGTGATCAGGGCCGCGTAATACAGCAGGCTTCTGAAACTGGTGGCATCCTGCAGCAGGCTCCCGCCACCCAGCACAAGGGCGCGGCAATGGCGCAGGGCACCCAACACCGCCATGAGACTGCGGCGTTGCACGGTGGCCAGGCCATGGCGCTGCTGCACCAGCTGTTCATCGTGGGCGCTGATCACAACCGCCGTGCCCGGCGCGATCTGAGTCAACAGCACCTCGAGCAGGGCGTCATCGCCCAGGTTGTGCTCGCCGTAGTAGCCGCAGAGCAGCAGCGGTTGCCCGGCTGACTGATGAGCCTTCAGAAACCTGGCCATTCTCGCGAGCTTAGATCCGGCTCCATAGAGTCCTCGGCATGCATGCATTGTCGTTGCCCACCTGGTGGATCCACATCACCTCCGTGGCTGAATGGATCGTGGCCATCACCGCTGTGGTGGCCCTGGGACGTCTCCGGGGCGAAGGGGGTTGGCGCTGGCTGGGGCTGGCAATGGTGCCGGCGCTGACCAGTGCCATGGCCGCCTGCACCTGGCATCTGTTTGACAACAGCCCGGCTCTCGATGGACTGGTGGTGTTTCAAGCCGGGCTTACCTTCTTGGGCAATGGTGCCCTGGCGCTGGCGACCTGGAATCTGCTGCGGCTGCAACGCCTTCACCATGGCTGACGCGATCAACGGGGCACTGGCCTGGTTGGCGAGCATTGATCCTGCACCCCTGTTTGCCGGCTCGCTGCTGCCCTATCTCGCCTTTCTGTGGTGGGCCCGCCAGGTCAAGGGCTTTCCGCCGCTGGCCCTGAGGGGCTTTGGGCTCACGCTGGTGTTCGTGGCGGTCACGATCGGCGCTGCCGTGATCGCCCAGCAGCGCTACGGGCGGCAGCTCGCCGATGTGGATCCGCTGCATGGGGGAGCCGAAGCCTTTCTGACCCTGGCCAACCTCGTCGTGGCAGCAGGCTTCGGGCTGGCCGTGCGCGCAGGGATGAACAAGTCTTAAGCGCTGCCCCCCGCCCGCAAAGCGCCCCGGAAGATGGTGGCGTTGGCACTGAGATCCATGCTCGCCCCCCTTCTGGCCCTTGCTCCGGCTTCGATCAGCTGGTCGCCCAAGGTCGCCCTTGTGATGATTGTCTGCAACGTGATCGCGATCGTCATCGGCAAGGCCACGATCAAGCAGCCCAACGTGGGTCTGCAACTGCCGAACGCGGCCATGTTCGGCGGCCTCAGCCACGGCGCCATGCTGGGCACCCTGAGCCTGGGTCACCTGTTGGGCATCGGCGCGATCCAGGGTCTTGCCACCCGCGGGGTGCTCTGAAGCTGGACAGACGGGTCTCGCCGGCGCAAGCCCCGAGACCCATGGCCCCGAGGCAAATGTCCTTGTAGATCAGACAGCCAGAGCCTGAGGAGCGGCGGAGATCATGCCTTTGTTTCTGGTGGGGCTGAACTGTTCGCCAAAACGCTCCATGATGCGTTCTGCCATCTGAGGCGGTGTCAGTCCCAGACTCTGCTTGCTCTGATCGGGGCTGGCATGGTCGACGAGCACGTCGGGAATGCCGAGGCGCAGCACCGGGACGAGCACGTCCCGGTCGTTGAGCGCTTCGACCACAGCCGCGCCGAAACCACCGGCCAAGGCACCCTCTTCGATGGTCACCACCTTGCCGATGCGCTGGGCCATTGGGGCGATCAGGGCCTCATCGAGGGGCCGCAGGAAGCGGGCGTTGATCACCGCAGCGCGGATGCCATGTTCCTGCAGCAGGCCGGCCGTGGACAGGGCGGGGTAAACCATGGATCCGTAGGCCACGATCAGCAGGTCGTCACCGTCGGTGAGCAGCTCACCGCGACCGATCTGCAGGGGCTCGAAACCCTCTTCGGCGAGAGGCACGCCCTCGCCCTCCCCACGGGGAATGCGCAGGGCACAGGGGCCGCTGTGGTGAATCGCGGTCACCAGCATTCGCTGCAGCTCAGCTTCATCCTTGGGGGCCATGACCGTGAAGTTGGGCACGGCGCGCAGGTAGCTGATGTCGTATTGACCCTGGTGGGTTGGGCCATCGGCGCCAACGATGCCGGCCCGATCCATCACGAAGGTGACCGGCAGGTTCTGGATGCCAACGTCGTGGATCAGCTGGTCGTAGGCCCGCTGCAGAAAGGTGCTGTAGATCGCGACGACGGGCCTAAGACCCTCGCAGGCCATGCCGGCCGCCATGGTCACCGCGTGCTGTTCGGCGATGCCCACATCGAAATACTGCTTGGGCAGGGCCTTTTCGAGCAGATCGAGGCCCGTGCCGGTGGCCATGGCAGCGGTGATGCCCACGACGGTGGGGTCCTGCTCGCACAATTTGACAAGGGTCTGGCCGAAGACCTTGCTGTAGCTGGGTGGCTTGGGCTTGCTCGAGGGGTAGGCCTTGCCGGTGGCCAGATCGAAGGCGCTCTGGGCGTGATAGCCGACCTGGTCCGCTTCGGCGTAGGGGTAACCCTTCCCCTTGGTGGTGGCCACGTGCACCAGCACGGGCCCGCCGGCGCTGTGGGCCTGCTCGAAGGTGCGCACCATCTCGGCGATGTTGTGGCCGTCGATGGGGCCCATGTAGGTGAAGCCCAACTCTTCAAACACGGCGCCCAGCTTGGGCACGGCCAGGCGCTTCATGCTCTCCTTGAGGTTCTTGAGCTCACTGGGCAGCTCACCATGCATCAGCGGCAGGCTGCGGATCGCCTCTTCAACGTTGTCGGTCAGAAACTGCAGCGGCTTGCTGTGCCGCATGCGGTTGAGATGGGTCGACAGGGCGCCCACGGGCGGACTGATCGACATGTCGTTGTCGTTCAACACCACCAGCAGGTTGGTTTTGGGCAGATGGCCGGCATGGTTGATGGCCTCCAGAGCCATGCCGCCGGTGAGGGCACCATCGCCGATCACGGCGACGCATTTGAAGTGTTCGCCCCGCCGGTCGCGGGCCAGGGCCATGCCCAAAGCTGCCGAAATGCTGGTGGAGGCGTGACCGGCACCGAAATGGTCAAAGCGGCTCTCGCAGCGCTTCAGATAGCCAGCGACGCCATCCTTTTGGCGCAGGGTGTCGAAACTGCGGTAGCGGCCGGTGATCAGCTTATGGGGATAGGCCTGATGGCCCACGTCCCAGACCACCTTGTCATGGTCAAGATCAAGGGTCTGATACAGGGCCAGGGTGAGCTCCACCACCCCAAGCCCAGGGCCCAGGTGGCCGCCGCTGGTGCTGACCACCTGAAGATGACGCTCGCGGATCTGGCGGGCAATGGCCTCAAGCTCAGTGGTGCTGAGGCCATGCAGCTGGTTCGGATGGCTCAGCTCACTGAGATGCATGCATGCCCGTCAGGTGGGCTGCAATCTAGGCCTTTCGGTTCTCCCAACGGACGCAATCGCGACCGTTTGCACCCAGGCAGGGCTCCCCTTGCGACACTGGAGCCATGAGCCCGTCCGATACCGGTAAGCCGGCAGACCCGCCGGATCTACCACTGCTGGTCAACCCACTGCTGGCTGACCCACTCACCTACGTGCAGCGGGTGCTGCAGGCACGGGTCTACGACGTGGCGATCGAATCGCCGCTGGAGCAGGCCCCGAACCTGTCGCAGCGACTGGGCAACACCGTCTGGCTCAAGCGCGAAGACCTGCAACCGGTCTTCAGCTTCAAGCTGCGCGGGGCCTACAACAAGATGGCCTCCCTCAGTGCAGCAGAACTCGGGCGAGGCGTGATCGCTGCCAGTGCCGGCAACCACGCCCAGGGTGTGGCACTCGCTGCCCAGAAGCTGGATTGCCGGGCGGTGATCGTGATGCCGGTCACCACCCCCGAGATGAAGGTCAGGGCCGTTGCAGCCCGGGGGGCCGAGGTGGTGCTCCACGGCGACACCTACGACGCTGCCTGTGAAGAGGCGCGGCGGCTCGAGGCAGAACGGGGCTACAGCTTCATCCACCCGTTTGATGACCCCGACGTGATCGCCGGCCAGGGCACAATCGCCCTGGAGCTGGTGCGGCAGTGCTCCCACCCGCCCGACGTGGTCTATGTGGCCGTGGGGGGCGGCGGCTTGATCGCCGGTGTGGCGTCGTTTCTCAAAAGCATCTGGCCCCAGGTCGAAGTGGTGGGCGTCGAGCCGAGCGATGCCGATGCCATGACCCGCTCGTTGCAGCAGGGGGAGCGGATCCGGCTTGATCAGGTGGGGCTGTTTGCCGACGGGGTGGCCGTCAGAGAGGTGGGTGCCCTCACCTTTGCCCTCGCGCGCCAGACCGTCGATGCCATGGTCACGGTCGACACCGACGCCATCTGCGCGGCGATCAAGGACGTCTTCGGTGACACCCGCTCGATCCTGGAGCCGGCCGGTGCCCTGGCGATCGCCGGTCTCAAGGCCGATGTGGAGCGGCGCGGTCTGCAGGGCAAGCAACTGGTGGCGATCGCCTGCGGGGCCAACATGAACTTCGATCGGTTGCGCTTCGTCGCCGAACGCACCGAGATCAGTGAAGACAAGGAAGCGATGCTGGCGGTTGAAATCCCAGAAGAGCCAGGCAGCCTGCGGCGCTTCTGTACCCTGCTGGGCACCCGCAACCTGAGCGAATTCAGCTACCGACTGGCCGACCGACGCCGGGCTCACATCTTTGTGGGGGTTCAGACCAGCGGTACCAGCGACGAGCTGGAGCTCATCCACGACGTGCGCTCGGCCGGCTTCACCTGCCTGGATCTCTCCAATGACGAGCTCTCAAAGCTGCACCTGCGACACATGGTGGGCGGACGTCTGCCGGCCGGTGCCGGCGAGTCAGGCGGCGCCGGTCAGGAATTGCTCTATCGCTTCGAATTTCCGGAACGCCCCGGTGCATTGATGCGGTTCCTGACCAGCCTGCATCCGAACTGGAACATCAGCATCTTTCACTACCGGAACCACGGCGCCGATGTGGGTCGCATCGTCGTGGGGGTTCAGGTGCCGAGCGCCGAACTGGCCGACTGGCAGAACTTTCTCGACGGTCTGGGCTACAGCTACGTCGACGAGACCGCCAACCCGGCCTACCGGCTCTTTTTGGGCGAGGTGGCGAGCGGCGTACCCGTTGGCTAGCGTCGCCAGCAATGGAGTCGACATCTAGCCTGCTACCTGAGCAGATCTCGCTGCCGGCACGGCTCGAGGCGATTCTGTATCTCAAGGGCAAGCCCATGAGCCTGGGCGAATTGGCCGAGATCGCCTCCCTGACGCACGATGAGGCGGAGCTCGGCTTGCTCACCCTGATGGCCGACTATGCCCATCGCAATACCGCCCTGGAGATCGTTCAGGACGGCCAGCGCTACAGCCTGCAACTGCGCCAGGGCCTGGCCGATCTGGTGCAGAACCTGCTGCCAGTGGATCTCTCCACCGCCGCCTTGCGCACCCTCGCCACCATCGCCCTCAAGAAGCGGATCCTGCAGTCGGAGCTGGTGGAGCTGCGCGGCTCGGGGGCCTATGACCACATCAAGGAGCTGCTGGCCCAGGACTTCATCGAACGCAAGCGCCAGAGCGATGGTCGCTCGTTCTGGTTGAGTCTGAGCGAGAAATTTCACCGCACCTTTGCGGTCAAGGCCGACGATCTCAGACCCGTTGGCCGCCTCGCAACGGTTGACTAGCCTGATCACGCCGCGCTCAGCACCAAAGCCCTACCCCGAATGGAGATCGTCACCCAGCTGCTGCCGGTACTCGCCCGCACCCTTGAGATTTACTCGCTGATCCTGCTGGTCAGGGTGCTGCTGAGCTGGTTCCCCAACCTCGACTGGGGCAGCAACCCGGTTCTAGCCACGGTGAGTTCGATCACCGATCCCTATCTGAATGCTTTTCGCGGCCTGATTCCACCGCTGGGTGGACTCGACCTGTCCGCGATTCTGGCGTTTCTGGCGCTGCAACTGGGCCAGAACCTGCTGCTGGGCGCCGGGGCTGCCCTGGCGGGTTACGGCCTCTGAGCCCTAGCTCAGTTCAAGTTGCTGCTCCAGTGGCAAGAGCTCCCCATCTGCACCGGCGCGGGTGCGCACCGGTGCCGAGAAGCCCCGTGCCTTGACATTGCGGAACCGCAGCGGGCCCGGGGTGCCCATCGGCACCGCCAGGCGCAGGGCAAAACGTGAACTGCCGGGAGGCACATCCCCGATGGAACCCACCCGGGTGCGGTTCTGCAGCACAGGTTCACCGCTGGCATCAAGGATCACTGCAAACACATCGGTGTCGACCACAGCCCGGCGCGACGGGTTGTTGACCTCACCGCTGAGGGCCCAGCAACCGGCACCGGTCGCACGGGTCAGCCCGCTCTGGGATGCCGCGTCACTGGAGGGACAGGGCTCGAGATGCACATCGCTCACTGACAGGTCGGCTGCCCAGGCTGGCCTGACCGTGGGGCCCAGCAGCAGTGCCAGAGCCAGCAACAGGCTCACGAGCAGCTGCCAGTGGGTGATCCATCGGCCTGATGCTGCACCGTTCACCGCCGATCCCCGCTGCCTGCAATCACGTTACGGGCCATGCGGCTGGCGAGCTTCTCGAGGTTGGCGGCTGCCACAGCGTCGAGGTCGAGATCCAGTTCGCTGCAGAGCTGGGCGACGTACCAGAGCACGTCCCCCAGTTCAAGGAGCAGGTCATCACGGACGGCCGCATCGAAGTGCCCTGCGCGATCTCGGATCACCTTCTTGACCTTGTCGGCAACCTCGCCGGCTTCACCGCAAAGGCCCAGGGTCGGGTAGATGGGATTGGTACCCGCCTGGGGGTAACGGGCCGTCTGTCGGGAGCGGCGCTGATACTCCTGAAAGTCCATGGCCGGCCAGGTTGAGACAGGGCTGAATGGTAGTTTCAGCGATACCTTTGGCAACATGATGGCCAGGCCCGATCTCATGCGTCGCACCAAGATCGTGGCCACCATCGGCCCGGCCACCGAGTCCCCTGAACGGCTGCGTCAACTGATCGAGGCCGGAGCCACCACCTTCAGGCTCAACTTCTCCCACGGCGACCACAGCGAGCACGCAGCGCGCATCGCCACGATCCGCCAGGTCTCCCAGGAGATGGGGGTTCACATCGGCATCCTCCAGGACCTGCAGGGCCCAAAGATTCGGTTGGGGCGTTTCGGATGCGGTCCGATCACCCTGGCCAAGGGCGACCAATTCAGCCTCACGTCTCGCGATGTGAGCTGCGATCAACAGATCGCCACCGTCACCTATGACCGCCTGGCCGATGAGGTGACCAGCGGCAGCCGCATCCTGCTGGATGACGGACGGGTCGAGATGGCTGTCGAGAGCGTCGACCACGCCGCCCAGACCCTCCACTGCTCCGTCACCGTGGGTGGGGTTCTCTCCAACAACAAGGGGGTCAATTTTCCTGATGTGCAGCTTTCGATCCGCGCCCTCACCGACAAGGACCGCGACGATCTGAGCTTCGGCCTGGCCCATGGGGTCGATTGGGTGGCCCTGAGCTTCGTGCGGAACCCCTCGGACATGCTCGAGATCCGCGAGCTGATCAGGAGCCAGGGCCATCGCACCCCTGTGGTCGCCAAGATCGAAAAATTCGAGGCCATCGATCAAATCGATTCGATCCTGCCCCTGTGCGACGGGGTCATGGTCGCCCGTGGCGACCTGGGCGTCGAAATGCCGGCTGAGGAAGTGCCGCTGTTGCAGAAGGAGCTGATCCGCAAGGCCAACAGCCTCGGCATCCCGGTGATCACTGCCACCCAGATGCTCGATTCGATGGTGAGTTGCCCCAGGCCCACCCGGGCCGAAGTCAGCGATGTGGCCAACGCCATCCTCGATGGCACCGATGCGGTGATGCTCTCCAACGAGAGCGCAGTGGGTGACTTTCCGGTGGAAGCGGTCGCGACCATGGCCACCATTGCCCAGCGGATCGAACGCGATTACCCCAGGCGGGTGCTCGACAGCCACATGGCCACCACGATTCCCAATGCCATCTGCCAGGCGGTGAGCAACATCGCCCGCAACATGAACGCAGCGGCGATCCTGCCCCTGACGAAGAGCGGTTCCACCGCCCGCAACGTCAGCAAGTTCAGGCCGAGCACACCGATCCTGGCGATCACAGCTGACGAGCGTGTGGCGCGCCAGCTCCAGCTCATCTGGGGCGTCAACCCCCTGCTGGTGACCGAGCAGGGATCATCAACCAGCACCTTCAGCCTGGCCTTGGGCATGGCGCGCCAGCAGGGCTACCTCCATGACGGCGATCTGGTCGTGCAGACGGCGGGAACCCTGGCCGGCGTCAGCGGTTCCACCGACTTCATCAAGGTGGGCGTGGTCACCGCAACGCTACCCCCTGGCACGGGCATCGGTACGGGCTCAGTGAGCGGACGGGTGCGGCTGGTGAATTCCTGTGAAACCGCCGAAGCGGTGCAGTCGGGCGAGATCGTCGTGGTTCATGACGGTGAACTCGCCTATCTCGAAGCCTTGAAACGTGCCAAGGCCCTGATCGCCGAGAGCGATGGGCTGCAGAGCATGGCGGCCCAGGTCGCCGAGCGCATCGGCATCCCTGCAATCCTTGGCGTGACCAATGCCATGCAACAGCTCTGCCAGGGCGAGATCGTCACTCTCGACCTCAGGCAGGGTGTGGTGCACCGCGGCGCCCGCAGCCACAATCCTGAAACGATCGGCACCATGCTGTAGGCATGCGCCTGCCCTTCAACCCCCGATTCAGCCTTGCCGGATCGCGTCTCCCCGTGGCCGAGACCGTCGGCATGGCGTTCAACACGCTGAGGGCCAACCGACTGCGCAGCGCCCTCACCATGCTGGGCATCGTGATCGGCAATGCCTCGGTGATCACCCTGGTGGGCATCGGCCGGGGGGCCCAGAACCTCGCTGAAGGTCAACTGAGCAACCTGGGTGCCAATGTGCTGTTTGTGGTGCCGGGCAACAACGACACCCGTCGCCAGGGCATTGATTTTCCCAAGAGCCTGGTGCTCGAAGACGCCGAAGCGATTGTCGAGCAGGTGCCCAGTGTTCGCCGGGTCGCTCCCCAGATCACCCTGAGCGAGGTGGTGCAGGCCGGTGGCATCAGTGCCACGGCCTCGGTGTCTGGCGTGACACCCGAGTTTCTGCCCGTCAGGCAGTTCGAGATGGCCACCGGCCGGTTCTTCAGTGCCGACGACCTGCGTTCAGCCCGCAATGTGACCGTGATCGGCCCCGATCTGGCAACCAAGATGTTTCCCGGTCGACAGGCCTTGGGGCGCAGGCTGAGGTTGCGCGACCAGAGTTTTGAGGTGATCGGGGTGCTGCAGCCCAAGGGGGCGGTGTTCGGCCAGAACCAGGACGAGGCCGCCTACGTGCCGCTGACCACCATGGTCAGCCGCCTGTCGGGACGCGACCCCACCTATGGCATCAGCCTCAACTTCATCAGCGTGGAGGCCCGTGATGAAGCCAGCATGGGCGCGGCAGCCTTTCAGATCACCAATTTGCTACGGCAGCGGCACCGAATCCTGCGCGAGGACGACTTCGCCGTGCGTTCCCAGAAGGATGCTCTCTCGATCGTGAGCACGATCACCGGAGGGCTCACACTGATGCTCGCCGCGATTGGGGGCGTGTCGCTGCTGGTGGGCGGCATCGGCATCATGAACATCATGCTGGTGTCGGTGAGTGAGCGAACCTCCGAAATCGGGCTGCGCAAGGCGCTGGGGGCCCGCAGCAATGACGTGCTGCTGCAGTTTCTTGTGGAGTCGTTGGCGCTGAGCAGCCTGGGCGGAGCGGTGGGTAGCGCCATCGGCATCGGCGTGGTGAGCTTGGTGGGGCTGGTCACCCCTCTGCCGGCCAGCATCGGCGCCGGCACGGTGATGGTCACCGTGGTGCTGTCCGGTTCGATCGGGCTGTTCTTTGGCGTGGTTCCAGCACGCAGGGCCGCACGGCTGGATCCGATCGTGGCACTGCGCAGCCTCTGATTAAAACCGAAGAAAACATTAAAGACCGTAAACCGTCGCCTTTGTCACCAAAGCAAGACCCGGTTGGATGGCTTATTGGATGCACTGATCGGGCCCAGGGCCGTGAAACTCGTGTCGTGTGGCTACCTCAATTCCACGGATCGCATGGTGATCGCCCGCTGTCTCGGACCCGAGCAGTTCTTCCTGGAGCGCGTCGTGTTCCCGTTTGAGCTGCTCAGCTTCCAGTGTCCTGAAGAGAGCGAGCTGGAGATCTGGACCCATGGCCTGGGCGGCGCCGAGCTGGTCGAGACAATCCCGACCCGCGCCCTGCTCGTCGAGGAAACCGACAGCCCAAAGGCCGTCGCCTTCGAGGGACGTAGCGACGCCGCCTTCGAGTCGGCCGCCTGAGCCATCGACCGGCACGGCCGGACCCACGGTTGGCCGAGGGGGCGCCGTTACACTTGTTCAAATACTGAGCGGTCCCCGCGATGAATCAGCGCTGGCGTGTTCTGGCCCTATGGCTGCTTCCCCTTGCCGTCGCTGGTTTTCTTGCCTGGCAGGTGCTGGGCAATGGCTCCATGAGCCGTTTGTCGGGCCGTGGCAATGCAGCCGGTCCGACCGTGGCTCCACGCAATGCCGCCGTGGCCCGCATGAGCTACGGCCGCTTTCTGGATTACGTCGCAGCTGGCCGGGTGACGGCGGTCGACATCTTCGATGGCGGGCGAACCGCCGTGATCGAAGCCGTCGATCCCGATCTCGACAACCGCGTGCAGAGGCTGCGCGTGGATCTGCCGGGTGTGGCACCCGAGTTGATCAACAACCTCAAGGAACAGGGGATCAGTTTTGATATCCATCCGCCCAAGCAGTCGCCACCGGTGCTGGGCCTGTTGGGCAATCTTCTGTTCCCGCTGCTGCTGATCGGATCGCTGGTGTTGCTGGCCCGCCGCGGCAACGGCATGCCCGGTGGTCCTGGCCAGGCGATGCAATTCGGCAAGACCAAGGCCCGCTTCCTCATGGAAGCTCAGACCGGTGTCCTGTTCAACGACGTGGCTGGGGTCGATGAAGCCAAGCAGGATCTCGAGGAGGTAGTGACCTTCCTCAAGACCCCGGAACGCTTCACATCGGTGGGCGCCAAAATCCCCAAGGGTGTGCTGCTGGTAGGTCCCCCAGGCACCGGCAAGACCCTGCTGGCCAAGGCCATCGCCGGTGAGGCGGGTGTGCCGTTCTTTTCGCTGTCGGGTTCCGAATTCGTCGAAATGTTTGTGGGCGTGGGCGCCAGCCGCGTGCGCGACCTGTTCAAGCGGGCCAAGGAGAACAGCCCATGCCTGATCTTCATCGATGAGATCGATGCGGTGGGCCGTCAACGCGGCGCGGGCATCGGTGGGGGCAATGACGAGCGTGAACAGACCCTCAACCAGCTCCTGACCGAAATGGACGGTTTTGAGGGGAACAGCGGCATCATCATCATCGCCGCCACCAACCGGGCCGACGTACTCGATTCGGCCCTGATGCGTCCCGGCCGCTTTGACCGTCAGGTGCAGGTCGATGTGCCCGACATCAAAGGACGTCTGTCGATCCTCAAGGTCCACAGCCGCAACAAGAAGCTGGCTGACGACGTGAGCCTGGAGACCATTGCCCGACGCACCCCGGGATTCTCCGGCGCCGACCTGGCCAACCTGCTCAACGAGGCGGCGATCCTCACGGCCCGCCGCCGCAAGGTAGCAACCACCCTGGCCGAAATCGACGATGCCGTCGATCGCGTGATCGCAGGCATGGAGGGCAAGCCCCTGACCGACGGCCGCAGCAAGCGCCTGATCGCCTACCACGAGGTTGGGCATGCGCTGGTGGGCACCCTGGTCAAGGCCCATGACCCGGTGCAAAAGGTCACCCTGATTCCAAGGGGTCAGGCCCAGGGCCTGACCTGGTTCTCCCCCGATGAGGAGCAGATGCTGGTGAGCCGTGCCCAGTTGCGCGCCCGCATCATGGGTGCCCTGGGCGGCAGGGCTGCCGAACAGGTTGTGTTCGGCCACGAAGAAGTCACCACCGGTGCCGGCGGCGACATCCAGCAGGTCGCGTCCATTGCCAGGCAGATGGTGACCCGCTTCGGCATGAGCGACATCGGCCAGTTCTCACTGGAGGCCGGCAACCAGGAGGTCTTCCTGGGACGCGACCTGATGACCCGCAGCGATGGCTCCGACGCCATGGCCACCAAAGTGGACGAGGCCGTACGTGCCATCGTTGAGCGCTGCTACGCCGACACCGTCAAGCTGGTCGCCGACCATCGCAGCTGCATGGACCGCGTCGTTGACGTCCTGATCGAGAAAGAAAGCCTGGATGGCGAGGAGTTCCGCGCCATCGTTGCTGAATACACAGCCATTCCTGAGAAGGAACGTTTCTCACCATTGCTGGGGGAAGCGACCACGGCCTGAAGTCGATCTGAACCGTCCACCTGCATGATCTGACTCACGCCACAACTCTGCAGAGCAGTGATTGCAGCGAAGCCCAGGAAACACGGCTCTCCACCATCGTGCTCGGGCCAAGAGAGAATCTTCCTCACCAGGTTATCTCTCCTAAGTTCCCAAAATTGCTATGAATCTGCTCTTTGGGCATGGGTCTGGACCCAGGATGTTCAGATCAAAACATTGCCTGGTGAGCCCACTTATTTCCTGTGGAAGCTTTACAATTCTGAGCGCAGACTTGTATCACCGAAATATCTGACATCCATGTTGAATCAAGATGATTGCTCAAGTTCACACGGCAATTGATTCTCAGGCAGCAAATCTCGCCATTCCAATCACATAGGTCACTGAGCACTCAGCAGATGCTGCTTGCAAATACTGACAGCACAAACCGTCAGCCAGCAGACTGAATCATTCACAACAACTCGGTTTCACTGTGAAGCATCAGAGGAATCCAAGTACGGAGACCAGGTCGCTGCAGCTGGGCACCTTTGGCAATGTCATCGGTGCCGCAATGGCCCTGGTCTTCTTCTGGCGCTCGGGCTCTGATGCCCTGATGCTCGATGGCCTGTACACCGCTGTGATGGCCGGGGCCTCGGTCATCGCCGGGCGGATCAGCCGCACTGCCCTACAGCCGCGCAGCCGTGCCTACCCGTTTGGCGCATCGGGGCAGGAACCGCTCTATGTGCTGTTCCGGACTCTGGTGCTGCTGGGCATCATTGCGTTTGCGATGGTGTCGGCAACTGGCAAGATCGTGACTTATCTGCAGGGCGGCAGCATTGCCCCCGTCAGGCTGGCTGGGCTGGAGTGGTACTTCAGCTCCATGGTGCTGCTGAACCTGTGGCTGTGGCGCGTGTTTGTGCGCAGCTGGCGCAGCAGCGGCCGCAACAGCGACATGCTGCGGGGCATGGCCCTCACGGCACGTTTTGATGCCCTGATTTCGGCCTGCACCGGCATGGCCCTGCTGGGGTCACCACTGCTGTTGGCCACACCGCTGGCGCCCCTGGCGCCGATCGCCGATGCCCTGCTGGTGTTGGTACTGAGTGGGGCGCTGCTGGGTGAACCCATCGTTATTCTCAAGGGTGCCATGGCCGAGGCGGCAGGATCCAGCCAGTCCATCGCAGCGGCAACCCAGAACAACTGTGCCAACGCCATCGCGCCGATGCTTGCGCAACAGGAGTGTGCGCTCATCGAGCTGGCCATGATCCGCCTGGGGCGCACCGTCACCGCAGTGGCCTACGTGGAGCCGGGGAACGCCATGACGGCAGGCCAGATCGATGCGCTGCGACTGGCGGTCGAGAAGGAGCTGGTCAGGACGCTAGATGGGCCGGTGCTGTGTGAGGTGATCCCCACAGCCGTTCACCCTTACGCTGAGGCGTCGACTTAACGCTTATCCACCGACGCGTCAATGGGATTCCGTTACCTCAACAGGGTTGCTTCGGCAGAGAACATCAAGGAGTTTCTGGAACTCGCAGATCTTGCCTCTGGCGGAGCTGACGATGCCGGCAACGTCTTTGAGTTGTCGCGCCGACTCACGGGCAACCCGATGATGCGCTGTCTGCGGCGTCTACAGCAGGATCCTGATGCTGCTGCACTGATCCAGTCACGAAAGCTCTGCGGCCCCTATGACGTGGCTGCCATGAAGCAGCTCCCCAAGGGAAGTCTCGGCTGGACCTACGCCATGGTGATGGAGGCATTGGGCTACGACATCGATTTTTTCCCCGATCCAGCCTTCTACAACAACCTCGAGGGTGAGGGCGATTACGTGAATTACCGCGTCTACGCCACCCACGACCTGCACCATATTCTCAGCGGGTACAGCCTCGACAACTTCGGTGAGGTGGGCGTCATCAGCATCAGCGTGGGGCAGTTCAGCTTCCCGGGCTTCTCGTTCCTCAACCTTGTGGGGTTGATGCTGAGTTTCTTTGAGACCGACAAGGCTGATGAGGACTACGTCAACATCGAGGAGTACGCCAACAGCATCGGCTACAACTTCGACCTGATGACCCAGGGCATGGAGATGGGCATTCGGGCCAAGCCCCTGTTTCCCATGATCTGGGAAGAGCGCATGGCCCAGAATCTCGAGGAGCTGCGCGCCGAACTGGGCATCGAACCCGTGCGTGAGGGGCCCTACAGCTGGTACAGCAACACAACGATCACGGCGACTCTGGCTTGAGCGACCCCTCCCATGGTCAAAGCTGGCGGCGGCCCGCCAGAAACGGACCCAGCTGATCAAGCCTGCACCTGTCATCGGCGTTGACACGATCTGGTTATGAATGGCCGGAGTGGTGGGAACACCATTGCTGGTGACCCTCTCGGCGGTGCCTCTCCCCAGGGCACCCGCCTACGTCGACATGGTTTCCATGGGCATTGCTCACTGCGATGCCACAACGCCAGGTGATCCCGCTGTCGTGGCTGGCTCGCGCCAGCTGGGCAAAGACCAGGAGATCGGCTCCATCGAGGTGCTGGCGACCATGTTTGACGGCCGTATCGTGCACGACGTGGCCTACGGCATCGGCGACGCCAACCTCGCCGAGCTGGACAAGTTCGACAAGGGCGCGGTGGGGTTGTGTCCGCACGATCACAAGCATTGAGTCGGGCTCTGCAATCGCGCTTTAAGAGCGAAGTTCTCGCGGTAAGTTCAGATCACCCCACATCGTCTCACCCATGGGTTCTCGCTGGTTGGCCGCGCTGATCATGGCTGCCTCTGCTGCCGGTGCCGCACTGCCACCTTCAGCAGGGCGCGCCGAATCCGCCAAAACAGGTTGGACAGAGATTCCGACCCGCATCAGCGGTGTGACCATGCAGTACCGCTCGCTGGGCTGCAAGCAGGGGCTCTGCAGCATTGAGGTCGACACCAATATTCCCGGTGGTGCCAACTACAACGAAACGATCAATTGCAGCAAGCAAGAGATTCAAACGGTGATGGCTGGCAAACCGGGTCCCTGGTTGCGCATCGACAAAGGATCCGTCGATGAGACCAAACTCCACGCCGTCTGCCACAAGAACTGAGCCAGAATCACGGTGCTGGTGCCCTGCGGTTGCGGCATCGCTCGGAGCAGTAAACAACCTGCTCCCAGATGTCGGACCACTTCTTGCGCCAGCTGAACGGACGGCCGCAGACCGGACAGATCTTGCTGGGCCGGAGGCTGGGCGGAAGGCCGCGGCGCTGGGTCTCGCTCCTGTCTTCGTTACTCCGTTGCCGACCCATGGGGCCAGGCTCAGACGGGACGGACCGGACGCTTGTCGATCACTTTGTCGATCAGGCCGTATTCAACGGCCTCGGCCGGTGACATGAAGAAGTCGCGATCCGTGTCCTCTTCGATGCGAGGAAGCGGCTGTCCGGTGCGATCGGCGAGTTCCTGGTTGAGCTTTTTCTTGAGATAGAGAATCTCGTCGGCCTGAATGCGGATGTCACTGGCCTGACCGCGGGCTCCGCCGAGAGGCTGGTGGATCATGATCCGCGAGTGGGTCAGGCTGCTGCGCTTACCCTTGGCGCCGGCGCACAGCAGAAACGCACCCATGGATGCAGCCAGCCCCAGACACACCGTCTGCACATCGGGTTTGATGTGCTGCATGGTGTCAAAGATCCCGAGCCCGTCATAGACCGAACCACCGGGCGAATTGATGTAGAGGAAGATGTCCTTGTCGGGATCCTCGGCTTCAAGAAACAGCAGCTGGGCGACGATGCGGTTGGCTGATTCTGCCGTCACCGGCTCGCCCAGAAAGACAATGCGCTCGCGCAGCAGACGGGAATAAATGTCAAACGCCCTCTCACCGCGACCCGACTCCTCGATGACAATGGGGATCGTGGTCACAGGCCCGTTCTCAGCACGCACGTGATCCTACTGAGGCTGGAAACGACCCGATGGGGGCGGCGCTAGGGTCGCAAGACCTTGGTTGCACCTGCGTGAGCGCTGCTCTCACCGTTGCCGACAGCAAGCGGGCCTTTCACCGCGCCTTCCCCTACGTGATCGGCCCGCTCTACCGGCGCATGGTCGATGAGCTGCTGGTGGAGCTGCATCTGCTCAGCCGGCAGCAGGGATTCAAGGCTGACCCCCTGTTTGCGGTGGGGCTGGTCCAGGTGTTCGATGGCTTCGCCAAGGGATACCGCCCCGAAGCCCAGAAAGCACCGCTGTTTGACGCGCTGTGCAGCGCCAGCGGCTTTGATGCCGCCGCACTGCGGCAGCAGCACGGTCAGGCCCTGGCGGCCATGGGCAGCCACAGTGTCGACGCCGTACGGCAATGGGTCGAGCAACAGGGTCAGGGCGCACCTGAGCCCCTGGCCCAGGCGCTGGCCGGAATTCAACGGCCCGATTTTCATTACTCACGTCTGATGGCGGTCGGGCTCATGGCCCTGCTGGAGCAGGCCCAGGGCGCCGATGCCATGGATCCGGCGGCCCTGCGTGACTCTGCCCATGACCTGGGCGCATCGATGGGACTGCTGCGTGATCGACTCGATAGGGATCTCAAGCTCTACGCCAGCAACCTCGAAAAAATGGCCCAGGCGGTCGAGCTGATGGAGGAGACCGTGGCCGCCGAGAAACGCAAGCGTGAACGCCGTGCCACGGCACCGACGGCTTCGGAAGACGCCGCTAACGGGAACGAGTCAGCGCCAGGCGTCCCGTCAGTCGGCTGATCGGCTGCCTGCGCTCGGCGTCTGCCTTGATCTCCAGCTGATCGGCCCGCCTCACCAGCGGTGGAAAGGCTCCGGGCCAGAGCCCCAGGCGATCCAGGTCACCGGGCCTCGCCTGCAGCACCACCCACCCTGACGGGGCCGGTGGAGCTGACCCAGTTGCCGGTTCGGGTCCCACAAAAAGCACCAGCCTGCGTTCCTCCCCCCCTTGTGGGGGCTGCCAGAACCATCCGCCCACGACCCGCCCCTGCTCGTCGCGCCAGCGGGTGCGCAGCGGGATCGCGCCCTGCTCCTGCAGTCCCTGCTGGAGAAGGGGCTGGCGCAGGGCAGCCAGCAATCGCTCCCAGGCCTGGCGATCGCGGGCTGGTGGGGCAAGATCCAGTTCAAGGCCAGCCTGAAACGGGCCCTGCGGCAGCTCGCGCAGCCGCAGCACAAACGGACTGCGGCGAAGCAGGGCCAGTTGGGGTTCGGCGATCCCATAGCGGGACGCCAACGGCTCACGCACCAGCTGACGGGATAGCAACCCCTGCAGGAGAACCTCGAGAGCCGGACCGCGAAGCTCGAGCAACTGACCAGGTGTCAGTGGCCGGGACGCGGGCTCGGGTCGTGACTGGGAGGCCGGGCCGAGCACGCCCACCGCAGCTGCGGCCTCTCCACCGAGATCGACCCTCTGGCCCTGCAGGTTCAGGGTCAGGCATCCCTGTTGAAACCGTTGCAACAGCGGAGCGACCGGGCCCGCGAGGGCGCCGAGTCCAGCTGGACTCCAGCTGACCGTCTGGGGCTGACGCAACTGGAGCAGGCAGCGCTGCTCCAGGCCCCGGGGGGACCGGGGCACGCTGCGCAGTCGATCCGAGAGCCACTGCCGCGACAGCGGGTCGGCCGCCACGACGGCCAGATCATCGACCCGCAGCGGAGGCACAGGCAGGCGATCGCCCACCACATCGCTGAGGCTCGTCGACGGCAGCACCAGGAAGGCCCCGGCATCGCCATGGACTCCCCAGAACTGCCACCAGACACCCTGCTGGCGCGACCACAGCACAGCGGCCAGGGGCCCGAGCCTTTGGCGCCAGAGCGGCGGCGGCGGACGCGTGGGTGCGGCAGCGAAGCTCTGGATCAGCTGCGACTGGTGGAACAGACGGGCCAGACCCTGGGCCTGGGAACGGGGCCACAGCAGCAGGGCCAGGGCCGGACCCAGCAGCAGCAAGACCGCAGAAGCTGCCGTGTTGGGCAACAGCAGTCGCCTGGTCACCAGTCGCCAGGTCAGCACCCTCATGGCAGCTCGCCGTAGGTGGTGCTGCGCCGCCGCACCGGGCGCCCGACGCGGGCTGCCGCCGCCTCAAGATCCTGGGGCTCCTGGTTGGTGCCCCCGCTGGCCCCGGCCATGGTGGTGATGTGCTCTTCCATCAAGGTGCCACCCAGGTCGTCGGCACCCCAGCGCAGGGCCTCAGCGGCACCCTCGAGCCCCAGCTTCACCCAGCTGGGCTGGTGATGGCGGATCCAGGGCCCCAGCAGCAGCCGGGCCAGGGCCGTCAGCACCAACATCGCCGGCAAGTCAGGCTGGTCGCGGCCCACCTGACGCCGCAGGGCAGCAGGCGCATGCAGCCCCACAAACGGCAGCAGCACAAATTCAGTGAATCCCGGCAGGCCCTGGTTCCAGGCATGGCGCTGCATCGCAACCAGGGTGAGCAGGTGGGCGGCCACATCGGCCGCGGTCTCGATGTGACCAGCCATCAGGGTGCTGGTGGCTGGCAGGCCCTGGGCGTGCACCTCGAGCATGACGGCCACCCAGGCGCGGGCACTGAGCTTTTCGGGGCAGAGGCGCCGCCGCAGCGGCTCACTCAGCACCTCGGCCGCCGTGCCCGGCACCGAGGCGAGCCCCGCCTGGCGCAGCCGCTGCAGCACCTGCTGGAGGGGCAGCCCATCGGCCTCAGCCATGAACAACAGCTCCTGGGGCGAAAACGCATGCAGGTGGATGCCCGGCGCTGCCGCGAGCAGATCGCGCAGCACCGTTTCGGCATGGGCCAGATGGCTGCCATCGAGGCTGGCCGCTGGGTCGAGGCCACTCTGAATACAGAGCTCGGTGGCTCCACGCCGCTGCGCCTCACGGGCCTTGTGCTGGAGCTCGGATCGGCTGAGCCGGTAGGCACCGGGATCACCCGGATCACGGCGAAAGGCACAGAAACTGCAGTGCTTGACGCAGTGATTCGTAAGGTTGATGTTGCGGTTGACCACATAGGTCACCGTCTCACCCACCAGATCGGTGCGCAACCGATCGGCCCCGTGACGCAGCATGCGAAGACCTGCCGCCGTGTCGACGGCAGGGTCAGTCAGCAGTGATTGGCCCAGTTGCAGCAACCGGGTGGCCGCGTGGTGATCGGGCGACAGGTGGGGCTGCTGATCGAGCAGCTGCTCCAGCTCCTCTAGCCGTGATGGCGATCGCGGATCAGCAGTAGCGGTCCTGACGTGCTCAACGGGGACTGGTGGCTGGAGCAGACGGTCAGCCAGGTCCCAGGCCCACGGGCTCAGGGCCGGGCTCTGCGTTCCTGCTGCTTGCGCCGTCGCCGATCCCGCCATTCGACGCTCGAAAGATAGATCACCCCCAGGCTTACGAAGACCAGCAGGCCTGCTGCCGTCAGCGAGAGAACTCTGGAGGGGTCAGACAGGGACTCAACCACTCAGAAATTAATGCTGCCGTCGCCATTGCGTCCCCAGACCACCATGGCGATGGAAAAGGAGAAGATGGCGGCCAGAGCGGCCCAACCGGCGGTGATCAGCATGCCCGATGTGACGTTTGCGTGGCGCCACAATACCTAGGCTTGGCGGTGTTCTGAGCGCGATGGGGACAACGTTGATGGGCCGGGCGAGCAGCACCCCTCTGCGCGAACGCAGCGCTGCAACGGTGCTCGAGCGCAAGCCCTACCCCCACGTGAAGGTGGTGGTGCTCGACGATGACGTGAACACCTTCGCGCACGTGGTCGAGTGCCTGATGCGGTTCATTCCTGCGATGACCCCGGATCGCGCTTGGGAGCTGGCCCATGAGATCGATGGCCAGGGCTCGGCCGTGGTCTGGGCCGGCCCCCGGGAGCCCGCTGAGCTTTATCACCAACAGCTCGGCGGCCAGGGCCTGACCATGGCGCCGCTTGAACCGGTCTGAATGCCGTCATGGGCAGAGTGGTGATCACCCACAGCACCTATGTGGAGGGGTTGATCCCGGTGCTTCAGGTCCTGGCCCGGCAGCCTGGGATCGACACCATCACCCCGGCGGTGATTGCCCGTGTGCGGGGCCGCAGCCCCAAGCTGCAGCTGCGCATCTCTGCGCCGATCAACGGTGGCCACAAACTGGTGGCCCGCCGCGGCAGCAGCGTGCAAGAGGTGTTTGTGGTGACCGTCCTCAGTGCCGAGAGCCTGCGACCCCTGCTCGAGGCGGCGCTGAACGCCTGATGCCAGCAGCTGCTGTGCTGATCACACCCATCACCTTTGCTTCCCATGTCCATCACGCCCGAGACCCTGGAGCAGGCCCTGAACTGGCGCTATGCCACCAAGGCCTTCGACCGGGCGCGTTCGATCCCGGCCCAGACCTGGGCTGCGCTGGAGCAGAGCCTGCTGCTGAGCCCGTCGAGCTACGGGCTGCAACCCTGGAAGTTCCTGGTGATTCGCGACCGGGCACTGCGGCAGCAACTGCGACCCCACGCCTGGGACCAGAGCCAGATCACCGACTGCGCCGAGCTGGTGGTGTTTCTGGGTCGCCGCACGATCGAGCAGGCCGATGTCGACACGCTGATCAGCACCACCTGCCAGGCCCGTGGCCTTGCGAGCGAGCAGATGGCCTTCTATGCCGACCTGCTGCGGCGCAACGTGGTGGAGCACGCACAGGTGCCCGCCGCTGAGATCGCCGGATGGAATGGCCGCCAGGTGTACATCGCCTTGGGCACCTTCATGACCGCGGCGGCCCTGCTGGGGGTCGACACCTGCCCAATCGAAGGGTTTGATCCGGCGGCCTTTGACCGCCTGCTGGAACTCGAAGCGGGCCCCTACCGCAGCTGGGTGGTCTGCGCGGCGGGCTATCGCGCCGCCGATGACCGCTACGCCCAGCTCGCCAAGGTGCGCTATTCGGCCGGCGAGCTGATCGAGGTGCGTTGAAGAGGTTGCGTTGAGAAAGGTGGGTTGAGCAAGCCTTTCTCCAAGCTCGGCAATGGGGTGGACCACCGTGCCGTCTTGCCCCAGTGTTCGACCTGGTGGAACCAGAAGGGGGGTCAAGGGCGGGGCGCCGTTTCCGGCTGCAAGGCCGGCCTACGTTGCTTCCGCTGCAGACCCCCCATGTCGAAAAGGGAGTCAGATCAGAAAACTGTGAAAGGCAGTCACCAACACGGCAGTCCAACGTGACTCTAGGGCGCTCATCCGGCCGGCGGCAGGGGCCAGATCTGCCGCACCGCGGCGAGCCGCGCCATCGCCTCCTGGGCGCGCGGCGCCGGATCGGCATCGTGCAGGGTGAGGGTCAGATGGCCCAGCTTGCGGCCAAGTCCAGGCCCTGTCTTGCCGTACCAGTGCAGGGCTGCATCGGGCAGCTCCGCCAGGGCGGTGCGCTGGTCGCCGTAGTCCGACTCTGAGGCACTGAAGCCCAGCAGGTTGACCATCAGGGCACCCGGGACACAGAGCTCGGCCGGGCCCATCGGCAGGCCAGCAACGATTCGCAGCTGCTGGGCGAACTGGCTGGTCTGGCAGGCCTCGATCGTGAAATGGCCGGCGTTGTGGGTGCGGGGCGCGATCTCGTTGACCTGCAGCCCGGCTGGTCCATAGAAGAGCTCGAGCGACACCATGCCGACATAGCCGATCGCCGTGAGCAATGAGGCCGCCAGGTTGCGGGCATGGGCCTGCACCGCATGGGGCACCGGCGCCGGAGCCAGCACCCAGTCGCACACCTGCTGGTGCTGGTGGGTCTGCACCAGGGGGTAGCACTGCACCCGTCCATGGCGATCGCGGCAGGCCAGCTGGGCCAATTCAAGGTCAAAGCTCACCAGCTGCTCGAGGATCCAGTCGTACGGGTCAACCTCGGCCAGCAGCGACTCGAGCTCAGCCTGGGTGGCGAGCACCCGTGTGCCCTTGCCGTCGTAGCCCCCTGTGGACGCCTTGGCCATGACAGGAAAGTCCAGCCCCCCGGGCAGCCTGGGTTCAGTGGGTGCATCGGGATCCTGCTGCTGAGCCTGCGATGGTTGCGGCTCGGGCCCATCGCGATCGGCTGGATCCTGGTCGGCGATCTGACGCGGTAGCGGTCTGAGCACCTCCTCCAGGCCGCACCAGCGGGGTGAGGGCAGATTGAGCCGGTTGAGCAGCTGACGCTGCGCGCGCTTGCTGACCAGCTGCTCCAGGGCATCAAGCCCGGGCACAAAGCGAATGCCTTCAGCCACCAGGGCGCCGAGACCGGCCAGATCGAGCCATTCGTTTTCGAAGCTGATCGCGGCACAACGCCTGGCCAGCTGGCGGGTGGCATGCAGATCATCGAGCGGTGCAAGCACCACCGAGCTGGCTGCCGCCGTGGCCGGATCGTGGGCACCCGGAGTCTGCACGTGCAGGTCCATGCCCAGCTCCCGGGCGGCCTCGGCCAGCATCAGGGCCAACTGACCACCGCCGACGATGCCGATGGAATCGGCAGCCAGCGGTTCCTGGCCTGAAGCGGTCTCTGAACCAGAGGGATCCATCAGCACCTGCACGACGCGCCCGGCGAGGTCCAATCTTCCATCTTCAACTGCGACGGTGCGGCCTCAGGTGAGGCCACGATCACCGGCAACCAGGAACCGGACCAGGCTGAGCAGCAACACCCCGAGGAACAGGGCCAGTCCAACCGTGCAGGCATAGCTGATGTCGAGTTCAGCGAAGGCCTGGTCGTAGACGTAGTAAACGATGGTGCGTGTCGCATCGGCCGGCCCCCCCTGGGTCATCAGATAGACCTCCTCAAACACCTTGGTGGCGGCGATGGCCGAGATCACGGCCACCAGCGTCACGTAGGGGCGCAGCAGAGGCAGGGTGATATCCAAATGCCGGCGCCAGCCGTCACTGCCATCGAGGGCGGCAGCCTCATAGAGCTCGGGCGCAATGCCCTGCAGCCCGGCCAAAAAGATCACCATGTAGTAGCCGAGGCCTTTCCACAGAGTCACCAGCATCACGGCCGGCAGGGCCAGCTGGGGTGAGCTCAGAAAGGCGATCGGTGTGAATCGCTCCCCCAGCAGGGTCATCAGCCATCCGTTGATCAAGCCGTTCTCGGCATAGAGCCAGCGAAAGGCGATCGCTGCCACCACGATCGAGACCAGCACCGGTGTGTAGAACGCGCCCCTGAACCCATGCATGCCGGGCAGTTGTCGGTTGACCAACACCGCCAGGGCCAGCGAACCCAGCACGATCGGTGGCACGATCCCCAGCAGATAGGCCCCGGTGGTGAGCGACACCCGCGTCATCATCGGGTCGGCCAGCAGGCGCCTGAAATTGGCCAGGCCGATGAAGCGCAGGGGCTCACTGACGTCGAGCCCGCTGCGGGTGAAGGCCATGACCAGGGCCATGGCCGCCGGAATGAGCACCGATACCCCCAGCAGCAGCAGGGCGGGGGCCAGAAATCCCCAGGCCGTGGTGGTGCGGGGCGCAGAGGCAGACATCACGTCAGGCCGGCTGGGCGTCATTGTGGGATGTCCTGTCTACCGCCAGCAGCACTGTGACCGCCGACCCCCTGCAGGTGTTGCAGCAGGTGTGGGGCTATCCGGCCTTTCGCGGGCCCCAGGAGGCGATCGTGCGGCATGTCATCGGCGGCGGCTCGGGCCTGGTGCTGATGCCCACCGGTGGCGGCAAATCGCTTTGCTATCAGGTGCCGGCGCTATGCCGCCCCGGACTGGCGGTGGTGGTGTCACCGCTGATCGCCCTGATGCAAGACCAGGTGGCGGCGCTGCAGCAGCTGGGTGTGGCCGCGGCGGCCCTGCACTCTGGGCACGAGGCCGACGCGGTCGGTGACATCTGGCATCAGTTGCAGGCCGGCAGCCTCAAGCTGCTGTATGTCTCGCCCGAACGGCTGCTGAGTGGCGATCTGCTCGCGCGGCTGGGGCCGACGATCAGCCTGTTTGCCATCGATGAGGCCCATTGCGTCTCGCAATGGGGGCACGACTTCAGACCCGAGTACATCGAGCTGGGGATCCTGGCCCAACGCTTCCCCGCCGTGCCGCGGCTGGCCCTGACCGCCACCGCCGACCCCCGCACCCGCGACGAGATCATCGCGCGGTTGCAGCTGGAGGCCGGCCAGGTGTTTCTGGCCAGCTTTGATCGACCCAACATTCGCTACATCCTGCGGGGCAAGCAACAAACAAGGCAGCAGTTGCTCGACTTTCTGGCTGATCACCGGGGTGAAGCCGGCATCGTCTACGCCCGCTCCCGCAGCCGGGTCGATGCCATGGCCGCCCAGGTGCGCCAGGCCGGCATCGATGCGGTGGCCTATCACGCCGGGCTCAGCAGCGAGCAGCGCAGCAACGCACTGCAGCACTTTCGCAACGACGCTGCCGTCGTGGTGGTGGCGACGATCGCCTTCGGCATGGGCATCGACAAGCCCGACGTGCGCTTCGTAGCCCATGTCGATCTGCCCAAGAGCCTGGAGGCCTACTACCAGGAAACGGGCCGGGCCGGCCGCGACGGCCTGCCGGCGGTGGCCTGGATGTTGCATGGCCCGGGTGACATTCCCCAGCTGCGGCGCTTCATCGACGACTCGAGCGCCCCCGAGGAGCACAAGCGGATCGAGCACAGCAAGCTCGAGGCCCTGATTGCCTACAGCGAGGCGGCCGGTTGCCGCCGCCAGGTGCTGCTGAGGCACTTCGGAGAAGAGCTGCCCCAACCCTGCGGCAACTGCGACGGCTGCCTGGAACCCCGAGCCCTGGTGGACCTCACGGTGCCGGCCCAGAAACTGCTCTCTGCCGTGGCAAGAACAGGCCAGCGCTTCGGTGCCGCCCATGTGGTCGATGTGTTGCTGGGGGGCAGCACCGACAAGATCCGCCAGCTGGGGCACGACCAGCTCAGCGTGCATGGCATCGGTCGCGAGCTTGACCGCAGCCAGTGGCGAACGCTGGTACGCCAGTTGGGCGGCCTTGGCTACCTGCAGCCCGTGCCCGGCGGCAAAGGGGGTCTGCAACTGGGTCCAGCCGCGTCGGTGCGACCGTTGCTGCGGGGCGAAGTCAGCCTCGAACTGCCGCTCCCGCAGCCCCAACGCAACGCCCGCAATGGCACATCAGCGCCGCCGGCACGAACGACGGGAGCCATGGCTGGCCTCGATGGCGACCTGGAGGTCGACGAAGCCCTGCTCACAGCGCTCAGGACATGGCGCCGCGAGCAGGCCCGCCAACAGGGGGTACCGCCCTATTTGGTGTTCCACGACCGCACGCTCATGGAGCTGGCGGCGCAGCAGCCCACCACCCTCGAGGCCCTGGGCCGCATCGGCGGGATCGGAACAGCCAAGCTGTCGCGCTACGGCGAGGCGCTGCTGGGGGTCCTGTCAGCCAGCGCCGTGTGAAGCAAGGCCTTGGCCTGATGGTCATTCCAGGTCTCGCCGCGCCAGCGTTAACCCAGGTCTGCAGCCATTGCTGCTGGCGAACAGGGCCGTGGCACCCACCGCAGCCAGCTGGGCCAGAGTGCAGCTGTGGATCGCTGCCAAAGCCTGCAGGGGGCTGATCAGCAGGGCCGCCGACGGCGACTCGACCCCAACCGTCAGACCGCCCAGGTGGGTCAGCAGCATCAGCGACAGGCGATCCAGCTGGGTGGCCAGGCTGAGTTGGTGCAGCCATTGCGCTTCGGTCGCGGCAGCCAGGGGCCTGGGCGCCCGATCGAGCGCCAGCAGGGATGCAACCCCGCCACCTCGTCCCCCTGAGAGCGGCACCCAGGCCAGCACGACCAGCCCCAGCAGCAACCAGAGCAGCAGGGTGGGAATGGTCATGCTGCTGCATGGATCATGCGTCAGTCTTGAGAAAACGGCTCGACAGTTTCAGCGCCAGCACGACGGCGGCGATGCCATACGAAACAAAGGTGATCGCCTGGCCTGGCGTACCCATGGCGTAGGCGCCGCGCTCCAGCAACACGAAATCAGCCAGCGATGCCGCTGTGCCCCAGAGCATCACCCACACGCTGACGTAAAGCACACCTTTGATGCTCGGGTTCATGGTGGTGGAATTGGGGCAACCTGCTGGCGTGACCCTATCGGCTCAGGCCGCTCCCTCAGTGAACGGTCCACCTGAATGCAGCCAGGCCCTGATCAGGCGCCTCGGCCTACGGGCCCATCCTGAAGGGGGCTGGTACCGCGAGGTGCATCGCAGCACCGCGCAGGTGACTCGCACCGATGGGGCCCAGCGCGCCGGGCTCACCGTGATTCTGTTTCTGCTGGAAGCTGGCAGATCCAGTGCCTGGCACCGGGTGCATGGGGCTGATGAAAGCTGGCATTTCATCGGCGGTGCGCCGCTTGAACTGTTGTTGCGTGCCAGCGCTGAGCTGACACCGCAAACGCAGCTACTGGGCTTTGACCTCACGAATCCCGATCTGCACCCCCTGGCCGTGGTGCCCGCCGGCTGGTGGCAGGCCGCCCGCAGCCTGGGCGCCTGGAGCCTGGTGAGCTGCTGCGTCGGCCCGGGCTTCGACTTTCAGGATTTCGAACTGCAGGATCCGCGGCAGGCACAAAGCTGATCGAGGCTCGGCCGCCCGGTCAGGCGCAGCCGCCAACGGGCCCAGAGGCCGTAAACGGCATCCACGAGCGGGCGAAACCCGGGCCAGGCGGTCGGTGCATACACCCAACCCAGGCCAAGCAACGCGTAGGCCCTGCGAAACACCGCCACATCCCTCACGATGGTGCCGTCAGCCAACAGGCCATGCATGCGTCCCATGGCCATGCGGTAGTCGATGTGCCCATGGGCTGCAGGGTCGTAATCGGCGGCATCCACATCAACGAACGCCAACCGCGGCGCCGCGGGGTGCAGCAGCTGGTCACGGCGTCTGAGGAAGGCGACTTCCCTGAGACACAGTGAACAGCCACCGTCATAAAGAACTGTCAAACCGACCAAGGCCGTGCTGCCCGTGGTCTTCGCCGGAGCGTTCGCCGACATGGATCGATCAAGCCTGGGCAAGCCACCATCGCGCGCCGGGGTGGCGACCTGCGGCAGGCAGAGCGCGCAGGACCGGTCAGCTCGCCGCAAATCTGCATTGCTTGCCAGAAAGCGGGTCAGACTGCTAAATTTTGTAAGATTCCTTTACAACAGGGACGGTCTCGGGCATGTTCACAATTGAAAAAGCGTCGCAGATCTTTCCCAACACGCTGTCTGCAGACGTCGTTCCCGCCATCACTGCGCGGTTCCAGCTCCTCAGCGCCGAGGACCAACTGGCACTGATCTGGTACGCCTATCTGGAGATGGGCCGCACGATCACCGTCGCTGCACCTGCCGCAGCAAGAATGCAATTCGCAGAGCGGGTGCTCAACGAGATCAAAGCGATGAGCTTTGCTGAGCAAAGCAAAATGATGTGCGACCTGGCCAACCGTACTGATACAGAGATTGGTCGTACTTATTCGGTGTGGTCGGTCAACATCAAGCTGGGGTTCTGGTACCAGCTTGGTGAATGGATGGCTGCAGGAATTGTCGCTCCGATTCCTCAGGGCTATCAGCTGTCTGCCAACGCCTCAGCAGTACTTGCTTCTGTCCAGAAGGTTGAGCAAGGACAGCAGATCACCCTGCTGCGTAACTTCGTTGTCGACATGGGATACGACCCCGAGAAGGGTGCCGCCCAACGAGTCGCAGAACCTGTTGTACCGCCGACACCTGAAGATCAACGCAGCAAGGTCAGCATTGAAGGCATCAGCAATGCGACAATTTCTAATTACATGGATTTGTTGAATGCCAATGACTTCGACAATCTGATCAAGCTCTTTCTTCCTGATGGAGCGCTTCAACCTCCTTTTCAAAAGCCGATCGTCGGTGTTGATTCAATCCTGCGGTTCTTCCGCGAAGACTGCCAAAACCTAAGGCTCCTACCTGAGCGGGGCACGTCTGAGGCTGAATCCGACGGGTTTACCCGCATCAAAGTTACCGGAAAGGTCCAAACCCCTTGGTTTGGTTCGGGTGTTGGCATGAATGTGGCTTGGCGCTTTCTCTTGAATCCGGAAGGTAAGATCTACTTCGTCGCCATCGACCTGCTTGCATCTCCTGCAGAGCTGTTGAAACTTGGCCGCTGAACCGGCAGGTTAATGATCGTGATCAACCTGAAGGGATTGCTGTATGCGGCAATCCTTTTTTTATGCTGGCTGTGCTCTTTGGTCGTACTGCTGCAGAATCCCGTCAGCGGCATGCCGATCTGGTTGGTGATCTCTGCGGTCCTGGTGCGCACGGTGCTGCAGACAGCATTATTCATCACTGCCCACGACGCGATGCACGGACTGCTGATGCCGGGCATGCAGCGGTGGAATCACAGGATCGGCGCCTTCACATTGGCACTTTACGGAGCCCTCTCGTACCAACGGTGTCGTGACAAACATCGGCTCCATCACCGGCACACTGCAAGCAGACACGATCCCGATTTTACGATGAATTTTAATACTGGAATCGTCGGCTGGTACCTTAACTTTATGAGCAACTATCTTTCAGCCAGTCAACTCATCTCACTTCTTTCAATATGGGCCTTTTGGATCACAATTGGATCAGCTAGCAATCATGCAGCATGGATGAATGTGCTGCTCTTCTGTACACTACCTTTGTTGCTAAGCTCAATACAGCTATTTGTTTTCGGCACGTATTTGCCGCATCGCAACCAGAGAGATCCCCTTAACCAGCGCGACCCCGAAAGCCTGGCTCTACCGACCTGGTTGTCACTGCTGACCTGCTTTCATTTCGGATACCACCGCGAGCATCACGAGCGTCCTGATCTGCCCTGGTACGACCTGCCTGCCCAACGGCGCCTGTCACAAATGCTCGCAGCCTCCCAGTGAAGTGAGTAACGTCAACCGAGGGCATTAAAGACTGATGAATTTAGAGCTTGTCGAAGGCTGGACCAGTGCGGAACAGGCTGTGGCACAACACGCTTTCGCTCTGGCCCATGGACGGGCCATTCAACAACTGATCACGACCATCCAGGTCCGTGGAGCAAGCCTGAACAGCGCAGAGGAGATCTGGGATCTTCATGATTTCCTCAGCATTGAACGCCACACCATCGAGGGCCGTTTCGCCTTCAAGCTCGATGGAATTCTGTTCGTGTTCGCAAGCCTCGTCAAAGACAACTTGTTGGCCATTGACGAGCTCTCTGGCCTGGAGGCTGAAAAGCTCGCCAAGGTCTCTGCCATGGCACGCTTTTGACGACACCGACCACCGCACCCCGTTCGACGAACCTCGGTTGTGATCAGGGGGCAATTCACGTTGAAGGGTCGATAGGGTGCTCACAACCCTGTTCTGATTGATGCGTCTACCGGTCTGCCTGGGCCTTGCGGCCGCCATGGTGAGCTTCGCTGGCTGCGGCAAGCCAGACACCCGTGCCCTGCAGCAGCTGGCCTGCCAGCATGTTGCCGGCTCGATTGATGTGCAGTCGGTAAGCCAGATCGATACCCTGCGCAAGGCGCTGGGGCTAGCACCGGGCGTGGATCCGCTGGGGACCTGCCGTGAGCTGGGCGTGGCCATCGACAATCCTGCTGCTGCAGAGCCCGCCAAACCAACCAGTGAGGGTGAAAACTGATGGCTCTGTTGCTGCCCGCGGTGCTGTGGATTCAGCTCGCGTTGTTTCAACTGGTTGGCCCGGTGCCTGCCGAACTGGGACTGCATGACGGCTCCCTGTCGCCGTGCCCATCCACCGCCCATTGCGCCCGTGCTGACTGGCCCGTGGATGATCCTGCCGCCGCCTTGGACCGCCTCAGGAGCGTGTTGACCACCTCAGCGCGCACGACCGTGGTGGAGCAGGGCGACCACTACCTGCACGCCACCGTGAGCAGCGCGTTGTTTGGCTTCGTCGACGATCTGGAACTCCATGCAGACCTGAATCGCCACCTGTTGCAGGCGCGTTCAGTTTCGAGGTTGGGCGATTCCGATCTCGGGGTCAACAACCGCCGACTGGCAACCCTCGAGGCCGCCATCAGGGGTTGAGTGTCTGCTCGCACCATTGGCTTTGGGAACACCAACGGCGACGGCGATGGGGGTGCCCCTCCAGTTCGAGCAACTCAACCTGGCTGAGCACGAAACGCAACAGCACGAAGTGCACTGGCATCGGCGTGCCATCGGGCAGGGCAGCAGCAAAGCCTGCCTGCCGATCCAGGGGCTGTCCGGGGTGTGGCCATGCCCACACGGCCCGGCCGCCAGAGCTGAGCTGGTCCCAGTGATGCAGGCGTTGCTGCTCCAGTGCTTCTCCGGACAACTGCAGCAACGCGCCGCGCAGGCGGAACTGACTGCGCGCCCGGGGCAGCAACCAGCACAGTTCGACAGCCGGTTGATGGGCAAGCTCGGAAAGCTTGCTGCTGCGACCGTCGGTGAGCAGGTCGAGAAGCGCAGGCCCGGCCCAGCCGCGAAACACCAGGGTGCGCACGCGTGGCGTGCCGTCGGGTGCCGTTGTGGCCAGCTGCAGCCAGCGCGCCGCCGGGGATCGCCCCTCCCGCTGCCGGGCACCACGCAACAGCTGGCGCCAGGGAGGTAGGGGTGTGGTCATGGAGTGCTCATGGAGTGGCAGTCAGCGCCGTGTTCCCGAAGCCTGCCGTGACGCCAGAGTGAATGGCTCCTCGCTGAAGCGCATGACAGCAGCACTGGCCATTCTGCTGGTGATCCTGGGGGTCTCAGCGCTGCTCATCCCCAGCCGCTCCGACTGCAGCTGATTTCTGCAGCTCAGGCGGCCGCAATGGCTCAGTTTTGAACGGTGGATCCCACTGATCTGGATTGCCATCTACGCCTGCTTCTATGGCTCCGCACTGCTGGCCTGGAATGCCAGTTGGAGCTTCGCGCTGATGGTCGGCTATCTGGTGCTGATGGTGCTGGTGCAGAGCTACACCTGGCTGATCTGCAGAACGCGGCGCCTGGCCAATGGCACCGCCGTCGGGTTTGTCGGCTGGCTCTGGGGTGTGGCCCTGGCGGTGCTGGTGGCTCCAGCTTCGACACCAGCAGTGTGGCTGCTGATTCCCTACCTGCTGTGGAGCCCGCTGGGCACGCTGGTGACATGGCAGATGCAGCGGATCAATCGCCCTTGATGGGCCTCTGAACATCGCCCACACCGCCCTAATGGTGATCAACGCCGCCTGTACCCATCCGGCAGGATCACCGTCTCTGGAGTAGCCAGTGGCAGTGACGACGATCCTCCACCGTTGCTAGGGCAGTAAGACATGCCGCAGGCCCATGAACCGTTTGGACCTACGCTCCTGGCCGGTGGAGTGGCAGACCTGGGTCGTGCCGCCGGCCATGGCGACCACCGGCGTGGTGAGCCAGGGGACGCTGTGAGGTCCTCACAACGACCGCCGATCGCCGGCCGCGAAACCGAACTTCTGGGCCTCATGCAGCAGGCAGGAACGGGATACGGTCACGCCTTTGTCAACCCCGAAGCGATCCAGTCGGCCTTTGCCTGTGCCCTGCATCTGCACCAGCCGACGATTCCGGCGGGAAGCGACGGGACGTTGATCAGTCACCTGCAGTGGATGTTCGAGCATCCCAGTGTTGGCGATAACCACAACGCCGAGCCATTTGCCCAGTGCTATCGGCGCATGGCCGATCTGATCCCGCAGTTGATC
>JAGWVJ010000079.1 GCA_018970945.1 Cyanobacteria bacterium REEB417 | reverse complement strand
CAGATCTTCGGGATCGCCTTCTCCAACAAGCGCTGGCTGCACTTCTTCATGCTGTTCGTGCCGGTGATGGGTCTGTGGACCAGCAGCATCGGCATCATCGGCCTGGCCCTCAACCTGCGCGCCTACGACTTCGTGTCGCAGGAAATCCGCGCCGCTGAGGACCCCGAGTTCGAGACCTTCTACACGAAGAACATTCTGTTGAATGAAGGTCTGCGTGCCTGGATGGCACCGGCTGACCAGCCGCACGAAAACTTCGTCTTCCCTGAAGAGGTTCTGCCCCGCGGCAACGCCCTCTGATCGTCGACACTGCAATTCCTGCGATTGCAACCCAGGGCGCCCCAAGGGCGCCCTTTTTTTGTGCAGGCGGGAGGGTTGGAAGCCGGCTAACGGATTTGAACCGATGGCCTTCGCTTTACAAAAGCGCTGCTCTACCACTGAGCTAAGCCGGCGGGGGAAGCGGCGCTTCCGGGCCCGAGCCTATCGCTCGGCCAGGGTCCAGAGCAGCAGCTGGGTGCGGCTGCGGCAGCCGCTCTTGGCCAGCAGATGCGACATGTGGCTCTCCACCGTGCGCGGACTCAGCACCAATTCGGCGGCGATCGCCTTGTTGCTCAGGCCGCGCCGCAGGGCCGCCAGCACCTGCCGTTCAGCGGGGGTGATGCTGCTGAGGCGGTCGGCCATGGGGGCGGGCTTGCGGTGTTGCCCCCAGGGTTCCCCTCAGGCCTGGCTGGCGGTCCAGACCGGCTCGCTGTCGTCGCTGTCGCCGGCGGGCTCGGCCTCGGGCCGCACCACCGGCTTGGCCCGACGGATCGGCAGATTGGCCACCAGGGCGGTGACGCGGTCTTCGGTTTCGAGGCTCACGTCGCCCTCCTCGAGGTCGATCTCCACGTAGCGGCTCACCACCTCGAGGATCTCGCGGCGCATCTGCTCCAGCAGTTCCGGGTTGAGGTCGCTGCGGTCGTGGGCCAGCACCAGCTGCAACCGCTCGCGGGCGGTGGTGGCGCTGGCGGGTTGACGACCGAGCAGCTTGTTGACGAAATCGCGCAGGGTCATCGGCTCAGAAAATCTTGGTTTGCATGAGGCGGCCGAGCTTGGCCCGCAGGCCGCCGCGCACCTTGGCGGGATCGATCAACGGCACCTCTTCGCCGCAGACGCGCCGGGCGATGTTGCTGTAGGCCTGGGCCGCCGGCGACTGGCTGCCGTTAAGGGTGAGCGGTTCGCCGCGGTTGGTGCTCACGATCACCTGCTCGTCCTCCAGCACCAGCCCCAGCAGGGGCAGCGCCAGGATGTCGGTGACGTCGTCCACCGCCAGCATTTCCTGGTTGGCCATCATCTTGGGCCGCACCCGGTTGAGCACCAGCTGGATCGGTTTGATGCCGCGGGTGTTGAGCAAGCCGATCACACGATCGGCGTCCCGCACGGCTGACACCTCCGGGGTGGTGATCACGATGGCCTCCTCGGCGGCGGCGGCGGCGTTTTTGAAGCCGTCCTCGATGCCCGCGGGGCAGTCGATCAGCACGATGTCGAAGCTCTCCCGCAGCAGCGCCACGATGCGCTCCATGTCTTCGGGCTTGAGCCACTCGAGCATGCGCGGGTTGCCCGCCGGCAGCAGCGCCAGGTTGGGCTCCTGCTTGTGCTTCACCAGGGCCTGGTCGAGCCGGCAGCTTTCCGCCAACACCTCCTGGGCGGTGTAGACGATCCGGTTCTCGAGGCCGAGCAGCAGGTCGAGGTTGCGCAGGCCGAAGTCG
>JAGWVJ010000010.1 GCA_018970945.1 Cyanobacteria bacterium REEB417 | reverse complement strand
GGGGATCCTGAGCACCAGGGCGTCGACGCGGCGGCGGCCGTGGGGGGTGGCGTAGTAGCGCAGGAACAGCACCACCCCGGCGGCAAGGGCACCCAGCAGCAGCAGGCCGAACGGCGAGCGCAGCAGCCCGCTCAGATCGATCATCAGCTGGGTGAACAAGGGCAGTTCGGCCCCCAGGTCGTCAAAGATCCCGGCGAAGGTGGGAATGATGAAGATCGTCATGCCCAGGAACACCAGCACGGCGATCACCAGCACCGCCACCGGGTAGCCCAGGGCCCCCTTGATCTGGTTCTGCAGCTTGGCGTTGTCCTCCAGCAGCTTGGCCAGACGCCGCAGCGATTCATCGAGCACGCCGCCCGCCTCGCCGGCGTCGACCATGGCGATGCTGAGCTTGTCGAACACCTGCGGCCAGCGCCGCATCGCGGGGCCCAGGGCCATGCCCTGACTGACATCCAGGCTGATTCCCTGCAATGCCCGCTTGAACAGCGGCATCTTCTGCTGCTGGGCCATCAGCTCGATGCTGCGCACGATCGGCACGCCCGCATCCACCAGGGCCGCCAGCTTGCTGGCGAACACCGCTTTCTCCCGGATTCCGGGTCGGCTTTCCAGCAGCGTGGCCAGGCCGGCCCTTCGGCTGCCGGCGCTGCCGGATCCGCTCTGCTGCGGTGTTGCGGCCACGTTGCGCCGCTCGAGGCTGTCGACCTGGATGCCGCGGCGGCGCAGGTCGCGGCGGGCGGTCATGGCATCGGCCGACTCGAGCGTCAACGTTTCGACCTTGCCGCGGCTGTTCCTGAAGGTGGCGACGAAGGCGGGCACGGGGACTGACTGCGCGGGGGCTTACTGCGGCTGGTTGACCAGCCGTCGCAGCTCCTCCGGACGGGTGGTCTTGTGGAGCGCCTCCTCCAACGACACCTCCTGGCTGAGCACCAGTGCTGACAGCGCCTTCTCGAGGGTCTGCATGGCCATCTGTCCGCCGGTCTGCAGCTGTGAATAGAGCTGGGCGGTCTTGCCCTCGCGGATCAGATTGGCGATGGCGGGGGTGTTGACCAGGATCTCCTGGGCCATGACGCGACCGAACTGCCCCGGCTGGGGGTTCCGGCGGCGGCAGAGCGTCTGGGCGAACACCGCCTGCAGGCTGTTGCTCAGCTGCACCCGGATCTGGGTCTGCTGGGCCGGTGGGAACACATCCACCATGCGGTCGACGGTCTGGGCGGCCGAGCTGGTGTGCAGGGTGCCGAACACCAGGTGACCGGTCTCAGCGGCGCTGATCGCCAGCTGGATCGTCTCCAGATCGCGCAGCTCCCCCACCAGGATCACATCGGGGTCCTCCCGCAGGGCGGCGCGCAGGGCGTTGGCGAAGCTGCGGGTGTCTTCGTTGACCTCGCGCTGGTGAAACACGCTGCGCTGGCTGGTGTAAACGAACTCGATCGGATCCTCGATCGTGAGAATGTGCTCGGCGCGGGTCTGGTTGATGTGCTCGAGGATCGCCGCCAGGGTCGTGGTCTTGCCTGATCCGGTGGGGCCTGTGACCAGAACCAGGCCCTTGGGCATGCGGCTCATCTCCTCGACCACCGGCGGCAGTCCGAGGCTTTCGAGCGACGGAATCCGGCTCCCCAGGGCCCGCAGGCAGGCGGCGTAGCTCCCCTTCTGGCGGTAGACGTTGACACGGAACCGGCCCACGCCCCGCAGCCCGTGGGAGCAGTCGAGCTCCCAGGTCTGTTCGAGCTGCTTGCGCTGGCTGTTGTTGAGCAGGGAGAAGATCAGGCGGTTGCAGGATTCCTCATCGAGGACCTCCTCCTGCATCGGTCGCAGCTGGCCGTTGAATCGGCCGTAGGGGGGCAGGTCGGCGCTGAGATGCAGATCGCTACCACCATTGGTGACGAGCTGCTCCATCAGGCTCTCCATGGAGATGGCCATGGCCGTCCCTAGCGGCTGGTCAGACAGTAGGGGCATTCGAGCCATTCATCCCGAAGACCGCCGCCGCAGCCCTTGCAGGTGAGGCTGCTCAGGGCTCTGGCCCGCTGCTCCGATTCCAGACCCGAATCGGTGAGCAGCATGCGCTCCACCTCGTCGAGGGTGGTGTGACCTTCCCGCACCAGATCAAGTCCATAGCCCAGCAGTGATTTCATGCCGCTTTCGAGCGCCAGGCGCCGCAGCTGGTCGGTGGTGGCGCGCTTGGCCGTGGCCGTCGCCAGGGCCTCGTTCATGCGCAGCACCTCGTAGACGCCGACCCGGCCCTTGTAGCCCGAGCCGTGGCAGACGGCACAGCTGCCCCGGGCCGGCGCCGGCGCCGTGCGGGCCTTGAAGAAGGTCACGTTGGTTTCACTGCTGGCCAGCAGGCCGAACCGGCTCAGCTCCTCCGGGCTGGGGCGGTAGCTCTCGCGGCAGCTGGTGCACACCCGCCGCAGCAGCCGCTGCGACACGATTCCCAACAGCGAGGCGCTCACCATGAACGGTTCCACGCCCATCTCGTCGAGACGGGCGATGGCGCTGGGCGCATCGTTGCAGTGCAGGCTGGTGAGCACCAGGTGGCCGGTGAGGGCGGCTTCGATCGCTGTCTTGGCCGTCTCCAGGTCGCGGGTCTCGCCCACCAGCAGCACATCCGGGTCCTGGCGCATGAAGGCCCGCAACGCCGTGCTGAAGTCCAGGCCCTTGTCTCGGTTCACCTGGGTCTGGGTGATGCCGGGCAGGCTGTACTCGATCGGATCCTCGACGGTCGAGATGTTGATGCCGGGGCTGTTGCGTTCGGCCAGAACCGAATAGAGCGTCGTCGATTTGCCTGAGCCGGTGGGCCCTGTCACCAGGATCATGCCGAAGGGCTTGGCGCCGATGTCGCGCACCATGGCCCGGGTGGCGGGGTTGGTGATCAGGCTGTCCAGGTCCAACTGGGTGGCCGAGCTGTCGAGCAGGCGCATCACGATCTTCTCGCCATGCCGGCTCGGTAGGGTGCTGACCCTGAAATCCCGTTTGCGCCCCTTGTAGAGCCGGCGGATCCGTCCGTCCTGGGGGAGGCGCCGTTCGGCGATGTCCAGGTCCGCCATGATCTTCAGGCGGGAGGTCACAGCCGGGGTCAGGGTCCTGGGCAGATCCTCGAACTGTTTGTGCAGCACCCCATCAAGGCGAAAGCGGATCTCCAGACCCAGCTCCTGGGGCTCCACATGGATGTCGCTGGCGCCGGCGTCGATCGCCTCCATCAGGATCCTGTCCACCAGGCTCACCACCGGTGAGGCGTTGCCCTGGGCGATGGCGGAGGACTCCAGGTCCTCCACGTCGCTGACCTCCGGTAGCTGCAGGCCGTCGTTGGGCAGATCCAGCTCATCGAAGATCGAACGCACCGGTTCTGCGGCCGCGATCGCGGGGGCTGGGCTGGGCGTGGAGGTGGGCGAAGCGGTCGCGATGGGCGGGTTTGCGACGCCTTCGATTGCCGCGTCGATGTCGCTGGCCAGGGCAAGGCGCAGGGCGATGCGCAGGCCGCTCGAACCCAGCTCGGCGAGCAGCCCCTGCCGCTCCTCGGGGCCCCAGTAGCTGGGGATGGCCACCTCGAGCGCGCCGCTGCGGCGGCTCAGCGGCAGGCAGACCAGGCTGCGGGCCCGGTCCAGCGCCATCACCCCGGCCGGCCCCAGCAGCGCCGGGTCGGCGTGGGCCAAGTCCCCACCGTCGAGGACCGGTTGCCGCAGCAGCAGCTCCACCTCCAGACGTTGTTGCTCGGGGCTGGTGGCATCGGGCACCGGCCGGGTCGGGCTCTGGGTCATGGTGGAGGCAAGGAGGTGCGGGCTTCCGCCGCTTGTGGGAGGCAGCCCCGGCGCCCCAACATGTCTAATACCGATTGTCGTGGGCGTCACCATGAGCAGCGAAGACACCGTTGCGGGTTCTGTGGAATCCCAGCCCGACACCCTGGGCGAGGCGCCTGCCGGCGAGGCGGCACCCTCCCCGGCCGACTCCGGCCCTGAGGTGGGCGGCGGCGACGGCACGGCCAGTGACGCCGGCGCCAGCGACGCCGCGGCCGATCCCGCGGCCCGGGCCGCCCAGCTCGAGCAGGAGCTGGCCACCCTGCGCGAGCAATTCGACAACCTCAACGGTCAGTACATGCGTCTGGCCGCCGATTTCGACAATTACCGCAAGCGCCAGAGCCGCGATCTCGAGGATCAGCGGGTGCAGATCGCCTGCACCACCCTCAGCGAGATCCTGCCCGTGGTCGACAACTTCGACCGCGCCCGTCAGCAGCTCAATCCCCAGCACGAGGAAGCCCAGACGCTGCACCGCAGCTACCAGGGCCTCTACAAACAGCTGGTCGACGTGTTCAAGCAGCTCGGCGTGTCGCCGATGCGCGTCGAAGGGGAGCCCTTCGACCCCACCCTGCACGAGGCGGTCATGCGCGAACCGAGTGACGAGCATCCCGAGGATGTGGTCATCGAAGAACTGCAGCGCGGCTATCAGCTCAACGGGCGGGTGCTGCGCCATGCCCTGGTCAAGGTGTCGATGGGCCCCGGTCCCTCTGATCAGTCCCAGGAGCAGGCCGGCTGATGGCCGACTATTACGACCTCCTGGGGGTCAGCCGAGACGCTGACGCCGACACCCTGAAGCGGGCCTACCGGCGTCTGGCACGGCAGTACCACCCGGATGTCAACAAGGATCCTGGTGCCGAGGACCGTTTCAAGGAGATCGGCCGCGCCTACGAGGTGCTCAGCGATCCCCAGACCCGGGCCCGCTACGACCAGTTCGGCGAGGCCGGTCTCGGCGGCGGTGGCATGCCCGACATGGGCGACATGGGTGGCTTCGCCGACCTCTTTGAAACGTTTTTCAGCGGTTTCGGCGGCGGCATGGGCGCCTCTGCCGGCGCCCAGCGCCGCCGCGGGCCGCGCCAGGGTGATGACCTGCGCCTCGATCTCGGGATCAGTTTCAGCGAGGCGATCACCGGGGTCGAAAAGGAGGTGCAGCTGCGCCATCTCGAGGCCTGTGGCACCTGCGGCGGCAGCGGTGCCAAGGCCGGCAGCGGTCCGGTGACCTGCAGCACCTGCGGCGGCGCCGGCCAGGTGCGGCGCGCCACCCGCACGCCCTTCGGCAGCTTCACCCAGGTGGCCCCCTGCCCCAGCTGCGAGGGGGCGGGGCAAGTGATCGCCGATCCCTGCCAGGCCTGCGGTGGCCAGGGTCTGCAGCAGGTGCGCAAAACCCTGCGCATCAACATTCCGGCCGGTGTCGACACCGGCACCCGCCTGCGCGTCGCCAACGAGGGCAATGCCGGCCAGCGGGGCGGTCCGCCGGGGGATCTGTATGTGTTTCTCAGTGTCCAGAACCATCCCCATCTGCGTCGCGACGGGCTCCAGATCCATTCCGAGGTCACCCTCAGCTATCTCCAGGCGATCCTCGGCGACACGATCGAGGTCGAAACGGTCGACGGCAGCGAGCACCTGGAGATTCCTGCCGGCACCCAGCCCGGGGCGGTGCTGACCCTGGCGGGCAAGGGTGTGCCCAAGCTGGGCAACCCGGTCGCCCGCGGCAACCACCTGTTCACCGTCAAGGTGCAGCTGCCCACCAGGCTCAGCGCCGATGAGCGTCAGCTGCTCGAGGAGCTGGCCGGTCACCACAGCCGCAAGGGGCACAAGACCCACCACCGCAGCGGCCTGTTCGGTGGCCTGTTCGGCCAGCGTGACTGAGCTTGACCTGCGGGGTACCCCCTGCCCCCTCAATTACGTCCGCACCAAGCTGGCCCTTGAGGGCCTGGCCCCCGGTGCGACGCTGCAGGTCAGCCTCGATTGCGGAGAACCCGAGCAGATGGTCAGCGAGGGTCTGCTGCATGCAGGCCATCGGGTGGTCATCGAGCCCCACCCCATCGACAGTGGGGCAGTGTTGCTGCGCGTCACCGTCGATGGCTGAACCGCCCCGCCGCGGTCAGGTGGTGGCCCTGCTGGCCAACTTCTGCTGGGTCAGCCTCGATCAGCCGGGACCCGCGGGCCAGCAGCGCCTGCTGTGCACCCGGCGCACCCGGCTCGCCAAGAGCGGCCAGGCGATCCGGGTGGGCGACTGGGTGCAGCTCGATGGCATCGATTGGACCGCCGGCCGGGGCGCGGTGGCGGCGGTCGAGCCCAGTCAGCGGGTGCTCGAACGCCCGCCGGTGGCCAACATCAGCCGTGTGGTGGTGGTGATGGCCCTGGCAGAACCCCCCATCGATCCGCTGCAGCTGACCCGCTTTCTGATCACCGCTGAGCAGTCAGGGGCGGCGGTGGATCTGGTGTTCAGCAAGGCTGATCTGGGCGGGCCCGCGCTGGTGCAGCCGTGGCTGCAGCGCACCCGCGCCTGGGGGTATGCCCCCCTGGCGGTGTCGAGCCGCGAGCCGGCCAGCCTGGAGCCCCTGCGGCAGCGCCTCAGCCAGCCCGGGCTCGCGGTGCTGTGCGGGCCTTCCGGGGTAGGCAAGAGCAGCCTGATCAATGCGCTGATCCCGACGCTGGAGCTGCGGGTGGCCGCGGTGTCGGGGCGCCTGCAGCGGGGCCGGCACACCACCCGCCATGTCGAATTGTTCGCCCTGGCCGAGGGCGCTCTGCTGGCCGACACACCGGGGTTCAACCGGCCGGTTCTGCCGGCCGACCCGACGGCCCTGATGGCCTGCTTTCCGGAGCTGCGCACGGCCCACGCCGAGCTGCGCTGCCAGTTCGGCGATTGCCTGCATCAGGGCGAGCCCGGGTGCGCCGTGGGCTCCGAGTGGGACCGTCACAGCCTTTACAGCCAGACCCTGCAGGAGCTGCTGGCCGCGGCCCAGCGTTCTGACGCGCCCGCCAGGACCGGCTCAGCCGGCAGCCTGCGCCAGCGGGGCAACCGGGTCGAGCCCCGACTGGCGTCTCAATACCGTCAGCCGTCTCGCCGGGGTCAGCGCCAGCAGGCCGATGCCGACCTCAACCACCCAGGCCAGGAAGGTTGAGATTGAGACCGCCGGTGAGCTCCTCCATGCGCTCCTTCATGGTGCCGGTGGAGCGTTCGTAAGCCGCCTTCAGGGCCTCGAGCACGGCGGCCTCGGCCGCCTCGCTGCCCTGGCTCAGCAGCTCGGGGCTGAGGCGCACCCGCAGGGGCTGCTGGTTGCCCGACAGCCAGATGCTGGCCAGTCCGTCGGCACTGCTGCCCTCGAGCTCCATGGCATCGAGCTCCTCCTGCAGCTTCTGGGCGTCCTGCTGGATCTGCTGGGCTTTTTTGAAGGCCTCTGTCAGCTGGCCGAAGTTGGGGAGTCCGAAGCCGGCCATGCCGAAGGTGTCGTTCGGCGCAGGCTAGAACCCCAGCCGTTTGACCTCGGTCTCCAGCCCGATTCCGTGGGCCCTTTGCACCCGCTCCTGCACCATGGCGATCAGGGCGGCGATGTCGGCGGCCCGGGCCTGGCCGCGGTTGACGATGAAGTTGGCGTGCAGCGGTGAGACCTCGGCATCACCGATGCGCAGACCCTTGAGCGCGAGCTCCTCGATCAGGCGGCCCGCCTTGAGCGGCTCCGGATTGCGGAACACGCTGCCGCAGCTGGGTTGCTGGTAGGGCTGGCTGCTGGTGCGGCTGTGCAGATTGGCACTGGTGCGGGCGCTGACCGCCGCCGGGTCGTGGCCGCTTTGCAGCCTGAAGCGGGCACCCACCACCACCCACGGTTCCTGTTGCAGGCGGCTGTGGCGATAGGCGAAGCCCAGGGCCGCGGCAGGCAGCTCCACGGTCGCCTCCGGATCGGCGGGATCCAACAGCCGCACCGATTCGAGGCAATCGGCGATGCAGCCGCCCTGGGCGCCCGCGTTCATGACCACGGCCCCGCCAACGGTTCCGGGGATGCCCACGGCCCACTCGAGCCCCGCCAGGCCCAGCCGGGCCGCCTTGCGGGCCAGGGTGGGGATCGGCTCGCCGGCGTGGGCTTCCACCAGACCCGTGCTGCCATCGAGCTGGCTCCCCTGCAGACGCCGCAGGCAGAGGGTGAGGCCAGCCACCCCCTGGTCGGCCACCAGCAGGTTGGACCCGGCACCGATGCTGCGCAGGGCCAGCCCCTGGCGGTGGCCCCAGGCCAGCAGTTGCACCAGCTCGCGCGCATCGGCCGGTTCGGCCAGCCACTCAGCCGGGCCGCCCACCTTCCAGGTGGTGAAGTCCCGCAGGCACACCTGGCCCTGCAGACCGGCCGGAGTCAGCACCTCAGGCGGCCAGCAGCACCGGAGCCTCATCGCCGGGCTGAAACCGGTTGAGCCGGTCCCAGAGACCGTTGATGTCACCGGCGCCCATGGCCAGCACCAGATCGCCGGGGCGGCTCAGCTCGGCCACCAGGGCGGTCAGTTCATCGTTGCTGTCGGCCACGGCCACCGCCAGCTGGGGGTTGAGCCGTGCGATCTCGCGGGCCAGGGCTGGGCTGCCGATCCCCTGGATCGGTTGTTCTCCGGCGCTGTACAGGGGGGCGAGCACCAGGGCGTCGGCCGTGCTCAGGGCCTGGGCGAAACCCGCCAGGAATTCGGCCGTGCGGCTGTAACGGTGCGGTTGAAAGATTCCCAGCAGCCGTTTCGGCGTCTGCGGCAGGGGGCTGCGGCCACTGCTCACCATCAGCCGCGCCATCGCCAGGGTCGCGGCCACCTCGCTGGGGTGGTGGGCGTAGTCATCGACCACCAGACGGCCCTCCCAGGTGCCCCGGTAATCGAAGCGCCGGCCAGGGGCCTGCAGGCGGGCCACGGCCTGTTGCAGCTCGGCGAACGAGACACCCTCGAGCCGGCAGGCCGCCACGGCGGCGGTCACATTGCTGAGGTTGTGCAGGCCCGGCAAGGGCACCTGCAGGGTGCCCACGCGCTGGCCCTGTTCGTAGAACTCGGCTTCGGTGCCATCACCCCTGCTCTGGCGGGCCAGGGAGGCAAAGGCGACGCCTTCGCTCTGCTGGGTCGACCACCAGTGCTGGGGTTTGAAATGCCGCCGCAGCACCGGGCAGTCGTGGTTGGCCAGCAGCTGACGGCACTGGCGGCTGAACCGCTGCATGGTGCCGATCAGGGCGTCGAGGTTCGGGTAATAGTCGGTGTGGTCCAGCTCCAGGTTGGTGATCAGCCCCAGTTCAGCCCTGAACTTGACCAGGCTTCCGTCCGATTCGTCGGCTTCGGCCACCAGCAGTCGGCCGTCTCCGTTGCGGCCGTTGCTGCCGAAGGCCGGCACGATGCCGCCGATCACGGCGGTGGGGTCGTGGTGGGTGGCGGCCAGCAGGGTGGCGATCAGGGAGCTGGTGGTGGTCTTGCCATGGCTGCCGGCCACCGCGATCGACGGCTGGGCGTTCATCAGAGCTGCCAGCACGTCGGCCCGGTGCCAGATGCTCAGGCCGGCCTGCCGTGCGGCCCGCAGCTCGGGATTCGTCTCGGGCACGGCCGAGCTGATCACCACCGCAGGGCTCGTTGAGGTGCCGCTGCAGATCGCGGCGACCGTACTGGCGCTCTGCTGACGAAACACCCGCACCCCCAGCTGGCGCAGCTGGGTCAGCACGGCGTTGTCGCGGCTGTCCGAGCCGCTGACGCTGAAACCGCGCTGGGCCAGGATCCCGGCCAGGGCCGACATGCCGATGCCGCCGACCCCAATGAAGTGGAGAGGCTGGCGACGATCGAGCGACGGGGCCAAGGGCGTCTCCTGACTGGGTGCGGAAAGGGGTGTGAGGAAGGACCCGAGACGGTCCGATCTGCATCAGAAATTAAGGCCGGATCGTCCCCCTGTCCTTTACGAGTTGCGTCGCTCCTGACCCTGCGTTTGGAAGGCGCTCGGATTCAGATGGGGAAAGGCATGTTGATTTCTGTATGATCGGCCGCCAAAACCACCTTTCCTAGCGGCTTTCGTCGCTCCCTGCCATGACCTTGCGCGTTGCGATTAATGGATTCGGCCGGATCGGTCGCAACTTCATGCGTTGCTGGCTGAGTCGGGGGGCCAACACCGGCATCGAGGTGGTCGGGATCAATGGTTCGGGTGACACCTACACCAACGCGCACCTGCTCAAGTACGACTCGATGCTGGGCCCCCTGCGCAACGCTGAGGTGGCCACCACTGAAGACACGATCATCATCAATGGCAAGGCCATCAAGACCTTCTACGACCGGAACCCCGCCAACCTTCCCTGGAAGGACTGGGGTGTCGATCTGGTCATCGAATCAACCGGCGTGTTCAACGATGACGTCGGTGCCAGCAAGCACTTCGAGTCAGGCGCCCGCAAGGTGATCCTCACCGCCCCCGGAAAGGGCGCCAGGGTCGGGACGTTCGTGGTCGGCGTCAACGCCGATCAGTACCGCCACGACGATTGGGACATCCTCAGCAACGCCAGCTGCACCACCAACTGCATGGCGCCGATCGTCAAGACGATCGACCAGGCCTTCGGCATCGTCAAGGGCACGATGACCACCACCCACAGCTACACGGGTGACCAGCGCATCCTCGATGCCTCCCACCGCGACCTGCGCCGCGCCCGCGCCGCCGCCGTCAACATCGTGCCCACCAGCACCGGCGCCGCCAAGGCCGTGGCCCTGGTCTATCCCCAGGTCAAGGGCAAGCTGAGCGGCATCGCCCTGCGCGTGCCCACCCCCAACGTCTCGGTCTGCGACATGGTTTTCGAGACCGGTCGTGACACCAGCGCCGAAGAGGTCAACGCCGTCCTCAAGGCCGCCTCGGAAAACGGCATGAAGGGGATCATCAAGTACTGCGATCTGCCCCTGGTGTCGAGCGACCACGCCGGCACCGACGAGAGCACCATCGTCGACGCCGACCTCACCCTGGTGATGGGCGGCAACATGGTCAAGATCGTCTGCTGGTACGACAACGAATGGGGCTACAGCCAGCGCGTCGTCGACCTGGCCGAGATCGTCGCCAAGAACTGGAAGTGATCGGATCCCGCGCGATCTGATCCCCGCCACCGCTCCTTCGGGGGCGGTTTTTTGTTGGCTGCACGCCGTTCCTGAGTTGGTCTTCCTGGTGGGGACCCGGGATGGGTATGGGGTGCGCAGCGGTGTCGAGACGTTGTTGACACACCAGGCCGAAGGGTGATCGTCCCCAGGCTTGTTGGCCTGATCAGGCGTGACCGATCAGGCGTGGGCCTTGAGGTTCTCGGCGCCGGAGATCACCCTGGCCTTGATGATCGTGTCGTCGACGCTGAGTTCTTCGAGCACATCCATGCCGTCGACCACGTAGCCGAACGCCGCGTAGCGCCCATCGACCAGGTTGAGGCCGGCGGGGGTGAGCTCCGCTTCATAGAGGAAGAAGAAAAACTGGGAGGAGCCGTCATCGAGCTTCTCGTCGGAGTGGGCCCAGCCCAGGGTTCCGTAGGTCGCGAAGGGCAGAACAGCTTCGGCCTTGAAGCGACCCACATCTTCAAAGGTCTCGTTGTAGATCGGTGCGGCATCCCCCGTGATGCGGATCTCCAGCGGCACGGTGCGCTCCTGTTTGCTGGTCGGATCGATGAAACCCTCTTCTGGGCCCTTGGGATCGCCGGTCTGCAGCACGTAGAAGTCTTCGGCGCGGATGAAGGGCAGCCCGTCATAGAAGCCGCGCTGCACCAGATCGACGAAGGCGCCGCCGGTCAGGGGAGCGTTGTACCCATCGACCACGGCCGTCAGCAGGCCTTTGCTGGTCTCGATCGCCACGGTGGCGCGGCCCAGCAGACGCGGCAGGGCGTCGAATTCGTCCGGGATGGCAAATGGAAAGTCCCGCACCTGCAGCTCTTCCAAGGCACCGACCGTGTCCAGGGAAGCGCGTCGGGCTTCGAGGAACGGATCCCGCTGTTCGGCCTGGCTGGCCTCGACCAAGGCATCCAGTTCGGGCTTCAGTTGATCGAGCAGGGTCTCGGCTTGCGGGCGCCTGTCAGCCGGCACAGCAGCGAGCATGGCGTCGTGTCTGCTGCTGAGCAAGGCTTGACTGCGCTTGGCTGTGCCTGCCAGAGCGCTCCAGCGCTTGGCCCGCAGGTCATCGCTGGTGCTTTCGAGGCGGCGCTGCAGGTCCTGCAGATCGGGGGCCTCGATCGGCAGGGCGTTGCGCAGAATGGCGCTGGGATCCTTGACCGCATTGCCCTGGGGAAGGGCGGCCAGGGCCTGATCGACCGGCATCAGCCCAGCGATCAGGGCCAGCCACAGCAACGGCGACAGCAACAGGTGGATACCGCGCTCAGCACACCGGCGCAACAGCCGTCGGCCGCTGCCCTCGCCCCTGCCGTGAGCCATCTTTTTTGCAGTCGCTGAGCGGACTTTGGCACAGCCGAACCGCAGGCGGACCGCCTGGCTTCAGGGCAGCTCCGGTAGCCAGCCGTACAATCCGGCCGATCCGAACCGCCGGAATGATCTCCAGCAACGACTTTCGAACCGGTACCTCGATCGAGCTGGATGGCCAGGTCTGGCGTGTCGTCGAGTTCCTGCATGTGAAGCCCGGCAAGGGATCGGCCTTCGTGCGCACCAAGCTCAAGGCGGTGCAGAGCGGCAACGTGGTGGAGAAGACGTTCCGCGCCGGTGAGACCGTGCCCCAGGCCGTGCTGGAGAAGAGCACGCTGCAGCACACCTACATGGAAGGCGACGATTACGTTTTCATGGACATGGCCAGCTACGAGGAGACCCGCCTCACAGCCAGGCAGATCGGCGAGAGCCGCAAGTACCTCAAGGAGGGCATGGAGGTGAACGTCGTTGCCTGGAACGGCAAGCCCCTCGAGGTCGAGCTTCCCAATTCGGTGGTGCTCGAGATCACCCAGACCGACCCCGGCGTCAAGGGCGACACCGCTACCGGCGGCACCAAGCCCGCCATCGTGGAGACCGGTGCCCAGGTGATGGTTCCCCTGTTCCTCTCGATCGGCGAGAAGATCAAGATCGACACCCGCACCGACAGCTATCTCGGCCGCGAGAACTGACCGCCATGCAGCTCGACCACGATCAGCTTCACAAGCTCCTGGCCCTGCTGGGGGAGAGCGACATCCAGGAGCTTCGGCTCGAGGGCGACGACTTCAGGCTCGAGGTGCGGCGCAACCTGCCTGGGGCGCCACCCCAGGTGATGCAGGCCCCCATGGCCGCTGCCCTGCCCGCCGCTCCTGTGGCAATGGCTGCCGCAGCAGCCCAGTCGCCCTCGGTGCCGCCACCCGCGGCGCCGGCCGTGAGAGGGGATCTGCTCGAGATCACCGCGCCGATGGTGGCCACCTTCTACCGCTCGCCGGCTCCGGGCGAACCGTCCTTTGTCGAGGTGGGTGCCCGCATCACCAGCGGCCAGACGGTCTGCATCCTGGAGGCCATGAAGCTGATGAACGAGCTCGAGTCCGAGGTCAGTGGTGAAGTGGTCGAGATCCTGGTCGAGAACGGCACCCCCGTGGAGTTCGGTCAGGTGCTGATGCGGGTCAAGCCGGGCTGAGTCAGCCCAGCTCGCAGGCCGTCTCGAGGGCAGCCTCCATGCTGATGGCGCGGGCGATGCCCCGTCCGGCGATGGCGAAACCGGTGCCGTGATCCGGTGAGGTGCGCAGAAACGGCAGCCCCAGGGTCGTGTTCACGGCGGCGTCGAACGCCAGCAGTTTCACCGGGATCAGGCCCTGGTCGTGGTAGAGAGCCAGGTAGCCATCGGCACCGCGGCCCTGTCCCTGCCAGGCCGGGGCGGCCCCCAGCCAGCAGGTGTCGGGGGGCACGGGTCCCTCGAGCCGCACGTCGGGATGGCGGTCCTGCCACGCCGCCAGACAGGCGTTGAGCCAGTCGCGCTCCTGGGTGCCCAGGGCGCCGGCTTCACCGGCGTGGGGGTTGAGGGCGGCCACCATCAGATGGGGTCTGGGGTTGAAGCGGCGGCAGAAGGCCAGCAGGGTGTCCAGCCTGCGGCTGATCAGCGCCCCATCCAGGGCCGCCGGCACCGCCTCCAGGGGGATGTGGGTTGTGGCCAGCAGCGTGTTGAAGCGCCAGTGTCCCTGGGGTGCGCGCGCCGTGAACAGCATCGCCGCCTCGTTGACGCCGGCCAATTCGGCCAGGCGTTCGGTCTGCCCTGGATAGGCGTGGCCGGCGGCATGCCAGCTGGCCTTGGCGATCGGTGCCGTCACCAGGGCCCGGCAGCGGCCGCTCTGCACCAGGGCGGTGGCCTGGCTGAGCCAGTCAAACGAGGCGTCGCCGCAGGCGGCGTCGCTGTGCCCCGGGCGGACCGGTCCGCCCAGGGGTAGGTCGACGATCTCCAGGGTGGCCGGATCCCGCAGGGGGCCGTCGCAGGCTTCACGCAACTCGCTGTAGCAGCCCTCGAGCCAGCGGCGGCAGCCCACCAGCACCGGTGGTTCCGGGGCGCGCAGCCAGCGATCGGCGGCCAGCGCCTTCAGCGTCACCTCGGCACCGATGCCGGCGGGGTCGCCCAGGGCGATGGCCAGGGGGCCGCCGCTGCAGTTGGATGGGGCCTCAGTTCCTGTTGCGGGAGCCATGCTGCGCTGGATGTTGCTGGCTGGAATCGGATTCGCGATGGTGACCGGGGTGAGCAAGGGCTGGATCGAGCTGCGCTGGGGGCGTCTGCTCCAGGACCTGGGGGTGCCCTACGTGGCCGATCCTGCCTCCCTGCCCTCCGGTTGCGCTCCCTCTTCGGCGAGGGCGGCACGCAGTCCCTCGCGGTAACTCGGGTAGCGCAGCCGGTAGCCCAGCTGCTGGCACAGCAGGGCATTGCTCACGCGCCGGTTCTCCTGCCAGAAACTCAGGGCCATCGGACTCAGGTTGGCCCGGGCCGTGGCAAATGGCTGGACCGGCGGCAGCTTGCAACCCAGCAGGTGGGCGGCATAACCGAGCTGCTCGCTGGCCGGGCAGGGCGCATCATCGACCACATTCACCAGCGGGGGTCGCTGCGCGGCGGGCAGGCTCAGACAGTGCAGCAGGGCGCCGCAGATGTCATCGACGTGCACCCTGCAGAACACCTGGCCGGGGCGATGCAGCAGGCGGCTGCGTCCTGCCCGCAGGTCGCCGAACGGGTTGCGGCCCGGGCCATAGATCGCCGGCAGACGAAAGATCTGCAGCGGCAGCCCCGTGGCCTGCCAGGCCTGCTCGCAGCGCCTGCGGGCGCGGCTGCGTTCAAGGCCCGGTTTGCAGGGTGACCCCTCGTCGACCCAGCCGCCGCCGGTGTCGCCATAAACGCCGGTGGTGGAGAGGTACCCCAGCCAGCGGGGCTGCAGGTCCTGCAACAGCCCCGCCAGCTTGGTCAGCACTGGGTCATCACCCCGGCGATCGGGCGGGATCGTGCTCACCACATGGGTGATGCCCTCCAGGGCCTCGGCGCCGGGCAGCACGCCGTTGTCCGAATCGAAGCCCACCAGCTGCCAGTCGCCTGCCCCCAGGCTGGCCTGGGCACTGGGTTGGGTGTCGACCTGGCGGTGGCTGATCACGCCGCTGATGCCCAGCCGGGCGGCGATGGCCGCCAGCCTGGATCCGGTGTAACCGCCCCCCAGCACCAACAGCTTGACCGGTTCGACCGGGTTGCGTACAGTTGTACTAGTCAGCTCCAGGTCCATGGTTGCATCCTGTTCCGTCGCTCCCCTGCGTGGTTCGCTGGCGTCGCAGCCGCGACGCCGTCGCGGCCGGCTTCTGCCCCCTGACCACACTGCCAGTTCAGGGCTGGCCCCTGTGGCTGCCCCGGCGCTGCTGGTGGTGGTGCTGTCGCTGGCTGCGGTGCTGATCGCTCCCGAGCAGCCCCATGATCAGGCGGCCATCTGCCAGCGCCACAACGGTGCCGAGGCCTGCCGGGTCTGGTGATCGGGCTGCAGCGGTGTGGCCGCCGGTTTCGGCTCGGCCCATTGGAGCAGGCGCATCGCCAGCTTCAGGTCTCCTTCGGTCCAGGCCCGGATCGCCATGGCCCGCCGTGGGTCGTAGAAGCTCTGACGGCGGTACCAGCCGAAGGCATCGGCGTCACCTTTGTGGCCGTTGCAGGCGAGGCAGGCCGGCACACAGTTTTCGGTGACGCTCAGGCCCCCCCGGCTCTGGGGCAGCACGTGGTCGATCGACTCCGAGGGCCGGCCGCAATAAATGCAGCACTGGTTGGTGTACCGATGCAGGTTCTGGCGCCATCGCCGCACGCGTAGTTTTGGGCAGAGATCCTCAAGGAAGACCGCATCCCGGGCGTGCATGCCAGCGTCTCGGTTGGCGGCAGTTTGCCGCCACCACCAGGGGTGTCAATGTGTCGAACACTGCATTTGCGCCGATTCCGTGCCGGCTGACCGCTGCTTGCTGCGTCTTGGAGCCGCCGGCCTGATCGAGGTGGTCAGTCCCTTTGACGCCGTCACCCAGGCCCAGCTGCGGGCGGTGCGGCCCCGGGGCCTGTGGCGTGCTCGGCAGCGCTGCTGGCAGTTTCCCCTGGAGGCAGGGATCACGCTGCGGCAGGCCCTCGGCAACCGCTTCGTTGTCGAAGCCGAGCTGCAGCGCTGGCTCGCCTGGCTCGAGCAGCCGCTGCCGCCCCTGCCGCCCCATCGCGCCCTGGTGCAGGCAGCCCACCTGGATCATGCCCTGCCCGATGGACGTCGGCTGTTTGCCCATCAACGGGCCGGGGCCCGCTGGCTGCTGGCCCGCCGGGGTGCCCTGCTGGCCGATGCCATGGGCCTGGGCAAGACCGTCACGGCCCTGGCGGCGGCTCGCGCCCTGGTGCGCCAGGCCGACTGTCGCGTCGTGGTGGTGGCCCCGGTGGGATTGCATGCCCACTGGCAGCGGGAGGCGGCGGCGCTGCAGTTGCGGCTTGCGCTGCACAGCTGGGCGGCGCTACCCACGGATCTGCCCGAGGCGGGCTGTGTGCTGATCGCCGATGAGGCCCACTTCGCCCAGAACAGCCAGGCCCGGCGCACGGCTGCCCTGTTGCGCCTGGCCCGCCATCCGCGGTTGCGGGCCTGCTGGCTGCTCACCGGCACCCCCATGAAGAACGGCCGGCCGGCCCAGCTGCTGCCCCTGCTGGCGGCCATCGGCCATCCCCTGGCCCGGGATCCGTTCGGGTTTGAACAGCGCTACTGCGGCGGCCACTGGCGCGACGAGGGCGGTCGGCGGGTCTGGCAGGCCAGGGGAGCCACCCGGCTCGAGGAGCTGCAGCGGCTGGTGCGCCCCCTGCTGCTGCATCGGCGCAAGCAGGATTGTCTCGACCTGCCCCCCAAGCTGCGCCATCTGCTGCCGGTGGAGCTGGCACCCGCCCAGGCCTTGGCCTTTGACCAGAGTTTTCAGCAGTGCCTGGAGCAGTACCGCCAGCGGGCCCGGCTCGGGTTGGTGCGCCGAGATGCCGAAGCGCTGGCGGCGCTCACGGCCCTGCGGCAGCTGGCGTCACGGCACAAACTGCCGGCCGCCCGTGCCCTGATCGCCCCGCTGCTGGCCCGGGGCGAACCGGTCGTGGTGTTCACGGCGTTCGTGGCCTCGGCCAGCGCGTTGCAGCAGGCCCTGGCGGGTGATGCCACTGCAGCCCTGCTCACGGGCTCCCTGGCTGCCCCGGAGCGCCAGCGTCAGGTCGATCGCTTCCAGCGCGGCGAGCTGCCCCTGCTCGTGGCCACCTATGGCACGGGGGGCCTGGGATTCACCCTGCATCGGGCCCGGCATGTGGTGTTGCTGGAGCGTCCCTGGACCCCCGGTGATGCCGAACAGGCCGAGGATCGCTGCCACCGCATCGGCATGGCCGCCGCCCTGCAATGCCACTGGCTGCAGCTCGGGGTCGCCGATCAGTTGGTCGACAGCCTGATCGCCAGCAAGGCCGAACGCATCGCGGTGGTGCTCAACGGCCGCCGGCGCCGGCTCCAGCGCCAGCGCCTGGCAGCCATGGTCCACGACCTGTTCAGCGCTGGCTGAGACAGCTGCGTTGGCGCATCGCCACCTCAGACACCAGCAGCTTGTCGAGGCTGCCGCGGGCCGCCCGCGCCACCAGCCGCTGGGCCGCTTCGATGTCGCGGCAGGCGGCGGCATCATCGCCGGCCAGGGCCAGCAGCACCGACCGCTCGTTGCGGGGCGCGGGGTCAGCGGGGAAGGCGGCCACCACCTGGTTGCAGCGGGCGATGGCCTGGGGCAGCTGGTCGAGGCGGATGTCGCGCAGGCAGTCATCCGGTTGCAGGCTGCGCTGGGGCAGATCGGCCTCGCCGCAGCTGCCCAGCAGCAGCAGCGGCAGGGCTGCGGCCAGAAGGGCTCGGATCACTTCGCGTACAGATCGCCGAGAAACTTGCCGCAATCGGGAAAGGTGCTGGGGTTGTTGACCACTGCCTCAGTGATCATCACGGCGGCGTGCTCGGGCGAGGTCTTGAACAGGGAGTCGCTCTGCCGTTTGATCAGGGCATAGGCCGCATCCCAGCTCACCTGGTGGGTGTTGCCGGCCGCCCGCATGAAGCAATACACCTTGGCCCCCTTGCCGCCCGGGGTGTTTTCAACACTGGTTGCGGCAACACCAGACGCGGCAACACCAGATGCGGCATCGCTGCTCCGGCCCTGGGCCGCCGCGGGCAGGGTGCCACCCAGCAGGCCGACCAACAGGGCAGCACCGATCAGCAGGCGTGACTGGCGGCTCATGGCGCAGGGCATGGCGATTCAGTTCAGGCGATGTCGCTCAACCGTATCGATCCAGATTCCGCTGTCGAGGTCCTCGCGGGTGACTCAGGGCTGGGGCAGCAGTTTCACCACCAGGGGCAGCACCAGCAAGACGGTGATCAGCCGGACCGCATGCAGGGCTGCGACGGCAGCACCCACGCCGAACTCGGCCCCGACCAGGCTCATGCCGCTGATCCCCCCGGGCGCCGCCCCTAGCAGGGCGACCACCGGATTGATGCCCAGCAGGCGACTGCACCACAGGCCGATCACCACCCCGGTGAGCACCAGGGTCAGGGTGATCAGCAGGGCCGGCTTCCAGAGTTGCTGCAGTTCGCTGACCGCTGCGGCGGTCAGGGCCGTGCCGATCACCGTGCCGATCGCGATTTCCAGGGCGGTGCGGGTCCCGGTCGGCCAGGCGGCCACCTCCAGCCGCCCGCTGATGCTCACCAGGGCAGCCCCCAGCAGGGCTCCGGCCAGGGGCGCGGCCGGGATTCCGGTGCGCAGGGCGAGCAATCCTCCGGTGCAGCCCGCCAGGCCATACAGCAGCAGCGTCAGGGCTGGAGACATCATTGCGCCAAGTCTGCAGCAGCAGGCGACTTGAGCGACCTCTGCAGGTGTGTTGTCATCGGGCTGCTTCCCCTGCCAGGCCACCATGGCTCCCGAATCGGTTTCATTCCGCATCACCCGCAGCACGGAGGATCTGGCGGAGACCATCCATGCGCTCTCCCATCGGTTGGTGCGGTTGGAGCAACGCTTCTCTGCCATGGAGCTGGCGCTGGAGGCCCAGGCCCGTGACCCCCAGGTCTCTGCTGAGGAGCTCAGCAGCCTCGATCAGGTGGAGCGGCTGCTGCAGGACTGCCGCACCCTGCTCGCCACCGAGGTCGCCGTTCTCCATCCCGGCGACCCAGAGCATCAACACCACCAGGCGAACGACGGGCATGACATTGCGGCCTGAGCGCCCGCCTTACAGCCCTTAACCTTCGCCCCCTGGTCAGTGGTGGCAGAATGAAAAGAAAGTCAACCATGGCTTACCCCCAGTCTGCCCATCAGCCACAGGCAGCGTCGCGTCAGGCACGGATGGGTCCCTGCCTGGCCCGGCCCGGCCAAGGTGCTTCGGTTGTGGAGGGTGGAGACACCGCCGGTGAACACCAGCTCGAAAAACTCGAGTTCGCCCTGGCTGTCGCCCTCACCCGCGGGGATCAGCTTCGCTCGGCCGATCTGCGCCGTCAGATCGATGCCCTGGGTGGCAATTGTGAGGAGCCCGGCACCTGAGCCGGGTTTGTTGTTGTTGAATCGCTTCTGTCCTTTTGGGACAATCTGAAGACAATCCTGCCAACCAGATGCCGGCATTGCAGACATCGCCGCAGCGATCCCCGTTGACATCGCAGCAGACATCATCGTTGCTGCGTCAGCATCCCCGCATGCCTGCGCCTTTGATGGCAGACGATCAACAGCTCGAGCGGCGGATTGAAGATTGCGATCTTCAGGCCCGCACAGCAGCAGAGCAGGGCGACATCAGCGGTGCGGCAAAGCTGATCCTGGCGTCGCTCGATTGCGAACGGCGTCTGGCCGGGCGCAGCCCCCAGGTGTTGCAGCTGATCAAGCCACGCACCTGAACGGTTCGTCGGCTGCAGGGCCTGCGACCCGGGCTTGCACCTGAATGTGCACCTCAAGTCTGAAGCGGGTGACCGGACTCGAACCGGCGACGTTCAGCTTGGGAAGCTGACATTCTACCACTGAATTACACCCGCAAAAGACAGAGAATCGGAAGTCGGTTCTCTGTCCAAGGCAACTTAGCCGCCCAGAGCCGCTGCGGCTGCCGCGACGCCGGCGCCGGGGGTGCCCTTGTGCAGGCCCAGTTCCTGCAGGGTGGCTTCGATGGCGGCGACGGCGGTGAGCACGTCGCGGTCGCAGACGAAGCCCAGGTGGCCGATGCGGAACACGTGTCCTTTGAGGTGGTCCTGACCTCCCGCCAGCAGGATGTCGAAGCGCTCCTTGACCTTCTTGCGCAGGCTCTCGGCGTCGATGCCCTCGGGCGCCACGGCGGTGATCGCCGGGCTGCCGTGGCCCTCGGCGGCATAGAGCGGCAGGCCGATCGCCTTCATGCCGGCCTGGGCAGCGGCCCGGTGGCGGCTGTGGCGGGCGAAGATCGCCTCCAGGCCTTCGGCCTGCATCATCGTCAGGGCAGCCTCCAGGGCGAAATAGAGGTTGATCGCCGGGGTGAAGGGATTGCTGTCCGCCTTGGCCGCTTTGCGGTACTTGCCCAAATCCAGATAGAACTTGGGCAGATCCGAGCGCTCGTAGGCGGCCCAGGCCTTGTCGCTCATGGCCACGAAGGCCAGACCCGGCGGCATCATGTAACCCTTCTGGGAGCCCGAGCCGATCACGTCGATGCCCCAGGCATCCATCGGCACGCTGCAGGCCCCCAGGCTGGTGACGCAGTCGGCGATCGTCAGCGCCGTGCCGTGGGCCTGGGCGTGGCGGGCGATCGCCTCCAGATCGTTGATGACCCCGGTGGAGGTTTCCGAGTGGGTCAGGATCACCGCCTTGATCGCCTTGGCGCTGTCAGCCTCCAGCGCCGCCCTGAAGGCCTCGGGATCGAGCGGCTGGCCCCATTCGGCCTTGATGACCTGCACATCAAGCCCGTAGGCCTGGGCCACCTTGACCCAGCGCTCACCGAACTTGCCGTTGTCGCCGCAGAGGACCCGCTCGCCCTTGCTGAGCACGTTGATGATGCCGGCCTCCATGGCGGCGGTGCCGCTGCCGGTGATCACCAGCACGTCATGACTGGTCTGGTGCAGCCACTGCAGCTGCTCGGTGGTGCGCTTGACGATCGTCTGAAAGTCAGCGCTGCGGTGGCCGATCGGGTGGCGGCCCATCGCCTGCAGGACCGTTTCCGGCACCGGCGTGGGGCCGGGAATCATCAGGGTCAGCTTGTCCTGCATGGCTGGAGCGGCAAACGGCGGCGCCGATGCGGCGCAATCGACCACCATAAAAAACGGAGTGCCCCTGCCCTGCCCGTGCCGTGACCAGCGAGTCCATTGGCTACATCCTGCCGGTCTGGGTCTGCGCTGCGGCCCGGGCGGCCCTGCAGGTGCTGCGGGGCGACCCGTTCGTGGCCGACCAGGCGCTGCAGCTTGATCCCGGTCAGCCGCAGACGGCAACGGTGCCGGTCCAGGCGGCCGCTCCCCTGGCCGATGGCTGGGCGCTGGGGGTGGCGCAGTGCGATCCAGGTCCGGGCGTGCTCGATCTCACCCGCAACCTGCAGGTCTGGGTGGCCCTGCGCTGGAGCGGGCTGCCGGGTGCCAGCGAGGCCGACTGGCTGCAGCTCGAGGCCGGTGAGGGGGTGGGCCTGCAGGCGGCCAGCGGCGCCCCCTGCCTGTCGGCCTATGCCCGCGCCCTGCTGGTCTGCAACCTGCGGCCGCTGGTGCCCCAGGGGCGTGCCCTGCAGCTGCGGTTGGTGATCCCGGCCGGGCGGCAGCTGGCCGCGCGCACCAGCAATGCGGCCTTTGGTGTGGTCGACGGTCTGGCCCTGATCGGCACCCAGCCCGTGGTGCAGCGCAGTGCTGCGCCCGAGCAGCTCGAGGTCGCCCTGGCCCGGCTGCGGTCGCTGGCGTCGGCCCCGGATTTCGCCGGTGCCCTGGTGCTGGTGATCGGTGAGAACGGCCTCGATCTGGCCCCGCGCCTGGGTCTGCCCCCCGAGCTGCTGGTCAAGGCGGGCAACTGGATCGGTCCGCTGCTGGTGGCGGCGGCCGAGGCGGGGGTGCAGCGGCTGCTGGTGTTCGGTTACCAGGGCAAGCTGATCAAGCTGGCTGGCGGGATCTTTCATACCCACCACCACCTGGCCGATGGCCGCGCCGAGGTGCTCACCGCCCTGGCGGCCCTGGAGGGCCTCAGCGGTGAGCCGCTGCACGCGGTGCACGCCTGCGGCACCATCGACGAGGCGTTGCGACGGCTGGATCAGCTCGAGCCGGCCCTGGCTGTGCGCCTGCGGCGGCGGATCGCTCAGGCGATCGAACAGCGCAGCGCCGCCTACCTGCAGCGCCACGGTCACGCCGCCCCCCGGGTGGGGGCCGTGCTGTTTGACCGGCAACGCCGGCTCTGCGCCCAGGGGACGCTCGGCAGTGCCCTGCTGCAGACACTCGGAGCCGGCGATGGGGGTGGCTCCTAGGCTGGTTCGAATGCCCGGCAGCGAGTGCAAGTCATGACCGCCCCCATCGACGCAGCTTCGGGTTCCTCCCGCCATCCGGCGATCGTGATCCTCGATTTCGGCTCGCAGTACTCGGAGCTGATCGCCCGCCGGGTGCGGGAGACCGAGGTGTTCTCGCTGGTGATGAGCCACACCACCGATGTCGACGAGCTGCGCCGCATCGCCCCAAAGGGGATCATCCTCAGCGGTGGTCCCAGTTCCGTTTACGAGCCTGGGGCGCCACAGTGTGATCCGGCCCTCTGGGAGCTGGGCATCCCGGTGCTGGGGGTCTGCTACGGCATGCAGCTGATGGTGCAGCAGCTGGGGGGGGCGGTGGTGGCCGCCGGCCGCGCCGAGTACGGCAAGGCGCCCTTGCATGTCGACGATCCGGTGGATCTGCTCACCAACGTCGAAGACGGTTCGACGATGTGGATGAGCCACGGCGATTCGGTGGAGCGGTTGCCCCAGGGCTTCGTGCGCCTGGCCCACACCGACAACACCCCCGAAGCCGCGGTCGCCGACCACAGCCGCCGTCTGTATGGGGTGCAGTTCCATCCCGAAGTGGTGCATTCCACCTTCGGCATGGCGCTGTTGCGCAATTTCGTGTACCACATCTGCGGTTGTGAAGCCGACTGGACCACCGACGCTTTCATCGACGAAGCGATCGCCGATGTGCGCGCCCAGGTCGGCGACAAGCGGGTGCTGCTCGCCCTCTCAGGAGGTGTCGACTCCTCGACCCTGGCCTTTCTGCTGCACAGGGCCATCGGTGATCAGCTGACCTGCATGTTCATCGACCAGGGCTTCATGCGCAAAGGCGAGCCCGAGTTTCTGATGGAGTTCTTCGACCGCAAGTTCCACATCAATGTCGAGTACATCAATGCCCGTGAGCGCTTCATCAACAAGCTCGCCGGCATCACCGATCCCGAGGAGAAGCGCAAGCTGATCGGCACTGAGTTCATCCGCGTGTTCGAAGAGGAGAGCAAGCGCCTGGGACCCTTCGACTACCTGGCCCAGGGGACGCTGTACCCCGATGTGATCGAGAGTGCCGGCACCAACGTCGACCCCAAGACCGGCGAGCGTGTCGCGGTCAAGATCAAGAGCCACCACAACGTCGGTGGCCTGCCCAAGGACCTGCAGTTCAAGCTGGTGGAGCCCCTGCGCCGCCTGTTCAAGGACGAGGTGCGCAAGGTGGGCCGCAGCCTCGGTCTGCCCCAGGAGATCGTCGGCCGGCACCCCTTCCCCGGGCCCGGCCTGGCGATCCGCATCCTGGGGGAGGTCACCGACGACAAGCTCGACATCCTTCGCGATGCCGATCTGATCGTGCGCGAGGAGATCCGCGATGCGGGTCTCTACAACGAGATCTGGCAGGCCTTTGCGGTGTTGCTGCCGGTGCGCAGCGTCGGTGTCATGGGTGACAAGCGCACCTATGCCTTCCCGATCGTGCTGCGCTGCGTCTCCAGCGAGGACGGCATGACTGCCGATTGGTCGCGCCTGCCCTACGACCTGCTGGAGACCATCTCCAACCGCATCGTCAACGAGGTCAAGGGCGTCAACCGCGTCGTGCTCGACATCACCAGCAAGCCCCCCGGCACGATCGAGTGGGAATAGGGCCATGGCGGGGCGGGCCGCTGTTGGGTACCCTCGGTTCCCAACCCCAGGCACCGTGACCGCCGTCTCTTCTGCGACGACTCCGGATCAGGACCTGCTGCTGCAGCGCAGGTTGCAGCAGGACAGCATTCAGCTGGCCGGCAAGACCATCTATCTGAACCCGTTCCTTTATTGGCGTCGTTTCGACGCCAACACCGACCGCTGGCTCAGGGAGCCCGGCCAGCTCGATGAGGAGCAGATCCGGCTCAACCGCACCCGCTTCTATCCCGAGCTCGACTGGGAGCTGCTGGATGAAGAGGAGCGGGCGATCAAGGATGGCGCCGTTGAGATGTTTCTCAAGACGCTCGAGCTGATCAGCACCTTCAACCCCGACCTCAACCCGGGCTTGCTGCTTGAGGTCGAGCGCAAGATGGCCGTCACCAAGAAGCGGGCTTTCGAGCGCTGGGTGGGTCGTTCTCTGCGCCGCCGCGAACAGGCCGAGGCCAAGGCCCGCCGCCGCTTTGATCGCGAGCGCTCGCTGCGGGCCTGGCTCGAGTGGGCTGCCCTCGATGTGACCCGGCAGGCCCTGGTGCCCCTGGTGGCCGCGCTGGTGCTGGCCGTGGGCGGGGGTTGGTGGTGGGGTTCCCAGCAGAGTTGCCGTCAGCAGGTCGTCGCGCCGGGCCTGGCTCCGGTGCAGCAGCGCTGAGGCGGGCTGACGCGTCAGACTGATGCTCCCTGGTTGTCAGGAGCGCCGATGGCCGCCGATCCCCTCGACAAGCTGCGTCTGACCCTGATGCAGGAGCTGTTGCCGGTCGGCGTGGCCGTGGTGGAACGCGTCCGCAAGGGCGGTCTCAAAGATGTGGTTGCCGCCTTCTCCAGGGACGGCGAGGGTCGTGATCCGCTCACCCAGCTGCGCAATGAGGGCGAACCCCTGGCCAGCCAGCTGCGTCAGGGGCTCGACCGGCTGAGTCCGGGCCTTGGCAATCCGGTGATGAAGGTCGACGTTCGGGTGGAACCGGAACCCCCGTCCCCCGGTCCCGGCGACGAAGCCGCCCTGGTGGCCCGCCTTGGTGCCCTCGAGCAGCGTCTGACCCAGCTGGAGACCCTGCTGGCCCAAACCCCCTGACGGTGCTGGCCTCCCCGTCCCAGCCACGCCGTTCAGGTCAGTCGCGTCAGGCCGTCTGGCTGATGTTGATCGTGGTGCTGTTTGCCGGCGCCATGCTGGCGCGGCTGGTGGTGCTGCAGATCGCCCAGGGAGCGCGCTACCGCGCCCTGTCTGACGAGAACCGCATCCGGCTGATGCCGCGCAACCCCATCCGCGGCAGGCTGCTCGATCGCCATGGCCTGGTGCTGGCCACCAACCGGCTCACCTACAGCCTCTACATCCAGCCGCGGGAGGTGGCAGATCAGGACTGGCCGGCCTTGCGGCAGCGCCTGAGTGCGTTGCTCGCCATTCCTGCCGCCGATCTCGACCGCCGCCGCCGCGAGGGTGCCAATGCCGAGGGCTTTCGCATCCTGCTGGCGAGCCGGCTGCGGCCCGAGCAGGTGCTGCGCTTTCGCGAGCAGGCGGCAGCCCTGGCCGGGGCCGAGGTCGACAGCGATGTGCTGCGCAGCTACCCCCACGGCAACCTGGGCGCCCACGTGCTCGGCTACACCAGCGGCATCACCGAGGCCGAATACGCCGAGCTGCAGCCCAGGGGGTATCGCATTCGCGATCGGGTCGGGCGCAGCGGGCTCGAAAAGGTCTACGAAGCCACCCTGCGCGGCGAGTGGGGCGGCCAGCAGGTGGAGGTCAATGCGGCTGGCCAGGTGCAGCGCATCCTCGGCGACAAGCCGGCCAGGGCGGGCAAGGATCTGCACCTGACCCTTGATCTCGCCCTGCAGCAGACCGCCGAACAAGCGCTCAACGGGGTGCGCAAGGGGGCGATCGTGGCCATGGATCCCCAGACCGGGGCGATTCTGGCCATGGCCAGCCGGCCCACCTTTGATCCCAATCTGTTTTCCGATGGTCCCACCACCCGGCAGTGGGCCGACCTCAACCGTCCCGATGCGCCGCTGCTGAACCGGGCCTTCCGCGGCTTTCCGCCGGCCAGCACCTTCAAGATCGTGACCACCGTCGCCGCCCTGGAGTCGGGCCTCTACCAGCCCGGCTCGAAGGTGCTCACCACCAATTCGTTCTGCTACGCGGGGCTCTGCTACGGCGACCACGGGGCCCACGGCATGATCGGCTTCCCGTTTGCCCTGGCGGTCAGCAGCAACACCTTCTATTACCGCGTGGGCCTGAGGCTGGGCCCGGGCCCGTTGTTCAAGGCGGCCCGGCGCATGGGGTACGGCCAGCTCAGCGGCATCGAGCTGGCCAATGAGGAGAGCGAGGGCCTGCTGGGGGATCCCGCCTGGAAACAGGACGCCCTGGGCGAGCCGTGGACCCCCGTCGACACGATCACCTCGTCGATCGGCCAGGGAGCGCTGCAGGTCACTCCGCTGCAGATGGCGCGCCTCTACGCCGTCGTCGCCAATGGCGGCTGGCTGGTCACACCCCACCTGGTGGAGCGGCCCACCCAGCGCACCTGGGTCGGCCTCAGGCCCGCCACCCTGGCGGTGCTGCGCCAGGGACTGCGCATGGTGGTCACCGAGGGCACGGCGCGACTGCTCAACGATCCCCAGCTGCCGCCCGTGGCCGGCAAGACCGGCACCGCCGAGGATCCGCCGCGCCCCGACCACGCCTGGTTCGGTGGCTACGCACCTGCGGGGCGCCCCACCCTGGTGATCGTCGCCTTCGGCGAAAATTCGGGCGGCTATGGCGGCACGGTGGCCGCGCCCATGGTCAAGGCACTGATGACCACCTGGTTCAGACTGAACAGGGCGCCCGGCTGAGCACCTGGCGGTAGTACCCGCGCAGCTGTTCGGTGGCGCCAGCCCAGCCCCAGCGTTCGGCTTCGCTGCGGGCGGCCAGGCGCAGCTGCTGGTGCTGGCTGCGATCGGCCAGCAGGCGCTGGGTGGCGGCGGTCAGGCTGCCGGCGCCACCGTCGGGGCCATCGGGTTCATAGAGGCAGCCGTTGATGCCGTCGCTCACGATGTCGGGGATTCCCCCGCGGTTGGCGGCCACGCAGGGGCAGCCGGCGGCCATTGCCTCCAGCAGCACCAGCCCGAGGGTTTCGGTGCTGCTCGGAAACAGGAAGGCGTCGCCGCTCGCATAGGCCGATGCCAGCTCCTCGCCGGCCAGATAACCCACGAAGTGGGTCGCGCTGCCGGCAAACAGGCTCTCGAGCTGCTGGCGGTAGGGGCCGTCACCCACCAGGGCGAGGCGGGCGTCGGGCATGGCATCGAGCACCGGGCGGATGCGCTCGATCTGTTTTTCGGCCGACAGCCGGCCGATGTAGAGCAGCAGCTGGCCGGTGTCGCTGCGACCGTTGAGCAGGCGTTCGCGCATGGTCTGGCTGCGCAGTGCGGGTCTGAACAGCTCGGTGTCGACCCCCCGCTGCCACAGGGCCGTGTGCTGAATTCCCTTGTCGCTGAGCTCCTGCACCATGGCGGTGGAGGTGCAGAGGTTGAGCACGGCCTGGTTGTGGGCCGCTTTGAGCAGCTCCCACAGCAGCGGTTCCAGCATGCCCATGCCGTAGTGCTCGAGGTACTTGGGCAGGTGGGTGTGGTAGCTCGCCACCAGGGGATAGCCCTTTGTCCTGGCCAGCCAGATGCCCCCCAGGCCCAGCACCGCCGGGTTGACCACGTGCACCAGGTCAGGCCCGAAGCGCTCGAGGGCCTCGGCCACCGCCGGCCGCGGCAGCGCAAGCTTCAGTTCGGGGTAGAGGGGCAGCGGCATCGCCGGCACCCCCATCACCCGGGCGCCGCAGTAGTCGCTGGGGGCCCCTTCAGGGCAGAAGATGAGCACCTCATCGCCGGCGGCGACCAGGTGCTGCACCGTCTTGGTGAGCCGGGTCACGATTCCGTCGACCTTGGGCAGGAAGGTCTCGGTGAACAGGGCGATCTTCAAGGGGACCCGATCTCAGGCGGTCTTGATGGCTGCGGCTTGGGTCTTGGTCCAGGCCGACACGCAGGGGATGCGGCTGCGGTCGCAGCGGTCGGCCCAGCGCCGCGCCACATCGACCACTTCCGCCAGCAGGCCGTCATCGAGCGTGGTCGGATTGAGGCCCAGCTCGATGAAGCAACGGTTGTCGACGATCAGATCGTTTTCGACCGCTTCGTTGCGCGGGTTGGGCAGGTGGTTGATCTGGGCACCGGTGAGGCCGGCGACCTTCTGGGCCAGCTCGCCCACCTGGTGGCTTTCGGTCATCTGGTTGAAGATCTTGACCCGCTCGCCCCGGTTGGGCGGATTCTCGAGGGCCAGCTGCACGCAGCGCACCGAGTCGCGGATGTGGATGAAGGCGCGGGTCTGGCCACCGGTGCCGTGCACGGTCAGCGGGTAGCCGATCGCCGCCTGCATCAGGAAGCGGTTCAGCACCGTGCCGTAGTCGCCGTCGTAATCGAAGCGGTTGGTGAGCCTGGGGTCGCGGTCGGTGGCTTCGGTGTTGGTGCCCCAGACGATGCCCTGGTGCAGGTCGGTGATGCGGACCTGGTCGTTCTTGTTGTAGTAGAGGAAAAGCAGCTGATCGAGCGTCTTGGTCATGTGGTAGACGCTGCCGGGGCTGGCCGGGTGCAGGATCTCCTCTTCAAAGCGGCTGCCGTCGGGCTGGGGCACTTCCACCTTGAGGTAGCCCTCGGGGATGGTGGCGCCGCGGTGGGAGCCGTAGCCATAGACCCCCATGGTGCCCAGATGCACCACATGGATGTCGAGGCCGCTCTCGACGATGGCGGCCAGCAGGTTGTGGGTGCCGTTGACGTTGTTGTCGACGGTGTAGCGCTTGGTGGCGCTGCTCTTCATCGAATAGGGCGCGGCCCGCTGTTCGGCGAAATGCACCACGGCATCGGGCCGCTCGGCCAGCAGCAGGTCCAGCAGGCGCTGGTACTCATGGGCGATATCGAGCAGCTCGAAGCGCATCGGGCGCCCGCCGGTCTGCTGCCAGGCCCGCAGCCGCTCGCCGATCGTGGTGATCGGGGTGAGGGATTCGACCTCAAGATCGATGTCGATCTTGCGGCGGCTCAGGTTGTCGACGATCAGCACGTCGTGGCCCTGATCCGCCAGGTTCACGGCGCACGGCCAGCCGCAGAAGCCGTCGCCGCCGAGAACGAAAACCTTCACCGCTGCACTCCTGGGAAGCAAGCGATCAGTCCGGCCGACCGCTCCGTCGCGTCAAGCTACTACAGGGATTCAGCTGATTCCCGCGGCCACCGCCAGCAGCACCGCGACCAGCAGAGCACCGCCGATCAACAGGGCCCTGCTGGAGGCACTGGTGCCCGTTCCCTGCTCGATCAGCTCCATGCGGGGCTCCTTGGCAAAGGCGTTCAACCTGCCGCCATCTTCCTGGGTGACCTGCATGGTTCTGGATTCGGATCGCCTGACAGTACGGAGATCCGCCGGTTCTGGATCCGGCCGCTGCAGAAGCGTTACGTGCCGGTGGGACCGGTCATTGACCCACCCGGCCCTGCTCTGGCGAGCTGGGGCTGGCCTGCTGGCGCCGCGGCAGCCGCCCGGCCTTCAGGGCGCTGCGTCCGGCCTGGCAGGCCTGCGCCATCGCCTGTGCCATCAGCGGCGGGTCGCCGGCCAGGGCGATGGCGCTGTTGATCAGCAGGGCATCGGCCCCCATCTCCATGGCCTGGGCGGCTTCGCTGGGCACGCCGATGCCCGCATCGACCACCACCGGCACCCGCGCGTTTTCGATGATCAGGGCGATGTTGGCGGCATTGCGGATGCCCTGGCCTGAGCCGATCGGCGAGCCCAGCGGCATCACCGTGGCGCAGCCCGCCTCCTCGAGTCGTTTGGCCAGCAGCGGGTCGGCGTTGATGTACGGAAGCACCGTGAAGCCCTCCTTCACCAGGGTTTCAGCCGCCTCCAGCGTGCCGATCGGGTCGGGCAGCAGATGCCTGGTGTCGGGAATCACCTCGAGCTTCACGAAGGTGTTGTCCTCCTGACCGGCCAGGCGGGCCAGCTCCCGACCCAGGCGCGCCACCCGGATGGCCTCGTCGGCGGTGGCGCATCCGGCCGTGTTGGGCAGCATCCAGATGCGCGACCAGTCGATCGCCTCCATCAGCCCCTGATGGCCAGCGGCCTGGGTCTGCACCCGCCGCACCGCCACCGTGACGATGTCGCAGCCACTGGCGCTGATGCTGGCCTGCATCGCCGCCAGGCTGGGGTATTTGCCGGTGCCGGTCATCAAGCGGCTGTTGAACGAGCGCCCGGCGATCACCAGGGGATCCGGCGCGGTCGGGTTGGTGGTCAAGGCTGCCTGGAAGGGGTTGGGGGGACCGTGATGCCGGCGACCGTATCGCGTCGGGCCGGATGTCATTAGTCTCATGGCTGTTCAGCGGTGCGCAGCCATGCGTGCTTCGGTCATGTTCCGCTTCCATCCGGCCGGTTCATCGTTGCGTGGTCTGCTGGCCCCCATGCCCCTGCTGGCGTCCCTGTCCCTGCTGGCCGCAGCCCTGCCGGCCCAGGCCCAGGCGATCAAGCCCGGAGCGATGGTCCCGTTTGACCCCACCGGCGCGGCGGTGCGCTCCCAGCTGCAGGCGGTGCAGACCGACACCGTCGAGCAGTTTGACCCCGTCGCCCGGGCCAAGGCCCTGGCCAAGGAATTGCCGCGACGCTGGAGCGGCACGTACCTGTCCAACGCAGGCGGCACTCCCCAGAACGTGCGCCTCGACCTTGCCGCGCTCAACCCCATCGGCCAGATGCTGGTGATCCGGGGCACCATGACCATCGGTAGCCTCACGACACCCTTCCAGGGCAACATCAACGCCAAATCGGATCAGCTGGACCTGCTGCTCCTGGGCGACACCACCACGGTGGGTCTTGAGCCCGGTGGCATGTTCCAGGGACTGCAGACCTTCCAGCTCAGCGACTGGGAATCACCCCGCCTCACCAATCCCGGTGGCAAGCTGCGACTCACCGCAACGGCCCGCCGCTGACGGCAAAGCAGCTCAGGCAGCCTTGCTGCGACCGCCCAGCAGGTTGAGCCGCCTGCGGGCGGTGCGGTTGTCGGGATCCAGGTTCAGGACCTGCTCGTAGGCCTCGCGGGCCTCGTCGACCTTGAGCTGTTTCTCCAGGGCGAAGGCCAGGTTGTTGAGCGCCACTGGATAGTCGGCTTTGGCCTGCAGCGCCTTGCGGTAGTGCGGGATGGCGGCTTTGTAGTTGGTCTGGGCCGCCAGGGTGAACCCCAGAGCATTTTCGATCAGGGCCACGGCTTCGGGGGGCTCGCCTTCAGCCTGGGCGCGTTTCAGGGCCTGTCTGAGGGTGTCGCTGGCCTGGCCATACAGGCGTTTGCGCAGCTGGGCTGATCCGAGTTCGTAGAGGTCGGCGGGGGAGCTGGTCTGAGCGCCGCCCTGCTGCTCGAGCCGCGCCAGGCTGAGCTCGTCACGGCGCACACGCCAGACCTGACGGCCCACTGCCACAGCAGCGACCGCCAGAATCACGACCAGACCGATCAGGTAGGTCTGGGGCAGCAGGGCGTCCATGGGGGCAGGGGCCTACTTGGCGGCTCCGACCACGTTGGTGAAGCTGGCGGGATCGACCACGGCCAGCTGGGCAAGCATCTTGCGATTCAGACGCACGTCAGCTTTCTTGAGCCCGCCCATCAGACGGCTGTAGCTCAGGCCGTTGAGCCGGGCTGCAGCGTTGATGCGGGCAATCCAGAGGCGACGGAAGTCGCGCTTGCGGCGGCGGCGGTCCCGGTAGGCGTTGCACAGGGCCTTCATCACCCGCTGGTTGGCGGTGCGGAAGAGGGAGCCGTTGCCACCCCGGAAACCACGGGCCAGACGCAGGATCTTGTTACGGCGTTTGCGGGCGACGTTGCCCCTCTTGACGCGGGCCATGACTCAGGAAGACGAAGAACGAACGGAACAGACAGATTTCAGCCAGAGAGGCTCAGCTGCCGTAGGGCAGCATCAGGGCAACGTTGTCGGCGTCGCGCTCATCCACCACGGCCATGGTGCCAAGGTACCTCTTGCGCTTGGGGCTCTTGTGATCGAGCAGGTGGTTACGGAAGGCCCGGCGGCGCAGAAACTTGCCACTGCCGGTGACTTTGAACCGCTTGGCGGCCGCTTTGCGGGTCTTGAGCTTCGGCATTTCTGACGACGCAGGCACAAACAAACACCTTACGACGTGACTGTCCGATCCTCCAACCCCGCGGTCCTGGTGCTCTGCGGCGCCATGCTGTTCAGCAGTGCCTGCCAGGCCCGCTCGGCGCCGGCGCTGCAATGGTCGGTGGAGCCCCCTCCCGCCCTGGACCCCCAGGCGCCCCGGTTGTGGGTGGCCCTGGCCGATCGCTTGGGCAGCCCTGCGCAGGCGGCGCCGCTGGAGCTGCGCAGTGCCGGCGGCAGCCTCACCCTGCAGGACCGATCCGGGCGTCGCTGGGTCGGGCCCCGGTTCAACCTGCAATGGCAGCGCGTACCCCTGGCCCGGCCGTTGCTGCTGCAGCGGTTGGTGGCCGGGCCCTTTGCCAGCTTTGAGTCGGCCGAGCGCCGGGCCCGGCAGTGGCGGCGGTTGGGTGCCCAGGTCAGCCTGGTCCATGCCGACGATTGGGAGCTCTGGGCTCCCCTCGACGCACCGCGGCCGCCGGGATGGTCCCTGCGGTCGGTGCAGCTGCGGCTGCAGCAGGCCGTGGTGCCGGCCGTGCAGGCCCCGGGCCGCGGACCGATCAGCCTGCAGGGGCCCGTGCAGATCACGGCCCCCGCCGGGCTGCTGTGGCGGGGTGGGGTCTATGGCGGCCCCTTCCGGCTGCAGGGCGACGCCCAGGGCAGCTGGAGCCTGGTGGAGCAGGTGCCCCTCGAGCGCTACCTCGAGGGTGTGGTTCCCCATGAGATCGGTGCCGGCGCTCCGGCCGCCGCCCTGGCGGCCCAGGCCGTACTGGCCCGCACCTGGGCCCTGCGCAATCTGCATCGCTACAGGGCCGATGGCTACCACCTGTGCGCCAGCACCCAGTGCCAGGTGTACAGCGATCCGCGCCAGGCGAGCGAGCCGGTGCGGCAGGCCATTCAGCGCACCCGGCAGCTGGTGCTCAGCTGGCAGGACCAACCGATCCACGCGGTCTACCACGCCAGCAATGGCGGTGTGAGTGCCCCGCTGCAGGAGGCCTGGGATGCCGACCCCCTGCCCTACCTGCAGACCGGCCTGGATCGCCGCGGTCAGGATCTGGCCGGGACCCCTGCGCATACCCCCGGCAGCCTGGCCCGCTTGCTGGCGCAATCCCAGCCGTTTCTGGGCGTCGACCATCCGCTGTTTCGCTGGAGCCGCCGGCTCGAGCCCCAGCAGATCGCTGCCGCCCTGCGCCGCCGCGGTATCGCGGTGGGCCCGGTGCGGCGCCTGGCGGTGCTGGAGCGGGGTAGCAGCGGCCGGGTGCTGGCCCTGGCGATCGAGGGCAGTGCCGGTCGCACGGTGCTGCGCCTCGATGCCATCCGCCGCACCCTGCGCACCCTGCCCAGCACTCTGTTTGAGCTCGAGGCCCAGGCCGACGGCAGCTGGCGCCTGCAGGGGGGCGGGTTCGGCCATGGGGCGGGGCTCTCCCAGGCCGGGGCCATCGACCTGGGACGGGCCGGCTGGTCGTTCCAGCAGATCCTGGCCCGCTACTACCCAGGCACCCGACTGCTCAACCTGCAACGGCTGACACCGGCCCCGCCGGGCAACGACCCGTAAAGTTGCCCCCATCTGGGGAGAGGTCATGGACGCGGGCGGCACCGCCACCGATCGCCGTCGCGCCAAGGCCGTTGTTTTTGTGCTGGTTTGTGCCGCCCTGGGCATGGCACCCCACTGGCTCCCGCCGGCCCGCAACACCTGGCCGGCGATCGCCGCGGCGGTGCTGCTGGGGGGCTACAGCCTGCGCACCGTGCTGCTCGAGAGCCTGCGGCCGGTCTCGTTCAGCACCCCCCCCGCCGGTAGCGCCCCATTGCCCGCCGGTAGCGCCCCACCGACTGACGCCTGGCCCGCCGTCGATGTGGTGGTCGCCGCCCGCGACGAACAGGCCGTGATCAGCCGCCTGGTCGAGCACCTGGCCGGCTTGCGCTACCCACAGGAGTCGTTGCGTTTCTGGGTGGTCGATGACGGCAGCAGCGACCGCACGCCCGAACTGCTCGAAGGCCTGCAGCAGCGCTTTCCCCAGCTCCAGGTGGTGCGCCGTCCGCCCGACGCCGGCGGGGGCAAGTCGGGAGCCCTCAATCTGGTGCTGCAGCAGCTGCAGGGGCGCTGGATGCTGGTGCTCGATGCCGATGCCCAGCTCCAGGTCGACACCCTTGAACGCCTGATTCCCTATGCCGAAGCAGGTGGCTGGGCGGCGGTGCAGCTGCGCAAGGCCGTCGCCAATGCCGGCGTCAACCTGCTCACCCGTGCCCAGGCCATGGAGATGGCCCTCGATGCGGTGATCCAGCAGGGGCGGCTGGCCGTCGGCGGCGTGGCCGAGCTGCGGGGCAACGGCCAGCTGCTCAATCGCGCAGCCCTGCTCGCCTGCGGTGGCTTCAACGAAGCCACCGTGACCGACGATCTCGATCTGAGTTTCCGTCTGCTGGTGGGGGGGCGCCCCATCGGCGTCGCCTGGGATCCGCCGGTCCGCGAGGAGGCGGTGCTCAGCGTCAGGGCCCTGCTGCGCCAGCGGCAGCGCTGGGCCGAGGGCGGCTTGCAGCGGTTCTTCGATTACGGCCCCCAGCTGCTCTCCAACCGGCTCACAGGTCGCCAGCGGTTGGACCTGTTCAGTTTTTTCCTGCTCCAGTACGCCATGCCGATGCTGGCCGTCGCCGATCTGGCCGGGGCCCTGGTGACCCGCAGCCTGCCGTGCATCTGGCCGCTCTCGATCGTTGCTCTGGGGCTCTCGGGTCTGGCGATCGTGAGCGGCTGCCGCCGCCCCAGCGAGGGGCCCGAGCTGCCCGCCATGAACCTGTGGGCCATGGGCCTGGGCATCGCTTACCTGGTGCACTGGTTCGTGGTGATCCCCTGGGTGACCCTGCGCATGGCCGTGCTGCCCAAGCGCCTGGTGTGGGCCAAGACCCTGCATCTGGGGGAGCCCGGCGACGACGAGCAGCCCGCGACGGCCGCGGTCTAGCCGGCCGTCAGGCCGCCCGGCTGTCGGGACCAGGGTTGTCGTCGAGTTCGCCGTCGAAGCTGACGACTTCGCCGTTGAAGAACTCCGCCAGCCGCTGGGCCTTGGCATCGATGGCGCCGCCGGGCGCAGGTGCGCTCTCCTGGGCCGGTGGTGCCACTGCTGGAGCCGCCTGGGGGACGGGTGCCGCCTCGGGCATGGTGGCCTGGCCACCGCCTTCGAGCACCAGCTGGCGCGGGCTGCCCAGGGCCTGCTGGATGGCCTGCTCGAGCAGGGCCTGGCGGCTCTGCACCATGGCCATCCAGTTGCCCGCGACGCGCACCACGGCCCGTTTCTGATCGAGACGTACCAGCTGGGCCTGCTGGGAGAGCAGCATGCGGGTCGAGGGCAACGCCAGCCCCGCCAGAATCTGCTGCCACAGTTCCGGCAGGTTGGCGCCGGCTTCGGCTTCGGCCTGGGGTGGTGCGTCGGGCTGGGGTGGCGGCGGCGGCGCCTGCTGGGGCCGGGGTGCGGCAGCCGCCGGGGCTGCTGCTGGTGCACTGGCTGCGGCGCGCGGGGCCGGCGGGGCGGCGGCGGCCTGGGGCTGCGCTTCGGCCAGCAGCCCCAGCAGCAGCACCTCCAACCACAGGCGCGGATTGGTGCTGTGGCGCAGTTGCTGCTCGCTCCCCTTGAGCTGGGCCTGCCAGTGCAGCAGCCGTGCCTTGCCGACGCGCCGGGCCAGCTCGGGCAGCTGGGGGCGGATCTGGGGCGAAAAGCCGGTCAGCTCGAGCCGCTCGGGGGCCACCCCCGCCAGCACCAGGTCGCGCAGCAACGACGCCAGCCCCTGCAGCAGCGCTCCCGGTTCGCGGCCGCGATCGAGCAGCTGGCGGCAGCTTTCGGTCAGGGCGAGGGGATCGGCCTCGGCGAGGGCCGCGGCCAGCAGCAGCAGTTCCTGTTCGGGCACCGCCCCCAGCAGGTCCCAGACCGCTTCGGCCTCCACCGGGGCGGGCAGCAGCGAGAGCTGATCGAGCAGGCTTTCGGCATCCCGCAGCCCGCCCTGGGCCCGCTGGGCCACCACATGCAGGGCATCGGGGGTGATACCGATCGCCTCCTGTTCGGCGATCCAACCCAGGTGCTGCTGCAGTGCCTCGAGCGGAATGCGGCGAAAGTCGAAGCGCTGGCAGCGGCTCAGAATCGTGGGCAGCACCCGCTGCGGGTCGGTGGTGGCCAGCACGAACACCACCCGCGGCGGCGGCTCCTCGAGGGTCTTGAGCAGGGCGTTGAAGGCGGCGGTCGAGAGCATGTGGCACTCGTCGACCACGTAGACCTTCCAGCGGGCCTGAACGGGGGCAAAGCGCGAGCGTTCGATCAGCTCACGGATGTTGTCGACTCCGGTGTTGGAGGCGGCGTCGATCTCGATCACATCGAGGGCCGTGCCGCTGGCGATGGTGGTGCACAGCTCGCAGCGCCCGCAGGGCTCGGGGGTGGGTCCACCCGTGGTCAGGCAGTTCAGCGAGCGGGCCAGGATCCGGGCACTGGAGGTCTTCCCAGTCCCCCGCGGTCCACTGAACAGGTAGGCGGGGGCGATCCGGCCCGAGCGCAGGGCGTTGCTCAGGGTCGCGGCGATCGCCTGCTGGCCCACCAGCTGGTCAAAGCGCTGGGGGCGGTATTTGTGGTGCAGGGGTTGGTAGGGCTGCTGCAGAGCAGTGGCGCCATCGTCCCTGGGCTGGATCATGCCGCAAGGCTACCGGGCTTCGGCGCGCTCAGGCCGTCGCCTGTCGGTCGGCGGCGGTGTCGTTGTCCTTGGCACTGGGATGGGTCAGCACCTGGGCCCTGCTGCGGGCGTCCACCAGTTCCCGGGTGATCGTGAAGGACTGCACGTCCTGGCGCGAGGGCAGGTCGTACATCAGTTCGAGCATCAGCTCCTCGACGATGCCCCGCAGCGCCCGGGCGCCGGTCTTGCGGCGATGGGCCTCGCAGGCAATCGCCTCGATCGCCTCGGGCTCGAAGTCGAGGCGCACGTTGTCCATGCTGAGCAGGGTCTGGAACTGCTTGACCAGGGCGTCCCGCGGTTCGGTGAGGATCGCCTCCAGGGCGTGGGCATCGAGGGGCTCGAGCACGGCGCTCACGGGCAGGCGGCCGATGAACTCAGGGATCAGGCCGTACTTGACCAGGTCATCGGGTTCGAGATGGCGCAGCACCTCGGCGGCCTGGCGCTCCTTGCCGCTGCGGGCCCGCACGCTGCCGTCGGCGCCGATGAAGCCGATGGCGTTGCGGCCCATGCGTTTCTGCACCACCTCCTCGAGGCCCACGAAGGCGCCACCGCAGATGAACAGGATCTGGCTGGTGTCGATCTGAATGCAGTCCTGGTAAGGGTGCTTGCGACCCCCCTGGGGCGGCACATTGGCGACGGTGCCCTCCAGCATCTTGAGCAGGGCCTGCTGCACCCCCTCGCCCGAGACATCGCGGGTGATCGAGGGGTTCTCGCTCTTGCGGGCGATCTTGTCGATCTCGTCGATGTAGATGATGCCCCGCTGGGCCTGCTCCACATCGAGATCGGCCTTCTGCAGAAGACGCAACAGGATGTTCTCGACGTCCTCCCCCACGTAGCCCGCCTCTGTCAGGGTGGTGGCGTCAGCCACCGCAAACGGCACGTCGAGCAGCTCGGCCAGGGTCTGGGCCAGCAGGGTCTTGCCGCAGCCGGTGGGGCCGATCAGCAGGATGTTGCTCTTGTGCAGGCGGGTGGCCGTCTGGTCGGTCTCGCCCTTGCCATCGCCCTGCCAGGCGAGCCGCTTGTAGTGGTTGTAGACCGCCACCGACAGGGTCTTCTTGGCCTCCTCCTGACCCACCACCTGGCGATCGAGGAACTCCTTGATCTCCCGGGGTTTCGGGATCTGGGCGAGGGTCGGCGCCGGCTTCGGGACCTTCTTGGTGGGGGTCTTGCTGCGGCTGCTCTCCTGAGCGCCCCGGCCTCCGGTCGCGGCAGGGCTGGCCACGAGTTCCTCGTCGAGGATCTCGTTGCAGAGGTCGATGCACTCGTCGCAGATGTAGACACCTGGACCGGCGATCAACTTGCGCACCTGCTCCTGCGACTTGCCGCAGAAGGAGCATTTCAGGTGTGCGTCGAACTTCGGCATCGAACCTTGGCTGCGGCAGGGCAGGGCTGGAAGCCCTTAGGACAAGGATCGACCCTCCGGGAGGTTTCGTCAGCCGTCCTTAAGGATCAAACCGGAGCGGTTTCGGTGACGACCCGATCGATCAATCCGTATTCAACCGCTTCTGCCGGCGAAAGGAAGTAGTCGCGATCGGTGTCTTCGGTGATTTTGTCGAGCGGCTGACCGGTGTGCTCGGCCATCAGGCCGTTGAGGGTGTCCTTGAGGAACAGGATCTCCCTGGCCTGGATCTCGATGTCGACCGCCTGGCCCTGGGCACCGCCGAGGGGCTGGTGAATCATGATGCGGGCGTTGGGCAGGGCCAGCCGCTTGCCCTTGGTGCCGCCCGACAGCAGAAAGGCCCCCATGCTGGCGGCCAGGCCGTAACAGATGGTCACCACATCCGGGGCGACCTGCTGCATCGTGTCGTAGATGGCCAGGCCGGCTGTGACCGAGCCACCCGGGGAGTTGATGTAGATCTGAATGTCCTTCTCGGGATCTTCGGCCTCGAGGAACAGCAGCTGGGCCACCAGCGCATCGGCGACGCCATCGTCGATGCCGCTGCCCAGAAAGATGATCCGCTCCCGCAGCAGCCGGGAGTAGATGTCGAACGCCCGGTCACCGCGGCCTGACTGCTCCACCACGGTGGGCAGCACGCCGGGGGAGGCGATCGGTCCGGCCGACCAGCAACCATCCGTCCAACGGCTGTGGACCGGGTGAGGGGTAAGGGCGTCGATCACGCGCGCGGCTCAGCAGGGGATGGGGTCTTCAATTTATGGGCGCCGGCAGCGGCGCCGCGGTCCGATCAGGCGTTGTCGCTGCCCTTGGCCTTGGCCTTGGCGGCCTTGGGCTTGCTCTCTTTGGATTTGCCGTCCTTGGTTCTGGCGCTCGCCTTGGCGTCATCACCGGCCTTGGCATCACCGGCCTTGGCATCGCCGTCAGCCGTGCTGGGGGCGTTCTCGCTGGCGATTTTTTCGCTGATCGTGCTGTTGGCCTCGAGCCATTCGAGCAGCTGCTCCTGCAGCAGATCGTCGGCAACGGCCTGGCGCAGGCGCTGGGGATCGATGTTGCCCTGCTGGCTGAGGCCGCGGCTGACCTCCCTGACCTTGGCGTTGAGCGCGTCCTCCTCGACGCTGATGCCTTCGGCCGCCGCCAGGGCCTGCAGGGCCAGGGTTCGCTTCAGCCGCTGCTCAGCTTCGGGCCGGGAGGTGTCCATCAGGCTGCGCACCAGATCGGGGGTGAACAACTTCTTGACGTCCATCCCCTGCTCGGCGATCTGGCCGGCGGTCTGCTCGATCAGGTTGCGGATCTCCTGTTGCACCAGGGTTTCGGGCAGCTCCACCTCGAGCTGCTCCACCAGGGCTTCGATCAGCGCGTTGTGGCGGTTGGCCTTGCCCCGGCGATCGGCGTCGTCCCTGAGGCGGGTCTCGAGTTCGCTGCGCAGTTCGGCCAGGGTCTGCTTGTCGCTGGCCTGCTGGGCGAAGGCGTCATCGAGCGCGGGCAGTTCGCGGCTCTTGAGCTCCTTGAGGGTGATCTCAAAACGGGCCTTGCGGCCGGCGGCGTCCTCCTGGGGGTAGCTCTCGGGGAACTGGCAGTCGACCGAGGCGGTGTCGCCGGCCTTCATGCCGATCACCCCTTCGATGAAGCCGGGAATCATGCGGCCCTCCTCGAGCTCGACCTCCATGGCCTCGCTGCTGCCGCCGCTGATGGCCTCGTCGGTGTCGGCATAGACGCCGCTGAAGGCCAGCACGGCCACATCACCGCTCTGGGCGGCCCGCTTGTCGACCGGCACCAGGGTGGCGAGCTGGCGTCGCGACTGCTCGAGCAGTTCATCGACGCGGGCCGGGTCGTAGCTGACGCGCTCGACCTCGGCCTTGAGCCCTTTGGTGGCCTTGAGGCTGGGGGTGGGTTCCACGTCCAGCTCCAGGGTGATGGTCAGCTTCTGTCCCGGTTCGAAGCGCTCCAGCACCGCTTCGAAGCCCTCGCTCAGCTCGGGCCTGCCGATGGCGGCCACGGTCTCCTGCTCGAGGGCGTCGCGGTAGGCGCTGTCGACCAGATCTTCCAGGGCGGTGGCGCGGATCCGCAGCGGGCCGATCTGCTGCAGCAGGACGGCCCGGGGCACCTTGCCCTTGCGGAAACCGGGCAGCCGGACGCTGCGGCTCAGGCTCTCCACAGCCCGCTCGTAGGCGGCCTGGCTGCGCTCGGGGCCGATCGCCAGCTCCAGGGCCACCCGGCTGCCGGGGCGTGGGCTGCGCATCACCGTCAGGCTGGTGCTGGCGGTGGCGGCGGATCCGGAGGCAGCGGCGGCAGGACTCATGGGGCTCGAAATCGCTAAGGCAGCCCCCGATCCTAGAAACTGGTCGCCCTGGGGCCCCAGCCGCCTATTGTTTGACCGGCGCAAGACGCAGGCGATACCTTCCATCCCAATTCAGCATTCCCTCCCGATTCATCAACATCCCCTTCTTCTCCACCCCGATTCATCCGGAGTCGAGTCCATACCCACGTCGGGCTCCCAGGGCATGCGAGCCGCCAGTCCGTTCCGTAACAGCGTCGGCGCCCGGTGATCGACGTCCCCAACGCGTCAGGATCCCCGGTTCCCTGCCCGGGACGACGCATCTGACCCCGGCAATCCGCCCCCTGGGCAAGTCCTTGAAGTCCCTGTTCCGCAACCCCAGCCTCCACAACCGTTGACCGACGCCCAGCCCTCCACCCAGGCCCGATCCAGGCTTCTGCCTGACGGTCCCCTGCGGGTGGCGATCCTGGGCGCCACGGGCGCCGTGGGTCAGGAGCTGCTGGACCTGCTGGCCGAACGCGACTTTCCGGTTGGCACGCTGATTCCCCTGGCGTCGCCCCGTTCGGCGGGCCAGACCCTGCACTGGCAGGGTCAGGAGCTGACCATTCAGCCCGTTGAAGCCGCTGCTTTCGAAGGGGTCGATCTGGTGCTGGCCTCGGCCGGGGGCTCGGTGTCGAAGCAGTGGGCCCCCGTGGCCGCCGCCGCAGGGGCCGTGGTGATCGACAACTCCAGTGCCTTTCGCCTGGATCCGTCAGTGCCACTGGTGGTGCCTGAGGTCAACCCCGAAGCGGCCTTCGGCCATCAGGGCATCATCGCCAACCCCAACTGCACCACGATCCTGCTGACCCTCGCCCTGGCGCCCCTGCAGGCGCGGCGCCCGATCCGGCGGGTGGTGGTCAGCACCTACCAGAGCGCCAGTGGCGCTGGTGCCCGCGCCATGGAAGAACTGCGCAACCTCAGCCGTACCGTTCTCGCGGGTGGAGAGCCGGTCAGCACGGTGCTGCCCCACTCCCTGGCCTTCAACCTGTTCCTGCACAACTCGCCCCTGCAGCCCAACGGCTATTGCGAGGAGGAGCTCAAGATGCTCAACGAAACCCGCAAGATCATGGCCCTGCCTGAGCTCAGGCTCAGTGCCACCTGCGTGCGGGTGCCGGTGCTGCGGGCCCACTCCGAGGCGGTCAATATCGAATTCGCGCAGCCGTTCCCGGTCGACGAAGCCCGCGCCCTGCTGGCGGCCGCTCCGGGGGTCGAACTGCTGGAAGACTTCGAGGCCAACCGGTTTCCGATGCCGACCGATGTCACCGGCCGCGATCCGGTGGCGGTGGGCCGTATCCGCCAGGACCTCAGCGACCCCAATGCCCTGGAGCTGTGGCTCTGCGGCGACCAGATCCGCAAGGGTGCGGCGCTGAATGCGATTCAGATCGCCGAGTTGCTGCTCGGCGGCCCCGCGGGAGGTGCCGTTTGAGCAGCGCCGCCCTGCAGCCCTGGTTGAACGCCCCCTTTGGCCGGGTGGTGACCGCCATGGTCACGCCGTTCGCCCCAAACGGTGCCGTCGATCACGTCCTGGCTGGCCGGCTGGCGGATCACCTTGTCAGCCATGGCTCCGATGGCCTGGTGATCTGCGGCACCACCGGCGAATCGCCCACCCTGAGCTGGGCCGAGCAGCACCGTCTGATCGCCGCTGTGCAGGAGGCGGTGGCGGGCCGGGCCCGGATCATCGCCGGCAGCGGCAGCAACTGCACCGCCGAGGCGGTGGAGGCCACCCGCGAAGCCGCCTCCCTGGGCGTGGATGGGGCTCTGGTGGTCGTGCCCTACTACAACAAGCCTCCCCAGGAGGGGCTTGAGGCCCACTTCAGGGCGGTGGCTGCCGCCGCGCCCGCCCTGCCGTTGATGCTGTACAACATTCCAGGTCGAACCGGCTGCAGCCTCGCGCCGGAGACCACCGCCCGGTTGCTCGACTGCCCCAATGTGGTCGCCTACAAGGCCGCCAGCGGCACCACCGAGGAGGTCAGCGCCCTGCGCGCCCTGTGCGGTGATCGCCTCGCCGTCTACAGCGGTGATGACGCCCTCACCCTGCCCATGCTCGCGGTCGGCGCCGTGGGCGTGGTGAGCGTGGCCAGCCACGTGGCCGGTCCCCAGATCAGCGCCATGATCCGGGCGTTCCTTGACGGCGACCCGGCCCGGGCGCTGGCACTGCACGAGCAGCTGCTGCCCCTGTGCAGGGCCCTGTTCGCCAGCACCAATCCGATCCCTGTGAAGGCTGCCCTTGACCTCTGCGGCTGGCCCGTGGGCGCCCCCCGACTTCCCCTTCTTTCTGCCTCTGACGCTGTGAGACAACGACTGTCCGAAACCCTGGCCGCCCTGCGTCCCACCTGACGCCAAGGCTGTTCGAGTCAATTCAAGTCAATTCAATTCAAGTCAATTCAAGTTCAAGGCCATTTCAACCAGCTCAACTCAACGACGTTCTGCAATCTTCATGACCAGTTTCAACGGCAACGGCCACAGAGGCGACAACGGCAATAACGGATCCAATGGTGTGAATGGACAATCAGCGGCCAGGAAGGCGGCGCTGCGTGTGATTCCCCTGGGTGGCCTGCACGAGATCGGCAAGAACACCTGCGTGTTCGAATATGGCGACGACATCATGCTGGTGGATGCCGGTCTGGCCTTCCCCAGTGATGGCATGCATGGCGTCAATGTCGTCATGCCTGACACCAGCTATCTGAAGGAAAACCAGAAGCGCATCCGCGGCATGATCGTGACCCACGGTCACGAAGACCACATCGGTGGTATTTCCCACCACCTCAAGAACTTCAACATCCCGGTCATCTACGGGCCCCGTCTGGCCCTGGCGATGCTCACCGGCAAGATGGAAGAGGCCGGCGTGATGGATCGCACCGTGCTGCAGACGGTCGCCCCCCGCGATGTGGTCAAGGTCGGGCAGCACTTTTCGGTGGAGTTCATCCGCAACACCCACTCGATGGCCGACAGCTATTCGCTGGCCATCACCACGCCGGTGGGAACGATCATCTTCACCGGTGATTTCAAGTTCGACCACACACCCGTCGATGGTGAGCACTTTGACCTGGCCCGTCTGGCCCACCACGGTGAGCAGGGAGTGCTGTGCCTGTTCAGCGACTCGACCAACGCCGAGGTGCCGGGCTTCTGCCCGCCCGAGCGTTCGGTGTTTCCCTGCCTGGATCGCCACATCGCCCAGGCCGAGGGGCGCGTGATCATCACCACCTTCGCCAGTTCGATCCATCGCGTCGCGATGATCCTGGAGCTGGCGCTCAAGAACGGCCGCAAGGTCAGCCTCCTGGGTCGCTCGATGCTCAACGTGATCGCCAAGGCGCGTGAACTCGGTTACATGCGCGCCCCCGATGACCTGTTCGTGCCGATCAAGCAGATCCGCGATCTGCCCGACCGCGAGACCCTGCTGCTGATGACCGGCAGCCAGGGTGAGCCGCTGGCGGCCCTGAGCCGCATCTCCCGCGGCGAGCACCCCCAGGTCCAGGTCAAGTCGTCGGACACGATCATCTTTTCGGCCAGCCCGATTCCGGGCAACACCATTTCGGTCGTCAACACCATCGACCGGCTGATGATGCTGGGCGCCAAGGTGATCTACGGCAAAGGCGAGGGCATCCACGTCTCAGGCCATGGTTTCCAGGAGGACCAGAAGCTGATGCTGGCCCTCACCAAGCCCAAGTACTTCGTGCCGGTGCACGGTGAGCACCGCATGCTCGTGTGCCACAGCAAGACGGCCCAGTCGATGGGCGTGCCCGCCGACAACATCCTGATCATCGACAACGGTGATGTGGTCGAGCTCACCGCCGATTCGATCAGGAAGGGGGATCCGGTCAAGGCCGGCATCGAGCTGCTCGACGCTTCCCGCAATGGCATCGTCGATGCGCGCGTGCTCAAGGAGCGTCAGCAGCTCGCCGAGGACGGCGTCATCACCCTGCTGGCGGTGATCAGCACCGACGGGGTCATGGCCGCCCCGCCCCGGGCCAATCTGCGTGGTGTGGTCACCACCGCCGATGCCCGCAAGCTGTCGCTCTGGGCCGAGCGTGAGATCACCTGGGTGCTCGAGAACCGCTGGAGCCAGCTGAGCCGCAACACCGGCGGCAAGACCCCCGATGTCGACTGGGTGGGCGTGCAGCGCGAGGTGGAGCTGGGTCTGCAGCGCCGCCTGCGCCGCGAGCTGCAGGTCGAGCCGCTGATCATCTGCCTCGTGCAGCCGGCCCCCGCCGGCACCCCCGCCTACAAGGGGCGTGCCGACGCAGAGCCCGACAACCGGCCCGCACCCCGCAACGGCCGCCGCGATGCCCCCCGCCAGCCCCAGGCTGCCCCGGTGAAGGCCCAGCAGGCACCCGCGCAGGCCCAGGTCCAGCAGGCGGCTCCGACGACCGCCCGCACCCCGGAACCTGAACCCGAGCTGGCCGGCCGCACCCGCCGCCGCCGCTCAGCCGCCGGCTGAGCCCAGCACGACCAGCAGCATGCCTTTGGCCAGCTCCGCCTCATCGGCGGGGCTCCAGCGGGGCGCAGCTGGGATCGGCGCGGTGGGTTCAGGCTCCGGCTGGGGTTGCGGAACAGGCTCCAGATCGAGCGGTTCGTCCTGGTGGGACCCGGCCTGCAGCACGGCGATCTGCTCGGGCTCCTCGACCACGTCGACCGGCGTCTGGGGTGCCAGGGCCTCAAGCCAGGGCATGGCGCTGGCGGCCTGGTCGGGTGCCGGTGTGCCAATGGCCTCAGCCACAAACGGAAACGCCGGGCCCGGCGGCGCTGCCTTCGGGGCCCCGTGGCAACGGGCCAGTTCCCGCTGGGCGATCGCCTGCAGCAGCGGTTCGGGCTGCTCTTCGAGCACCTGGTGGTACAGCGCCGCTGCGCTGTCGATCTGGCCCAGCCCATGCAGGTGGGCGTGGGCCTGCAGCAGCAGCAGGCGGGTGCGCAACGATTCACCAGGCTGCTTGGGCAGATCGCCCAGCAGGGCTGCGCTGGTCTGCAGCACCTGTTCCCACTGCCCCTGGCCATAGAGCCGTTCGACGGCTGCGTAGCGATCCTGCAGGGCGTCGCTCATGGGGCGGGTTCTGCGGGCGGCATCAGCACAAGTCTGGAGCGGTCCCAGTGCAGCTGCCAACCGCCCCCCAGGTCCCACTGACCGGGCCCATGGCCCGGCCCCAGATGGGCCAGCAGGTCTTCGAGCTGGCGCGCCTGGCACGGGCGCCCGGTCGTGGTGCTGAGCCAGAGGTGCAGCACCGCCGCCCGGTTCACGGGCTGCAGCGTGTTCAGGCGCTGGCGATCGAGCCCGTCGCCCTCGCCGCTGGCCAGCCACTGCAGGGCGATGCGCTGCCATTCGAGCTGAACCTCGTGCTCGCGGCTCAGCCGTTCGGCCGTGCCGCTGAGGCGCCGCGCTGCGCCGGGGTGGAGCTGCTCGAGCACGGGCAGCACCTCGTGGCGCAGGCGGTTGCGGCTGAAGCGCCGGTCGCTGTTGCTGGCATCCAGCCAGATCGGCAGGTCCAGATCGCGGCAGATCTGGGCTGTTTCGCTGCGGCTGAACAGCAGCAACGGCCGGCTCAGCGCCACGCCATCGCCCAGGGACCGCTGGGTCCGCAGGCTGGCCAGGCCGCGGCGGTGGCTGCCCCGCGCCAGGTGCAGCAGCAGGGTCTCGGCGCGGTCGCTGGCGGTGTGGCCGGTGACCACATGGCTGCAGCCCTGCTCCCGGGCCCGCTGCAGCAGCCGCTGGTACCGCCAGGCGCGGGCCCCGGCTTCGCTGGCTGCCGACTCGCCGGAGTCCCTATCGCTGATGACCATCAGTCCGCGCTGGGCACACCAGCGGACCAGTTCGGCGGCCTGCCGGGCCGACGCGTCGCGCCAGCCGTGGTCGCCATGCCACAGCACCAGCCGCCAGCCATGCAGGCGCTGCAGCCCCAGCAGCAGCCCCAGCAGGGCCATCGAGTCCTGGCCGCCCGAGACGGCCAGCAGCAGGGCTGCACCCTGGGGCAGCAGCGCCGGCTGGCGCTGCAGAGACCGGTGCAGGCGCAGGTGCTCGCGGCTCCAGGCTGTGGCCTGGGGTGGGAGAATCACACCATCACGTTCAGCTTGGTCCATGTCGCGTCTGTCCAGCCTGCCCACCGCCCTGCAGGCCGCCCTGGCCGAGCGCCGCGCCCTCAAGGTGATCGCCGGTCTGAACAATTTTGACGCCTCCAGTGTGGCCCGGGTGGCCCGGGCCGCCGCAGCCGGTGGTGCCGACCTGATCGACATCGCCTGCGACGCCGCGCTGGTGCGCCTGGTGCGCGAGGTGGCCCCCGGGCTGCCGGTGTGCGTCAGCGCCGTGGAGCCCGAGCTGTTTGTGGCGGCTGTGGCTGCCGGTGCCGCCATGGTCGAGATCGGCAACTTCGACAGCTTCTATCCCCAGGGCATCGTCTTCGGTGCCGACGCGGTGCTCGCGCTCACCCGCCGCACCCGCGCCCTGCTGCCCCAGGTGGTGCTGAGTGTCACCGTGCCCCACGTGCTGCCCTTCGACCAGCAGGAGCAGCTGGCCGCCGAGCTGGTGGTCGCCGGCGCCGACCTGATCCAGACCGAGGGCGGCACCAGTGCCAGGCCGTTCAGTGCCGGCAACCTGGGCCTGATTGAGAAGGCCGCCCCCACCCTGGCGGCTGCCCATGGCATCAGCCGCGCCGTGGGCCTGCCCGTGCTGTGCGCTTCGGGTCTGTCGGCCGTGACCCTGCCGCTGGCCATCGCCGCCGGCGCCAGCGGCGTCGGCGTCGGTTCGGCCGTGAACAGGCTCAGCGACGAGCTGGCCATGGTGGCGGTGGTGCGCAGCCTGCGTGAGGCCCTGGGCAACACCGTGAAAGCCGTGGTCTGATCACTGCGCCGCCTGCCCGAGAATGGGCTGATGGTGAATCCCTACCAGCTGCAGGCCCCGTACGAGCCCAAGGGCGACCAGCCCGGGGCCATCAAGGGCCTTGTGGCGGGTGTCAACGGGGGCGAGCGCTACCAGACCCTGCTTGGGGCCACGGGCACCGGCAAAACCTTCACGATCGCCAATGTGATCGCCCAGACCGGGCGTCCGGCGCTGGTGCTGGCCCACAACAAGACCCTGGCGGCCCAGCTGTGCAACGAGCTGCGGGAGTTCTTCCCCAACAACGCCGTTGAGTATTTCATCAGCTATTACGACTACTACCAGCCGGAGGCGTATGTGCCCGTCTCCGACACCTACATCGCCAAGACCGCGTCGATCAACGAAGAGATCGACATGCTGCGCCACTCGGCGACCCGTTCGCTGTTTGAACGGCGCGATGTGATCGTGGTCGCCTCGATCAGCTGCATCTACGGCCTCGGCATTCCCAGCGAGTACCTCAAGGCGGCGGTCAAGTTCAAGGTGGGCGAGACCCTCAACCTGCGCGGGTCGCTGCGGGAGCTGGTCAACAACCAGTACTCCCGCAACGACATCGAGATCGCCCGCGGCCGCTTCCGCGTGCGGGGCGACGTGCTCGAGATCGGCCCGGCCTACGAGGACCGCCTGGTGCGCATCGAGCTGTTCGGTGACGAGATCGAGGCGATCCGCTACGTCGATCCCACCACCGGCGAGATCCTGCAGAGTCTGGATGCGATCAACATCTACCCGGCCAAACACTTCGTCACCCCCAAGGAGCGCCTGGCTGAGGCGATCAAGGCGATCCGCGCCGAGCTGCGTGAGCGGCTTGACCTGCTCAACAGCCAGGGGCGCCTGCTGGAGGCCCAGCGGCTGGAGCAGCGCACCACCTACGACCTCGAGATGCTCGAGCAGGTGGGCTACTGCAACGGCGTTGAGAACTATGCCCGCCACCTGGCCGGCCGCGAAGCGGGCACCCCGCCCGAATGCCTGATCGATTACTTTCCCGACGACTGGCTGCTGGTGGTCGATGAATCGCACGTCACCTGCAGCCAGCTGCAGGCCATGTACAACGGCGACCAGTCGCGCAAGCAGGTGCTGATCGAGCACGGTTTCCGCCTGCCCAGTGCCGCTGACAACCGCCCGCTCAAGGGTGAGGAGTTCTGGCAGAAGGCGCGTCAGACGATCTTTGTCAGCGCCACCCCCGGCAACTGGGAGCTGGAGCAGAGCCACGGGCAGGTGGTGGAGCAGGTGATCCGCCCCACCGGCGTGCTCGATCCGATCGTCGAGGTGCGTCCCACTGACGGCCAGGTCGACGACCTGCTGGGAGAGATCCGGGTGCGGGCCGACAAACAGGAGCGGGTGCTGGTGACGACCCTCACCAAGCGCATGGCCGAGGACCTGACCGACTACCTGGCCGAGAACGGCGTGCGGGTGCGCTACCTGCACTCCGAGATCCATTCGATCGAGCGGATCGAGATCATCCAGGATCTGCGCAACGGTGCCTACGACGTGCTGGTGGGCGTCAACCTGCTGCGCGAAGGGCTCGATCTGCCCGAGGTGTCGCTGGTGGCGATCCTCGATGCCGACAAGGAGGGCTTCCTGCGGGCCGAGCGCTCGTTGATCCAGACCATCGGTCGGGCCGCCCGTCACATCGAGGGGGTGGCGCTGCTCTACGCCGACAACCTCACCGACAGCATGGCCAAGGCGATCCATGAGACCGAGCGGCGCCGCGCGATTCAGCAGGCCTACAACGTGGCCAATGGCATCACCCCCACCCCGGCGGGCAAACGGGCGGGTAACGCGATCCTGGCCTTTCTGGAGGTGTCGCGCCGGCTCAATGACGAGCAGCTGGAGGAGGCGGTCGCGCAGGCGGTGCACCACGACGTGCCGCTAGACGCCCTGCCCGAGCTGATTCAGCAGCTGGAGGACAAGATGAAAGCCGCCGCCAAGAACCTGGAGTTCGAGGAGGCCGCCAACCTGCGCGACCGCATCAAGACCCTGCGCCAGCAGCTGGTGGGGAAGGCCTGAGCCGCTCAGGCCAGCGGATTGAGCGTGAAGCTCAGGATCTCACCCACGGCATCCGGGGAGCCGATCGGTTGCCAGGTGGAGCCCGTGTTGGCCTTGCTGGCCTCGAGGCCCCGCAGCGACACAGTCAGTTGGCCGCCCGCGTTGACATCCAACACGGCGTAGTTGAACGTGTTGGGCGACCAGAAGTCGATCGGCTGGGGGTTGTTGACATCGGCCTGGGTGTGGTTGCCGATGGCCTGTCGCTTCAGCGCAACGAGGCCGGGATAACCCGCGCTCAGCCCGATCGGATCAAGATGGCGTTCCCGGTAGTTTCTGGCGAGGGTTTGTGATGTTGTGACCAGATCGTTGTTGAGGAAGGCGTCTGGGCGCACGGCGCCGATCGGGCTGGCGACGATCGAGATGGCACCGGGGACACGCCGGTAGTTGATCAGGTCGATCAGCAGGTCTTCGCAGCCCAGCACCACCAGCACCGTGCCCACGACGCCGGTGGTCAGCCGGAGGCCGAACAGGTAGGCCGTGGCCAGATCGACCCAGGTGTCGATGTCCATGGCAGACCGGCCTGCGCCCGCGGGTGTCTGGAGCGGTGTGATGCCAAGGTGCCACGACCTGTCGCTCTCGCCCAGGGCTGTGACCGTTCATCACCATGGCCACCAGCGCTGACCCTCCTGGTCGCGGCCCTGAACGTCTCACTCTGGAGGCATCACAGCGCTTTCATGATCAGCAGGGTGGTGTCATCAAACTGTTCAGCCCCCTGGCAATGGTCCTGCAGGGCCTTGAGGGTGGCGCTCAGCAGCTGCTCAGGGGTGTTGGTGGCAGTTGACAGGTTTGTGAGCAGAGCGTGGACCCGATCGATTCCAAAGGATTCACCGCTGTTGGACCGTGCGTCGACCACCCCATCGGTGAAGGTGTAGAGCAGGTCCTGGGTCTGAAAGGCAGTGGTCTTCGTGGTGTAGCGGGCCGCCTTGAAGATGCCCACGATGGGACCTGTTGTTTCGAGTTGCTCGAGCGTTCCATTGGCTCTGACAATCAACGGGCTTTCATGGCCGGCGTTGAGATAAACCAACTGCTGGGATCCATAGTCATAGGCGGCGATAAAAATGGTGGCGAAAATCGCAGAATCCCCGTGATTGCACGCCATGTAGTTGTTGACCCGGCAGATCGTGCTGCAGAGCCGGGACGCAATGCCGCGGTCCGGTTGCTCATCCGCACTCGCCAGGGAATAGCGCAGCAGGCTGCGAAACACCGACATGAACAATGCTGACGGGATGCCCTTGTCACAGACGTCGGCGATCACCACGTAGCTGACTCCGTCAAGGTGCAGCACATCAAACCAGTCGGCGCCGATCTCATAGGCGGGGTCAAAGTCGGCGGCGATGGCAACATGTTGGTTGCTGAGTTTCTCTTTGGTGATGAACTGCGTTTGAATCTGGGCTGCGATTTCCAGCTGTTTGTCGGTGACTGCATGCTGTAGGCGATCGTTGAGCAGTCGCACCAGATTTTGTCCGGTTTCGTTGATGTCCCTGTAAAGCGCTCC
>JAGWVJ010000078.1 GCA_018970945.1 Cyanobacteria bacterium REEB417 | reverse complement strand
TGGAACTGGATTGTTCCGGCAGGCCGCCGCAGGCCGCATCGCTGTTGAGCTGGGTGTCGCCCAGGTCGATGGCGTCACAGGTGACGCCGCCACCGGCCACCGGCTGGCAATCCCCGTACACCACCTGGGCCCGCACGGGGCAGGCCGCCAGCAGCAGCAACACCAGCCCAGCCAGAACCCGCATCACCGCTGGCCCTAGGGGCAATTGTTCTGGCGCAGCTCAGCCGCCAAGGCATTCAGCCGCTGGTTGTAGCGGTTGGCCACCTGCTGGGAGGCGGCATTGGCCGCGTTCATGTTCTGGGGCTGCTTCTTGCAGGTGTCGTAGCTGATCCAGGCCCCGTAGCTGGCCCCATCGGCAGGCAGTGGGCATTGCCGCTGCATCCGGCTGATGTGGGCGAAATAGGTGTCGGTGGCCTGCTGGTCCACCATGGCGCCGTAGGCGTTCTGCAACACCTGGCAGCTGGCCAGGTCGGCGGCGGCGGGGGAGGCGGCCCCCAGCACAGCGGCCACGGCGATCGCAAGCTGACGCATGGGCGAGCGGTGCAACAGCCCCAGCATGGCCAGGGCCCGCCCGCTTGGCAGGTGCTCAGGGGCGCGGAGCCACCCCGAGGGCCTGGGCGCCGTAGTGCTGGGTCATCTCCGCCTGCATGTGCCAGGCCTTGAGCAGGGATTTCGCCAGGGCCCGCAGCTCCTCCAGATCGGTGCAGGCATCGATGGCCCGGGCCTGGGTTTCGTGCTCGAACTGACGCGCCAGGGACAGGTCAGGCATGGCCAAAACGGAATATGAACAAACATTAAGCAGCCTCGATGACCAATCGTTGCCGGATGCCCGAACCAATCACCAGGTTGGCTCCAGCACCCAGCAAAACCGCCTGCTTCTGGTAAGAAACTGCGATTGCGTGCGCTGGATGGCCGCCACAACCGCAACTCTCATTGCCGTGAGACCCTCCAACCTGCTGGCCCCGTTGTTGGCCACCTTCGCGATGGCTGTCCCTGCGCAGGCCCAGAGCATGCTGGATCAAATCATCCTGCAGAAGTGCTCGGCGGCCATGCAGGCGGATTTTTCTAAGGCAGGTCAGACGCCTCCCGCAGGACTGGTGCAGCAAACCTGCAGCTGTGTGGTGCAACAGATGCAGGCCACCCACAACCTCGACCTGGCCAAAACCGTTTGTAGCCAGCAGGCTGGGGCCAGCTCCTCCTGATCCCATTCCAGTGCCTGAGGAAGCCCCTCTCGGCGAAGCCACCCGCCGGTGCGCCGCCGACATCGCCGCCCTCTGCGACCCGACGGCTGAGGCCGCGGGGGAGGCGCTCATGGGCTGGCACTTTTTTGCCGAACTCGATGCCGACAGCCTGCGCTCCTGGCGCGCCCAGGATCTCGAGCAATGGCGCAGCCGCCTGAGCCCTCAGGAGTGGCAACGGCGCTTCGGCATCGGCAATGACCAGCCCTACGCCTCCGTGGAGCAGCTGTTGGCCTGCACCGATTGGAACGACCTGATCACCACGGTCATTCCGGGACTGCGTCCTTAGCTTGAGGGCACCAGGCTCCAGCTCAGCCATGCGTGACCCGCTCCGCCGCCTCGCCGCCCTGGGGGCCGCCGCGGCCCTGTTGCCGCTGGCGGGCTCGAGTTTCACGCCCCCGGCGTTGGCACAGCCGAATCAGGCCCAGAGCCAACAACAAACCTGGTTCACCAACCCGCCCAGCTCGGTGAGGTTCACCAACTACTACTGGTACGTCATGTTGGCCAGTCAGTACTACTTCACGGTCACGTTGCCGGCGAACGCCGGCGCCGGCCTCGGGGGGATGGTGATCCAACAGACCCGCGGCACCGACCGCAACTTCCAGTTCTTCCCCAACCAG